>CAJJCP010000022.1 GCA_905182715.1 uncultured Candidatus Poseidoniales archaeon
CCAAATGCTGGTAAATCAAGCATGAGCGGTTGATTTTTTTGAATTCGACGTTGTTCTGATTCCAAGATTCTTGCTCGCCGATTCGCTCGGTTTGTTGCCTTGACCTTGAACTGACGTTGGCCATCAAACTCATCGGTTGTAGTTCCAGTCCAATCATAGGTCTGGCGGTTCCATCCACTTTGAATCAGAATCTTATCACCGAGGAGTCGCAAACTGGTGATTGGACTTGAGTGTGTGAAAAGATGGAGTGTTCGACCAGGAACTTCAGTGCCAATGACCCATACACTTCCATCTTGTGTTGCTGCTAGATATTTTCCTAAGGTATCTTGAACCGCAGTAATTGAGCGAACAATTCCACCACCAATTGAAAACTTTTCAATCTCTTCAAGCCGTGGGAGTGAAAGAAGTGTAATTCCGCCATTTGAATCGCCTATTGCTGTAATGTCGTAACATCCAGTCGGGCCTTTCAGTGCGAGAAGCACCGTAGCAATGGCGTCTAATTTGATCTGGGTGCGTGTGCCATGTGTAGGTCTCCACACAATGGCTCCATCATCCATTGCTACCAGACAACCCTCTGGAGTAACTAAACTTCGAATCACTACTCTGTTGTTCATACATACGAAAGCAGAGTCGTCGGTATACCTTCTTTTCTAACACCCTTCAGTTAAACTGAAAGTGAAGAACATCAGTAGGAGTCTTCAGATTTGTTATCCTTCTTCCACTTACGGTAACAACTTTTGCAGACACGGACTCGGCCCTTGCGTTCGACATAGCCGCTATCGCCCCATACATCGATTGCATTGTCAAGTGAGAGTGAACGGCCGCCGAAACTTTTGTCAGCATAGCCATCGCAGGTTTTGACACCACACGGAATCTCGCCTTCTTTGGTCGAAGACTTCTTTGTTGAATCAGAATCGTTTTCAGAATTAGACGTATGCTTACGAGCCTTCGCTTTGAATCCCATGATTCAATGGCGGTGGAGGCAATTCATCAAGGTTCGCCTAGTAAATCTTCGAAATCACTGTTTAGAAACTTCACCAAGTTGACTGAGCAAGCCTTCAATCAAGCGCAGTAAACCACGCAATGTGACTTCAGAGACATTGGCAATCTTGCACACTTCGGATTGGGTTCGAGGTGAGCCTGCTTCGTTTGAAACCTTGTAGATCAGTGCCGCAGCAACGCCCATTGGTTTCTTACCTTGCCACAATTCATCGTGTGGTTGGATAGCAGACCAAAGGTGTTCAATCTGAGTGTGGATACTTGGAGGAAGTTGCAAATCGGAGATAAACTTGTCAAAGTACTGGTCAGGTGAGGAAATCTTGTGAAGGTTCAACTTACGTGAGACTTGGCGAATGAGGCGTGAGAGTTCTTTCTCCTTGACGTCAAAGGCTTCTGACACTTCGACAATTTGCCGCGGTAAGTTTTCTTGACGTGCAACCAAATAGGCGCAAGCTGCAGTTACGCCCGCAATTGAGCGACCGGTTACGAAGCCTTCACCAGAGAGTCTGCGGTAAAGTCGTGCAGTTTCTTCTTGCAGTGGCTTGGGAAGTCCAGAATGATCCCGAATGAATTGATTTGCACGAACGAGGTTACGTTCACGACTCTTTCGAGTTTTTGAACGCTCATCGACAACACGACGTCGTCGCCAATCTCGGCGAGATTGAGAGGAGATTCCATGCCGTCCTGCACTTCCAGAGTTAAGGTCACGGACATCAATGGTCGTGTTCAGCCCCTTGTCAGCAAGAGTGTAGGTGAGTGGTTGTCCAACACGTGAACGGTCTTGGCTGCGATCTCTGTTGGTCCATTCAGCTCCTGGGTCAATGACATTCTCTTCAACAACGAGTCCACATGTGTTGCAAATGATCTCTCCACGAGAGTCATCCATTTGCCAATCGGTTACTCCACAATCGACACATGGACGAGTGTGGCCTTCCAGTGTTCTACGAATAACATCGTTTCCACTACGGTTCGAATCGGCTCTTTGTTCTCGATTTGGCTCTTCACCAGCATTTCCTCCCGGATTCATTTTCATCTTGTTAACCTCTTGTTACATAGTCAGTGACCAGGGTATATAAATCCCGTGAGGGGATGCTCACTGTGGCTGAAACTGCGTGATGCGGTTTTACACTGTGGTTACCTTGGTTGGCTACAGACTGGAAGAATGAAGTAGTGGATATAAAGGGTTGTTTCCATAACCACATATCATCTTCTTTCGGTGGTCAAGATACTGAAAATACCACGGTGAACAAACACATAGTTCAAAGACGGTACGCGAGGGCATTGGGGTGAGGAGAGTAAAGTGCCAGCCACCGTAGTTCTTGGAGCCCAATGGGGAGATGAAGGAAAAGGAAAGATTGTTGATCGTATTGCGGAACAGGCAACATGGGTTGCTCGATTCCAAGGCGGAAACAATGCAGGCCACACCGTCGTCATCGGTGATCAAGTCTTGAAATTCCATCTTTTACCTTCAGGAATCACTCGCAAAGAATGCAACCTCGTTCTCGGAGACGGAATGGTCATCGACCCTTGGGTCCTCAATACAGAATTAACTGGATGGCAAGAATCCACCGGCGAAGACCCTCGTGGTGAACGCTTGTACATCAGCGAACGAGCCCATATTATTCTTCCATTCCATCGTTATCTCGACAGTTTGGATAAGAAAATCGGAACGACCGGTCGGGGTATTGGACCTACATATGCAGACAAAACCAACCGAATTGGTTTGCGCTTTGGAGACCTCTCTGAAGTAATGGCCGATGATGACTGGATGGATGCAACGACTGCTCGAATGAACTCAACCCTGTCAGCAGCAGGAAGTGAAGATACAATCACAGTATCTGGTTTGAAGGCTGATGTTGAATGGATTTGGAATGCATACAGTACTTCAATTCAAAACACTGGACTTATGCTTGACAATGCACTGAAACTTGGAGAACACATTATCCTCGAAGGTGCTCAAGGCTGTCTTTTGGATATCGACCAAGGAACATTCCCCTACGTCACCTCCTCAATCACGTGCCGTGGTAACGCATCTCATGGGGCTGGAATTCATCCAGGCCATGTCGAAGAAGTCATTGGAATTACCAAAGCCTACATCACTCGTGTTGGTCATGGAGCCATGCCAACTGAACTTGATGATGAAAACGGTGTACACCTTGGAACTGTCGGCCATGAATTTGGTACAACCACAGGCCGTAAGCGTCGTTGCGGTTGGTTTGATGCAGTGGTCATGCGCCATGCAAATCGAATCAACGGATTCACAGGACTTGCATTGACAAAACTGGATGTTCTCGGTGGACTTGATGAAATCAAGATCTGTGTGGCTTACGAGTTGGATGGAAAAGAGATTTTGGAAATGCCTTCGAGTGCAACAGCTCTTGAACGTTGCAAGCCAATCTATGTCTCCATGCCTGGTTTCCCTTCGTATTCACTCGAAGAATGGCTCGGAATCGCAAAGAAAGCAAATGATGAGGGTATTGGCTACGCTGCCTTACCTTCAGCAGCTCAATTGTACATCAAGAAGGTCGAAGCACTTGTAGGCGTTCCTTGCACCAGTATTGGTGTTGGTCCGGACCGTTATGCAACGATTGATGCAGTTTGAAACGAGTCGCTTTGAGGTGAAGACTCAAAAAGGATTGGCTCGACGCCATAAATACAGGGGCGTTTAGCTCAGTTGGAAGAGTGCTTGGTTTGCAACCAAGAAGTCGGGGGTTCAAATCCCCCAACGTCCACCAAAACCCTGCTCAAAGAGTTAGAACCCCGTAAGGTTTGAACGCACAAGAATCCGGCCAAACGTTCACCAAGAAAGGTCTGTAAGGGGCGTAACTTGAAAGCAAACAAGTAAAGCGCCAACTATGGAGGTTGATTGCCCACTTTCTCAACAAGAGCAAAGGTGGCTTGATGCCGGCATTATCAAGTTCAATACAGGTCGTTACTGGCATGCCCATGAGGACTGGGAAGAAATGTGGAAGTCACTCAAAGCCAGGGAAGTTGAGCAGCGATACATCCTCGGTATCCAAGGTCTCATCCAGACGACAGCTCTGATGCTCCAATACGAGCGACAAAAGACCCAAGGCATCATCAAGATGTGGAAGAAATTGACCGACAAAATCGGCACGCCTGAATCACCCCTGTTTGAGATGTTATGGTGTGTTAACATTCCCAAAGTGCTTCACGATGTTCTCCCCTTCCATACCGATGCAACCGCTGATGAACCCACGTGGAGTCTCCATCCAAACGCAGTTCAAATGTGACTGATGGGATTGAGCAACTTTTTCGATCATTTTGCATGAAGGTAATACGCAGTATTGATGGCAGCAGCAAAGCTAATCCATGCGAGATAGGGCCAAACCAACATCGATGCGGAGGGAATCTGTGCATAGGTGAGGTATGCATAGATGAGCGTAAAGACAATCATCAAGACGATCATCACCAGTGAAAGGAGATAACGTTCAGAATTGAAGACTGAAGGCCAAGCAAGATTCAGTGCAAGTTGAACGAGAAACAACGCGATGACGATATTGGAATGTTTTAACTCATCACGGTGGTTCAAAACTGAACTGAAGCTGAAGGCAATACAGGTGTAAAGGACCGCCCATATCGGTGCAACAACCCATCCAGGGGGTTGGAAGAAAGGTTCGTACTCTGAATCAAATGTCAACTTCTTCGCCTTATTCTCTGATTCAATCTGTGTTTAATAAAAACTTGTTCTGTAATTTGGCAGAGTGAACACAAGGGTTTGCCAACCATTGGTTTATGCTCTCATACCCGTCTGCGAACATCGTGAACACCTTGGGGCACGATTAAGATGAAGAAAATCGGAATTAAATGGAAGGCTGAGCACACTCAAAACCAGAATGGAAAACTCGTTGTCGTGACCGGTTCAAACACTGGAATCGGTTATCACATGGCACTCACTTTGGCAGACAAAGGTGCAGATGTCATTCTTGCATGTCGAAATGAAGAGAAAGCAGAATCGGCGAAGGCAAAGATGCTCAAGACCTCTCCTGGTGCCAACATCACAGTACAACTGCTTGATCTTGCAGACCTTGCAAGCATCGAAGGTTTTGCAAACCGAATGAAAGAATCTCACAAGCATCTGGACCTTTTGATTAACAATGCCGGCGTGATGATTCCGCCAAAATCGATCACGAAGGATGGATTTGAACTACAGATTGGTACAAACCACTTTGGTCATTTTGCACTCACTTCGCACCTCATGCCGCTTCTTTCTGCGGCAAAAGCACCCCGGATTGTCACACTGTCGAGCATCGCCCACTGGTCGGGTCGAATTGATTTTGAAGACATCAATGGTGAGAACAAAAAGTACGACAAATGGGGCATGTACAGTCAAAGTAAATTGGCAAATCTTCTGTTTGCTCTCGAACTTGACCGCCGTCTCAAAGCAGCAGGTTCCCATATCGAATCGCTCGGTAGTCATCCCGGCTATTCCGCTACTGATTTGCAACGGCACTCGATAGCGCGAATCCTGAATCCACTGTTGGGAATAGCACCTGTTAAAGGAGCGGCTCCAACACTTTATGCAGCCACTGAATCCGATGCGCTCATACATCGTTACTGGGGTCCTGTGGGTGCTCTTGAGGCAAGAGGCTGGACTGGTAAAGCCAAAATCACAGACCGTGCAGCAGATGAAGACGTTGCCCGCCGACTCTGGGAGATGACTGAGAAGGTCACGGGTATTCAATTTGAAATTTGAAGAAAAAACCTTCGACGCCTCTGGCATTACAACAGCCAAATCTTGATGACGCGCTGGTAGAACATGAACGAAAACACGAAGATGGTCGGAATAATCCAACCGTAATACAAGCCTTTGCTCACAGGCTTTAATTCAGTTTCACCACGCTGTAGTGCTCGAAAAGATGCCCACAGCATATAGACAAAAGCGGCATAGATCAACGGAGTTCCAGGATTAAAGTCAACGGCGGCTGAAATGTCAAAATGAGTGATTGCAACAAAACCCCGTGTCATTCCACAAAATGGGCAGAGGTGGCCTGTGAGATGATACAAGGGGCACAATTTCAACCCGTCGACTCTTCCATGTGGTAAGATTGCTGAAACCACTAAGGCACCACCAGTGATTGCAGCAGTAATTGATGCGGCATTCACCCCCGTCCACTTCATAAATTGACCTTTACTTCGCAGTTAATGTCTTTTTTCCTGCACAATTATTAAATGGTAATAGAATAACCAGCAGATATGCAACCACAAGGAATGCAACAACAAGGAATGCCAATGAACTCAGATAAAGACTGGATGACTACTTTGCTTTTGGCTATTTTAGTCGGCGGTTTAGGAGTCGACCGATTTTATGCTGGAAGCATTGGTCTAGGAATCCTCAAGCTCTTCACTCTCGGTGGCTGTGGGCTTTGGGCATTGATTGACATCATTATGATCGTTACAGAATCATACAAAGACGGTAACGGTCTTGTCATCAAGAAGCAATAATCGTAACGATTTCGCATCATACCAACTCCGAGTGAGTACGTACTCGACCGGTTGATTTGGTAACACGGATTCATCCATTCGTTCGTTCATGTAATGATAAAAGGCACTTGATGCCTGGCAAACATCTTTGAATACTCAACGAATACAGAACCGGAAGTGACGGGTCTTTGAGATTTCGTACACAAGAACCAGTGTAGTACACTGTTGCAAAGACTTATCATTCGTCGGTGGTAACATATCGTGTTACTATGGGTCTCTTTGACAGGTTTAGGAAGGGGGACTCTCCTGAGAATAAGCAAATTGCTCTGGTTTACGTTGATGCGGAGAACGCTCATGCACAACCGGATTCGATACGTGAATCAATTGAAAATCACTTTGGCGGTGATGCAACACAGATGTATTCCTATTCGAAATGGAGTGCGAAGAGTGTTGAAAGTAAGAAATACAGAAACGCTGGTTTCCGTTTAGTTCAGGCTGATTCTGGAGATAATAATGCCGACATCATGATGTCCTTGGATGCCTATGAAACGGTGAGAGATTTCTCTGAACGGGGAATCACTGGAGTTGCATACATTAGTTTTCATGGAGACAAAGGATTCACTCATTTACTTGAAAAAATCAAGGCAATCCCTGGTTGGTCTTCAGTTTGGGTTACATCCAATAAAGCACCAACGAAGATGATCGTAAATTCTGCTTCTGAAGTTCTCAAAATAGTTCCACCACTTTCCGCTACCGAAAAGGTCAGTCAAAGGTCAAAGCCTCGAAGCCGACAAAACAAGTCGAGAAGAAAAAAGAATCGAAACAAAACCAAAAGTCAGACAAAGAAAAGCATTCCAAATCAACGAAAAAACCGGCGAGTCAATCAAAACCTCAACCCTCTAAGAAAGTACCCGCTCTTTCTGGTTCGAAAAATACAGGAAGTAAGACCGCTCGTTATCCATCAGTGCCCTATTTGAATACGGCAAATAAGGGGTTGCGTCTTCCTCGGGAACCCGAAGACTTCGCAAAATCAGTGAATTGGTTTGTTATGAATTATAATGGTTTTTCGACGTACAAACAGTGCGTTGAGTCGCTCAAAGAGTCTGGAATCGTTTCTAAAAGTCGAACCAGTATGGTTTTGAAGCCTATTTTACGGGCTTTCTCAACAGATGGTGAATTTAATTCAATCACTCAGCAATCATTGGATATGGATCAAAGCCTCATGATTCAACGAATATTGGAAGATATTTACTCAAGAACAGGTCAAGCAGATTACATTGAAGAAAAGGAACTTTACAGGCAGAACGTTGATGATTATTTTCAAAAGGTCACTCAATTCTTGAATCCAAACAAGTCGCCAAAAGTCGTTTCAAATGTCTCTGCAAATGCTGTTCCAAATGGACACCAAGAATGGGATTTCAAGCCTTTCATCTTACAACTTATACGTGATGGCGCTACTGATTCTCAAAAACTAGGAATGGCTATTATTGAATATCAAAGTGCGAATAATTGGGATGAGACCGGTAAAGAGGCCTTTAATCTCAAATCAGGACTAAAGAAAACACAATCGTACATCAATACCATCCGTGATTCCATGAAGGATTCTGTCGAGATCGAAGGTACGGGGCCAAAATTCAATTTCTCTATTCTGAACTGAGTCCGTCAGTGGATTACTGTTGAGTCAGCATCAATCTCGACGTTGTCGGGAATCCCCTTGTCTTTGAGAACGGGAATTGTTGTTTCGACCCCCGCCACCACGGTTCTTCTGTTGAGGTCGAGAACCTCTCTGTGAATTTCCTCCTGAGCTTTGGTTACGATTGTTGTCACGTGGGCGTTTCTTAGCACTTGATTTTTCTTTAATCTTTCCAGCTTTTTGGCCAGGTTTTGGAATCGCACCAATAAAGTGGAATTCATGGCTGCTATCTACTGGAATCTCTTTTCCAATCAACTCCTGAATTCCAACAAGGTAGCCGCTTTCTGAGTCGTCGCAGAAGGCGTATGCAATGCCGCTCTTACCTGCACGTGCTGTTCGCCCAATTCGGTGAACATAGCTTTCAGGTTCGTTTGGTAAATCATAATTGAACACGTGGGTGATTCCATCAACATCGATTCCTCGACTTGCAATATCAGTTGCCACAAGTATTGGAATCGTTCCATCCTTAAATCCAGCTAATGCCTTTGTGCGGGCACCTTGACTTTTGTTTCCGTGTATCGCAGCAGCTGAAATATTGCTTTGGTCCAGTTGCTTGACCAATCGGTTGGCACCGTGCTTTGTTCGAGTGAAAACAATACCACGCTGTACCCGTTCATCTTTGATCAGTTGAACGAGTAAACGTCGCTTATCTGCTTTTCTCAGGAACATGATTTTCTGTTGAATTCGGTCAACAGTCAACTCTTTTGGACTGACATCAACCATGACGGCATTGTTCAGGAAACTTCCTGCAAGTTTAGCAATTGATTTTGGCATTGTCGCACTGAATAACAAGTTTTGGCGTTTCTTTGGCAAGAGTTTGATGACCTTTTCAATATCTCGAATGAAACCCATGTCGAGCATTCGGTCTGCTTCATCGAGAACGAAAAATTCGACTCTTCCAAGGTCGATATGACCTTGGCCGATGAGATCCAATAGGCGGCCAGGAGTTGCCACAAGAATGTCTAAGCCCTTTTGCAAGGCACGAACTTGTGGGTTTTGGTTCACTCCTCCGAAGATGACACGATGTCGAACATCCATATGTTCACTGTATGCAGCAAAACGTTCATCGATTTGAGCTGCAAGTTCTCGAGTAGGTGAAAGAATGAGCGCTCGAATAAATCGCTTACCTTGCGGTTGTTTACGGCTCATTATTTGGAGAACTGGTAATGCAAATGCTGCAGTTTTCCCGGTTCCAGTTTGTGCTACACCGAGCACATCTCGCCCTTCTAAGAGAGGTGGAATGGATTGTTCTTGTACGGGCGTTGGGGTGGTATAACCCTCCGTTTTTACAGCGCGAAGTAAGGTCTCTGAAAGACCAAGAGATTGAAAGTCAGTCATTGAAATCCTGTTCCGTTAGTAGTCCTAATATCGTGATTTACGGTGGACTACAAGCACGCCTCAATTCTCTTTGCCTAAATACTCGATTGTTGAATAGAGGTGCTATCTGCTGGTCTAGCCATTCACTCTCAACGCCGTCAAAGGATTGGTTGGTTTCGCAACCATTCCAAATCAGAGATGTAGAGTTGCCGGATATCGTCAAGCCCAAGAACCAACATTGCCAATCGTTCAAGTCCCATCCCCCAAGCAAGAACTGGAGTTGAAATTCCGAGCGGTTCGGTGACCTCAGGTCGGAATATTCCGGCTCCACCCAACTCAAGCCACTTACCTCGCCATTTGACTTCGATCTCAAGGCTCGGTTCTGTGTAAGGGAAATATGCAGGACGAACTCGAACTTCAGGGTAGCCCATCTTAGCGTAGAACGTTTTGAGGGTTGTAACAAGCATTTGCAGGTTTGCTCCTTCCTCCATAATGATGCCTTCGATTTGATGGAATTCAGGCAAGTGTGTACGGTCAATTGCTTCTTTTCTAAACACACGGTCAACTGAAAATACTCGACAAGCATCTTTCGGATTTGCTGCAAGATATTGAATCGTATTGACCGTTGTATGTGTTCTCAACAAAGCTTTCTCGGAAGTTTCAGCGGAAAACTTCCCGCCCCATCCTACGGAGCCAGTTTCTCCACCGTGTTCGTGAATTGCACCCCATGCATCGGTGAGGTGCTTTGGTAGTTCGATTGATTTTGGGTCCTCAAGGTAGAATGTGTCTTGCATTTCCCGAGCAGGATGGTCTTGTGGAATAAATAATGCATCCATATTCCATCCAGCGGTCTGAACATAATCATCAACTAACTCTGAAAATCCCATCTCTAAGAAGATACTTCGAACTCGTTCAATCAGCGCCTGCATTGGATGGCTTCGACCAGTTCGAGGTGTAGCAGACTCGAGCGTTACATCGAAGGGTCGGTAGTCTGCATCTTTCCAAGCATCTGATTGAAGTAACTCAGTCGTGATTTCACTGATGGATTGTTTCTCAACTAACGCTTCACTTTTGACGGATTGGCCTTGAGGTGTAATGGACCAAGTGCGGGTGGTTGAAATCACCGACTCAATCAATCCGCGTCGAGTTTTGAAATGTTCCATGAGGTCACCATCGAGTGCTTCTGAGGGTGCCGGTAAAGAATGGATGAATGCTGTACGTGCTTCGATAGCCGTGTCGACATCAGAAGGGGTTGCAGCAACAAAAACTCCGCCTTCAAGTTGAACGCCGAGTCGCTTTAACAGTCCGACGCCAGGTCCTGCCTCATGGCGTTCAAATTGCGATTGCAAGTCCGCCATACTCGGCGTATCGGAATCTGAAATCCATTTCCAAATTCGAGCCTCAAGAAGTCCATTGTCCTTCGCTTTCTGCCCTTCTTCGGCAAGA
Source organism: uncultured Candidatus Poseidoniales archaeon (assembly GCA_905182715.1). Lineage (GTDB taxonomy): Archaea > Thermoplasmatota > Poseidoniia > Poseidoniales > Poseidoniaceae > MGIIa-L1. The sequence continues at coordinate 10,901 of CAJJCP010000022.1, forward strand.
CGAACAATGGCTGAACTGGTTTCGGTTGTTGAGACAAATCCCGAATTACTGAGTCCGTGTCCTGCACCGGCAGCAACTGCTTGGTCTACCCACTCGCAGGCGCTGAGGATTTCAGCAAGTGTCCAATCATGTCCACTTTTCCCCTGCATGACGCGTAACATTCTACGCTCAGGGTTGAGCAAAGCGTCTGCGTCCATGTTGGTTCGTAATGTTTCATGCCCTTCAATTCTATGGAGTGGAACAGTCCATACGAGGCTTTTTCCTGACTTCTTCGATTTGCCAGTTATTCTTCTTCATCCCAGAGGAGAATTGAACAGCCAGGGCATGTATATTCAAGTGGACGATCTGTTTCTAGAGATTCTAAATGTCCACAGGGCCCGCAAAGCACCGTACATTTTTTCGGCTCATCTAATGTTACATCAACGCGGTACATGACTCGTCCAGCATCGGGGAGTTGGGTTGATTCAGGAGCCCAGTTTGCAATTTCTTCCGGTGATAAGCCTTGATCTGATTTCATCGACATTCCGATTAAAAAAAGTACGACTCCACTCAAACCGATTGTTCCTGCCAGTGAATAGATGCCTGCAACGCTAAAGAAGGCGCCAGCAGGTATACAAATCATACTCGCAATGAGAAAGTTTTCACGAACATTTCGCATGATAAGACCTCATTGAAGCGCGTGAGCTAAGGCCTCGGCAACGCGAGGTACATGACCTAAAGGAACAGCACATAGTCCGATACGAACGCCACCTGTAAGAGGGACGAGGAAGACATTCTGTTGAGCGCATTTTTCAGCAATTGCTTCTGGATCATCATGTTCGAGCCAAGCAAAAAACCCATCATGTGTTGGATTGATTGGAACGTTGAGTTTTTCACAACACTCTTTGAAGAGGTCCCTACGGGTCACAAGTAGAGACTTCAATCGGTCTCGTTCTTTGCCCCAAGCATCTCCGCCTTCGGAAGATGAATGCATTTCACTGATGGTGTACTGTGCAATTCTTGGTGCGGCGGACCAAGTTTGTCGACCAGTGACTCCCATCACGGTTCCAATCTTTTCAACGACTTCAGCATCAGGGTGAATACTCACTAAAGCGCCGGTGCGCAATCCATAGATTGTATGAGATTTCGAGAGTGAAACAGCGAATGTAATCAGTAAGTTTTCGGTCCAAGGCCAGCCTTGTTCAATCGTTTCACGAATTGTTTGTCCCCACCCATGTGGCTCCTCTGCATACAAGTGATATGCAGAATCAATCAGCAAGGTATGCCCGACGTGCTCGTTTGTAGAGGCACTTTCCATGACCGCTTCTAAAAAGGCCATACGCCCTTCTGGAGTCAACGAGAGTCCAGTCGGATTGTGCGCAGGATCGTTTAGCCAAATCATCACCTTATCCTGTGATGAACAAAGTGAGGCGAGTTTGTTTCGAAATCCTTCAATGTCGACAAATGGATTCAATTTACTTGGCGTCGATGGCAAGAGTGGATACGTTTCGATACCAAGGTCACAACCCGATAAGAAGCCTTTGAATGGACCCCAATGCCGGTCGCGGAGCAATACTTTCTCTCCTCTATTGGCGAAATTTTCTGCAGCAAGGTACAGTGCACCAGAGCCACCAGGAGTTGCTGTAGCCGTCATCGAAATTCCGAGTTCGTCGAGGGGCTCTCGATGCTCTCCAAGCGCTAATGTTTTGGCCAAATCAAGAAATGCAGGGAGTCCTTTCAACGGCGCATAAGCGGCGATTTCAACCGGAGGGGCGACTCGAATCGCTTCATCAACAACTTGGTTTATCGCAAGAGAACCATCGTCTTCGAGTAAAGCACCGATTGTTCCATTGACTGCATCAATGCCTTCAGCGACTGCTTTTTGATAACGTCCCCACCATCCAAAAATGGTATCGTTCCCTACCTTGGTCCGTGCATAGGAGTTGAGCAATCCATCACCAGCATCAGGGTTCATGCCTCTCCGAATACGGCACTGTTCTTTGACTTGTCTCTTCGATTCGTTCATCTTACAGAGACTTTGAATCATAGAATCTCCTTGTATTCTATCCGTTTCATTCATCAAGGGTAAGTGTGTGGGACAGTTCGTCGCCTGTGTAGCATAGCTGGTAGTGCATCGGATTTGTAATCCGAAGGCCGGGGGTTCGAGTCCCTCCGCAGGCTCCTTATCATTCGCTTTGAGCGAGAACTGATTAGAACTCCCAAGTTGATGGATTCTTATGCTTTCCTTTTATTCTCATCCAAGTTCGAGATTTAGCACAAACTGAATGACTGACATGATGTCTTGGGATGAGTTGACTTCAGTGGATGAATCAATTTTTTATACCAACTGCAGGTGAGTCAAGGGTATGTGGAGAGCCGGTTCAGTGTTGGTTCTTCTACTCTGTTCATCCAGCCTTGTTGGCTGCTTAGCGCAAAGTGAAAATGAAACGAATTTCGAACTCATCGTCGAAGCAAGCGCAATGAACGGAACGGTCGTTGAGTCGTACTCCGAGGGTGAACAAGTGTCTTGGTCAAACGTGAGCATTGATTTTGATTTCTCAAAGACAATCAGCAAGAATAGTTTGGTGACTTTCGGTATTGATCTTTTGGATGGGAGCGCCCCTGTCACAACAGATGCTTCAACAAGTTCGACCGTTTCAATCGAATTCTTTGAACATGGAATCTACAACATTACTGCCTATGCGATCGATGCTTCAAACTTGCAACTCAACACTTCACTTGACATTCAAATCGATTTGCGTATCGACTGGACTGAATCAAACACAAATGAACCTCAAACATTGATGTACAATCCGAACCCAGCCAATGGCGGTGTAAAACCACTGTTTGTGGTCATCAACTCAACCATTGAAAACCCAACACTTCTTGATGGAGTTGGGGTTGGTGGACGGTCTGTTGAAATCTCTTGGAACATTGCTGATGAGTACAACGATGTCTGTCAGAGTAAAAGAAGTCAGGTGAATGATGGTGAATCGGTGACTTGGGACACTCTTCATTTCAGCACGTATCTTGCCCATGAATTAAGAATCAACTATGAAGATGGACAGGATTATATTTCCGTGCAGCAATCAGTTTCAATTTTCTATTCAGACGATAGTTCTTGAACAGAATTCTGCGATTCTGTTCATCCCGTCTAAGCCTCAGCATTGTGCCTTTGATTTCAGTACAGATTACACATACAGTTCGCCCAGAACCGTTGTTGGTGATTGAGTACCGTAAAGCGAATCCTCAAAGTCAAGAGTTCAGTGGGTTGGCCATGGTGGCCCAACGATTAGATGGTAAAGCCTGCGCTGCGGAAGTCGAAGAGGAACTCCTTCTCCGAATTGCAGCATGTAAAGAAAAGGGCATCAAACCTCATTTGGCTGTTGTCATTGTAGGTGATGACCCTGCAAGTCATGTCTATGTTGGTTCTAAAGTTCGAGCATGTGAACGTCTTGGCATCCAAAGTACACACATTGAATTGGCTGCTGATTCGACAGAAGAACAGGTTCGTGATGCAATTCTCTCCCTCAATGAGCAAGCAGGTCTTCATGGAATCCTTGTTCAATCTCCACTGCCGAATCACATGAATGAAGAAGCATTGACTGATTTGATTGATCCTGTCAAAGATGTCGATGGTTTCCATCCACAGAACCTTGGACGATTGGTTCAAGGGCGTTTGGATGGAATGTTACCGTGCACGCCAAGCGGTGTCATGCGCATGTTATCTTGGGCAGGGATCGAGACTGAAGGGAAAACAGCCGTCATTCTCGGCCGTTCTCGCATTGTTGGTATGCCACAATCGCTCTTACTCGGTGCTAAAGGTGTTGATTCTACGGTTACTGTAGCTCATTCACGTACCCAAAATACCGCTGAATTGTGCGCAAGTGCAGATATTGTCATCGCTGCTGTTGGACGCCCCGAAATGGTGACTGCAGATTGGATTAAAGATGGCGCAGTAGTTGTCGATGTTGGAATCAATCGAGTAGATGACACCAGTCGTGAACGTGGTTGGCGCCTTGCTGGCGATGTCCATCCCGATGTTGCAAACAAAGCCTCCTGGCTTTCTCCAGTCCCTGGTGGCGTAGGTCCAATGACAATTGCCATGCTGATGGAGAATACTGTTCGAGCCGCAGAACAATCTTATATCGCTTAACAACCCTCATAGGTTGGTGACTTTTAGGCTCAATCGTCATGGACCCAAAAGCACCAAGAATCGCTACGGCGACCCTCATTTTGGGAATGGTTACCTGGGTTTTGTCTCTGGTAAGTGTTGTTCTCAAACTTGGCTTTTCCAATGGCTTTGGAAATGAAGAGATCATACTTCTTATCATCGGTGGTCTACTTTTCGCCACTTCTTTTTGGGCTTCTCGGGAGCGAACCGAAATTCTAATGATTGAATCCATGACGGTCGAAGAGCAATTTGCAGCAATGGAAACAATGCCAAGCACAACCATTTCATCTACCACGGAAGTCGACCAATTCGGGTTTGAAACAAAACCTCCAGTCAGTACGGAGACGCAAGGTATTGTCGCCTCGATTTTAGGGACAACTGCAAGTGTAAACCCCGAAGATGTCAGCACAGCAATGGCTGCCTTATCATCAGGTGATTCGGGGAATATCGGGGCTGAATCGGTCCGGAACAATCCTGCACCACATGCGCATACTGAACAATTCCGTGAAGTGTTCAAGTCTTCAAGCACCACTCAAGATGGTTTTGAAAGAATGAAGGTTGAAAATATCCCCTTACCTGGCGAAAAGGAAGTTCGTTCAACACCTGATTTACCATGGCTAACCCCCGCGCACGATTTCCAAACGTCCGGCGCTGCTCACGTCCCCTTACCTGGTGCGCCTCAACCGACACCAGATGTCGAGCCGACTCAAATGGTCGTGCCTGGAATGCCCGATCTTGATGATTTATTTACCGACGACAACCAACAGACCATGGATAAACCCAAAACTCAAGAACTACCAAACCTTGACGATTTGTTCTGATATATTTCCATACTTCCATAGAGGTTGGACTCTTGGCTCAACACATGTGGACTGAGAAGTTTGACCTTCATAGCCATTCCACAAACAGTGATGGCCAGCACGCGGTTGAAGACGTTGCACGCATGATGTCGGAATCGAATGTTCGTTATTGGTCCCTCACCGACCACGACACGATCTCTGGATGGGGTGCTGCCCAAACTGCTGCAGAAGCAAACGAGATGGTCTTTATTCCGGGTGTTGAAATCACTTGTATGCCAGGATTACCTGCGGACCCCTCCATTCTTGAACTCCGAAATCAACAACGAGCTTCAGACTCGTGGCATCTGTTAGCCTATTTCCCTTCAATGAAATTTCAAAGTGCGCATCACCTCGACTTTCAAGCATGGCTGGCGCCTTTAGGGGAAGGAAGAGTTCCTCGTATGCTCACCATGATTGAGAAACTGGGCGAACTTGGAATGCCAGTCGATTTCAATGCTGTTGTCGCACGTGCTGGTGACTCAGTTGGCCGGCCGCACTTAGCAGATGAGATGATGGCTTTGGGTTATATCGAAACACGACAAGAAGCGTTTGATAAGTGGATTGGCGATGGTAAACCTGCTCATATATCCCGCCCCCAACCAAGTATTGCTGAAGCCTGTGCAGCAGTTCATGCAGCCGGAGGTATTACCTCACTTGCCCATCCATTTTATTACTGCATTGATACGGTTGCTTTAGTTGCCTTTTGCCTTGAATTTGGCGTTGATGCGATTGAATGTTTTCACCGCAGTCACAGTGACGCTTACCGCTTCCAACTTTGGTCAGCAGCCAAAGGTTCAGGCCTTTCAGTGACTTGTGGTTCTGATTTTCATGGTACCCAGTACAACCAAACTCCAGGTCGTATGGCAGTCCCAACGATGACTCTGCCGGCTTCTCTCAAGAATTCGTTATCGTCTCGGCCCGAGAGATTGCATCAATCATGAGAGCGACTTCAAACAAGATGACAACAGGCATCGCTACCAAAAAGAGCGAGAGTGGGTCGGGAGGCGAAAGGAATGCTCCCAGCAAAAATGCTGCAAACCAAATGTGCCTCCGATACGAGCGTACGGTCGAACGCCCGACAATTTCCATTCTCAAGACGAGTAAAGTCACCAGCGGGGCTTGGAATCCAATGGCTGATGCAATGGCTAAATTCGCAATGAACCCAATGTAACTGGTAAGTCTCCATTCTGTTGCTAAACCAGCAGTTTGTGCATCCGTTGTCAAATATTCAAGGAGCATTGGGATGAGCCAATTCCATGCATAAGAGATTCCTCCTGCTAAAAGTAGAAGTGCAAAAAGTAAGGTAGTAACCAATGTTTTGTTTGGGCGAGGCGACTGAATCTTCAACTCAGTTAAGCGTTGTCGGAATGCTAAATTCTTACTTGCTTGCCAACTTCCTTCCGACAAGAACACCACCACCATGCACATCAAACCTACATGTGCGGCAAGACGAACTTGGAGCAAAATGAATTCAACAGGGGTGATGACAATTATTTCAACATCTTCTGGTAATCGAGTCGGGTCGATCAACCATGCAATGACATTCTTTGTCAGTGGAAATGTGGCTATGAAGCCCAGAGCAAAAATCACAGCAAGCATTTTGAATCTTTTTCGGAGATACAACTGCAATGAAGCAAGAATTTCCCCACCAGGTGAATCAAGCAGTTCATCAACTGCATTGACCAATCTTTCACCTTCTGCCATTGATGTATGCACGAGGTGGACCCTCATAACACACACTCATGGGTCATGTCATTCTTGTTCCCAAAGGTGGGAAGGTGTAGAATCGTAGAACTTGCGTTGATACTTTTTCAATCGGCGAATACGGTTGATGACAAAGCCAGTCATCCATAGCGATGCCAATGACAAAAATATGGCCTGGCCCATCAGATCTTGATGATAATCATTCAAGACTCGGACTTGTATGACGTCGCCGGAATCTGCATCACTTGGGTTATGCATCATGATGTAGTGGAATACCATTGGTGAATCAATAACTAACTGAAGGGTGGTTTGGGGTTCAACGGTGTACGCTCTCACCAAGTGATCTGAGCCATCGCCCAATCAATGGACCCATTCTCCATTATTGGCGGAGCAAGGTCGACCATGATGACCACGACCTCCATTGTCAACGATTCATCGAGATTTGTCACGTTTGAATGAACTTGCATCCCTGGGTCAAACTTCTGAATAATTTCAAAGCGAGAATCTTCAGGCCCCAGTTGGTATGAAATACGCTCATCAATCGTTTCGGTTTGAACTTGGACGGCCATGAGAATGGTCGTCAACATGAGTAAGGTGATGATGCCTTCAACAAGGATGTGTTGTCGGATTTTTCTCGTTGTGAATCCTTTGAAGAAACTCCCATGGTCGTTACGCAATCGCGGCTGGAGGTGGTGAATGAACAATGCCCCAACTCCTCCGATGAGCATCCCCAATGGGATGTCGACAAACCAATGAATTCCAAGATACAAGATGGTGAAAATGAACAGTAATGTGTTGAGCAGGACAAACATGTGGTATCGGTAGTGTCGCCATTCTTTGAGCGTTCCACCTGTCTCTCTAACGTGCAAGTAGTTCAACATAAGAATTCCAAAAGGAATGGCCACATGGAGAGAAGGAACTGCATTGTCGAGTGGGTCATGGGTTGCATAAAATACACTGTACCAGCCTTCATGGTAAAGCAGTGATTCCATTCCTGGAATCCACGATGAAGTCACTTCAACATTGAAAAACAGATAATAGGGTACAGCAAGAGCATAAATGAGTAAGTAATTCAAGGTGACTTTATCGGTCATGTCACGATCTCCAGAGTAGGCAAAGTACACTGTTGTGACATAAATCAAAAACAGGTAAATGAATAAATAATGGAAATTCAAAAAGGTGGTGAGTGTGTCATTGAGGAAGAATTGTTGGACATGGTAGGTGAAATCCCCCTCGAGAGAGTAGACTGCTTCTGTCCAATGTCCAGTCTTGAGTTTGATTGGTTCATTCAATTTATCAGTGATGGATTTCCATTTAATAATGACAACATAGCCCATCGCATGCAAGTAATAGCGTTGGTCATGAATGACTTGTAACCATTTCTTGAACGGTATTCGTACCGATACATCGTGGGTTGTAAAGAACCAGCAAATAATCGGAGTGAGTAGAAGAATGAGACCCATCATGATTTGGTATGGGTCCATATTCAAGGGGCAGTGGTGGTTCATATAAGGCATTATGATTGGACGAGGAGAAAGGCACTTCTCATCAGAACCCAATGACCCTCACATTTTGATGATAGGCCTTAGAAGGGAGTTCTACACAGGGTAGTTTGGTGAAGTCTATGTGGCAACAGGCACCCGAGAATACTGTTGAGAGTCTTCGTCACGGAATACAAGCCAATGATGGCATCGAATTTGATCTCCGAATGACTCAAGACGGAGAATTAATCATTCACCACGATGCCAATGTTTCCGTCCCTCAATCGAAACTTCCTCATGAATATTCATGGGTTGAAAACCACACACTTGAGGAATTGACTTCACTTGGTTTCCCTTCTTTCCGTTCGATGTTAGAGGATGCAGGCATTCAAAAAGAATGGACAGAGCAAGGTAAAATGGGGTGCGTAGAATTCAAACGCCCTCATCCTCGTGCACTGTATGGTGGTGGAGTTTTTGGTAAACGCCAGCATATTTCACATGTTTCGGCGATGATGGAAAAAACTGAATCATTATTGAAAGAGTTTGAAATTCCATCCGAAAACACCGTGTACTATTCATTTCACAAAGGCATGAAAGCCTCTGTTCAATCATCTGGCTCGGTACGACCATGGGCAGAATTAATGCCTTATATCCCACCTTTTGGAACTCATTTCACGAAACGTATGAGAGGGAGTATCCAATTTTTTGCAACATCAATTGCTCGGTTAATCAAATCCCACCGCCGTTCTGGGGCCTCCATGGCTCCATGCGCAATTGACTATTTCATGCCTCCAACAAGTCACATTCCACTGGGTTTTGCCGGTGGGTTACATGGTGCAAAAGCAGCGCGATTAAGTGCAAACCAACGAGGTTTCCCAATCTATGTCTGGCCAACATCTTTGGATGTCGAGCATGATGTACTTGCCGCAGGTCTCACTGGACTTACTGATTGTTCTGACCCTGATGTCACTTGGCTTCCATCAGGCCATGTGCGTTGGAACCGACCGGGGACTCTTCCTTTGGATGCACTTCAACAACACACTTTGGAACAGGCAACAAAAGAAAACCACAAAGAAATTTTGCATGAACTCCAAAGTGAAACGGTTCCTTGGTTGGAATGTGATGCTTCACGTCGGAGTGAACTGGTCGATATGTGGCGAAAGAAGTGGATGTGGGACAAATCTACTTCTGAAATTCTTGAAGAATCCAGTTCTGCATCTCCGCCATGGCAAGCGATTCGACTCATTGGGCATCGGGGCTCTGGTAAAACTTCACGGCCAGTTCTCGAGTGAATCTCACTCGATATGACGCAATGTTTGTGCTTCAGCAATGTACTTTGGACGGTAGATTGGTGTACCTTTTCCGTTGCGGAAAATACTGCGTTCATCGACAATTTGAGCACCGATTCCAGCAACACGTGCCCATCCGAAGAAGGTCGTGTAATAGGTTGGGTCTGTCAAACCAGCGTGATGTAGCAAAGCACCACTGGCAATGTCGACATTGGCATTTGGATTACTAATTTTGGGATTTTCTGCTAAGACTCGAGGGGCGACTTCTCGAAGTGTTGTGACGATCTTGAAGTTTTCATCATCGGGGCAGATTTCTGAGCCCAACTTGAATTGGACTGTAGCACGAGGGTCTTCGCTCCGTAGAACTGCATGACCAAATCCGAATATAGGCCTGTTCGCTTTCAATTCCGCTCGAACAAAAGCTTCAACTTCAACCGGGTCGCTTGTTCCAACTTTGAGGACGAATTCCAAACATGATTGGTTTGCACGGCCGTGCAGTGGGCCTGACAACGCATTCATTGCACCTGCCATTGAAGAATAAACAGTGGCCTTACTCGAGGCAATGGCTTTGCCTGTGAAAGTGGAAAGGTTACCGCCTCCATGGTCCATATGCAGGACGAGGTAAGTGGAAATGATTTGTTTCATCTTTTCATCATCTGAATCATGAAGGTCCAATGTGCGGACAAAGCGTTCAACCATCGAAAGAGAGGTGTCATCGGCTGGGATGTTTTCCTCTCGTCCTTCACGAATTCGGAATATGAGTCCCATCAATCGGGGCATTCGTGCGATAAGGTTGAGTGCATCCTCTTTCCAGTCATTGGTGGTTTCAAGCATTCCAAGAGTGTGAATGCCGACGCTTAGCCAATCCATTGGATGGCCGAATTTAGGTAGTGCTTTGAGGACGGATTCGAGGTCGCCAGGAATGGCAGCTCGAGAAGCGAGGTCTTGGCGGATTGCAACTGATTGTTCCGCTGTTGGAAGTTCTTTGTTGAACAAGAGGTAAATGATATCTTCAGGTTCAAAACTGGCCAATTCTGTAATTGGATAACCGCAATAATGTACGCCTTCTGAAGGCGTGACGAAAGACGTTCGACAGGTGCCAACTGGGACACCTCGCAGACCAGTGTTGAGGTGCTTCTCTGTAACTTCCAAAAGCACCTCATTCTTAGCCATTGTATCCCCTTCGGTACTTCCCACATACATCTTTCGTATAAAGACGGCTCTCCCCTAAGAAATCGATAAAGCAGGAAGAACGGTCTTTTGGCTAAGAAGTCGAGAATCTATCTTTTATTGTGGGGCGGCCAAGAGCGGAATCCTTTAGTCGATTCTCGGTCTGCAAATACATGGATTCGAACGGTTTCACCGTCGATGAGAATTGCATCATCTGCATCTATACCAGGGCAGGCATCTTTCACTTTATTCCATGCTCGGTCTGTTGCTAAGTTTTCACTCCACCATGGGAATGCTGCGCATTGTTGGGGGCGAACTTCATAAATCGAGCATTGCTTCTTTTCATCTAAATAAATACAGATTCCATCATCGGGACGGCTGTTTAACACGTATCGCCCATCGAGTGTTTGTCGACAATCGCGTTCAAGCCAGTCTTCGACATTCATTTCATGTTCTGCTGAAATTCGTTCAGCATCTGTAATGGAGAGGTAAACAATACCACCAGGCTCGTCACAACATCTTCCGCAACTTGACTGGCAAGAGAAGGCAACGCCCTTCATCCACCACGGCGCTCTCATTCCTCTTCACCTTGGAGTCTGCTGGCGGTGGGATTGAGTCGTCCAAGTCGAATCTTCCGAATGTTCTCACTTTCGAGCAAGTCCGACATTTCGACATCTTCGGCGTCGATATTCCATTCACCTTCAGGCTCATGACTCTCTAAATGTTCGATGGGTGAAGTCGCTTTTTGACGGCCAACGGTACGCTTTTTCTTTGAAGGTGTTTCCGATTCCATCTCTGGCCAAGGTTCGCGTTCAGGATCTAAATCAATGAGATTCCCTTCCATTGCTCGCAATTCATCAGCAATCAAAATCAATTCATCCAGTGATGCCTCTGGTGTTCTATCATGCATGTTAGCCAACTTTGATTCGATCTGAGCGAGTTGAAGAGAACTTTGTCTTAATTCAGTTTCAAAAGAATGTATCTGTGCGTCAAATGCTCCGTCCAACTCAGTAAGTAAGTCTGCAGCAAGTCCATGGTCTCGTTCCTCAATGTGGCCTTTACGAGTGATGAGGTGTTCTTCCCGCTCATGTAAGGCGAGAACCGAAGGCGCAGCAGGAGCGGTATCTTCGAGTGCGACCTTGAGGTAAGCGGCATGTCGAGCATCAGATTCGTCAGCCATAGCTTGCGTATCAATCGCAGGAGGCTGATACAAATCATCACCAATTTCAGGAAGTTCAGAATACAGGTCGATTCCACCATACACGGTGTCGCTGTACACGGTATCCACAGCTGAAGTGACCAAACGTGTTGCAATATCCTCGACATTTTCACGTATATCTGTGACTAACGGCCCACGCGCCTCCATTTGGTTTGACAGGAGTGCAGTTACATCATCGCCATCGAGAACATTTTGACCCGATTGAAGGGCAAGAGCGACCAAATCGAAGTTTCCTTTGGTTGCTCTCCATCCCACAGTATCTTGTAACACGATGCTTGTAAGTTGTCCGTCATCCAGCATAAGGCTCTTTTTTTGAGCTAAATTACGTGCGTACAAGACCATACTGGCAGGTTTTGGAGTTTCGAGATGTACTGAGGCAGCATGACGAGTTAACTCCCACAAACGAGATGCCGGCCAAACATCCGGTTCAGAATTGGAAGAGAGAAGGACATGAACTCCCATATTGAGTGCATAATCGAGCATTGTACCCAGTTCATGCGCCAGTTCGGGACTCATGGCATGCTCATGGAGGTCATCAATAGCAAGTAATCTTGCATTCACGAGCGTATCTTGCCACCCGTCTGGTAAGCGTTCCAGACCGGACAAATCAGGCGTTGAGAGAAGGTAGACATTCCCTTCTTGACGTCGTAGAACTGCCTGAGCAGTTGCATGAAGAAGATGAGAGCGCCCAGTTTCCGAAGGTCCAATGAACATCAGCGGATTGAGTGAGCCTCCAGGGGAATCAACAACAGCTTCAGCCGCTTGGGTAGCGCGAAAGTTTTCGTCGGTGATGAACCATTGCTTGAAACTCATGCGAATTTCAGGCCGCAAACGTGGAGGCCAAGCACCTTCTGTTGGGAGAATGACATCATGGTGGAACGGCGAGTCCGAATCAACGGGGGCTAAATCTGCCGGTAAGGTGACAGATGCACGGCCTCGTTGGTCATCGAGAATACGTTCCCATACAGGGCGACCATCCTCTTCCATTCCGAAGTAACCATCTTCAGTTTCTTCCGTACCTTGTTCTATTTGCTCATAGGTTCGTTGGCGTAAAGACCGAATGCGTCGAGCAGCGATATCAGCGAGTGAATCGCTCTTCGAAGTGAGTTCGAGTGCTGGTCTTCTGCGCTTACTTTCTTTCCCTAACACTTTGTCAGCAACGATATCAAATGTCGGTCGCTCGACAATACCTGTTCGTTGCAGAAGCGTTCCTTGACGTTGGTCTTGGACGCCCTGTTTCCCAATTAATCGATTCATTTTCGAGAGGGGTGGTGGGGTTTGATTGTCTGATTGTATGGTGATTTTGTGGAGTCCAGTTCCATTCTCATTGAGTTGTTGCTTTGCTAACTTCAACGCAAGAGCTAATTTTTCACGTCGGGCGTTCATTTCTTAGCACCTTCCAATTCCTTTCGCAATCGTTCTCTGTCTTCGACTTCCCAAACACTGAGTTTCATTTCGACCGATGATTCAGTCTGTTGGCGTGAAGCGGATTCACGAACCGTTTCGTCTGTTTGCGACGGACTTTTGACGCCAGGTCGAGCCAATAAAGGTGTGAGTTTCGTGTGAGTATTGATCGGTTGACGCCCATGTATCGCTTCGAGGGGGCGTTTTGGAAGTGGCGTTTCAGGGAGATTCAATTCTCGACGGTTGTTCTGCTGTCGTGTCGCATCATTGAGCGATGAATCACTCTTTGCAGAATCTTTCACACGCATACTTTCGACCGCTTTCTTTTGACGCTCATCGTAATCTTCAAGAGAATTCGAAAAGGAGTTGTGTGGTGTTCGGTTTGAACCTCGAATGTCAATCAATTCTTTTGCATCATGTGCATTAGCGGCAGCCGCTTGGATGCCTTGTTGATTACGGGGGGGCGTCCGAGTTACAGTCGTTTTACTGCGCCGTCGGATTCGCTGTGCTTTCCGTGGTTGACTGACGGTGTGCTTTCCATCCATCGGATGTGCGGGAGTTGATGTGAGAGTTTTCTTGTCTGGCTTGTTTGAAATTGGTTCAAGAGGTACTTCCTGAGATTCATTCGTATTGTTATGGCTTTGAAGGACCATTTGGTCGGTGAGAATATCAGCTTGTTCAGTTCGGGTCGATGTTTCCATGGTCTCAGGTTCAATGTAGACGTCGTTGTCTTCGAGAGGTTGTACCGCTGGCGTAGCCCATTCTCGAGCTACTGTGCTCAGTGATTCAGTTGCGGCTTGAACATCTTCAGAATCTGGCGTTTCAAGTCCACCTTCCATCGTTCCAAATACCGTCGATTGCGGAGGGATAGAGCCTGATTCGGAAGGTGAAATCGCCAGTTGTAATTGTTGTTCAATCCATTGACGTTCTTCTTCACTTGGTTGTGCGCAAAGTGGATGGTCGAGAAGCAAGTCGGGTTCAAGATTCCAGTTTTCAAGCACAGACGGCTCAAGGTCAGTCATGTAACGTGACAAATTCTGTCGTGTTGTAATTGGGAAGGCATTGAAATCCCCAGTAGCCAAAAACAAATGGTCCTCAAGGCGCACACCATCGACAATATCACGCAAGAAATTCACGATACGGTCATCGCCATGGAGGCTTGAGAGGTATTCAATTCCCTCAAGAACAACAACGGCGCGTAGATTCTCCCAAAGGAAAGCATCTATCTTTCTGCGGATATTTTCCAATGTAGGTTCAGTCGAGCGTACATCGCCATTTTGAGATAACCATGAACTGGAGGCGATTGGAATGTTGTGTTCAACATTGAGCGCTTCTATTTCATGCCGAGCCAGTACGAATAACGGGCGTCCATGAACGGCGAGATGCCCGGCTAGATCGAACATCGGTGCAGGATCCTTCGAGTCAAAGAAATAGGCATCTCCTGGCCGTAACATTTTCTCGATTCCATCAAAACGTTGCATCATTGCTTTGCTACGGTGTCGAATTGCTTCAGGTGCTTCGACCGTGACTTCGAGTTCAGGTAAGCGTTCCTGACGCCTCCAACTGCTTGTTCTCAATTTTGAATTCGACCACCATTGATGACCATCATCTGTTTGTTGCTTTTCTTCATCGAGCTGAAAGTGTGCTTCGGGGTGGAGATTGAGGATTTGATTGAGGTCAGATGATGGTAGTTCGTGAATCGCCAGTAAAGCATCAACGAGTGCAGCATCACTTTCAATATCCAATAACGCTTCAAGAGACATGGAGATTGCATCTGCTTCATGCAATGCTAACATTGGCTTTCCTTCACGGAATACAATGAGCCCAATACGAGGCATTTGCTCTTTGGGCCGACGTTCGATTCGGATATAACCTGAGGTGCCTAATCGGGCGATATCCATGGACAGTATACGCAGTGATTCAGGTCCGCCACGGCGAACTTCTGTTACATCTCCTTGCGGCAGTTCCACCATCTTTTCTCACCCCTTTGGGATGATGCTTACGAGACACTTCTTGAAGGGTGCGGCTCGTTTGAACTTAGAATGGTCCTTTCTTCAATCTCTCTCTTGAGCCGAATGCATTTTTAGTTCGAACTTTTGTTCATCACCGTGAAGTTGAAAGACAGCGAGTCTATGGTCCATTATGGGCGAGGTACGGGGTGAATTGTCAATCGAAATGCGCCGCTTCAATTCCTTAGATGTCGCCCGACCATTTCTGTATAAATTCCTCGGTATTTTCATCACCTATGAACTGCTTATAGTCGGATTGCTGTTCTTTCTCTTCTCTCTTGAAGCAGGTCTTTTCGCAACTCTCATGGTCATCTTTCTCGGCAGTTTTGGTGCATTTTTCATCTATCAGAAATCCCCCTTGCTACGCGTTCCATTGGCAGTAAACCTCAATCATCCATTCATGGGTGACCTCGAACTTGGAACTGCGATTGTCATGGTGCAATTTTCAGATGGCACTTGGGGCGATGTAGGCGAAGGAAGAGTTCGATTAACAGTTGATGAATTAATCGGAGGTTCCGTACTCATTCGTGATGATGAAACATACGGGGTCATCGGGCATTTCAGTTCCTTACATGAAACCCATCCGACTCTCAAGCGATATGTGATGATCATCAACCAAGCCATCTCTATGCGTGATGCTGTCAATGGTGATGAAGATTCGATTGAATCTGCTCGTGAGCGTGAACAACTCGATTCAGGCTTGCTCGAGCGCTCATGGCTTGAAGAGCAGAACACAATCGAAATCGAACCCGAGGGATTGTTACATAAATTGCGTAGAGAATAGAGTTATTTCCACAAATTATAGCCTTTACATTGAAAGCCTCAACCTCTACCGCAGAGTGTGGAATCTTCAGTTCGATGGCAAGGTCGCCTCGAGGCGCTCAGTCCAAAAGAGCGTGAGACTCTGTTAGGGACCTCACTTTCACGGCGATTCACTCAATTACCACTTTGGATTTCTCATCCTTCGAATATCTCTGCATTTTACGGGTTGCTCGTTTCACTTGCATTACTGCTTCCGTACAGGTTTGCTCAAGCATCCGAGAGTTGGTTTACAAATTGGATTTTCCATTCGGCATTAATTATGGTCGCTTGTCTTCTCTTAGGGATGATTTCTTTGTTGATAGTAAGTGTCTCAAAACGTTTCCCAGTGACTCCCCCTCGTATCATACTCTATCCAATGCCGTTTGTAGGATTTGGTTTATTGACAATTTCTCATACGGGAATGGTCGATTTACCGCCATACCTCTACATGTTCTTGTTGTTGCTCCCTGGTCCAATGTACGTACATCTTTCATGGGCACCCCGATGGCGCTTGTTGTGTCAATTAGAAGATGGAGCCAACCCCTTTGAAGGTCATGAGGTGAATCACTACGCTGAAGATTCAAACGGTGCAGAAGAAATCGCTGATGGTGATGAAGAATTGCTTTCAGTCGTCAATTCACTCGAAGCTGAGTGAGTTCAGATCAAGTCTAGTGTTGGTCCCACTTTTTCGAACAAACGGAGCACTTCATCTAAATCCTCTCGTGTAAGGGCTGCTGACATTTGTGTTCGAATTCGTGCCTTGTCGCGGGCAACCATTGGAAATACAATTGCACCAGCCATGACGCCTTCATTGCCGAGTGCTTTGGTCATGGCTTTGGCAACGCTTGATTCTCCACACATCACCGGAATAATCGGAGTTACGGAATTACCAGTATCAAATCCAAGTGATTGCAATTCTTTACGAAAGTAGTCTGTATTTTCCCAAAGTCGAGCATGATGTTCAGGTTCGTCCATCAAGACTTCAATCGCTGCTTTTTGTGCTGCCGCAACACCGGGCGGCTGTGAGCCAGAAAGAAGCCATGAGCGTGAATGATTCAATGCGTGGGTGCGGGTCATTTCAGTGCCGGCAAGAATCCCTCCTTGAACACCGAGTGCTTTGGAAAAAGAGCCAGTCTCAAAATCAACTTTGCCTTGGAGATTGAAATGATCAACAATTCCTGCTCCCTTGTCACCAAGTACTCCCTCTCCGTGGCAATCGTCAACATAGACCATTGCCCCATATTCTTCCGCCAATTGCGTCACCTCATCAAGTGGTGCAATATCCCCGTCCATCGAAAATACACCGTCTGTAATGATGAGTTTTCGCTCAGAACTTTCATGGGCTCGAAGAACCGCTTCCAATTCACCCATATCGTTGTGAGCATAGACACCTCGACTGGCTTTCGTTAAGCGAACGCCGTCGATGATTGACCCGTGATTCAAGGAATCGCTGATGATGACATCTTGAGGTCCTGTCACCAAAGCTGGTATGAGTCCAACATTTACCGTATAACCTGCAGAATAAATGAGAGCTGCTTCTACGCCTTTGAATTCAGCAACTTTTCTTTCTGCTTCCAAATGAATATCCATTGTACCTGCAATTGCGCGAACACTCCCACTCCCAGCACCGTATTTCATCGTCGCATCAAGCATGGCTTGCTTGACTTTTGGATGGGTTGTGAGGTTCAAATAATTGTTTGCTGAGAGCATGATTGTCGGCTTGCCGTTCATTTGACACCGAGGCTGATTCGGACTTTCGAGTGTTGGTGGTTCCCAGAGAAGAGATTTCTCAGATAATTCATCAAATCGAGTTTTCATCCATGTCATGTCACCCGGCATACGTTCTCCCCAACTCAACGCACTGGCTCCCCGTTCAAGTTCTTTCGGGCTGATGGGGATGAAAACACCTTTGAGCATCCATGCACTCAAAAAGGAGTTCGTTTTGGCCGTGACATGCGTCTGACTGGAACGGTAAGCAGTGGCTTGGGTCGAGCGCACATCTTCATGGCACAGCCACATTATCAAGAACAATTCAAGCACTTGCTTGGAGGGACTGCTTGGCCTGGGACATTGAATCTCTCAATTGACGGTCAAGATTTAATCAATTATATCGCATTACGAAAAAAATCGGGTATTGATACACTGGACGCATCAGATGAAGATCGCTCGGCTGCATCCTCTTTGGATGTTTCAATGTACGATGCTCACCGAGTCCGTGGATTTTTACGCGATGGAGTTTCTTTTGGTGGTGCAACTGCCTATTCAGCCGTCTTGGAATACAATGGCGAAACTGTCGAATGTGCCATGCTTATTCCTGATTTGACACGGCATACCGACGTCGTGGAAGTCATCGCATGTGCTTTCTTACGAGAACGACTCTCACTGGAAGACGACCACATCGTTCAGATTGTGGTTAAGTAAGCGTTGTGTGTTTTACAATTGGTAACTCACCAATCTCAGCCCATTCTTGATACAAGAGGTTCTTGAGTTCATGTCGAGCACCTTCTCTCCACCGTTTTCTCATCGTTCGCTCAACAGCCGGCCCCGTTGGTGGTGCAGTCAGTGTTGTCACTCCAGAAACTGTCACTGGCAAGGGGACTTCGTCCCAATCGACTCCCCAAAGTATGAGCCAGTCCGGTGGAGCAACCCCAAAGTCCGCTTCGATTTCAGGATGATGAATCGCTTGGAGTACCTGGTCGGGTTCGAGGTCACCGATGCACATTCGATGCAATGCCATTGCCGTTCTCCGAACTTGATTCCAAAGAAAAGCCTCACCTATGATCTCAAACCCAATTGTTCGTCCATCGACCACCCAAGGTGTGCATGAAAGTATTGTTCTCATCGGATTTTTCCCCTCTTCCAAACGTGCAAAATTGGTTGCATTATAGGTCCCTTCGAACATCTTCAACCAATCCACAAATTGTTCTCCGGGGTATTTCCAAAATTCGAGACCTTCAAGTCGATAGCGATACACTCGATGGTTTGCCATCCGTGGATTCCAATGTTCATCGATTTCACGAACATCAAGGAAAGCGATATCTTTTGGTAATCGGTCGTCTAAAGCACGAATCATTTTCCGAGGTGTTAATGCCTCCCAGAGTTCTCGTTCAATTCGGACTACGCCGCCATTGAGGCGTACATGAACTCCAGCATCTGTTCGGCTTGAAAGTACCAGATTGTGTTCAGTGCTTGAGGAGTCGAGCCATTTGAGACTACGAAATACCCGTATTAATTCACCCTGTACAGTTTTGACATCAGGTTGAATCTGGCTTCCGTGATATGCATCACCGAGATATCCTATACGAAAAGCAAGGCGAACGCTCTGGTCCGCCATAAGTCCACCTCAATCTTCACGTTGTAGAGTTTCAATTGCGTCTTCAGCGGAATATCCTAATCCGCCTATTGACCAGATGAGTGCTTGCTTCAACCATGGTTGAACCATTGGATTTTGACGACTTGGGTCCATCACTTCAATTGCATCGACAATGTTTCGACTTGCTGTGAATAGAATTTCATCGACAGGGATGTCTTCGAGTTCAAGGCGAAGTGCATAGCGTTGGAATTCTTTGACTGCAACAGGTATGCGGCGGCATTCAAGAGCAAAAGTTGCGAAATCTCCGATGTATTCTAGGTTATCTTCATCCATTTGCATGGCCTTTTTGTAAGCCATCATAATTTTGCCACCCGGGATGACGTCTTCTTGAGCTTCAGCATTTTTCATGTTGGCAAACTCTGCAAACATGTGGTGAACTTCTGCATTGGTTTTGTGAATTCCCATCATCTCATCAAGGTCTGCAAGAGCACCATCAAGGTCGCCACTGCGTAGTTTTTCGATTGGTCCTTGGAGTATTTCTTCATTGCTCATGTTCTCGCCTCTATCTCTACGCGGTTGTGTTCAGTTTTTGAAACCCTCGCCGGTCCAATTAGGAATCAGTTCTCTTCGCTTGTAGCGACGATTGTGTCCTTTAAGTCTCTCAAAAGGTTTGATTGACTGTGTTCCTTATGCTTTTCGTTAAGAAGTGCCTTTGCCTTTTCCCAGTTACGAATGTTGTACATGCAGTGCTTTGGGTCTGGGCGAACAACACGAATTGTTCGCTGGTAGGTAAGCAGCCCAATCATTGAGCGAAGAATGCCTTTTCCAGCTTTTTCAGCTGTGGAGTCGCCTTCTCTTTCGGTTGTACCAGGTATAGCGCCAGCAATACCAGGGCCTGTGTTCTCCTCGACAATTCCAACACCAGAGTCAGTGAGGATTGTTACGGTCGCAAAACCAAAAAGAGTGCCAACAGGTGTTCGTTCAACCATGACTTCTGAAATACGATCGAAGAGGATTCGGCGATGTGAACGTGAAAGCAAGAAACTGTGTTCGAAAATAACCGCATCCGATGTAACTGCATAGTTGAAACTTCGCTGATAGTAGAAGGTCAAGGCCATGAACACTCCAACATAGCCTAATCCGAATAACACGTAGTTGTAGCTGTCAAGTGGAATAAAGTTACCAATTGGTTCATCCATCCAAAGGTCGGTGATCCAGAACAGTACGTCATCTAATTGGATGACAACTGGAGTCAAAGAAATGATGAGAAGACCGATTGTAACCCATCGTCCAGATGTCGATGCATTCACCAAACGGTTCATCCAAGTGATGAACAGCATGACAAAGACAAAACCAAACGGCCAATCTTCGCCACCAGATATATCGATGATGGTCAATGCGATTTTCATAAATCCACTTGAATCTTCGGAAGAGAGTGAATTCGCATTGTCGAAAACAAAGTGAATTGCAAGGACCAGTATTCCAAGTAAATACATGCCAAGGAACGCAAAAGTGCTTGGACGCTTTGTCAACAATACCTCTTCTCCGGCAATCAAACGGAAAGCCTTTGCTAAGCGTGCTTGTTCAGCCTCTTGCTTTGCTTCATCAGTAGTATGAACATCTGTTTTTGGTTCTTCTGTAGCATCGGATTCTTCGCTCATAGCAATCTCTCCTCTTCCATGTCTAACACTCCACGCACATAATACCTTGCACGGCCCAGCATCTGAACAGAGGTGTAACGTTTTCTTTTCCAATTGCGGTTAGTGCAATAAGCCCCATGAATGTTCAGCATTCCCTCTCGCCCATTCATAATCGGATTCTTTACGTGTTCCAAATTCATCTTGAATACGAAGATATTTCATTTCAAGTGGATATTCATTGTAAGTGAGATGAGATTTCAGTCCACCCCGAGTTGGTTGGTTAAAGGTCCAATGTGCCCGTTCAATTGCCTGAACTCGAAGTTCGATGACTGTACGACCATTCCACATCTTGATTTCAAAAAGAGGCAAAGGTGCTCCAGGGCTTTGCCCATGTTCGCCCTCAGTTAAGTCAGATGACATCTTTCGCACCAGAACTTTAGTGAAACGTTCTGTACGTTTGTTGATTGGATCATGGAACAAACCGCCTTGGGAGAGTCCGAGGTGACCTGTGTCTCGTCGCTTCCAAGGCCGGTTATCACGGGCACTGACCGTAAAGGAAACGTGCGGGAGGAACCAATCAATGTATGTTCCATCATTGAGATGGAGCATACCCCAATACCAAGGGACAGAGGGTGCTTGAACGCACACCTTCTGGAAATATGCAGTACCTGAAACTTCTTCATCATCTAATTTTCCATGGACACGAGTTCCGTGCAAACGGAGAATGTCATAGCCCATATTTGCGGCGTAACTCGCACTTGCTTGACGGGCGGTGGACAGTGCAGTATTCCAAGGGGTGAGATGGAGGTCGAATTTTTTAGGAACTTGAGGGTGAGACGCATCTTCATCGGTCGTTAATTGAATCCAAAAGGAACTCAAATCACTCTTCAGTCCCATTGAAAGGTCTTCTTTCAATAGTGGTACGACTGCCCCACCTCCTTGACCTGAATGGAATGACTTGTTCGGCCAACTCGAGTGGGTATCTGGAAGTGAAATAATACGGCAGATCTGTTGAATAACAGGTTCATGCATTTGCTTTCCATCGAACCACCATGCACAAACCATTCCATCCAAGGCCATCGCCTTTTCAGCATCAAACCCAGGCCTTCCTTCTGGCGCCCATGGCATTCCATTGACTTCAACCAGAGCGTTATCCTTGGTAGACCAGAGTACCATCAGTTGGCGACCACTCGGTCGTCCGTCCGGGTCATCAAGCATGACCAGCCACCACCACCAATCCCATGTGAGATGGTTGAGAGGTGGGCGTTCTTGAAGCGTCCAAAGTTTCGAAAGGTCTCCGGCGAAACTCGTCATTTCTGACATTATTGAATCTCCTTACCCTTGAATAACGCCCCGCCAATAAACCAGAATATTGCGGCTTGGAACAGCAGGACCAACGTCGCAATGATTGAACCGAAGAGCGGTGAAAGGCCGAGGCCAGGTTTGGAAGAAAAGAAATCGAGCGGTACGGAGCCATCGAGTGATGAGTCAAATCTCCCTCCGCCATCTCCACCGCCGCCCCAGTTGCCCATTAAAATGAACAAATCGATATTTGGCCAAACGATCATTGCAGCAGAATCAACAATCATTAGTGCCCATCCGATGACCGAAAACCTCAGTAAAAAGGCATCAGGCGCTCCCATCGAAAGTAAGGCCATTCCCAATTCCCATGCTGCAAACGGTATGGCAAGAATAATTCCGTATTTCCATAGAACTCCAAGCGCATTGAATAACATCCCATACACGAGTGTTGCCATCATCGTGGCAAAGATGATTGCCAGCCAAACGCCGAGGTCTGCAAATCGGAAGAACGCATCCCCTGAGCCTGCAAAGCCGGAAATAACTGCGCCGAGGACTCCAAGGACAATGACATACGGCCAAACAATACAAGGTACCCCAATGTACGGTAGAGGAATACTTCTGAACGAGCAATTGGTTTTGCGAGCATGAAATGCATTGTTCCCGAAGTCATTTCATCACGAATAAGGCCAGTTGCCATGAAGAGTGGCAAGAAGATTCCAAGGAGTAATACGAAGCCTAATTTTCCAATCGAGAGAACAAATGCCAAGTGGATTGCTTCTCGTGAATATGCATCTTCGTCTGGGTCCTCGTCCACGCCAGAGTCTGCAGAAACAAAGGTGTAGACATTACCGTCTGACGATTTGAAATATTCGACAATAATGTCACATGGTATGCCGTTACCATTGGTGTCTTTTTGTGAACTGGTTTTGTTTGAGTTCAAACAGTCACCATCATCATCGAGACCAGTTGTTTGTGTTCCAAGTTTGGATGTAATGTCCCAGTCAAAATCATCTTCATTGATGTACATCGATGCTGGTTCAGGTTCAATTGGAGTGTCAAATAAACCTGGGTGAGATTCACTATCCCAAGGGTCAGTGCCTAGACGAATCTCTTGACCCCTTGGATAACCATCGTTATCATAATCGGTAGAATCTCCATCATTATCAATCGACTCAAATTCAGACCCCCATCACATCGAGGTAGATTAAGAAAATCAAAGCCAACGCGGTAAAGCCAACACCAAGTACAACCCAAGTGGATGTTTTGGTTCGGTATTGACGTAGGGTGAATTCGACAATGGCTGAAGCCTTACGGTCAAAAGCGCGATATACAGTGTCCGGCTTGGTGGCCATCACATTCCACCTCCTGAAGTCAAGTAGCCCAAAATGGAAGCTAGATCATCATCTGGATTGTCGATGGTCGACACTTTGTGGTTATTATCGACGATGATTCGCGGCAATTGGGAATGAATCGCTCCCAGATTATGTGTTTGAATCGAGAGGTTTTTTCCGTCTGGGAAAGAGATTCCAAACACTTCATCGATGTCAATGACGTCTTTTGCTAATTGCTTTGGATTTTCTGCTTGAATGGAAATACGGTGAGGGATTTTATCGAGGCGTTCCCTGATTGAATGAAGATTGCCTAAGGCAAGCAACCTTCCTTGATGCAGAATCACAATCTGTTCAGTAATACGTTCGATTTCTTGTAAGATGTGGCTGCTAACCAGTACAGTTCGCCCCATGCGTCCAAGTTCTCGAATAACATTCATGATTGTCGTTCGAGCAAGAGGGTCGCAACCTTGGAGCGGTTCATCAAGAATAATCAGGTCGGGGTCATTTACCAAAGCATGAGCAATTTTCACCCTTTGGCGCATGCCTTTGGAATATTGTCCAATTTTCTTGTGCGCTACATCGGCTAATCCTACAAAATCCAAGACTCTGTTCGCCTCAACGCTTGCTTCATCTCGGGTCAAACCGTTGAGGCGAGCAAAGGTCGAAACAAATCCATGTCCAGTCATCCAATCGTACATCTTTTCATGTTCTGGTACAAAGCCTACACGTGCATAAGGTGCGGGGTTTTTCCAAGGGTCAGTTCCGAACAATTTGACGGAACCTTGACTTGGTTTGAGTTTGCCCATGAGTAAATTAAACAAAGTAGATTTCCCAGCTCCATTCATTCCTAAAACGCCCGTAACGCCTCCGTTTAAGGCCAACGTAACGTTCGACAAAGCGAAGATTCTCCCGTAACTCTTGGATACATTCTCCAAAAGTATTGCTGGTGCAGTTACTTCCGGGACCCACTCCTCGGTTTGGGCCCTGTCCTTGTTGGTCAAAATCAGGAATCATTCTCGAGTCACCTCCATCGATGAAACACGTGTGCTTAGCACATACAATGCGATTGCATTCATGGCCACGACAGACGCTAACGACCAGGTCCAAGAGTATTGGTCATAGGTCGGTTGAGTTCCAATAATCGCTTGGCCAACATGGGCGAGGCAATCGTAGGGGGATATGAGATAGAGAATTTCACGGTCAAAGAGATTGGAGACGATAAATGCCAAAACTTTCGTTCCGAGAACGATCGAAAGTAGGGCGATACCTGGGAAGAATTTGCCTTTGGATACACTGGATAAAGAGAGTCCAATGCTGGTATATGTGAAAATAAGTAAGAGAGCGCTCAGTACAGTTGCGAGGAACATCGGGAAGGTATCAATAATCCAGGCCCACCCACGGCCCATTGTCGCAATTTCTGCAAAGTAGTAGAGGGCTAATGTCACCAATATGATCAATGCTTGAATAATCGCCACAGAAAGAAACTTCATCCCAACATAATCAAACCTCGTGATTGGGCGTGAAAAGTAGAGTGCAGAGGTGCCATGTTGTCGGTCCTCGGAAATAACACCGCCAACAAGCAAGGCAGCTACTACTGGATAGTAGAGCATATTCCGTGGGAAGAATCCAAGCACATGGCCGTAGAGGTTATCGCGGCTCACACCCCAGATAGAATGCAGTCCAGAGTCGCCGATAAGCCCCGAGAGCAAGGTCATACCAACATCAGAAAGTGAAGCAATAAAGACCACTAAGAGGTACAATCGTATTGGCATTCCCCAAGGCCGATGACCTTTTTTGAACACACCGAGTAAGTGGTGACGTAGAATCGCCCAATTCCGCATCCAGCGAGGATTCAATTCCCCGTTCCATTGTTTGTATTGTTGTTTGAAGACTTGACCATCTGCTCTCGGTGCTGCAGTTTCGGTCAGCGTAAGGTCTTCATCACCTTCTGTCGAACCCCAAGCGGCTTCCAATCGAACCTTTCCAGTAACGGGTGCTGCCGAATCATATCCGTCCGTCAGCGATTCCATTGGTGGTGTACTCTGCGGAGCGATTGGTAGTGCAGCCAATTCATCAGCAGGTGCCGAGTCTTCTGCAGGGTTCACGCTGAACCACCCCCCATGTGTTCGGGTGCATCGACCTTGCGCGCTTGTGATGGAGATGCTAACAAATCTTCACTGGATTTGACTTCATAGCCGAGATTTTCCATGATGGAGAGGAATAAATCTTCCAAAGATGCCTCATATTCATGCATCCGGCGTATTTGTGCTCCAACATCAGCAGCACAACCTAGAATCAGCGATGTTGTATCTTCTTGTTCATGGAGAATTCGCATAACTCTGCCTTCTCTTCGGACCTTCAAACCCCGTGATATCATCAAATCTTCAAGGCGAGAGGCGCCACCCCATACATGAATCTCAATTTCACGGTCAAAGCCTTTGAGGTCCTCAATGCGGCCTTGCGCTGCTAATTTGCCCTGGTGCAAAAGGATAAAGTTATCACATACTCGTTCGACATCATCCATTAAATGTGATGCCATGAGTACAGAACGGTTCCCTGTTTTTACTGTGTTGGTAAGGGTTTCAATCATGTAATTACGTGCAGAAATATCAAGACCATTCGACGGTTCATCTGCAATGATCAATTCTGGGTCATGGACAAGGGCACATGCAAGTTTCGTCGCTTGTTTCATTCCAGTCGAGTAGCTACCTATATTCCGGTAACGCTGTTCTCCTAATCCAACATACTGCAATGTTTCGTGTGCTCTGGCAAGTGCGACGGTCGGATTCATGCCGAGTAATTCTCCTGAATACCGAACCTGATGAATCGCTTCCATATCCGGGTTTAAGCAGTCATACTCCGGCATATATCCGATTCGTGAGCGGATTGCATCACCTTCAGTGCGAATATCAAGTCCAAGCACAGTGCCTTCTCCGTCGGTTGTTTGGATGAGACCAAGAATTGTTTTCAAGAATGTAGACTTCCCTGCCCCGTTGGGACCAAGTAATCCAGTAGCTCCTTTGGGTACGGATAAATTGAGTTGATCCAAGGCTACATGTGGGCCGTATGATTTGGTCAAATTAGTAGTTTTAATGATGAGGTCGTCTTGCATAATCTACTCCCTCAAATTGAAGAGAGTAGAGACGCTCTTTGAAGTATACCACGTTTTGTCGAGGTTCAACCCAAATTCACAGGTTTATTCCGCCACGTGTTTTCACGGCAACACCCTTCTGGAAATGTTGCATGTCAGCATGGGTTCCTTGAGATATACCATGCCCAAGCAGGTCGCCTTTTTGGTTGACGATGAGACAGGTATCTCCTGGCGATACCCAAGAATCGCATGCAAGAATAAATCCGTGGAATACATTCCGGCCTTGACGGACAAAAGGTTCCGCATCATCACTGACAACAACCCAAGCAAGACCCTTCAAAAGATGACTTTCACCCTTCACCTTTTCAAAATTTTGAGGCAGAGGATTCTCACGCAGGGCATGAATTTCTACTGCTCCACCGTTGGTCAGTGATAGTCCTCCATCCGTCAACCTCGGGCTGACGATGTGCGTTCCATTCGAGAGCAATGCATTCTTCACTCGACCTAATCGATTGACTACGAAGGTAGAATCAATTAACAGTTTCTGAACATCATCGTAGTTCATGTTGAACAGGAGGACCATTTTATCGGCGACATGGCGTCGTTGCAGTTGCATTCTCGCTTCTTCTCGTTGTTCTTTTTCAAGAGGCTGAGCACTTGCATCTGTATCCTTAATTCCTTCAAGAACACCTGCTTCATACAATGCGTTAAGCGCCCGAGATTGAATTCCATCACCCAGTAAATCCACGAGAATTATGCGGCGTTCACCTAACCCGTAGTTTTCGAGTTCTTCTCGCAGTGCTGTGAGATTTGGTCTTCGTCGCCAGAGCCATTGTGGGCCGTCAATATGAGTGAACGGGTTGAGGTCTTCAAGTGAGTATGGCAGTAAACCAATCGGTGTGTGAATCATCACTTCCAATCCAGGGCAATGATGTTCCAACCGGGGCATGAGGTCGCTTAATCGTTCTCGCCAAGGACCCGATGTTCCGTAAGCAATGAGCACTTCACCTTCGCCTTTTCCGCCTCTGTTCAGAGGTCTCCAATGTTGCCTCAATGCTTTCTTTGCAGCATTGACGTGCGGACGGACATGTGTATCCTCGCCACCCCAAGGCTCGCCACCTTTTCGTGGAGATTCTTGCGATTCCACAATCCAATCCCATGCATGTTCCCACTTGCCGGCATTTTGATCACGGTCTCGAGCAGCATCACGGTCATCGAGAACAAGGTCTTCCAAAAATTGTAAATTGAGTTTCTTGTTGTGAGGGCTCGTAGAAATCCACAAGAAAGCTTCTCGTAGAGCAGGATGTTGGTGGCTACGACGTTCAGCTAATCGCCAAATTGTGCCATCACGAATGGCTTGCTTACATCGGTCGAGTTCCGCTAAAGTTACTTCGAGATTATACCGTGCCAAAAGCGCAGTCATCTCTTTTTTAGCCAATTTCCTAACTTCTGCTGGTGTACAAGCGGATACACATGGCATTCGTTCTGGCCACTCGGTCATCGATTCAATTTTTTGCGTACCCCACGGAGTTAACAAACGCCCATCGCGGGCAAAGAGTGCATAGGCGGCT
Organism: uncultured Candidatus Poseidoniales archaeon; assembly: GCA_905182715.1. GTDB lineage: Archaea > Thermoplasmatota > Poseidoniia > Poseidoniales > Poseidoniaceae > MGIIa-L1. The sequence continues at coordinate 39,218 of CAJJCP010000022.1, forward strand.
GAGTCAAAGAGGTCTGCACCCAAAGCAATCGACATTGGAAACAACATCGGATGCCCACAACCAAACATATGGACCGGCCGATTTGGTGGGAGATGTGGAAGTGAAGCCAACATTATTTTCGCATAATCTTTGTAGAGATGGCGTTCCATGACGGGGACAATTCCACCTATTGGATGGATGGCGAAATCGAATTTACTCATGCCTTGAGCCGATTCAGTCCGCAGATGCTTGAATAAGCCTCCCTGGATTGGACCGTTGAGCATTGTTGTCCCTGAGGCTGCAATACTTGCAGGAGCACGCTCAATAGTTTCTTGAACACATTTCGCCACTTGATCTTCAGTCATGTCAGGGCGGGAAAATACATCGAGCATGGTTGCAATGTCAACACCAATGCTTCGTTGGAATTCAACAATTTGTTCGACACCGACTTCAACATCTCCGTAGATATAAGCCTGGAATGTACCCGAATCAGTCATCACAACTCCTGGATAATCCAAGAGTTTGTGAACGCCTTCTGCGATAGCGACATCCTTGAGTCCTTCGTGCTTCCAGATGATATAGGAATTCGTAATAAGTGCACCAATCCCATAGCGGTCCCACATTTCTCGAGGTTCAATGGTTCGAATGTTCGGATTGATTACCGGCAGTAAGGCTGGAGTTTCGAGAATTCCGTGAGCGGTGTGTAATCGCCCTAACCGTGCACGGCCGTCTCGGGTTGTAATTTCAAACAAACCGTTGTCGGCCTCACGGCATGGTACAGGGTCTTCTCGACGGCCTTCAGTCCATGCTCCCATACTGTCGACCCTTTCCTTCGTCTCTTTCAACCCATCCGTTCAACTGAGAGAAATAGTTCAAACAAATTCAACGGCCCCGTGAGCGAGAATGAATTCCCGTCCTAATTCGTCAAACGTGTCAAGAAGGGCAGATGAAAAACGTATTCGGTAAATCTCCTTATCTGCTTCAAGATCGTTTTTCACCCCTTCGAGTGTTCCAGGTGCAGCGCCGCATGAAAGGCAAGCACCGGTTAAATCCAAAACGAGGTCAAGTTCTGAAACATCGCTTTCACCCCAGTCCAATGCTGAGACTGCAATCCCGCCACCGTGACCGTCGAGTGCAGCTCGAACATCACCTAAACGTGAAAGTAAAGCAGGAACAAAATCACCTGTTCCGATGAATGGAAGTAACGAAGATGAACGAAGCCTTTCTTCTTCAACAGGGTCGGTCATCTCATCAACTCGACGACTTGCTTCAGCGGACATTGCAGCCTTTGCTTCGGCCGCATATTTTGCCACGAGGTCATCGTCGGTCATGACTCTCGCTCACTCCTCTTCTTCTTCAATTGTATTATTGAGTGGTATATCCGCTGTTACCGGTATCGATGAAGATTACACCACTTGATAAAGGAGTTCCGCGAGGGGTAATTGGGTGAGGGAAGTGGCTGAAGAAATCTTGCGAATCGAAAACCTTCATGTTAGCGTCGAAGGAACGGCCATTTTGAAGGGGGTAAATCTCACGATTCATCGCGGTGAAATCCACGTAATCATGGGTCGAAACGGGGCAGGGAAGTCTACTTTGGCGAATGTCGTTATGGGCCATCCAGCCTACGTAATCACAGAGGGTAGCATCTTTTACAAGGGTCAACCTCTGGAAGAACTTGCTGTCTTTGAACGCGCTCGAGCAGGTATGTTCCTTTCGTTCCAATACCCGGCAGTCATCCCCGGTGTTCAAGTGGGAACATTCCTCAAAAAGTCAGTTACTTCAGTTCGTGATGAAGCGCCTAAGGGTCGAGCATTCCGCAAAGAATTGACTGCGGCTATGGAGCAATTATCCATGGACAAAAGTTTCCTTTCACGCTATGTGAATGATGGATTCAGTGGCGGCGAAAAGAAGCGACTTGAAATTTTACAGATGCTTTTGCTAAAACCTCATCTGGCCCTACTCGACGAAACTGATTCCGGTTTGGATATCGATGCTTTACGTATTGTTGCGAAAGGAATTAATGAAGTCGCTGTCGATTCGGCATGTTTGATCATTACACACTATCAGCGCCTCCTTGATTTGGTTAAACCAGATTATGTCCACGCCATGATTAACGGAGCAATTGTTCAAACTGGTGGGCCAGAATTGGCGCTAAAACTTGAAGACCGTGGCTATGATTGGCTCGATGTTACTGCATGAGGTGTTTAGATGACTGATGAAGCACAAGACGTTATTGGCGATTATCGCTATGGATTTCACGACCCGGAGAACTCAACGATTCGTTTTGACCAAGGACTCTCCGAACAAGTCGTTCGAGATATTTCCGAACTCAAAAACGAACCACAATGGATGACGGATATCCGCGTCAAAGCATACCGTCATTTCGTCGAACGGGTCATGCCCGAATGGGGAAATTGTGATCTCTTGAACATGATTGACTTTGAGAGCATTACATATTTCCTGCGTTCCTCGAATAAAACTGAAAAGTCTTGGGACGACGTTCCGGATGACATCAAGAACACCTTCAACCGACTTGGAATTCCTGAAGCCGAGCAAAAATGGCTTGGTGGCGTAACAGCACAATACGAATCGGAAGCAGTATACCACTCCATCCGAGAAGATTTGGAAGAGCAGGGTGTCATCTTCCTGGACATGGATTCAGGACTGAAACAATTCCCTGAAATCATCAAAAAGTATTTTGGAACCGTTATTCCTTACAGCGACAATAAATTCTCTGCGCTTAACACAGCTGTTTGGTCCGGAGGTTCATTCCTCTACATCCCGAAAGGTATCAGCGTTGAAATGCCGGTTCAAGCCTATTTCCGAATTAATGCCAAGAACATGGGCCAGTTTGAGCGAACGCTCATTATTGCTGATGAAGGAAGTTCAGTGCACTATGTGGAAGGCTGCACTGCTCCGAGTTATTCGACAGACTCATTGCATTCAGCAGTGGTAGAACTCATTGCTATGGAAGGTGCAAAAATCCGTTATTCTACCGTTCAGAATTGGTCCAGCAACGTCTACAATCTCGTGACAAAGCGTGCTGTAGCTCACAAGAACGCAACCATCGAATGGGTCGATGGAAACATTGGCTCCAAGTTAACCATGAAGTACCCCTCGGTACTCCTCAAAGGCGAAGGTGCGCATGCAGAAGTGATCTCTGTGGCTTATGCTGGAGAAGGGCAACATCAGGATACAGGTGCTAAAGTTCACCATCTCGCCTCAAACACAACCTCGAATATCATTTCAAAGTCCATCTCAAAGAAAGGTGGGCGTTCCTCATACCGAGGATTGCTTCAGGTTACTCCGAAATCCTCGGGCTGCCGCTCAAAAATCGTTTGTGACGCCCTTATTCTTGACGAGAATTCACGTTCAGATACCTATCCTACAATGGAAATTGGAAATTCGACTGCTGACTTGGAACACGAAGCAAGTGTTTCGAAAGTTTCGAGTGACCAACTGTTCTATCTCATGAGCCGTGGATTCACCGAAGAGGCCGCAATGGGACTGATTGTCAATGGTTTCTTTGAGCCCTTTACCAGAGAGCTTCCGATGGAATATGCATTGGAGTTGAACAAGTTACTCGAATTGGAAATGGAGGGCTCCATTGGATGATCTACCAACAGATGGCTATCCCCCCTCGTTCAGAACATTTGTGGCGCTATACACCTTGGCCTCGTATTCATCCAACTGTTCCCACTGAAGTACCGATTGCCGATGAAGTCATTTTTTCCCTTGAAGGCGGTGGCGCTCTTGAGGAAGTTCCATCGACGATGAGTTCTGTTGACGATATTGCTCGAGCCTTTTTACAGGCTGCTGGTGGTTCATCAAATCGTTTGCTCATCAACGATGAATCAGAACCGATTCATATCAATGCTCGAGCATCTGGGCATGTGGCGGTTGGTCATTTAGAACTTGAAATCAAAGGTTCTGCGGTCGTATTCATTCACATTTCTGGTGAGCCAGAATGGGTTGGCGTTCATATTACGGGCAAAATACATCCAAATTCTCACCTCTCATTTGGTTTTATCAACGAACTCGATTCGAACACTAAATTTCTTCGATGTGAAGATTGGATGATTGAACGTGATGGTGAACTCGAACATGCTACCCTCTCCGTTGGTGGATTCCGATGCAAGTCTGATATTCGTAGCACTTTGAATGGAACGGGCGCATCAATTCGTCAATCTGTTACCGTCAATGCCGATGGCGCTCGACATGAAGATGAGCATGTAGAAATTCATCATCTCCACGGTCACACAAATTCCGATTTGGTGATGAATTCAGCTTGTGCTGGAAACAGCCATTTCATCGGCACAGGTTTACTCACGATTGCAGAAGGTGCCAATAAATCAGATGCATCTCAAGTTTTCCGTAACCTCCTTCTTTCAGAAAAGGCAAGGGCTGAAGCAATACCTGAACTCGAAGTTCTCGCTGACGATGTTTCTGCTGCTCACGGGGCTGCAAGTGCACCTGTTGACAAAAACCAATTGCATTATTTGATGTCAAGGGGATTAAGCCCCGAAGAATCGCAAGCAATGATTGTCAATGGCTTTTTACTCAATGCTTTCTCAAATCTTACCAACAAATATCTCATCGAGGAAATGCGAACTCGGCTAACTGTACATCTTGAATGTGAACTCAAAAGGTGATTGAATGGCAATTCGTGATGATTTCCCGATCCTCAAGCGCGAGGTTAACGGTTTCCCGTTGATTTACCTTGACAATGCTGCAACCACTCAAAAACCACAAGTCGTTTTGGATGCAATGAACGATTACTACACCTCTTCAAACGCCAATGTTCACCGAGCAGTTCACACACTTGCAGGTGAAGCAACCGAAGGGTATGAATCATGCAGAACCAAGCTGAAGGATTGGTTTAACGCAGAACGAGCAGTTCTCACCAGTGGAACAACAGAAGCCATTAATCTGGTCGCTCACGCATGGGGTCGAGCAAATCTTTCCGAAGGTGATGTCATTGTCTTGACCGAGATGGAACACCATTCAGATATTGTTCCTTGGCAAATGCTCGCTGAGGAGCGAAAGATCGAGTTGCGATATGTCCCCGTCATGGAGAACTTCACGCTCGATATGGATGCATATGCAGCATCTTTAGATGGTGCAAAACTTGTCTGTGTCGTTCATACTTCCAATGTTTTAGGCGTGCGTAACCCAATGGAAGAAATCATTGAACTTGCCCATGCAAAAGGTGCCTTGGTCCTGGTAGATGCAGCTCAAGGAGTTCCTCACGAACGAATTGATTTTCAAGAATTTGGTGCTGACTTTATGGCATTCTCTGCTCACAAAATGTGCGGGCCGACAGGTATTGGCGCACTTCTGATAGAACCAGATGTGTTTGAGACCATGCAACCATTCATGGGTGGTGGTGACATGATTGAAACCGTCACAATCACGGGCTCAACGTATCAAACGGATGAGCATAAATTCGAAGCAGGAACTCCTCGAATCGCTGAAGCGGTTGGTTGGTGTGCGGCATTGGATTGGATGTCAAAACTCGATTTAGAAAAAGAACATCAACGCTTGATTGGTATCGGTCGCTGGGTCGCAGCAGAATTACGAACTCTCGGTATGGCGGTCTATGGTCGTCATGAGAAACAGGACAGTGCCGTTGTTTCCTTTAATCATCCAACAATTCACAGTGAAGACTTGGCTCATTTGTTCGATGCACGAGGCTTTGCAGTTCGAACTGGTCACCATTGCGCACAACCTTTGCTTAACCGACTCGGTGTGAGTGGCACAGTTCGAGCATCCTTCTATCTGTACAATACGATGGAGGAAGCAGAACTCTTTGTCCAACAACTGAAAGAAATAACGGAGAGATTTGGATGACCTATCCTGAAGAACTCTCTGAATTAATTGAAGAGTTTAAAGAAATTGAGGATAAAATGGAACGCCTTGAAATGGTGTTTGATATGGCCGACGAAGTGATTCCTTATCCGCTCGATCAATGGAATGATGATTCGAGAGTTTTGGGCTGTCAATCAGAAGCACATGTATTTGTGGACTTAGATGACGGCAAAGTTCTCTTGCTCGCCGGTGCTGATGCAAAATTGGTTCAAGGTCTCATGGGAATCTTGAGCATTGCCATCAACGGAACAGCCCCGGCTCAGGCTTTACTTCTCTCTCCAGACTTTGTCGAAGAAATGGGGATTCTCAACACACTTTCACCCAGTCGCTCAAACGGATTTAGAAACATGTTCGACAAAGTGATGAAAGATATTCGAGGACTTGAATGAGGTTTTATTATGGTTGAAAAGCAAGATGTTATGACGCAGTTAGATGAAGTTGAGGACCCTGAATTGGAATTATCCATCGTCGAATTAGGACTTGTTTACGATGTTCGCTTCGAAGAAAAGGACGACGCACTTCATGCGGAAATCGATTTGACATTAACTTCACCTGGTTGCCCAGCAGCACCCGAAATCATGGCAGCAGCTCATCGAGCAGCATTACAAACTGAAGGACTCGAAAGCGTTCACATCAATCTTGTCTGGACACCTCGATGGGATCCAAAAATCCATGCGACTGAAGATGCCCGTATGGACATGGGTATTTGGGATTGAATCAGCGACGAACGACAATCGTGATTAAATCGCCATCTTGGAGAAGATGGTCGAGACCGACACGCTGCCAGTCGAATTTCGCACTTGGACCCTTCACTCGGGCATACCGGAACTTGCGAACAAAATCTCTGTGCAACTTGTTACAGATGTGTTGGACCGTTGTATCGTCTTTGACGATAAGTGGCTCTTCCATGTCTGCATCTTGACCTTGAGGTTTGAGAAAAACTCGCATGAATCCAAGATTGTCATAAATGAAATCTTTCAATTCATCGAGACCAATATCCTTGAATGCCGAGATTCGCATGACTGGCCAATCAGCCGGTAAGGACTTTCGTGAGCGAACTAAATCTTCCTCGGTTGCAATGTCGATTTTATTGATTGCAATAACTGCTTTTTCATAAATACGGTTCTCGGCTAAACAGTCGACGATTTGTTCTGCAGTCGTGTTATTACGCAAGGTCACAATGGCTGATGTGTATCCAAAAGAACGAATGATTTCACTCATTTCTTCATCGGTGAGGAAGGTTTGCTCAACGGTTGTGCGAACGTCGATTCCACCTCGTTCTGTGCGCTTGATGAAGACGGGAGGTTTGGTTTCATTGAGTCGAAGACCTGCATTGTGTAATTCACGATGTAAGACATTGAAGTGGGCATCTTGGAAGGGGTCAACGATGTACAAGACCATGTCTGCACTTCGAATTACATTGAGAATTTCCCGTCCACGACCCTTTCCTTCCGCTGCACCTTTAATCAGACCGGGTAAATCCAGAATCTGAATTTTCGCACCTCGGTGTTCCATGACACCCGGAATACATGTCAGTGTAGTAAAGGCATAACCTGCTACCTCTGAGTGAGCATCGGTTACTTTTGAGATTAATGTGGACTTTCCTACCGAAGGGAAACCAACCAGTGCTACGGTTGCATCACCTGACTTTTTGACTTCAAACCCTTTACCGCCACCACTTGCTTTCGAGTGAGCATGCGCTCTTTCTTCCTTGATTTTTAATTGTGCAATTTTGGCTTTGAGTTTGCCAATGTGCGCGTTTGTGGCCTTGTTCTTTTGGGTCTTATCAATCTCGACGCGGATCAAATCGATCTGCTCCTTAATTGTCGCCATAACAAAGCCTCCATGTGACTCGGGCCAACCGTTCTTCTTCAATGCTCTTCTCTTGAATCAGTGGATTCACTGCTTTCATTTCTTCAGCACGATGCCGATGACATCAAACCACACCACCTTTTGGATTCAATTATGGGCATAGAATTGGTTCTCTTGCTTGTCGATACGCCAAGTTTGGAGATGCTTCTCGAACGCTCTTGGACTGAACTCTATCAAGGAATGGAAAAGGGCCAATTTCGCGACCAAAGACCTCCTTTTGATGGACGATTAAAGCGTACCTTTGATATCGATTGTGAAGCAGAAATCCTCGATTGGATGGATTCAGTTGAGCACGAGAGTTCGGGTACGGTTTTAGAGGTCTTACGGACAATAAACGATGGTCCACAAGGTTTGCTTCATCTCATGCAATGGGCTAGCCCCGGTGCTTGGGAAGTTTGGGAAGGCCGTGCTTTCCTCTACCTCGATGTGGCATTGGAACGAACCATTGCAGACAGTGAAGACTTGTATTCTGAATCCACCTGGCATGAACTCACAAACCGACTCAAAGGTATTCCAGAGGAGGAATTCGCAGAACTCGTCTGTTTAGATTGGATGAGTCGTCGAAAAGAACTCGGTGAAACACTTGATGAAACTGAGGATGCGAAAATTGTTCCAACCTATGAGGCGCATGACCGAGCGACCCGTGCCTTGGTCTACACGATTACGCTTTGCGAAACTTCCCCGACACTTGTCGGGGTCTTGGGAAGAGAACATCTCAAGGCAGCCCAATGGGGACATGGCCAGTGGAATCTTAGGCAGTACCTTCTCGATGAGTAGAGGGGTTCAAAGACCACTTCCGTAACGCCTTACATGATGAGTGACGAATTGCCTTCGGAAGAACCTGAAGAAAACATCATCGAAAACGATGATTCAATCCCAATTATCGAAGAAGGAACCGATACAATCGACTTGGCGGATTCCATTGAAGTGGAAGTCCTCGACCCGTTGGAAGAAGCTCTTGCTCGTGCTGAAAAAGCAGAGAAAGAGATTGCGTACAAAGATGCTGAAATTCAGAATGTACGAAAGCGACTTATGGCCGAAAAAGCAGACCTTGTCCAGTACAGTGGAATGGGACTTGCACGACGCATGCTGACTGTATTAGGTGATGTTGACCGTGCACTCAACAACCTCGACAAAGACGACTCTTCGGCAGTGGCCCAAGGTCTCCGACTCTTGAGAAACAAGATGTGGCATGAACTGTCTGCAGATGGAGTTACTCCTATTGAAGCGAAAGATCAACCGTTCGATCCGGCAAAGATGGAGGCAATCACAACAATTCCTGCTTCTGATACCTTTGCTGCAGGTTGTGTCGTCGATGTTCTTGAAGCAGGTTACATGTACAAACAACGAATTCTTTTGGCTGCACGTGTTGTTGTGGCATCGGATGAATGAGGCAAAGTTTCTTGTGTGTCGGGCCTCTCAAGTAAACATGGTCAAAAAACTCGCAGGTAAAGCAGCCGAAGCCGCAGGTACTGCTGCAAAAAAAGCATCAAAGGCTGCCGCACAATCCGTCAAGCGTCAAGTGATTGATGAAGTTACACAACCACTCAAGAATGCGGCTAAAGATAAATTATCCTCGATGACAACCGGAATCAAAGCTAAAGCGGAAGCAAAGGTCCAAAGTGTAGTTAAAGAGCAGATGAAGAAAGAAGTAAAAAAGAAGTTCTTCAAAAAATAATTATCCAGCATGGACTCCAGTTTCAAAAGTCGAAAGCCGGAACAATCCATCCGTTTCAATCAACCATTCGATTACCGATGTTGGAATACTGGCCTTGAGCACTTCTCGCACCGCCTCATCATCGTACACTGTTGAGAGCATTTTTGCTGTCTGACGCACACGCCATCCTTCAAATTGGTCACGTTGATTCATTTCGGGATTCCGCACTTCATATCCTGCCTCACGGTACAAGTGCGATGTTGCCTCATCGGTCGTAACGAGTATTCCTTGCCCGTGAATCTTTTCAGCATGAGCAACCCAATTTGGTGGGTCGTTAATGTCTTCAATCGCTACAATTTCAATATCCATATCGGCCTGAGCAGCCCAAGCCTGAATCATGGCTTGTCGCTCTTCCGCTGTCCACGGATTATCCGGCTCCCAACCAGCCTGTTTTGAACCGATAGCCACGACAAGTTGGTCTCCGTCTTCAACATGCTCGAAGGCAGACCTTACCAAATGTTCATGGCCCATGTGAAAGGGTTGAAAACGCCCTAACACGATGTATCTCGCCATAATGTAGCCTCATGCAAAATACGATTCAACATCCACTTCGGGAAGTTCCATTCCGGATTGCGTGAAGCACTCAATCATACGCTTACATCCTTCGATCATTTCGCCGATTGGTGTTTCTCCCATTGAACCTACTCGGAACATTTTCCCTTTGAGGTGGTCTTGTGCCCCAATAACTTGTGTGTTGAACTCTTCTTTAAGACGAGCCCTCCATGTATCATTGATGCCTTCAGGATAAAGTATTGAAGTGACTGTGCTGCTTCGTTGTTCCGCATCTGCAAGCAATTCAAATCCAAGGTCTAAGAAGAGATTTCGAACTCCATTCGCCATCTTTTCACAGCGGTCCCAACGCACCTTGTTGGACTCATTCTTGAGCACATCCAAAGCAGCTCCCCAGCCCATGGCGAGGTTAATTGCGGGTGTCCAAGGTGTTTGGTCATCTCCACCTTTTTTCAGAGCAGATACCAAATCGAGGTAGTAGTTTGGATTTGAATCCCCTTGGTCTCGAATCGCATGCACGCGTTCAATGAATTTCGAATTCATGGCAATTGCAGCGATACCCGATGGCCCAGCAGTGCACTTCTGCGCTCCAACAACCACTGCTTCAGCATTCCATTCAGTTGGGTGTACTGGCATACCCCCAACCGAAGTGATGCCGTCGAGAATAAACGAAGTATTGTGCCGTGCACACATCTCAGCAATTGCAGCAGCATCTTGGGCAATTCCAGTACTGGTTTCATTGTGACAAATCAAAAGAGATTCATAGCACCCACGTTCCAATTGCCGTTCCAGTTCATACAAATCAAAGGCACGACCCCAGTCATATTTGAGGTGTTTAACGTTGCAAAAGCGTTGGCACATCTCTGCAACTCTTTCCCCAAATTTGCCATTGGTTGGAACCAAGACTAAATCATTTGAACGAAATCGATTTGCTATGACCATTTCCATGGCTGCAGTTCCACTTCCCGATACAACGACAACTTTGTAATCATCATCTCCCGACCACGACTGAACTCCACGAACTGGTTCGGAAGGTGCCAAATTGAAGGCATTTCGTAACCCTGAGTTGAGATGAGCCATGACGTCTCGGAATTCCGGTCCGCGGGCAGTCATCACTGGGTTGGCCAGTGCATTGAGACATGGTTGTCCCATGCGTACGGGGCCTGGGACGAGGAAACAGTCTTGACTGAGGTCCATGAGTTGTTGCAATACATGGAGGTTCTTCAAGTCCATGGATAGAACACCTCGTTCAATGCTCTCCACCCTCACTTCTCCGTCGTCGAACTCTTAGGGAAGTGCTTCCACCCTCCTCCATGGTGCGTGTTGGACTCGCAATGTTACAGGGCGCTCGCCATGAGCATGCAGAGGCGCTGCGCGCAGCATCATCACAACTTCATCAAGAGATTGAAATTGTTGAATTACGAAGGGCCGTGGAAGTCAATGAACACCTCGATTGTCTGATCCTTCCTGGTGGTGAATCAACTGCGATGCGGAAGGCCAGTCAAAGTGAGTCGCTCCTTTCTGCTTTGTATTCATGGATGGAGCAATATCCACAACGACCTGTTCTTGGTACCTGTGCCGGAGCAATTCTTCTGGCCAATCCTGGTGAAGCACAATCTCCATTTCTTCGTGCTGGCATCTCACGAAATGCTTGGGGACGGCAACGAGATTCCTTTGAAGCAGAAGTCGAAGTTTCTCTTGATACTCCGTCTGGAGGTCGAATCTCTACAAAGATCGCCACACGTGATCAGTTCAACCACCAACCACTTCCAGTCGGTGATACTGCTTCTCTCAATACCAACTCTACATTCCACGGCGTCTTTATTCGGGCTCCCCGGTTTGAGCAAACAAGTGTCGAATGTATACCCGTGGCCACTTTAGGAGAAGAGATTGTAGGTGTTCTTGACGGGTCGCGATTGGCATTGACTTTTCACCCTGAACTCACCGGCGATTACCGTTTTCACCGGTGGCTCATTCATCAGGCAAATGTGACCCAATAAGGATGGGGCCATGCGAGAGGTTGAAACCCCAAAGGCGACAGGAGTGTTTGAGTTCAATGACTTTGTCTTTGCCAATGGCGACCGAAATCCTCCCCGCAGAAGACGGTGAGGCTGAAGGATGCATTCAGTGTCAACGAGGTAGTAAACTGGTTTTGTTTGTCACAGGTAAATGCCATTGGGGCTGCGATTATTGCCCTCTCTCGGACAATCGACGAGAATCACCCGACATGTTTGCAAACGAACGACGATGCTCTTCTTGGGCTGATGTGATTGAAGAAGGCCATGCTATGCGTGCCACAGGTACTGGAATTACCGGTGGAGACCCAATGCTTGACATGGAGAAGTCACTGGAAGCCGTTCACCAACTAAAAGCTGCTTTTGGAAAAGAGCATCATATTCATCTCTACACTTCCATACCTTTCCAAGTCGACCGTGCAGCCGATTTTGGAGCAGCAGGATTAGACGAGATTCGTTTCCACCTTCTGGATGGAACATTGACCAAATACCTCCCCATCATACAGGCCTGTGCCGATGCAGGAATCCATGTAGGGATTGAGTTGCCGTGTGAACCAGACAAAGAGGAACAACTGTTTGCCTTGCTCGATGTCTTACATGACTCTCCAGTGGAATTCCTTAATCTCAATGAACTCGAAATTACTGTCGGCAATCAAGAAAATATGGATGTCCGTGGCTTCAATCTAAGCGGTGGAATTACAGCAGCAGCTGAAGGTTCTGCAGAATTAGCACTGCGATTGAAAGATGCAGCCCAAGACATGAACTTCCATCTGAAGTTCTGTTCATCACACTACAAGGACGCAGGACAACTTCGAGCTCGTTTCCGCCGGAGAGGCCAAGCAAATTTGCGTCCTTACGAAACATTGAGTGATGACGATACGATTCTGTTTGGCTCCATACCTACAACACTTGAGGATGCATCTGAAGACGTCGCTGAATTAAAGGAAGAACTTGGAGTTGCAGAAGGATGGATTCGATATGATGCCGAACATCAGCGCATTGAATTGCCCCTTTCGTTAGCCGAGGAATTAGCGGAAGTCCTCAATGTACCAGTTCATCTCATCGAAGTTCACCCGACCCATGACCGACTTGAAGTTGGTATGGTTCATCTCAACGCTCACCGTTAACGTAGATGTTCGACGGGGAGTCTTATATCACCCCGGCTTTACGACGGTTTACCTTAGGGCTCGTGGTCTAGGGGTTATGATGTCGCCTTCACATGGCGAAGATCGAGAGTTCAAATCTCTCCGAGCCCACTTCACTGCCGAACCCACTCTCGCATGCTGATTTTTGTTGGTTTCCAATCCCTGTAGTCTCAATGGCAAAACTTCGTCATGTTCATTGCAACACTTGAATCTGAAACCATGAATACATCGTGCACTCAGTAACGAACAAACCACCATTTTGGCCTCTTGCGCCCATGACTCCAAATCTTGTATGTCGAAACGTCCGCGCATTTACATTCCTTCTCGATTGGATAAATGGGCAGACCTCTCATCGGACCGCTCACCATAGCATCCCATTATGTTCAAGTGGTGCGGCGTTTTGGTCGAAGAGGTATGGGGTTCATCGGAAAGGCTGGTGGTTCAATCAAGTCCTTTGGATTGAACCTTTACGAACAGGCTGATTTCGGTGTTTTCAAGCGAAGCGAAACTTGGAAGGCTTTCGGCATTGCCGCTTTGATGTTTGTGACAATTTCCTTTGCTGCGTTGTCAATGTTCGACAGCATGGATGAAGTGTTTGCATCGGATGCAGAACCAGCACCAATCCCAAATCTCATATTCGAGTCTCTGAACCGAACTGGAATTGAGTCCAATGTTTCCAATGACACGGGTTGGATTCATCTTGATGACTACCGTGGCTCAATTATAATTCTCGATTTCATGGCACATGATTGTAGTAATTGCCATGCTGTCCAAGAACATATTGAAGAAAATATGGATGAATGGCAAGCCATGGCCGATGCTTCGAATAAGTCATTGAAAATATTTGCATACGGTGCCTGGTATACCGAGGACATTGACTATCTGAACTCATCATCCGGCTCCTACCATGTTCCGTATTACCCCACTGGAATCGGCTCCGATTCTGCCGCCATTCTCGAAGACGGTTCGACAGCCGACCCCGTCCGCTTGTTTACAACCAAAGGTGCGGGGCAAATTCCAGTAATCCTCATTCTTGATGAAGAAGGTTACATCATCGAAAAACAATCGACTGGCACACCAACAGATGGCTGGTCAAGTTTCGATGGGACATTAGCAGATGTGTTGTCGGAAAACCCCTCCGATAAGGTACTCGATGACCTTGTGTCATCACGGCTTGCATGGGAAGAGCCGAGCACATCCTTTGTCGCTGTTTTCCTTCTTGGGATGGTCTTGTCGATTTTGGTTTATTTCTCACCATGCGCTTTCCCTGTTCTGCCTGGTTTCATCTCGTACTATCTCTCACTGGGAGCACGAGAAGACGAATTGATTGAATCGGGTCAACTCAAAAAGAAAATGCCAAATTCATTGGTCATTGGAATACTCTCAGGCCTTGGCATGTGGACTTTCTTTGCCTTGATTGGCATTGTTGCCTTGATTATGGGTGAAGCGTTTGCCAAGTCCGGCCTCATTCATTACATTGCGATTTCGATTGCCTTACTTTTGATTGTATTAGGTTCGATGATGTTAGTGGGAATCACTTCACATCTTTTGGGATTCGTGGACAAATTCGTACGGAAATACAGTACGACTGAAGAAGATGACACGTTTACTCCACGCCGTAACATGTATCTCTATGGATTTGGTTATGCCGCTGCATCGATTGATTGTACTGCGGCAGCAGTTCTGCCATTTATCATCTATCTGATGACACTTGGTCCGTCGGCCATCGGAGTTGGAGTGAGCGGATTGATGGTTGGTTTGTTGATTTTGATGGTTCTTGTGACGACCATGGTAGGCTTGGGCCGACAGGTCATGATTAATTTCCTCAAGCGAGCGACTGGTATGATCAAAATGGTTGGTTCTTGGATGATGTTGATGGCAGGAATCAGTTTGACTCTCTTCCTAACACGACCTGACTTAGTCGGGCAACTCTTTGGTTAATCGAGTGCCATTCGAGCATCGAACTGTTCGATGAATTCTTCTGTCTTCAATCGTTCAAGGCACGGTTTCATCCAATACACCCAACCGAGTCCAGCCACCAACATCGCAGTTGCGACATCCCAGATGTAGTGTTGTTTGATGGTCATCGTCGAAATGACGAGTAAGATCCACATGATGAGCAGTAAGGCGTGTGCGATTCGCAGACGTGTCGTGGCTGGAGGATACCAATATCTGAGGACCAACACCACTTGCATGCTTTGAACAATGTGAAGGGATGGCCAAGAATTCCAAGGTGTATCGATTGCATGCATGGATGCATAGAATGGTTCCCACACGGTTCCTTCAATGCCATGAATCAGATGCCTCAAGTCAATTTCGACTGGCAGAAGTATGAATATTGCATCCACTCCCCAGCATGTCAGCAGCATCATTTGGTGAAACACTACATTTTGTCGCCACATGACTTCATTTTTACTACCGAGCCACGCAGCTACAGGGTAATACAAGTACAGAGTCATGTAAGGGAGAATCATCCATGCTAGAAATGGAATGTCGATGTCGAGTTGAAGAGTCGGGTCAAAGGCTGCCCAATCTCGAACTGATGCAAAGCGGTTGATGAGGGTATATGGAATTGCAGCAAACAGGCCCATTGCGGCCAAGATCGCAAAGGTGACACGTCTGCCACCAAGCGTCTGACGGCTCTGCCAATGTGAACGCCAAATCATCCACGGCTGAGATCCCCATTTTAGGAACATGATATTTGCAAATCTGTTGATGGTGTAATACTTGTGCCGGCATGCGAGTGTTCACATCGATTCGATGAGTGAATCAGCGTGTCGAACCACAATGTGGGCAGGCTTTCCAATCAGGCATCATGGTTGCCTGGCAGTTTTGGCAGACTGCTGCAACTGGAGGAGTTGTTGGTGCATTTGGATTGGTACCATCAATCGCTTTCTGTGCAGTTTGCTGACGAAGGAATTCTTGCATGACTTCAGGCGTTAATGCACCTTGTTCTGCTGCCATTTCCATCATTTTGGTTTGGATATCATTTTGCTTATCCATACGCTGGTCCTGATGTTCTTGACTTTGCTGAATTCGGTCCCGCTTTCTTGCCTGCACTTGCTCAAACAATTCCATTGCCTGGCTCGTCTTATGAGATGATTCTTTCATGCGCAGGTCAGATTGACCTTGATCTCGCTTGAGTTCTGCTTCCCATACGGATTCCTGTTTACGGAGCTCAAGGAGTTCACTCTCCGCTTGTACAGTGACTTCTCCTCGCTTCTTAGCACGTTCAACATTCACTTCACATTCGATCCGACGTAGTGTCGCAGCCTCTCGTATAGCGATACGCTCCATGAGAGCGTCTGCATTCGCACCTTCAGTTTGTGTCGCAGAGTCAAGGTCGGCTTTGAGTCGAGCAAGTTTCTCTTGGTCCGTTTTACTGGTCGAAATAAATGCACGTAAGAACGTGAATCCAAGCGTTGAGAGCGTCTGACGCATTTCAACTTCAGCATGCATCTCAAGATGCTCTTGGAATTCGGAACTCCGCAATTCTTCAACACTGGAGCACTTCGCCATTGCAGGTACAATGCATCGTGTTGTGACCTCATGACCGAGGAAACCGATGAGTCCTGCCCGATCGAGAAGTGGTGCGTGATTCGCAAAAATATTGAGCAACTTTGGAATGTCTTCCTTTCGCAATTGAACTCGAAGATTCATGTGGCCAGTGGCTTCAGAACCATCGGAGAGGTTGGCTGCAAAAGGAATCCACAAATCAAGCGGTCCAGTCATTGCGAACAGCATTCGTCGATCCGTTGCAGTTGCCCCAATCATCTCAGCGATGTGTCGGCCAAGACCTCCACCGATGCTACTGACAACTTTTTCAGAAATAATATCTCCAATTCGACCATCAATAATGAAGGCACATGCTTCATTTGGTTTCAACACAACTTGTTGAGATTTCCATGTTTGAATATCGTTTCCATCAACCAGTCGTGCTACAATATTTGGATTGCTTCGCCATTTAAAATTCGTCGCCATTTTTACACCTTCTTTTTCTGCCGTAGTCCATCAAGAACAGTAGACCTCGCACTGTAATAGCCACGTGAACTGGTTATCATTTGTTCACATTTTCGGATTATAGATTTCACTTCATCATCTGTTTTGTCTGAAGCAAATGCGTGTTCAACACTGTTCGAAATATTCACGGCCTTTGTCATCATTTCAATGACGTCGTGGTCGTGTTTGATAAGTTTCTTGAGTACGGAAACCGATGCAGAACGCTGTCCGGAAAAGAAGGCATGCGTCATGCCGGTTGGAGACTTATCAATGTCTTCAATCAAGAGATCAATTGTATTGCAGCAAGCCTTTGCAGCCTTTGTGATGTCGATTTTCTTTTCACGAAAACTGTTGTCATGGACATTCAAGAGATGGTTGCGTGCTCGCGTTCCACACCGCTTAATCTCTTCTCGAATAGCAAGGTCAGCATCACGACGCTTCCCCTTTGTATATCCCTCATAACCTGAGAGAACCATTTGGATACCCCGTACATACGGGAGCACATCGAGCGGGGTTCCTACCATGTTGACCGTTTAGAAATAATTCGGGGCCACTTATTATGGTATCCTTGAATTGATGTTACCGCAATTCACTCTTCTTCCGTTCTCAAAGAGGTAATTTCTCTCCAATCTAAGACTCGATCTGCAATAATCTCGGCTTCTTCAGGATCATGGGTAACATGTATGGCTGAAGTCTTTTTAGATTTGAGAAAGGCTCTTGTGTCTTGTGCAATTTTCCTGCGAGTCGGAATGTCCAATGCTGAAAAGGGCTCATCGAGTAGCAAGAGTGTTGGTTGGTTGAGCAATGCTCGCACAACTGTAACTCGCTGTGCCTCACCGCCTGAAAGAGATTCAATTTTCCGAGAAGAAAACCCTTCAAGTCCGACAAGCCTCAATTCATTTGCAATTTTTTCTTTACGCTTCTTCTTCGTGATTTTTTCTCCAATTCCGAGCGCCACATTACCTGCAACATCCAGATGGGGATAGAGAATCGGCTTCTGGAAGACATAACCAACATCTGTTTGCATTGATTCTGCAAATTCTATTGTCCCCGTATCAACTGATTCTAACCCTGCAATCATACGTAAAAGAGTCGATTTTCCACATCCACTTGGCCCAAGTAGAGCGACGATTTCATTTTCATGTACCTCGACATTTAAATGTTCAAAAATAAGTTGAGAATCAAAGGTCTTGGCAAGGTTCTTCAAACGTAGTGTTGTTACAAGTTCTTTCATCAGAAACCACTCCTTTGGTCGTGCGCTCTAAAGCGTTCTGCAAGTAGGAACAATGCAAATGTGAGTAACATTAACATCGTTGCCGCAGCCATTGCAGTCGGGTGAATCAGAGGGTCGAAATTTGGTCGACTCATTAATTGGTCAACGACAATTGAAAGTGTGTCCCAAGTGCCTGAACGTACGAGCAGCCAAGATGCTCCAAACTCACCAAGGGAAAAGGCAAGGGTGAGTGAACCAGCAACGACAGCCGGCCCACGTAAAAACATAAATGTTCCATGGTGCCACGTTCGTAGAGGTGATAGTTTCAACATTTTACATTGTTCAGCATATGCAGGGTCCAGTGAATGGTAAGCTGGCAACATTACCCGTACCACAAACGGAACGGTAAGGAGAACATGCGGATAAACCGGTAGAAGGAACCAATTGAACATCTCGGGATACCATCTTAATCCACCGAGTAGAACGCCAAGACCTACCATCAAAGCAGAAATCGCCAGGGGTAACATACATGCTAAGTCCAACAGTTTTGAAGATTTAGACCATCCCGATTGTTCGAGCTTGAAAATCGTTGAAGCCAAAACCCATCCGAGGGGTAAAGCGACGAGAAGGGTGCACAGCGCATAGATAATCGAGTTCGACATTGCCTCACCAACTCCCATTGTTGACAAATCTCCGCTCCAGGCATTTGACCATCCCTCAAGAGTCCACTCGTATTTGACTGAACCGTTCGTGATTTTCCGGGCTTGAAAGGAGGAGAGAAGTACTGAGACAAAAGGGAGAAGGGTAAACAATATTCCGAGGAGAATGACCAACTTAGCGAGTCTTGTGGGCGGGCCATGATGCTTTCTGACGCCTTGCTCACTCAACAATGAGAGCCGCTCTGAGTAGCGCTTTTGTAACAGTGCAGTGATCCATAATGTCAAGAGTAATATCAGAAACTGCAGGAGAGCAACCGAATAAATCAATTCACTTGATTCAATACGATATCCGGCAATACCTGCGGAAGAACCGGCTTCCGCCATCAGTGACTCGAGAGTGTGGCTGGTAGGTGCTAACCATTTCACCAATGCAAAAGAAGTGAATGAAAATAAGAAACTTAACGATGCAGCACACAGTACAGCAGGACCTATGACCGGTATCCAGAGGTTTTTCAATCGTGAAATTCTTGTTTTACCTCCTGGAAGCATTGACAGTTGTTCCTCCCAAGCCGGGTCGAGTGAAGATAAAGTCGGCTCGACAAATCGAATCATGAGCGATAAGTTAAACCACGCATGAGCGGTAATAAGTGCGATAAAATGCCCAGGATGTTGCCAACCTGATACTTCAGCAAACCATCCAATTACACCCTCTTCCAAGCGTAGATCGATGCCAATTTTAGTGAGTATTCCATCCTGCCGAATAAGACTTAGGAACCCCATGGCTGCTACAATTGCAGGTGTGACAAATGGAACCGCTAGAAAAGCCCGTAAGAGTCTGATTCTCTTCCATTGGTGACGGCTTAAGAACCACGCAATTGGTAATCCTATAATCACTGTTAGCATCGAGGATGCAAACGCTTCAAGGAGTGTGAATCGTAGTGCTTCGCTACCGCCATAGACGGTATCAAATCCACTCAGTGCTTGCCAAACAGTCCAACCAGTGACCATCTTAAGTCGTATGAAAGCATAGACAAAAGGTAGCATTGTCCCGATGAGGAATACAGCGACAACAAGGGTGCGGAAAGATTTCTGGACTTGACTTTGACTCGGTTTCAACCTCTGCTTCACCGTAGCACCGGCCACGAGAATCATCCTCAGTTTATTCGAACTGCATTCTGCCAAGATTCCAGCCAATCATCCATATTTTGTTCAATAAGGTCTTGGGTAATCGCCGTACTTACGTTTGCCTGATCGGCGTGATATCGGTATCCATTCGTTTCAGGTAAGTCTGTATCATTTCGGACCGAATACATGGAATTGTAGTCAGGCATATTGGCGTTGACTTCTATTGATGTTATGAATTCAATGAATTGGTTTGCTGCATCGACTTCAGCAGCACCGTTGATGATTCCCGTATATTCGACTTGATGGAATGAAGCTCGTGGAAGCACTAATGATGTTGAATGGGTATAATTTTCTGAAAAATACGCTTCGACTCCAGGCGAATGGCAATACGATACGGTAAGGTAGGCTCCACCGATGTGACCCTCCATGTATTCACCATAGCCACCGGTGTAGTAGTTGACGTAAGACTCGGTCCATCCGGACGTGAAAATGGCTCCATTTTGGGCAACGGCATTCCACCAACTTGACATGTTTCCGCTTTCGTTACCCGGTGAGTTGCCAAAGTAATCGACAGTCGCAGCCAAAAAAGCTCGACCGGGTGAAGAAGTCATTGGCGAGGGAAAAGTCATCTTACCGTTCCATTCCGCTTCGGTGAGATTCCAGAGGCTTGTTGGCACAGACATGTTTGCAGCTGCTAGTGCATCCTCGTCGTAGTTGAGGCAGACATCACCTTCATCGAATGGAAGTGCAAGTGGACCATCATAGAATTCCATCGAGGTAGCGGTAAAGGATTCATTGGAGACTGAATGTTCCATCAAAAGACAGTTCTGAATTGCAGTTGGAAGATAGGTGTTATCCAATCCAATCATCAAATCAGCAAGCGGTGCAGATTTGGTAAGCATCATTTGGTCCAAGATTCCTCCAGCATCATCTGTGCGGATAAATTCAACTTGAACCCCCGTCTCATCGGTAAATTGAGCGATGAGTTCATCAGAAAAACCAGCAATGTCATAGGTCAAAATCTTCAATGTTCCATCACTTTCTCGAACCTGAATTTCTGATGTGCAGGGGTTTTCAGATTCGAGTGATTCCAGAGCCTCTTCAGATAAACAGCCGCTTACCGAAGAGGTGAGGAGTAGGGTGAAAAACAAATACGCTTTGATTTTTGAATTCATTTCATCCCCTCGATTGCAGAAAGTACCTGGTGAGTTCGATCGATAAGGTCAAGCGGGTTATGAGCCAATATGTACAGTGTAGGTTCCCATCCAAAGTCACCTTCATCGAGCAATACATCGATACGCCCCCCTTGACCATTGACTGCTCCCTTCGGTGCGAGTGAAAAATTGTAACCAAGTTGTTTGCAAGCTTCCTCGACTCGTGCTGTGTCAACGCCTTTTGCCCCTAGGGGTGGGCGGATGTTGAGGATGGATACTTTACTCGAATCCAGTGCATGGGTTGCAAGTAAGACCGATGCGAGGTGGTTGGAGGAACCAAAACTTGGGGTTTCATGGTGGCGTAGAGCGCCATCGACAAGTGTTATGCGGCCAGGGAATGCAGCAACTTCCGAAGTCGAAGTCGCATCGACGCTGCACGATGCTATGTTGAGCCCAACTGCCGGGATCGAATGTTCGATACGGCGCACATCCAATCGGCCCGCTGCCCATTCAAGTCGTCGTAAGAGGGCGCGTTGTTCTTGCCCTTCTTCCAAATCGAGTCCAGTCAAGGTTTTGTCATAGCGAATGGTATTGTTGCCTGTGAATTGAAATTCAACAACCAGACGTTGTCGTATCACTCGTGATCCTGGACCCATCGAATTCAAAGCAAGGGATAACTCATGCCCCCATCCATCGACTGTTGCTTCATCTGCACTTGCTCCAAGTGATGTCGGTGGCTTCTGCATTTGACGAGAAATAGTACTTTGTGTCGAACCTAAAATATCAGCAATCTCTGTTTGCGACCAACCTTTCGTACGCAAATCCTTCGCAACATTTTGATGTAAACGGCTGAGCCATTTGTCTCCTACTTCTCCGAGCATGAACGGAACTCGAGCAAAGTCTTATTCAATGTTACTCATGATTTATGCAGGTTGCATGGCTTTCTTCATGCAGATCCATCATATCCGAGCATTACTTGTTGGTAAAGGAGGATTTCAGTTAATTCATCCATTCGTCCCTCGACCTCGGCTCGATAAATCAATATCATTTCTATTCTCACGAGATTGTTTCGATGAATTTAACTATTTTCAGCTTTGTATTGTCTTTTTATTGGATGTGCATACTTTCCTATTCATTTCAATTTTAACAGCATTTATATATGCTTTTTCGTATTCAACATCTCTCTTTCCGAGATACATTCTTCAAGAACACTAAGAACCCCGACCACCCCCCCGCAAATGGTTGGGATGGAGTTAGAGATATTCATCGGAGAGATTGCTGATCGGGTTTTGAAATATCTCCGTGCTGCAGATGAACCTGGTAAAGTGGCTGAACCAATGCCACATACATCTCTTTCCAAGACTACAGACCTCAAATTGCCACTTGAAGGAAACGGCATGGATGCAGTACTCGATGATATCGATACCTACCTTCGTTCATGCGTCAAAACCAATCGCCCAGAATTCATGAATCCACTTTGGGGTGGAATAAACACTGCAGGACTTGCAGGTGAAATCATTGCTACGCTCACAAATACCTCGATGTACACGTATGAACTGGCACCTTTGGCTACTCTCATTGAACAAACCATCCTCAATCGTATGGGTGAGCTTGTTGGTTTCTCAGACGGTGCGGGTACACTCACGACCGGTGGTTCCAACGGAAACATGCTTGGAATGTTATGCGCTCGACAAAAAATGCACCCATCTTCGACTCAAACTGGATTTGACGGTCGTTCGCTGGTTGCCTATGTTTCAAGTGAATCGCATTATTCAGTCCTCATGTCTGCTAATGTGATCGGAATTGGCCATCAGAACCTCATCAAAGTCGCTTGTGATGAAAATGGCTGCATGCGCCCATCGGCATTAGCAGATGAAATTGAACGAACCCGTCGAGAAGGTGGCATTCCATTCTGTGTTGTCTCTACCGCAGGAACTACTGTTCGTGGGGCATTCGACCCACTCAAAGAAATTGGTGACATTGCTCATGCAGAGGGGCTTTGGCACCACGTCGATGCCGCATGGGGTGGTTCGGCTTTGTTTTCAACGGAACACCGTTCACTTATGGAAGGGGTCGAATCAGCAGACAGCGTTTGCTGGGATGCCCACAAAATGATGGGCTTGCCTTTGATTTGTAGTGCGTTTTTGGTGAAGGATTCAGAACTTTTAGCTCGAGTCTGTGCCCATGGAAACGTTGCCCACTATCTGTTCCATGAAGAATCTCGTAACATTGATGCAGGTCGTTATTCACTCCAATGTGGTCGGCGAAATGATGCTCTCAAACTCTGGCTCGCTTGGCGGGAATGTGGTGATGCCGGATGGGCTTCGCTGGTTGATGACTACATGGATCTGGCAAAACATTTGGAAACACGAATTCTCGAACACGATGATTTACAATTGATGTCATCTCGAATGTGGACCAATGTCTGTTTCCGTTTCTCTCCAAAAGACTACGCTGGTGACCTCAACGAATTGAATTCAGAAATCCGTCGTCGAATGATGCAAAATGGAAACTTCATGGTCAGCCGTTCAAATATCGGCGAAGATGTAATTTTCCGTGCAGTGATTTCTAATCCAAAAATCAGTACGCATACGCTTGATAGCTTGCTGGAGGAACTCACGCTCCTCCTCAGTGAAGTTGTTCGTGGATTGCCGAGTGAACATGCATTTTGAACTCTTGAAGCACTCAAGAAAGAAACGACCTTTTTTGAACCCAAGGTGTGAACAATGACCATGGACGAAGAAACTGAAAGCGTTCCTGTGTGGGAAAGGGTGTATTTGCATGCAATCTTTTTCCCACTCGTTTTCCTTCTCGGGTTTCTTCTTTCAGTGTTTGAACCGATCTATCGTTTTCTTTCTGGCAAAGATATCAGTGATGCTATTTGGCCATATGCATACCGAACATTGCAATGGACCATGTCATTGCGTGAGGGTATCTCTGTCTTCACGCTCTTGATGAGTGCTTTACTTTTCGTCACGTTTTTAGTTCTCCAACGGCAACTCAAAGGCCGTGAGAATCAGCGTTGGGCCAATGCCATTGGCACTCTTCTCATTGGTTTTATCGTTGGTTTCATTGGACTCTTTTTCGCTCTTGACCAATTTTACTTGCGGGGTGCATTCCTTTTACTCCCAACCTTGTATGGTTTCCTTCTTCTTTCGATCTTGTTGATGGTCGGTGGATTCCCACATCTTCCTAAAGACGGCAAACCACTCTTGATTGGAAAGCATGCATTGCATATCGCAGGGGTTTTCTTTGCTGCATGGTTGGTTATGCCAGGTATTCCTGCAATGATTGGAATGGCTCCATCGCCTCCGCCTGCACCTCTTATCGGCTACGGTGCTGACCCGGGACCGTTTGACACTTCACTTTCCATCCATCCTTACCCTGTGCCTCAGGAAGTTCAGGATATTCGTGGTGACCGAGAAAAAGACATCGAGTTTTCCGTGTATTTGACGCTTCCATTACTGCCTGAAGATTCGCAGATTCAAACCATTCCACTTGCGATTTTAACCCACGGTTGGGGTTATCCGACGTATGAGGAATACACCGATTGGATCGCTCATCTTTCGGCGAAAGGTATGGCTGTGGCTTTTGTTCAATATCCTTCCGATATCAATCCAGAGATTCCAGATGGTTTTGATGACTTTGACGTCTTTGGTGCTTCAAACTGGCCTCATCACGAGTATCGTGCACAAGCTTTTGAGGCTGCTTTTGATGAACTTGAACGTGTTGCTCTTCAGGACAACAGGTCTGCTGAAATCGACGCAGTTCTCGGGAATCACACCATTGACCCCTCGCATCTTTGGCTCGGTGGTCATAGTTTAGGAGGCGCTTATGTGTTCCTCAGTTTGTATGAATCGATGGAACGACATTGGGGGAATGAGACTCTTTTCCTCGATTTTGAATCTCCATGGACTCGTCCAAGTCATCCAGAATTACAACCAAACATGTCGCGTCTTCCAGAATCGACGATGGTTCACATTGCTCAAGGCATTGATGACATGTCCGTCGATGTTTGTTACAGTGTTCATCATCAAGCCATGTTCTCTATGCTCCCGCAAGAACATGTGCTGCTCATTGAATTGCAAAGTGACCTGTATGGCTTTCCCCGTTTGGTCGGCTCACACTACCTTCCGACCGATTCAGTCCATGACACGCTCGCCGATTGGGGCATCTATCGACGAATTGATGCACAAGCAGATTGGGTAGTCGCTCGAAGTCGAGGCGATGTGATCACTGAATCTTGGGCCTATGAACATTTGATCGACTCTCCATTACTCACCAATATGGGGCAATGGTCCGATGGTACGGATGTACTTCCCTTACTGATTCACCATGAAGCACTTTTGCTCAATGATAAGTTTGCCGGATGTAAAAATTAGATTCAGAGCATGCGAGCGATTGCTTGAGTTTAAGGGGCGGCTCGAAATGCCATTGCTATGAGCGATGGGGCACCAGTTCGAACTTCGTTGTATGATGAGCATGTCGCTCTTGACGGTAATATCGTTGACTTCCATGGCTTTGAATTGCCGATTTGGTATTCAAACATCAAAGCAGAACATCTTGCTACCCGTGCCAGTGCTGGCCTTTTTGATGTGTCTCACATGGGTGCTTTCCGATTTACCGGAGCACGAGTAAAGCAATGGATGGAAACTCTTGCAACCCAAAAAGTGACTGACGTACAAGCTCCTCGCTGTGCATACACTCACTTTCTTGACCATGATGGCCAACTTATTGATGACATGATTTTTGCAGTCGTCTCTGATGAAGAGCTTCTTGGCGTGCCGAATGCATCGATGATTCAAGTCATGTGGGATTGGTTTTCATCTCACTTGCCAGAAGACGGGTCTGTTGTTCTGGAAAATCTTTCTGATGAGACTTCGATTATGGCACTTCAAGGTCCGAATGCTCGTTCTCTTCTTTCCTCGGTCTTGGGTGAATCAAATCATGTTGCCCGTTTCAAATGGCAGCGTATCGGAGAAAACGACCTCGGAATTGAAGGTTGGATTCAAGGAACCGGATATACTGGTGAAGCAGGATATGAAATCTTTGTACCAAATGCCCAAGCTCCACTGCTCTGGAGAAACCTCATTCAAGCCGGAGCGACTCCAGTTGGACTTGGAGCGAGAGATACGCTTCGTCTTGAGAAGGGATTCTTATTATCTGGCGTTGACTTTTGTTGGCCTCCATTAGCAGTAGATGACTCTGATGCCTTCTTGTGTCGAGACTCGTGGGAAACAAACGTACCTTTTGGCCTTGATCTTGAACATGAGTTCATCGGAAAGCATCGAGTGATCGGGCATGATGAGAATGATGCACGATGGTGGGGTATTCGTTACCTCGAAAAGGGTCCTTTGCCAAGGCCGGGTAAAGAAGTGACAACATTGGATGGAACCTCACTCGGTCGACTGACCTCTGGCGCTCCTGCTCCAAGTCTTGACAACGTCGGCATTGGAATTGGATATTTGCATTCAGTCTCGGAAGGCGATGAAGTACTCATCGTTGCAAGCCCTCGAAAATCTGTCAAGGCAGTTGTTGTTCGGCCACCGTTCATTTGATCAATGTATTCAAGGCTTCAAGGAAACGTTTTCTTTCTCGTTCTGAAGTTGTATTCAATTGTACCTTAACCTCGCGTAAATTAAACAGGTTCTCTGATAATTGAGCTGAGTTCATCCATTCGACACTTTGACCTATTTCCTCATGTTCAGCAATCTCTCCCATCAAACATCCCGAATTGACGACTGAAGGAACTCCATGGGCTGCAGCATCAAACATTTTTACTGGAATCGCTCCTTGCAAAATATTGCCTCTTGAAGGTGAATACATTGCATACATGACATCAACCTCTTGTATGATTTTGGGGAATTCCTCTGTGTCAAAACTTCCAGTTATTTCGACTTGTAAATCGTGATTTATCTTGGCAGTATTCAACAGTTGTGAGACTGAATCAAACGCCACCCCATCTCCTGCAATACGTATCCTTGGTCGTTGCTTAGGTTCCATCAAGAGAACAGCTTCGAGAAGCAATTGAAACGATTCAACTTCGCGTACCCGGCCCAGATATCCGACGCACCATCCATCTCGAGTCGACTTCTGAACCAATTCATCTGATTCGGGTCGGTTTTCGATGACTCTTGCTTCCTGTCCGTGTGCTTGTAGATATTCTCTAAATCCTGGTGAGGTACTTTCATCTGAAATCTTCCCACTGGTGGTAAGAATCAAATCGACATGTTTCAAACGGCGTAGCATTTGTTTTTCCATCCACCAACTTAGAATTTTTCGAATCAGAGAATTGGACGAAGGCATCCGTATCCATGTATGCTGTAAGTCATGCATGTCAAAGACAAGAGGTATGTTGTATTTCTTTTTCAAATGGCAACCAATGACCAAAGTGTCAGCATCATGGCAATAGATCACTTGTGGTCGATTTGTGGCTAAACCACGGGAAACATTTTGATTGAATTTACGAATTCCGAACGCAGTTTTGAGCATCCCACCGTAGGGGCTTTTCCCGAGGTGGTACCTCATAATTCGTACGCCTTTGTGTGATTCACTCATCGGGTATTGCTCTTGGCGGTCGTACGCATGGACGGTGATATCGTGCCCTTCATGTGCAAGCCAAGCAGCATGTCGTAAGACTCTCGGGTCGGGAGAACAAGCATTGGTGACAACCATTGCAATACTCGCCATGTCCGGTCCATGTCCACGGAGAACATGAGGTATTCGGCCTTTCAAAGTCATCCTTGAGAAGAGCGATAATTAAGGGCGTCTCGCGTTTGGTTTAAGTTGCACCCCCGTGGCGTAAGTGATGATATGGTCGACCAATTACCGAACTTGGGCCGCGAGGCCGAGATGCTTTCCGCTATGGGAATGTCCTCAATGGAGGAACTCTTCGCAGATATTCCTGCCGAAGTACGGATGACTGAGGCGCTGCCGCTTCCACTTCCACAATCGGAGGAAGAGATTCTTGCAGATGCACGAAGATTGCTCGGGGCCAATGTGGCCATGGGTGAACGCGTTTCTTTCTTAGGAGCGGGATTGTATCGGAATTATGTTCCTGCTTCTGTCTTTCAATTAGTGACTCGAGGTGAATTTCTCACCGCATATACACCCTACCAACCTGAAGTGAGCCAGGGTATGCTTCAAGCAATGTGGGAATTCCAAACTTTGATTTCCGAACTTGTCGGACTTCCAATTGCTAATCTTTCCTTGTATGATGGTTCGACCGCTGCTGCAGAAGCATTGACCTGTTGTGTTCGAGTACACAACCGTAAGAGCAACTCAGAAGAGATACGGTTTATGTTTCGGAATTAACGCCACCAGACCGCCTTTCAGTGATGAGTAATTATTGCCAAGGTGCTGAGATTAACATCAAACTCCTCCGTCATCATCCAGATGGAACCCTTGACCTCGATTCAGTCGCTGAGGCTGCTGGTTCGTGTGGCGTCTATGTTGAACAGCCAAACCCTCTTGGAATCTTAGACGGCGGAGTTTCGCAAATCAAATCGATCATCGGTGAAAACACTGCTCTTATTGTAGCGGTTCAACCGGTTTCACTGGGCCTGGTTGAAGCTCCCGGGCAATTTTGGAGCAGATATTGTCGTTGGTGAAGGACAACCTCTTGGCAGTCCCGTTACCGGTGGAGGCCCAATCTATGGGATCTTTGCGTGCTCCAAGACCTATCTGCGTTTGATGCCGGGACGTATTGTTGGTCGCAGTCTCGATGTTGATGGTAAGGTCGCTTATTGTCTGACATTATCGACTCGTGAGCAACACATTCGTCGTCATCGTGCAACATCCAACATCTGTACCAATGAAACACTGATTGCTTTGATGGGTGCTATGCACATGTCGTTACTTGGACCTGAAGGTCTTCAGACACTTGGCCGTGCGTAACATGACTGCATGTATCTTAGCAAAGCAAAAGTTGAGTCAAATTGAAAAGATTACTCTACCGCACTCTACCAGTCACCATTTCAATGAATTTGTTATTGAATTGCCCGGCTCAAGTGAAGACTGCTTGGCTCATTTAGATACGCTTGGCATTATTGGTGGATTTGATTTGTCAGCATGGTATCCAGAACGAAAGAATTGGCTCCTCGCTACCTTTACAGACCAAACAAATGAGAAGCAAATCGATTTGTTGATTACCCATCTTACTGCTTGGGCTTCCTCACAGGAGGTGAACGCATGAGTAACTTGTTTGAGTTCAATGGTGCGAAAGGACAAGGGTATTCGCAACCTGCTCCAGTTCTTCCAGAATCATCGATTGTATTACCTGCCAGTTTGGCTCGTAAATCCCTTCCACGTTGGCCCCGTTTGTCTGAGCCTGAAATGGTTCGACACTATACCTGGCTTTCGAAGCGGAACTTTGGCATCGACACTGGATTCTATCCACTTGGTTCGTGCACAATGAAGCACAATCCCCGTGTCAATGAAGTGATTGCACAAATCCCAGGCATCGCAGACATACATCCACACCAACCAGAGCATCACATTCAAGGTCTCTTGGCGATTTTCTATGAGATGCAATACATGCTTGAAATTTGTTCAGGAATGGACCAAGTCACCTTACAGCCTGTTGCAGGCGCTCAAGGAGAGTTCACTGCAGTTCGATGTGTTCAAGAGTATTTCCGACTTCGTGGAGAGACCCAACGTACCAAAGTCATCGTGCCAGACTCTGCTCACGGAACCAACCCTGCAAGTGCTGCTATGTGCGGCTTTGAAATTGTTGAAATCCCAAGTAAAGCCGACGGTCGGATTGACCTTGAAGCATTACGAGCTGTTGCTGATGAAACCACTGCAGTCATGATGATTACCAATCCGAACACCCTCGGCTTGTTCGAACCCGATATTCTTGAAGCATCTGCAATTGTTCACGGTGTAGGCGGTCAAATGTATTACGACGGAGCGAATTTCAATGCTATTTTGGGCATCACTTCACCGGGTCTTATGGGATTCGATGCAGTTCACTTCAATTTGCACAAAACCTTCAGCCAACCACACGGCGGTGGGGGTCCAGGTTCCGGTCCGATCGGCGTCAAATCTCATCTTGCAGAATTCTTACCGGGCCCACTGGTCGAGCAACGTGCTCCAGTTGGTGAAGAATCAAACACGGCTATTGACAACATGTGGTATGGCTGGTATCAACCGAAGCACACCATCGGTAAGGTTCAGCAATGGCACGGCAATGCAGGTGCAATCATTCGATGTTGGGCGTATTACCGACGCTACGGCCGTGGCTTGAAGACCATGTCCGAGCACGCTGTACTCAATGCAAATTATCTTCGCCATGCCATTCACAAGGCTACGAAAGCGGCTGGCGTTGATTCAATGGTTTGTGATGGCGCAGAAGCAGTCGTTGCCAAGCACGAGTTTACGCTCTCTTTAGCACCTGCTTTGGAGATGCATGGCATTTCTGCCATGGACGTTGCTAAGGGATTGCTCGACAAAGGCTACATGGCACCAACCGTTTACTTCCCATTGGTTGTTCCAGAATGCATGATGGTTGAACCAACGGAAACAGAAAGCAAAGAAACTCTGGATGACTTCGCAACCCACTTCGCTGAGGTTCTCCAAGTTGATGCAGAAACGCTTCACGCAGCACCGATCACAACACCTGTTCGTCGTGTCGATGAAGTATATGCAGCTCGTAATCTCTGTCTTCGTCATCCTTACGATGATGAATAAGAAATGCGTATATAGCGCCAATCTGTGGCGTGGACATGGATGTCCGGAAGATGCGCAAATTCGGATGGCGCACCGTCCAGATTGAAAACCGGGCTTCAAAGGCTCTTTTCCCAATGGCTTGGGGTTTTCTACCACTCGCTTTTTCTTGGATTATGTGGTTTACCGGAGTTTTCAGTGAGTTCATTCCTTGGTTCGGTGCAACCAGTATGTTTCTGATGCTCATTGGAGGCCTTGCTGGAGTTTCCAGCCGTGTTGGTACACTGAATGCTTCGAAAGTCGGTGTTGCTCTTGTGTCGATATGTTTCGGGGTCATGGTGTGGGCATTAGTGACTCAAGGTACTGTTTCTGTTCTCTTTGGTCTGCTGTATTCATCAGTTTCGATTTATCTTCTAGTCAAGGCATTGGACTTCATTTTCAAAGACGCTGGCTATGTGTTTGAGATGGATTGGGACGTGAAGACAAAGTTACCTGTCGATGCGTTGAGCGATTGGGATGTCAAAACGACTCGCTTCTCACAAACCTGTATGGCAATCAAACGGTTCAATGGGAATCAATTTGTCCAACTCTACGGTACAGTCGATGGCGATTCGGCGTTTTTGAGGTTTGATTTGTTCGGATGTCATTCACCAGAGGAGTTCAAGAACCTCAATTTTGGAATCGAGTGGCCCGACTTTAGGCTTAGAAGATTCTTCACAAGAAGAATGAATTCTTGACTCGAAATTTCCTCTCTTGTCAAGAGACATCTTGATGAACCACCCGCGCCGGCGTAGTAACATGGATGTCACCATACTACTGGGTTCCTCGTCAGACATGCCGGTCGCTGAAAAGTGCACTAAAATTCTCGACCACTTCAACGTCAGCTACCAATTACGTGTCGCAAGCGCTCACCGTTCCCCGAAATTCGTAGAAGATATCGTCCAAAAAGCCGAGGCCGATGGTTGCCAAATCTTTGTCGCTATGGCTGGTTTAGCGGCTGCTCTACCTGGTGCAGTTGCTGCACTCACGACCAAGCCGGTTATCGGCGTTCCTTGCGGCGGTAAGGTCCCATTCGATTCTCTGCTTTCGATTGTCCAACTCCCTCCAGGTGTACCTGCGGCTACCGTCGGTGTTGACCGTGGTGATAATGCAGGCTACCTCGCCACACAGATTCTCGCACTCAAAAATCCTCTTTATCGAGGCAGCATTGCACCAAAACAAACTCGACCAAATTGAGCGAGTAATGGCCCAAGACCGCGAAGTCAATGGTGGTCTGTGATATGTTCGATTCCAATGAATTCATTCAGGAATCAATCGAGACACTCAAAGCAACTATTGATGACATCGCTATTATCGCTTGCTCAGGTGGCGTTGATTCGACTGTAGCAGCCGTGATTGCCAACCAGGCAGTCGGCGACAAGCTCCACTGTGTCTATGTCGATACGGGTTTTATGCGCAAGGGTGAAACTGAAGAGATCGAAGCACTCTTGGCCGCTCAAGGAATCAAGAACTTAGTGACAGTCAAAGCCGCAGACCGTTATTTTGAAGCACTCAAAGGCGTTACTGAACCTGAGCAAAAGCGTAAGGTTATCGGTGAATTATTCATTCGTATTTTTGAAGATGAACAAAAAAAGTGCGGTGCTAAATACTTGGTTCAAGGAACCATTGCACCGGATTGGATTGAATCTGGCGGCGGTGTTCGTGATACCATCAAGTCTCATCACAATGTCGGTGGACTCCCTGAAGACATGACGCTTGTCGTCGTTGAACCGTCTGCGTGACCTCTACAAGGATGAAGTCCGTGAACTCGCTCGGACGCTCAAAATCAATGTTGCTGAGCGTCAGCCCTTCCCGGGGCCTGGACTTGCAGTTCGTACTCTTGGTGACCTCACTCCTGAACGTGTTGCCGTTGTCAGAGAAGCCTGTGCAATTGTCGAAGAAGAATTTGAATTGGCTGCTGCAGAAGGTAAGATGGAAATCCCATGGCAGTACTTTGCTGCTTTACTTCCTGTTCGCAGCGTCGGTGTTCATGGCGACGTGCGTGCTTACGGTGAGACGATTGTCGTTCGTGCTGTGCAGTCCATTGATGGAATGTCAGCCCGTTACTCCGAAATCCCTCACGCCATTCTTCAGAAGATCAGTACCCGCATTACCAATACCGTCAAAGGTGCAGCAAACCGTGTTGTCTATGATATCACACACAAACCACCTGGCATTTGCTGGTGCTGGTGTTCTCGTTGCTGGTGTTCGTTACTTGGGATGGAAAACATACCATGAAGCCAAAACAGGTGAAGAGCCTTCTGTTCTCAATGTACTATCAAAACAAGGTCGAGCCAATTTCAAAAACAAAATCAAAGAAGACCCCGAAGGAACATTTTGGAAGGTTTTCTTTGACCCGTTAGGAATCAATCCTCTCATCTAATCTTCGTATGAAACCCAAACAAGCCCAATTGGACAAGTAGCAAATTGGCGATTCCCAAAGTCCAAGAAGGAAGAAGAACACCAATGAGATATGGATGTCGAAGTATTCTGGTGGATCGGTTTCGTGCTGATGTTCTCTTTCTTCACCTTACCTACAATCATCGAATATTTTAGAAACATTCCAACGGACATG
Organism: uncultured Candidatus Poseidoniales archaeon; assembly: GCA_905182715.1. Taxonomy (GTDB): domain Archaea; phylum Thermoplasmatota; class Poseidoniia; order Poseidoniales; family Poseidoniaceae; genus MGIIa-L1. The sequence goes on from CAJJCP010000022.1 coordinate 72,754, forward strand.
CCTGCATACCAAATACTTGCTCGTCTTCGACAAGATGCTAAACAAAAAGAGGCAGATGTTGACACTTCCGAAGTTTCAGTTTGGGATGAAGTCGAGTAAATTAAGG
>CAJJCP010000023.1 GCA_905182715.1 uncultured Candidatus Poseidoniales archaeon
TCAACCCGTGCCATCTCAAGCGCCCCTACTTTGAGTCGACAAACCCTTTCACAACATTCCCAATCAACCTTTTTATACTCTCGAAATATGTTGTGTGTGTGAAAGAAGTTAATTGCCCACATTGTAATCAAGTTTTTGAAATGGACGCTGCGGGCTATGCTGATATTTTGAATCAAATTAAGACAGTCGAATTCGAAGCACAACTTCACGCCAGATTAGAACAAGCTGAAGAAAAACACAAGACCCAAGTTGAACTCGCAAAACAACAAGTAATGAAAGAAAAATTTGAAGAATCATCAGAACTTGAAAAGAAAATTTTACAACTCGAAGCTCAGCAAAATAGCCACGCAATGGAGGTGGAATTAGCCAAGAAAGAGGCAATTCAAACAAAGGTTGAAGAAATTGCAGATAAAGATTTTCAAATCCAACGATTGAAAAATGAACGCGCTGCCGATACCACGAAAAAGGAATTGGAGATCATAAACATGGTCTCTCCTCTGGAAAAAACCATTGTAGAATTAGAAAATCAGATAAAATCAGCAGATACCGAGAAAGGTCTTCTTGAGAAGTCATTGAAAGAATCGCATCAGACAGAGGTACAAGCCAAGGAGGAAATCATCCGTATGAAGGATGATGAGATTGCCCGAGTGAAGGATATGAAACTTAAACTCTCGACAAAAATGGTTGGAGAGACACTTGAACAACATTGTGAAAACCAATTCAATTCACTCAGAGCGACCGCTTTTCCAAAGGCGTATTTTGAAAAGGACAATACTGTTGTGGAAGGAAGTAAAGGCGATTATGTCTACAGAGAGCTCGATGAAAATGGAATCGAAATAATATCGATTATGTTTGAGATGAAAAACGAAAGTGACGCCACAAAAACGAAACAGAAAAACGATCAATTCCTACAACAACTCGACAAAAACAGGCGAGCCAAAAAATGCGAATATGCAGTTCTCGTATCTCTACTTGAAATCGATAATGAGCTTTACAATAATGGCATTGTTGATGTGTCGTATAAATATGACAAGATGTATGTAATCCGGCCCCAATTTTTCATTCCAATGATCACAGTATTGAGGAATGCAGCGTTGAAGACTTTACAAGTTAAGAATGAATTAGCAATTATCAAATCCCAAAACATGGACATTGAGAACTTTGAGAACGATTTGTTAGACTTCCAAGACAAATTCTCAGCGAACTACCGCATTGCAACAGACCATTTCCAAGACGCGATTAAAGCGATAGATGCCTCGATAGCAAAGATGGAAGCTGTTAAGAAGAAATTAACGTTATCCGGGCGACAATACCGATTGGCGAATGACAAGGCACAAGACCTTTCGATAAAGAAACTGACTAAAAATAATCCCACTATGAAAGCAAAGTTTGACAAAGTTAAATCAGAGGAAGAATGAACTGTAAACGCTTGAGTTCAATCTTTACCCTAGGTCGTTTCATTGACTCCAACTGACGGTCCTCTTCTGGATGTTCATGTCAACGTATTTTGCGGGAAGAGCCTCTTCATAGAGGAACTGCTAAGAACAAACCGGATACACCGCCAAATGAGGCAATCGAGATGAAACTCCGACTCCATCAATTTCTTTCAAAATGCGGTGAGTTTTCATCGAAAGAAGATGTCAAACAAGCCATCTGGAGTGGCGATGTCACAGTAAATGATTCGATTGTCAAACATATTGCCTATGAATTCAATCCAGCCAAGCGTGCTGTAAAGTACCGTGGCAAAGAATTGTTTCTCCCATCCAACGATGTCTATTTCGTTCTCAACAAACCTTCAGGATGTATTTGTTCACGCCTTAATTCACAAGAACTTGAACTCAACAAAACCTCTGTCTATGAACTCTTTCGAGATGCAGTAGAGCCTTCAATCTACGAATCTTTAGTCACCGTTGGCCGCCTCGATGAAGACACAACTGGTTTGTTACTGGTTACCACTGATGGCAAATTGGTTCATTCGGTCACCGACCCGCAGAAGAAGGTCAAGAAAACGTATCGCGTGAAGACACAAGATGCAATTACTGAGCTTCAACTCGAATCAATCCGGGAAGGCGTTGATGTCTCTGTCACCGAATATGGTTCGCTGGAAGAGTTTCAAACACGACCAGCGATCATCGAATTGGAAAGTGACATATGTGCAGTTTTGACTATCGATGAAGGGAAGAAAAGACAAATTCGTAGAATGTTCACTACTCTTGGAAACCATGTTACGAATCTCCATCGATTATCAACCGAGCGAATGGTGCTCAAAGAATACAATCTCGAACTTGGAGCATTTTGCAAAGTTACACGTGAAGAAGTACATCAGGCCTTGTTCTCTTGACTCATCAAACATTGACGGCTTCAAAGCCGCCATTTTTGCTTCGAGCCGTAGGTCATGGTACGCCAAAGCCATTCAGCAGGGCCAAAGGCGTAACGCTTGAGCCACCACGGGCTAAGGAGGAGTTGGAAGCACCAAATCAATACGACGATGACATACAGTTCCCATCGCTCAAAAGTACCAATTAATCCAAAGCCAGCACCGGTGAAAAGTATCAAACTCAGCAGTGAATGCAGTAAGTAATTACTCAACGCAGTTCGACCAACCGAAGCAATTCGAGCGCGTAATGAAGGCCATAGTTCACCTTGACACGCCAACATCACGAGCCCTAACCATCCCAATGCCATACTGACGCGTCCGAGGTGGTAAGATCCTTGGAACCACCCCGAAATGATGAGCACGTCATAGTTGCTTTCAATCGCTTGATACAGTTCTATTCCATTGACGAAGAGTCCGAATGAAAAACCAAAAACAGCGAGTTTGAGATATGTTCTCGAATCGCTCTTTGCCGAAAGCCAGCCAAGGCGATATGTGGCCATACCAAGCAACATCATGCCCATTGCATCCCACATCATGAACAACGGGGTGAAGAACAGCAAATGTTCGTTTACCGTTTTCGCACTGTATTTAGCGACCTCTGAATACGAACCTCGCCGGATGTCCAATTCTTCTTCGATTGAAGTTTCGTTGTACGTGAAAGTACTTCCAGATTCATCCCACAGAGCCGCCTGTTCGCGTAGCTCATCTGAATGATTTCCTTCCGGATCAGCATCCATTATCGCAGCGGCATCACGGCCCTCAGTCATGAGTGAGCCTGCTGTGGCAAAAATAAACGAAGAGCACAACAAGACAATCGCTGAAAGTATCAGCAGTGTTTTCGGTTTTGTATTTCGTAATGGATAGAGAATTGCTCCTGCAATGGCATAGAGGATGAGAATATCACCCGTCCACAACAGCACATAGGCGTCAAAGATTCCAAACAACAGCAAAAAGAATGTTCTTTTGTAATGCAGCCAAGCACTTTTCCCTGTTCCTGAATGACTCCCAAAACCGGTTGTAAACATGACGATTCCTGCTCCAAAAAGCATGGAAAACAACCCTCGCATCGAACCTTCAAAGAACAGGTTTACTGTACCCCAAATGGCATAATTAAGTTCGGGGTTTTTGCCCAATCCCACGAATGGATGAAAATACCCAATTGAAGCCATTCCAAAACCAAGGATGTTCAATAAAAGAACACCTAGTAAAGCAAAACCCCGCAGAACATCGAGCGATTCAATACGTGAAGATGCAGCGACCGGTTCAGAAGACTTCGATAAAGTACCGACTTCTGACACATTATTTCCAAACATACTGAACTCATAATGGTTCAGCCGGCGGCTTTGTTCAAAACTGTATTAGAAACCGTTTTCTTGAAGCCAGCCAGTGACTGGAATGTTGTTTCGACGCAAGATTGCTGCAGCCTCAGTGAGGAGTGCTTGTCGGCGAGGTAAGTTTTGTTGCTGCTCAGCAATTGCTGCTAACTGAATCAACGCATCAGCATGCCCTTCATGGTCATTAACCGTTTTAGCAAGTCGCAAACTCAATTCAAATTTCTCTCCTGCTTTTTCCAATTGATTCCTATACAGGAGGGTATTTCCAATGTTAAACTGTGCAATACCTTCTCCTTGCCGATCGCCAAGTTGCTTCATAATAGCGAGGGAGTCGTTGAAGTATCGTTCCGCTTCGTCAAATTGGTCTTGTTCTTCGAAAAAGACACCCAAGAGATTCAGCGTATCCGACTGTCCTCGTAAGTCGGAAAGTTTCTTTTTCATTTTTAATGCCATTTTGTATAATCGTTCAGCTTCAACCAAGTCGCCTCGTTTTTTGGCTTGCGATGCAAGTTGAATATGAGAGAATGCTTCTCCTCTCCGGTCACCAATTTGCCTCTTAATTGCCACGCTCTCATTGGTCAAACGTTGGGCGTCACTGGTATCTCCCAGATGTTCAGCAACAGTTGCAAGGTTGGCGAGAATAATTGCTTCACCTTCCAAATCCTTTTGTTTTCGTTTGATGATTAAGCCTTGACGATAATGGAGTTGGGCTGCTTGATAATCTTTCTTCGATTCCAAAATATTGCCAATTCCAATGAGCGCTATAGCCACGCCATTTTCATCACTGTGCTCTTCTTTGATTTTCAATGCTTGAGAAAACAGATGTTGAGCCTGGTCATATTCATTGCCAATCAATGCGAGATTGGCCATGGCAAGAATCACGTCAGCTTCTCCGTTTTTATCGCCCAATTCTAATTTCATTGCTTGAGCATCTCGAAAGACAGAGTATGCTTTCGGTGCATCACCTTGATTGAGGGCGAGATAACCGATATTGATCATTGCATCCGCTTCTCCACTCCGATTGGACTCTGCCCGAAAGGTATCGAGTGCTCTTTGATAGTATTCCATAGCCGCTTGGTATCGGCCAGTCAATCGCGCAGCATTTCCAAGCTTCAGATCCGTTGAGCCTTGTATTTTCACGCCTCTTGATGTGAGTTCATCACCCGCTTTCAAGAGGTTTTTAACATTCGACATCTGTTGATTTGACGGATTTGATGTTTGAATATTTCCCACAAAACCGATTTGTTCAAGCGCTAAAACCATTGCTTTCGCCATATCTTCAGGACTGTTTTGTACAATAGTTTGGGATGTTAAATTACCCATAATTACGCTGTCAACTATTTTTTGTTGGGTGTAGACATTTGCCCCTGAGGTATGTTGGGTTTGCGTGCCAACTGGGACCCATTCAGAACCGGTCCATTCCGATTTCCCATCTGGACTAAGTATACTGTCCTCCATGACTTAGACTGGAAGTGTTCAACTATCTAACTATTGTTTCAATTTTAATTCTTTAAAATATGGGACATGTGTAAGTACTGTTAAATGATACAGTGGTGACAATTTAAAACACTCGGAGGGCATTCAACATGGTTAAAATCGCAATTTATATCGACACCTCGGGTTCTATGAATGAACGCATTTATGGTGAAATGGATGAAGACTTCAGTGGAGATTCCGCCTCGGTATTCCGTAAAATAGCGCGAAGTATGGGACTCAAAGGGCGTGTTAAAAAAAACTTAGTCGCCAAAGCGATGTGGGAGAACCTTGTCCCGACTTTCAAAGACCGTCAAACTAAAGTTTCAACCATCAACAGCAGAGGACGCTCTCGAGTCCTAGCACCGCTCGAATTCCGAAGCGATGAAGATTTGTACAAGATACAATTTCCAAAACCAGGTGGTGGGACCTACCTCTGGAGATTTTTAGTTGAAGAAGCACATGAACTTGCCAAAGACAGTGTCGATTGGTTATTCTTCTTAATCAGTGATGGAATGGACATGAGTTCTCCACCCCCGTTTAATGGAATTCATGGTTTCCAACCTTGTATCCAAGCAATCCAACAAATCGGTATCGATGTCGAATTTCACATCATCGGGCTTGGATTACCTGATGATTCAGTCAATGTATTCCGCCAAGTAAGTGGCGCAAGCGGGGGCTCTTTTGTCAACATTGTCGAAGCTGGAGAAGATGTCGAACAAGCAGTTGAGGAAGTTGGAGGCGCTCTTGAAGAATCCTTGAACCCGATTGCGCGTATGGCTAGTCGGCAAAGAAGGCAACAGGAATACCTTGAATCTCGTCAAGACGGCGACCTCGAAATTACGACTGAAACCGCTCCACCAACAAGCGCCTACACCGGTTATACTTACGGCGAACTCACGATTGAAAACACTAATCCGGAACAAACTTCTCAGTGGCAAAATGATTTGCTCCGGATACGAGGCGATGAGAAAATCGAAAACATCCAAGCCTACGAAAATTGGGTTTCAATGCGCTCGACTCCAATGTTTTCTGACACACCAGGCATCCCAATTGATTCATGGGCTCTCTCCGCAGATGACGTTACACAGATTGCCAGTCTGAAAATTGATAATCTCTTTACATTCCTTTCTCAGATCCGTAGGTCTGATGTCCCAATCGAGAATAGACGGATTATTGTCCGAGGCGATAAAATATCGGATACATTATTGGATACACTTTCGAATTCGGGGGCGAGAGTCGTCATTTATCCCGATGAATTACCGCCACCGCCACCACCGGAATTGGATGATGAAAAGTGGGAACGAAATGAATACGACTTCAACGATAACCCAACTCGTGAATGGGAAATATATCCTCATCTAGGAACGAGCAAGGCTCGATTTTCAGTTGTTGTCGACCCACCAACCTACCCCGATTATGTCGAGAAACTTTCCGAAGCCTTTGTTCGAAAGAACCTCGTTGCAGAATTAGAAAGTAAATTACGTCCGATCCAACGGTCATACGCAGAAGCTATCTTCAAACCTTCATGGAAGCATTTCAATTCGAATTGGGTGCCTGATGATTGGCCTTCTTTGCTATCGCTTGAATCGCAAACGGTTGGTGAAGCCTTTTGTGAATCACTCCGCATATCGTATATCCAAGTGGTGCATGAGTGGTTAATGTCGCACGGTAATCGTCCAAAATTCGTCTTAATCCGTCTTTCAAATGAATCGAAATCGCTCGGCTTGCATAAGCATCCTTGTTATTTGGAATTCCAAACACTCATGGCTGACATGTTCCATTACCAAAGTACCAACCTCGGCATAAAGAAGCCTCGCGTTGAATACTGGTGAAAAACGGCTCAAAAGTGAACAACTTTACCGATAGCCACAATAAGACTCCTTCCCTAGGGCAAGTATGGGATTCTTTGCAACAATAGGTCGCGGATGGAAAATGAGCAAGTTGAGTATGTCTGTAGTCATGAAAGACCCTGAACTCATTGTATACATGTTCATCTGTGGTTTTTTGAGTCTTTTAGCCATGATTGGAATGAGCCTGCCTCAATACCTTGAACAAGCATGGGCAATCGATTCTGAAGGACAGATGACAGGTGCATACATGGGATTCGTCTTTGTAGGATATATGACCATCTCGATTGTGGTCACTTTTTGGAACAGCGCAATTGTAGCGAATTCTCATATTCGACTTACGGGCGGAGACCCTAAATTCATGGATGGCGTTTCTGCAGCAATGAGTAAAATTCACATTATCATCCTCTGGGGAATCATCGCTGGAACCGTTGGACTGTTGTTGAAGATTCTAAATCAAGCAGCAAGAAATCAAAAAGGTGGCGCAGCCGTCTTTGCAATGATTCTAACGGCCATTGGAGCAGCAGTTTGGTGGATGATGACCTTCTTCATGATACCTCATATGATTCTTGAAAACCAAAGTCTTGGTGAAAGTCTCAAATCCAGTAAGAGTATGTTCTTCAAATCGTGGGGAGAAAACATCACCTCCGGTCTTGGGATTGGAATTATTGGAGGCTTCTTCGTTTTCCTGATCGCAATACTTACCTTTGGAATGGCCGTTGCATTAGGGCCACTCTGGTTCATCGGAGTTGGATTCGGTGCAGTTGGAATCGCTGTTGCAATTGCCTGGACCAATGCCGCTGAACAAGTCGCTGTCACTGCACTTTACCTCTATTCAAAGAACGGTGAAATGCCAGAGATCTATCAGAATTTGGGAATGAAGCACTTCCACATGGACCCTTCGACTGCTTGATGAATAAAGCATTGATTCCCATAGAACCCTAAGGGGCTCAAGCGTGTTTTATTTGGTCTACTTTTGCAGTATGAATATTGACCCGGTACTCCATGCTACACCTACGTCGTGTTTACGTCTGATTCGTTAGGAATGTTTTTGCCACCCTCTTTGCTGAGTAAACCATGCGAAGCAAGCCCACTTTGTTTTTTCTTTCAATCGGCTTACTGCTGGCGCTAAATATTTCTCCTTTTGTGGTGGCTGAAGATCGTGAAGAGCAGACGCCAGAATTGTTGACGCGCATCATGATGATGCCCCCAGAGGCTGAGGTCACTGGAATGCACATTGATGCAAATGGCAATTTCTTTGTCAACGCAATGCATCCAGATGAAAACAAGTACAAAGCTACAATTGGAGTCATCAACGGAATCGATTGGAATAACCTTCCCGAAACCGTTCCCGAACTTCCCTCATCCAGCAGTGAAGAAGACTTCTGGCATGGCATTCGAACGTCCTACGGGGACTACCAAGTGATTTTACAAAGCGGCGACGCCCTCACTGAAGGAGGTTTTGCTGGAGGAATATACGCAGCCGATGATGGAGCCCAGATACACCTCAGTAAGAAACCAGATTACAATGCATTCGTCCCTGTTGCCGCCGATGGTAGCCACGGTTACCTCTACACTGCCTGGGAAGACCGCCCAGCAGGCCTCAGCCAATTGGAAATCGAATGGAATACCACCTCTTCTGAATGGAATGTGTTGAGCAGCAAGATGCTGAACCTCAGCAGTATCAACGGTGGATGGGTGTTCTGCTTCGGTAGTATGAGCCCCTGGGGATCACCGCTTTTCTCTGAGGAGCTTTACTTCGACGATACTCAATATTGGAACGATGACAGTTTCAGGTACCATTCCGATCAAAGCCAATTAGAGAATTATCTTGGTCATTATCCCAACCCTTACGACTATGGATACATCGTTGAAATCGAGGACGCATCGACAACTGAACCTGATTTCATCAAGCACCTTGCTATGGGCCGATTCTCTCATGAAAATGCGGCTGTGATGCCTGATGAAAGAACAGTTTATCTTACAGATGACGGATATGACACGGTCTTATTCAAGTTCATTGCTGATGCTGCCGGTAATCTCAGTGCGGGTACTCTCTACGCTGCTCAAGTCGCTCAAGATGATACGAGAGACTCTGCCATTACAGGGTTTGACGTTGAATGGGTCGAAATGGCCGCATCGTCAAATTCTGAAATCCAAAATTGGGTCGATCAATACGACGGCATAACAACGGAGGATTTCAGTGGAGGACAGAATTCCTACATCACTGATGAAGAAATTAATGATTGGGCAGAAGGGCGTTTAAATGAAGATTTGAATGAAGATGGAACGGTGGGATATGCCCTTGATGATCGTGTCGCTTTCCTTGAATCTCGTAAGGCCGCTGCAGCACTCGGTGCCAGTGATGAATGGAATAAGATGGAAGGAGTTGCATTCAATGCCAATGCTCCCGAAAACCTCTATTTGGCGATGTCGAATATTGGATACGGCATGAGCGATGGACAGGGTGACATCGATGTTACACAGAATTCCTGTGGAATAGTCTACCGAATGATCTTGAAGGGCGAATGGGATGTGAAGCGAATTGAGCCTGTAATATCTGGAGGCCCTTACACCTCTTCGGCCAGATACGAATGTGATGTAAACAATCTTGCTGGACCTGACAATCTCC
>CAJJCP010000024.1 GCA_905182715.1 uncultured Candidatus Poseidoniales archaeon
TGGGACCTTCTTCAAACCGGGTCATGCCAAGTCGATGCGATTCATTCTCTAACCAAATCAGGGTGATTCGGTCACTGATCCAAGGACGAAAGGCTGCATCGGTCACGCCAGATAACATCTGCAGTGCTGATTCAACCAATTCAAGAGGTAAATTTGGCTCATGCGGAGGGATTGGTACATCGGCAAGAGCGATTGTGCCTGCCTCCTGCTCGTCGCCCATGGAAAGCGGTAAGGCTTCACCCTCAAGAACTGTATGAAGGCCTCCTTAGACCACATGCTCAGGCGATACAATAGCCTCGAGATTTAGCACAGCATTGGTAAAACTTCTTTCCACTTCCACACGGACATGTATCCTTCTTGAAGTGGCATTTTAGCAATTACTCAAAAAGCCGTCTCTACGACTTTTTAGCCTGTTCCCGAGCTGTTGAATCCCATGGCTCAACACGTTCGATTTGCCGAACTTCAAGCGTTTGAAGATTGAAAGCAGTAAGAAGAGCAGGTTTGTTTTCATCATGGAAGACACAGGTGTCCAACCCTATACTTGCCGAACGACCGTCGACTGTTGCGATCTTTGAAAACCATGGTTTCCCCCAACCTTCCGGGCCCATCGAATGATTCAGCGACATTGTAGGCGTGTGACCGAAAAGTACTGTTCGGTGCTCGTCAATAGGCCTTGTAGCAGAATGAAACGGCCTTCGAATCCACAAATGAACACTTTCATCCTGGCCTTCAAGTTCTTGACGTGGGTCATATCCTGCATGAACCAAACGCCATTTGTCAAGAATTATGTGCGATGGGAGGCGTTGCATCCATTCTTTATCGTCCTCCACTTGGAGTATGAGTTGTTCTGAATCCTCTTGTCCGAATTCGTCGGTATAATCCCGAATGTAGGATGCTACAGTGGCCTCTCCGCCATTGTACAGCCATGTTTGCATATCACTGTCCGGTTTCGTGAGCGATTCAAGTTTAAATCCATCCACCATCATGTCTTCATGGTTCCCTTTGACACATTGAATACGTGGGTCGCAGCGAGCAATTCGAACAACATCAAAACTATCAGGCCCGCGGTCAATTAAATCCCCAAGCAATACCACGCGGTCATTCATGCTCAAGTCACATACATCTAACAATGCTTCAAGCGTTACTGAGAAACCATGGACATCTCCAATTGCCCAGACATTATGATCGTTATCAAGTGCGTTTTGCAGATCCGTTTCGATGTCTTTTCTACGCATATTCTTTACCATAAAATAAACCGTTCAACACTACTTAAAGAGGACAGAAAACGAGAGGCTGAACTGTGGAAACTAAACTCATAAACAACCAATGTCGGGTTGGCAATGCTTATGATGGGCGTGCAAGTGGACAGATTGCGAAAGCACCCATTTGGGCGTGTAGATCAGTTGGAAGATCGCTACCTTGGCATGGTAGAGGCCCCGAGTTCAAATCTCGGCACGTCCACCATTCGAACAGATTTCATCAACTCCATGGTGGACTTGCGCATCAACGAATCAAATTCCAATCACCTTCGTTGATTGCTCGGCACGTCCACTCTCAATTGAGTAGATTCTGATCAATCCGCGAGAGTGGACTTGCGCATCAACGAATCAAAATCCAATCACCTTCGTTGATTGCTCGGCACGTCCACCATTCGAACAGATTGTCATCAACTCCATGGTGGACTTGCGCCATGAAGAATACGTTTCTTTTTGCTTTCTTCATTGGCTCGGCACGTCCACCATTTGAGTAGATTCTATCAATTCCATGGTGGCTGTGCGCCACAAATGAAAGTGTCAATATTTGACTTATTTGTCGGCTCGGCACGTCCACCATTTGAGCAGTTTTCATTTAATCCATGGTGGACTTGCGCATCAAACAAAGCCGATGCCAAGCAGTTTCTTTGTTGGTTCAGAATGCCACTGTTCAAACATAAATGAACATCAATAAGAACTCTTATGAACTGGGATAAGCAGGTAAGGTCGTTCCTATGGCCCAGCGAAAGGATATCGAGTATGTCGCCAAATGGGAGGATTTGCCCCCTGGGCAATGGCTCGAAGCGGATGGGACAAATGTCAATTGGTACCTCGATGAGAACCTCCGTTTTTGGCGTTCATCCGATGATGGATACCGTGTTTGGACCAAGGGGCGAGGATACAAAAATAACCAATTCCCATCATCGTTGCAGAAGCAACCGGAATACCAACCACAACGAATTCAGAATAGAAACGGGAGGACCAGTTTCGATTATGATGATGATGATGATGATGATGATGATGATGATTCATCGGGTTTGACCTTCGGCTGGGGTACACTTCCTTGGGTAGGAGTCGGAATGGTTTTGATTTCCATCTTCTTGAATTACATTTCGATTTTTGGTGCAGGAGTTACAGGGTTAGAATTTATTGAGACCATTACTGAGTTTATCGATTTCGCAATGGAGAGTGTGAGTGGAGAGGATACCACTGAAGTTGAGGGGAGTGGAAGCGAAGGCGAAAGTTTGGATTTATCATTCACTGAAAAACTGATACTGGTAGCAGCAATACTCTTTGTTCTGAGTCCAATCTCTTTCCTCCTAAGTGCAATCATTTCCAGCATACTTCTGTTGTTCGGGAAATCGACTCGCTTGATTTCAGTACTGCACTTCCTCTATGTACTTCTCATCATTATCCCAGCAGGTTTAGCAAGTGTAGGGCTTGGATTTTCCATCTTCAGTTTCATCGGAAACGGTTTTTACATGGGCGCTGCTGCATGTATTTTCTTCTTTTTCAAGAAAACTGATGATGATGATGATGATGATTATGGTTATGGTTATGATTACTGAACTTGTGATCTCATCCAATTTACACCGAAATCTTGTATTCAAGAAACGTGGATTGAAATTAAACATTAGGTAGATTTATACATTTTAAAAATTCCGAGGCTGTCATGCTCGATGCTAAACAGTTACAAAAAAAAACGCAATCGGTATACTTCGGCTCACTCAAAAGCATCTGGCTTTCACATATACCAGTTCATGAGCGTCAAGAAAAATTCCCTGATGCTTTGGAACAAATCCCATCTAAATTGGTAACTACGAGTACGTTTTGCAACATATTTTTCCCAGACTTGTCGAATGGACAAAAAGGGAGTTTAGATGGTGAGAAGAGCCTGGTTTGGGATACGTTCAATTCTGAAAGGTGGAGTTCTAGCCATACGTCATGACGGAAATTACACCAAAGACGATCTCGCCCAACTTGGAAATACAGAAACTGTTCAAATTCCCGCAAGGCATACTTCAGAACACTTTTCTGATGAAGAACTCAAGTCTCTTCTGATCATTTACGAAGAATATCAAAAATGGCTGATGCAAAAGGGATTTTATGATGATATAGACCTTGTAATACGTGCAGTTCGGAATGAGTCCGGTGAAGAAGCTAGAAATCAAAAAGAAAAAGATGACCTGTTTAATATCTCCCTAACCACAAAGGCAGACAAGAGAAAAAATATGATAAATAATATCAGACTTAACGATGACCGGGTTGTATTCAAAAAACCGGCCCAAAAAGAACTAAAAAAAATTGAAAAGCAAAATGATAATCGCAGACTGATTTATGACTGGATTCACCGCAATATATTGAACCACAGACCATTTACTCAAACTCATGTTGAACAAATAAAAAACCGCAATGTAGGCTCAACTGAAATAGGGGTGCCGATTTACAAATCAAATATAACGAAAGGCGGGCGTGTATATTGGTCTTCTATTAAAAAGGGAAAGACAAGTACAATAGTTATTTATGATTTTTGTACTTCAAAAGAGGAAAAGGACCCTCGCTTATCTAAAATTCTTAAAAATTACAAATACTTAGAAGCCCATGAAAAAGACGATGAAAGTTCAAAGGCAATAACGGTAGACTTTACGATTGATGACACACCTTGTGAAGGACCAGTAAGGCCATGGCCACATTCTGTCGAGATTGGATTTGGCCTAACTGAAAAAATCAACAGAGACTCCAATATTCAGCTTGACGAATTGCAAAGAGGGGCTATTTTATCCAATCAACCGTTATTGATTGATGGTTTAGCGGGGACTGGGAAAACAAGTGTGTTGTCGTATAGGGCAGTTGTTCGATGTGCAACCAGTTCACCGAAAACATCCATATTAGTTACTGCATCGAAGGACCACGTTGTGCAACGTATATCCGACACAATGCTGGAGATCAAAGAAAATGGTGATTGGAAAGGAATGGAATTTGAGATGCAATATAAACTCGGGCCTGGAATCTCGAATGATAAAACTCCAACTATGGACCTCGCCAAATTTAGCCAAGAAATACCCTCTGAAGGTTTCGATGAAATAGTCCTTGATGAAAGCCAAGATATTACATCAATTGAATTTGAAATGCTGAAAAGACTCTTGATTGGACACAATTTACGCCGCTTGGTTTTTGCTGGAGATCCACTCCAAACCCTCAACCCAACTGGATTTGATTGGAATCGAATCCAAGCGATGTTTATCGACGGAGGTGTTGAAAAATCGGACATAAATATTGAAAAATTTTACAACAATTACAGGTCACAGAAAAAGATTGTTGAATTTGCTAACGCAATACAACTCAAACGTGGAGAATTATTTGGAGATAAGTCGCGAACTGTTATGAAGGCAATACGTGGAGGGACCGAGAAAATTCGATTTATCCGATATAATCTCGAAATCGATAACCATATGCAGGCAATAGGAGATATAATCAGAAATGCTGGTGAATCGAAGGCCGTGGTAATCACCTCCGCACCCGATGATACTGGGATCAAAGATTTGCTTTCAGGGAACAATGCAGTCGATACCAACGACCCGGTGATGCAACATGTTTGGCAAAAGAAAAATCATGATTCAGATGAAGAACTCGACTCTTCAAATTTTCGGAAAGAATTATACTTACATTCATCATCTTCAGTAAAGGGTGCAGAATATGATGTTGTCGTACTGTATCGATTTGCCTCTAGTCAAAGTGCTAGAGAATCACTTCTAAGTTTACTGCAGGAATGGAGTAGCATGGGAAAGGTGGCAAAAGAGCAGGGAATTAAGATTAGATATGAGTATAGTAAACTCTATGTCGCCTTGACACGGGCTTTTTCTAGAATCTATCTGATTGAAGATACGGAAGGGTATGACTTTTGGAAAAATGTAAAATTATATGAGAATGGTGCAAAACCTGAGAATGGTGTCCAATTAAAAGGCATTGGCACATTTATTGATTTTGAAGATTATTTAGACCCTCTCAAAGCGGTGGACTCTGAAGACTTAAAACCCAAGATTGAAGCAAACAGAGAAAACTATAACGAGGAACGAGACAAATTTTTGAAAGATCCAACAAATATTATTGCTTTGCAATATGCCATAGGATTGGGGAAAAGATTACTTCAAAAAGAAAAGGATTCAGATATTCAAAAACAGCTATATGACTTACAGGGAGAATATGCTTGGTATCAATCTCGCGAGCCAGGACGCAGTGATAAGGAAAGAAACCGTCTTCTCGAGGATGCATTAGAATTCTTTACCAAAGCGGGCAGTTATGATAAAGCAGGTCCAATCTATTATTCAAGTAAGAAATATGACAAATGTTTGACAAATGTTCAAAATATGACTGGAAGTTTCTATAAGTTCATCACTCTACTTTGTAAAATACATTTGAAAAGAGATACCAATCTAAGCCTCAGCGATTGTTTAGACCTTCTCGATTATAGTATTCAACCGAATCAAACTTGGGCGAAAATATATCCAATGGACGAAGGAAGGATCACCTTGAAGGATTGGATACTTGGAAATTACACTGCTAACGAAGTAGTGCAAAATGAAAAGTCAAAGCCGCAATATGATGTCGCAGAACTTATTGCGAACTATCCAAGTTCTAAAGATATCATGCTTATTTTAGAAGTACAGAAACAAACGAAAACTCTTAGATGGAACGAGTTGTATGCCGAAAATGTGATTAAATACATCAAATCTTTAGATACAACAAAAGATCAAAATGGAGAATACTATGAAAAACTCCAACACCTCTCGAATGCTTCAAAAGAAGGAAAAGTTGTAAAGAATCTTCGCAGAAGTATTGATAGAGGATTACTCGAAGAACTTCCGAAGCACAAAAACCCCTCGACAAATCTAAAAAGTGTCTTTGATGATTTAGAAAAGGAAGAGAGGAAATCTCCGAAAGACAAGGACCCAATGGAGATTGAAAATCTACAGACAAAAGGTCTTTTCTTAGCACGTAGAATAAGTGCTTCAGACAATGATTTAGGAATATTTGATGTTATTTTAGAAGCATCCGGTACGAAAGAAAAATCTGTTATGATCTTTGAAACATCAAAAGCGGAAAGAATGTTGAAGATTATGCAAGCAGGACCCGCAACCCATAAATTCCCGACCCAAGCTAACTTGGCTTGGCTTAATAAATCAAATTATGCAACCGTAATCGATTCATATCTTCAGAAATTGTTTGAATCATCAATCGATGAAAAATATCACAATAAAGATCCGAGTGTAGTTTGGAAGGAGCAAATCAGCACCAAAGCAAACAAGAAGATAGGGAAAGGTGCGACAAATGAATCAATGAAAATGAAAAAGGAATTCAAAGAATGGTTTGAAACTTTTTACAAATATACTTTCCAAACAAGATTCTCAGCCAATCTGGAGAGTAATTTGATACGATTATTTAGTTGGACTGATTTTAGTGGATTTGATCAACAGGATGAAGGAAAATCTTGCTTCATAACACTCATGGATAATCGAAGCACTCCCCCAAAAATTTATGATTGTGAGCGTCAATTTATTGACACCTACATCAAAGCTGAATCAACTGAAATTAAACAATCAAACTGGAAGAAAATTCTCAAATGGAATGATGAAACACTATCAAGAACAGTTATGAAAGCACGCTGGGAACGTGAAAATTCTCGATTTATGCTACAATTCAATGATAAGGATGCTAAAAAAATCAACCAACAAACATTGAGTAAATATCTCAAGGTACTCGGAGAGAATGGATTTGTAGATGAAATGATTAAGGCTGAAGAACAGATAACCATTACTGAAAAGCAAGTTTTTGAGACACTAAAAGCGAAATGGGAGGAAGGGGATTTGCCAGATTATTTCAAAAATCGACAAGAGTATACAGATAAAGGCATGACAGAATTGCCACATGTGCCAGAGATGAATCTAGACACCTATTTTGATAATGAAGATTGGTTTAAGGAGCATGGACTCTGTTTTTGCAGCGAAGAAATCTTAACACTAGCTCCAAGAGTTCCTAGTTCTAACATTGACTTAGAATTATTTGGGTTCCTCTATTCTAAGAACTTCAATACGTGGGTGGACAAGGGATTAATTGACTCAACTGCACCTGATATATATGACGAAAAAGAACAACTTGATGAAATTTTGGATGACCTATACCGGTCCTTTACTCCAGCTCCAAGTGCTAAACATCGTAAACTGTTTGCAAGTGATGATTGCGCTAAAGCCCAGTTCATTGCCTTTTTAATCGTTTTTGATATCATGGAAATACCAGATCAATCAAGTTGGGATATCTGCAATAAATATATTCAAATGTATAAACAGAAGAGAGACTTCTTCAATGAGAAGTCTTTGAAGGAAGTACAAGAAAGAATTAATAAATTCAAATGAAATAAGTAACTTAGAATCTTGAAAGGTCTACAAAAGGCGCTCCATTGAATGATACGAGGATTCAAAGCATCGGTGCTCAACCTAAAGACATGGAACGAGCGTTACTCGGTGGCGGCTGCTTTTGGTGTACAGAAGGAGCGTTCAAAGGATTGTATGGTGTTGAATCGGCTTTGCCTGCCTATGCTGGAGGCCATGATCCCAATCCTCGATACGAACCTGTATGTTCTGGCACAACCGGCCATGCTGAAATCGTTGAAGTCGTTTTTGACCCCGATTTGATTCCCTTTGAAACGCTGCTTGAAGTGTTCTTTACTGTCCACGACCCTACTCAATTCAATCGTCAAGGCAACGATATCGGTTCTCAATACCGCAGTTGTATCATGCCAACGACTGAACAAGCAAGTCGATATTGCACGGTCAACCATTGAAAAAATGCAAGAATTCTACGACCGCCCAATTGTCACATCCGTAGAAGAAGCAACGTACTTTACCTTGGCAGAAGAATACCATTACGATTACTACGCTCGCAATCCTGGCCAAGGCTACTGTATGGCAGTTGTCGGTCCGAAACTGAGTAAGGTTCGAGCAAAACACGCTCATCTCTACATAGCGTGATGTTGAAGTGGCGGGTGCGATAGCATCGGTGCATGGTGAACAATGTTCCTCGCCCACCGACCCCTGTTAACGAACCCGTACTCGGCTATCTTCCTGGAAGCCCTGAGCGTATTGCATTGAAAGCTGAGATTGCTCGGCAAGAAAGTGAAATCATTGAAATTCCATGTATTATCAACGGTAAGGAAGTCTTCACTGGCGATGTTGTCGAACAGGTCATGCCTCACGATCACAGTCACGTGATTGCTCGTGTTCACATGGCAAGTAAAGCCAACGTCGAAGAAGCCATTCAAGCCTCTCTCGATGCCCACGACATGTGGTCAACCATGCCATGGGAAGCACGTGCTGCTATTTTCCTCAAAGCCAGTGAATATTTGAGAGGAGACTACCGTGCTCAAATTAACGCCAGCACCATGCTGAATCAATCGAAAACATGCCATCAAGCAGAAATTGATTCTGCA
The DNA here is from genome assembly GCA_905182715.1 of uncultured Candidatus Poseidoniales archaeon. Taxonomy (GTDB): domain Archaea; phylum Thermoplasmatota; class Poseidoniia; order Poseidoniales; family Poseidoniaceae; genus MGIIa-L1. The sequence continues at coordinate 8,737 of CAJJCP010000024.1, forward strand.
TGTGAACTCATCGACTTTTGGCGCTTCAATACCAATTACGCTCGTGAAATCTATGAAGACCTTCAACCACCGATCTCGACTTCTGCCATGTGGAACTCAAGTGAAGTTCGGCCTCTAGAAGGATTCGTGTTCTCTGTTACACCGTTTAACTTCTCGAGTATCGCTGCAAACCTTCCTTCAAGCGCTGCGATCATGGGCAACACTGGCGTTTGGAAACCAAGTCGAAACTCCTATGTATCCAACTACTTACTTATGCGACTGATGATGGATGCAGGACTTCCAGCTGGTGTCATCAACTTCATCCCAGGAAAAGCAAGCATGATTGGAGATACCGTTCTTGCTCACCCCATGCTTGCAGGAATTCACTTCACTGGTTCCACGAATGTGTTCCGAAAGATGTGGCGAGATGTTGCCAACAATCTTGAGAATTACCGTTCGTATCCTCGTGTCGTCGGAGAAACTGGAGGCAAGGACTTCATTGTAGCGCACCCTGACTGTGATGAAAAAGCAGTGATAGTAGCACTTCTCCGCGGTTCCTTCGAGTTCCAAGGACAGAAGTGCAGTGCATCAAGCCGCGCCTACATCCCACAAACCGTATGGAACAACATCAAGGATGAATATTGTGCTGCTGTCAGTAAAATCACCATCGGTGATCCTCGAGACTTCACGAATTTCATGTCAGCAGTCATCGATAAGAAATCCTTTGACAATATCACCGGTTATATCGACCGAGCCAAGGCAGATGCTGGTTGCGAAATCGTCACTGGAGGTGGCTATGATGGCTCCAAAGGTTACTTCATTGAACCAACGACCATTGTATGTTCTGACCCTCACTATGAATCAATGGCACAGGAAATATTTGGCCCTGTTCTTTCGATTCACGTCTATCCAGATAACGGATTTGATGCAGTTCTCAAGACCTGTGATGAGACTTCAGAATACGCACTGACAGGCTCTATTTTTGCCACCAAGCGTGAAGATGTTGTCACCGCAATGAACGTTCTCCGCTATGCTGCTGGTAATTTCTACATCAACGACAAGCCAACAGGGGCCGTTGTCGGCCAACAACCGTTTGGCGGAGCACGTGGCAGTGGAACCAACGACAAAGCGGGCTCTCCGCTCAATTTGTTACGCTGGGTCTCTCCTCGTTCGATTAAGGAAACATTCGCACCTCCACATTCGTGGGGTTACGGTTTCCTCAGCGAAAAGTGAACTTACTGCTTTTTACTTCGATCGATTCGATGAAGCGAATCGACCAACACTCGAGATTCGATACGTTGACTGACCAGAGAAATAAGCCACCATCCGATGGTCAACAAAGGCGTAGACACAAGGACGACTAAGCCGAACCAGAGAAGGATTCTCCCTTCGGTAATCGGCCAAGCCCAGAAACCAGTTGAGATGAGAGTCAACAGGAAAAACAGACGAGCCGCCTCGCTCGGTGTCGACCAACCCCGATGATCACGACGAGGAGCAAACAGATATTCTTTCACACCCATGTTTCGAGTTCCGAGGGAGAGAATATGAAGGGGTGTTTTTCACCATTGCGTTCCGGTGGGTTGATGTGTGAGTGGCTGAAGCGTCAACCCCGCAATGATGATGGCTTTGGCCGAATGCTGTAACAACAGTGACGAATGATGGGCGAACTGAGCGGGACCTCTTCGTAAATGTGATAGGGTAACCTCTCGCTGTTCACATCATGCAGGGTCTTCCAACTACACCGTTGACCCCGCCTCCACCGGGCCTCACGCTCGCACATCCATCGACTCCCTGGAAAGTTGTTCGTTCGATGCTTGGGTTTGTGTTCTTGGTACTGATCATTGTTCAGGTCTCGTTTGTATCAATATTCGGGGGGATTCTTGACAGCGACTTTGATGGTGACCTTGGGCCTTCAAATCCACTTTTGACTCTCTTTGGTACTGCATGTTTGATTCCATGCATCATTGGTTTTTCCTCTCTCCGCCGTCCAAGACTCACCCATGTCATTCGAGGGACAGAATCTATAGAAGGACGCACATTTAACATGATTGCGCCACATACTGCCATTCAATCATCGCAGCCAATTCATGTAGATCACCATCTTATTCGAGATTCTACGCCTTTAGAAATGCCCCCTGGTAAGCATTTGTGGTGGTTGTTTTTCGGAGGCGTTTTCATCAGTACTTTTTGCATGTTTCCGATGATGATTTTTGGCCTCAACATATTCACAGGATTGCTTTTCGGACTCGTGGCAATTCCTGCATTTGTCGTTGGTTTCTCAACACCAGTTTTTGCTTGGTGGTCGACATTAAACGCTTATTTCGGACTTCCGACGACGCGCCGACTTGCTGAATGGATGTTAATTGCAGGAATGGTTTCGGCAGCCCCTGCAGTTGTCATCAATTCCTTTGTGTCTCCCATTTTTCTAAGCGCTCTTGGTTTGGAGACATTCGATCCTATGAGTCTCGGATATGGAATGATTCTCTTTCTTTCTGCCCCAATTGGTGAAGAACTCTGCAAAGCAGCAGCAATACTTGCTCTTGCCCGATTTATCGATAGCCCTCGTCGAGGTTTTCAGATTGGATTTACAGTGGGCCTGGGCTTTGCTTTACTTGAGAATTCGATCTACATCATGTCGACCTTTGCAGCCGGAGAAGCGAGTGCACTTGTATTCCCATTCACCAGTCTTCGTCCGTGGCATTGGCTCCATTCCCGCACATGGGCTTTGGACGGGCATCTCAGGATATGCAATTGGTTCGTATCTAAGCACACGTGACATGTCCCTCTTGTTCAACCAGGATATCAGGTCGCCTCTGACCGTACAGCACCGCCAATCACAGATCAGTGGATACTCCTGGGTTCTTCAGGCGAAATAATGAAGCAATCAGCAACAGAATTCTCACAACCAATTCAAATTCCAAAATGGCTCTGTTCTTCGAAGGAAGATGCATTTCCACTTCCAAAGAAACCAATGTATGGAATTGGCTTAGCAATGTTGTTCCATTCCTTTTGGAACGGCTCTTCTTGGCTCGTTAGCATCGTATTTTCCGAGACCCATGATCTGGTGTTTCTTTTGGCCATACTGATGTGGACGGCGTGTTTAATTGGCGGGCTTTGGCTCATCACTCGTAAGATTCTACCAACTGCTCTTGCATGACCTGAAAGCACTTACTGAAACGCCATTCGCCGGAGTTGATAGGGAAAGCACCTTTCAATGAGAAGAAACCACGATGGTTTGAGGGATGTACATGGATGTGCTTTCAGGTGGGCTCAATCAAGGTAATTTGATTGTCACATCAGTCCTTTTATTGACGCTCATTCTTGTGTCACGTCAAGCGAAGATGCTTGACAACCCTGGCATCATCGCTGCAACTGCGCTTGGGTTTGTCGTTGGTGCACTGGGCCATTGGACTTGGCTTCTAATCCTGCTTGGTTTTCTTTTGGCATCTCATAAAGCAACAAAGTGGAGATTTGATGAAAAAAAGGCACGCGGAATGTCCGAATCTGATGACGGGCATCGAAGCTATGGAAACGTCATTGCCAACGGTGGCCTGCCCGGACTTGTTGCAATCTTTGCCTTTCTCACAGAAGATTGGTACAACGGTCTTTGGATGTTCAGTGCAGCTGTTGCGGTTGCCTCTGCAGATACATTCGCCAGCGAAATCGGCTGTCTCGATGATAATGTCCGTATGATCACAACCATGAAACCATGTGAACCAGGAATGAATGGTGGATTCTCAGCATCTGGGCAAAAAGCTGCATTAGTAGGTTCCAGCATGATTGCAGGTCTCACTTTTTTGGCTTGGATGGCAACGAATGCAAGTGTTGACGACCTGCAAACGGGATTCTTAAAAATCGTTCTTGTTGCCATCATTGGTTGGCTTGGATGCCAAATGGACAGTCTCTTAGGCGCTGTTTTTGAAAACCGTGGTTACCTCACAAAAGGCGGTGTCAATGGTATTTCCATCACTTGTGGAATGCTCGCAATGTGGGCAATACTCTCTTCCGGATTGTTTGTTTGATTTGATTCAATCATTATCAAAGGGCCATCGCCTTCATGAACCAAAACCATCTGGTGATGACAATGCGCCAGCGTAGCCTTGCCTTGGTCTTGCTTACACTCTTGCTTGGAGTGACAGCAACAGGTGCCGTTCATGCTGCGGAAGACCCTGAATACGAACCTGGTTTTGTCGAATGGGATGTCAAACCCGTTGAACGCTTATTTGTCGAAGGATTGGATGCTGAAGAAGCGGTTCTTCAGCGCCAACGTACTGACAATGCTGTTGGCAGCCAACCGGTTGCGTATGGAAACGGCGTCGTACCTGTGTTCACTGTTTCCAGTGAACCGTTGCAAAACCCAATCAACGCAACGGTCAACATGACCGTGTTCATGTCTGCGTATATTGACGGCGTTGGCGGACCTCAATTCTGTGAACGTCAAACCTTGGACTGACAGCAGTTTCACCATGGTCTATTCGGTCGACGCTGGCGGTGTACCAGTTTACGATTCTAGTCGTCACACAGGTTGTCAACACCGATACTTCGAACTCTGCCATGAACTTCTCCGGGGAACGTATCGAAGTGTTCCTCTCGATGAAAGCAGGAGATGTGTTCACCCTTTCGGTTTCGGCTGAAAACAATTGTGTTGGGAAGCACCATACAAGTTCAATGGGGGGCATTTGAGCAGAACAGTGGTGGCATCGTTATGGAAGGCCAACTCTACGAGCCTAAGGCTCGGGTCTTTGTCGATGCTGAGCGTCGAGCACACATCGAGTTTGAACCACTCTTCCCTTGGGGAGTCGATGATGTCAAAACCACAAAATGGGAACTCTGGGGTCCATTAGCAGGCGATGAAAAATTCGTTAAAGATGAAGATTTGATCATGGAAACCTCAACTGGTAGAATTCGAATTGACCGTTCAATACCAGGTAATAACACTATTCTGGGCTTGGTCAGGAATGGTTCCCTTAACGCCCGGTGATGCTAATTTAGAGGTCTGTATTCAAACAGTATCAGGTGACTTGAACAGTGATTGTCACGCCTTCGGCATCATACGTTTTGATGTGGAAAAGGCAGACAAAGGACTTGCAAGTTCGACCGTATTTTTGTCACTCGCCACCGTTGGTTCACTGATTGGATTCATGGTCATGCTGGTTCGAAAGGATGAACTTCCACCTCTTCCAATACTTGCAGCAATTATACTCATGACCATTCTCTTTATTCCAACGGCAATAAGTCAGCCAAATTTGGGTTCAACTGAACTCATCGATGACCATGCACGAGTGTTTGACACTGAACTTTATGACGAAAATATGCAATCAATGATGGTCTCTGAACTCTTTGATGGCAAGGATGCACTCATCATCGCCATCGCCTTACCTGGCACTCAAAATGTTGTTGACCAAGCTACTGAACTGAATAAAACTCTTGACCTGATAGCCGATGAGGTTTCTGTCGTACATGTTCTTTCAGGCATGGACGCTTCAGCAACTGATGTAGCATCAATGAAAGCAAACTACAACCTCACATGGGCAACGTATGTCGACATCGATGAGTCCTTTACTCGAAGTTCACCAAATGGAACATCGGATTCAATTCTAGTTCTTGACAAATCAATGCGGGTGGTCTATTCAAACGCACCTTCAGCCTCATCAGAAGAAATAATCAGCGCTGTTGAAAGCATTAACAACGGCGGTAGTTCAAGTGCATGGTCCTATTTCTCCTTGATTTTTGGCCCTGGATTGTTTTTATTCTTCTTAGCTCTTCCACGTGAAGAATATGAGGTCTTAGAGGAACCTTTGCCAATTGGCATGTATTGGGGAGCAATCATTGCAGCAAGCGGTGCTGGAATCGTCTTGGTCAACCTACCACTCCTCATAGCGACACTTGCACCAATCCCATCAAACACTTTGTTTTGGGTTGATGTTGCAATGCTTGTATGGTTACTGGAGATGAGCATTGTCACTGCACGTAGAGGCACACCGTTTGAAGCAGACTTTGTAGGTGCGGCAATACACAAACTGTTCCCAAAGAATTTCCAAGATTGGCGAGGCGTTGAAGACATGAAACGAGATACGTTGATTGGTATCTGGATGGGCTGGTTTGGCTGGTTTGCATTCCCAGCATTATTCTCCCAAGGTGTTGGGGCAGCAATACTCAGTGGCGTATCAGGAATCTTCTTTGGAAGTTTTGGATTCATCTTGATCATCCTTCTTGGAGGTGCAACCGTTCTGTTGTTGCGAATCATTGCCTCACTCGGAGGCTCCATCTCACGATTGTTTGGCGAATATGGATTCGAATCCTACGCTCAATATTCGGGATGGTGCATTGTCCCTCTTGCTCTCTGGTCAATCGGTAATACCATTCTCTCGATGCTGGAAATTGGTATTCTCTGACCGAATCTTTGACAACCGTTGAGGCCAATTCGGCTGATATGGAAACAAAAATGGAATGGAGTCGTACACGAAGAGATTTATTTTTAAAATGCCCACGCGCTTGGCATTTACGCTATGGCTACCCAACATCAGCATCTGGAATTACTGAATTTCCAACCAGTCGCCGGCCTTGGGATTTGATGCTTCGTGCGATGAAGGAAATACTTGTTGAACGTTTAGAAGATCTCCAAGAAGGTAAACAATGGTCTCCTTTACTCCTCGAACATCAACTGAAATATTCACTTCAAAAGCAAATAAAACAAAACTCAAATAGCATAAAAAAGAGATATTTCGAGGCTTTATTGCGCTATGCAAAACATCGCTTTGCACTCTTATGGCGATGCAGAATCATACGGCAATTAGAACAGAGAAAGTACGCATGCTGGTATGTATTGGACCGTACAGTATCCGTTTTAATCGGCAACCAGCGAATCTATGCCTCCCCTGACCTTGCGGTGTTAATTCAAAATAAATGGCACCTCATTCGTTTTGACATGCAAAGTGCTCCAACAAAATCCACCGATGAATTCGAAGCAAATGCCATGGTATTGTGGGCTAAAAATCGTGATGGATTCCCACAGAGCGAATCTTCTTTCCGATTGCATACAATTGGGTGGAGGAGAGGTTTTTGGCACACTGAAACATTCCAACCAACGAAGCATTCAGTCGAACAGAGTTACAAACTCCTTGAATACGATTGTAAGGCTATGCTTGAAGTACATCGATATGCACGTTTGAATCTCGCTCTCCTTCCACTGGCAACGACGAAAAAAACCTGTGAAACATGTTCTTTTCGATTCCATTGTCCGGGTGGAGAAAACCTCGCTGTTGCTCGACAAGAGCAAACGTTGCTAGAACTTGAACAACAATTTGTGTCAAGCAAGACTTGAGGTGAGATCTGCCAGAACGGCTTCAACGTCACTTGCCTTAGTAACACCACTCGCAAGAAGAACTCCTTCCGCACCGAGTTCTACCGCTTTCGCAACATCTGCGCCACTTTTGACACCAGCGCCGCAGAGAACGCGGACGTTTGGGTTCACAGCCTTCACAACGGCAACGGTATCGCTGACAATTGAAGGGTCTGCTGTGGTCACCGAGATATCTCCGCCAATCAGTTCTGGAGGTTCAACAGCGATGAAAGTCGGTCCAATTTCCGCGAGATGTTTGGCTTCATCGACATCTGCAGCGCATCCACACATCGGAAAACCCTCTGGCAATTGTGCCTTTAATTCGGCAACATGCTCCATGGAAACTTTGTGTTCAGCATGGTTAATGATGGTCCCTTGTGCTCCTCGATGAAGAGCAGTATGTGGCTCTAGCCAACCAGTAAAACCACCTTGGCCAACTGGGTCTAAGTGCTGAGTCCAAACTTCTAACGAAGGGGCAACTCGTCGAACTGCTTCTAGATCGAAAGCAGAAACGACTGCAACCATTCGAGCAGGTCCGTTACAATGCGCTTCCATAGCGATAGCAAGGCGTTCTGCGGTAGCTCCACTTGCAGAAGCATAGGTTTTGAAATTGACAACGACCAATGGTTTGTTCATACCTTTGGCAAGCATGAAACGCATTTGAGTTCTTCGCCGGTTCCGAAGCAATTCATTCCATTCGCGGCCATTGGCCACCAACTAAGGCAGTGCCACTTGGAACTGTACTGCCGTGGTCAACCACAACATCTTGAAGCCGAACATCTGCCCCAATGGTGACGTTGTCGCCGATTAAACTGGATTCAATAATCGAATTGTCTCCAACGATGGTACCTTTGAGAAGCGTAGAGCGGTGAATTTGGCTGTTTGCTACCATAACATCGGTTTCAATCATAGATTCAGTGACCTTTCCAGAGGTTTGATTCGCCGCAGAACCATACCAGGAACTTCCATGGACCATTCCACGACTAAATCGCTTTTCGATGATACAACGGTGTACGGCATCAGACCAAGCACTTGGGGTTCCAGCATCGAGGAAATAGCCTTCGAATTGTTGGCCATTCAAGAGGTTCTGTTCAGCGAGTTTTGGAAAGACGTCTCTTTCTATAGAGTGCTTTCCATGAGGCATATAGTCAAAAATATCATCCTCAAAGATGTAAGAACCAGCATTGATGAGATTCGAAAAGACTTCATCAGGCTTGGGCTTTTCTTTGAATTGAGTTATTCGAGAGTCTTCATCAAGACCTACGATTCCAAAGCGAGTCGGGTCTTCAACTTCCCAAAGTGCAAGACTGCCTACTCCACCGTTGCGCTTATGTAAATCCAACAGCGGTTCAATTTGAAGTGAAGAGACAATGTCCCCATTGAAGCAGGCGAAGCGGCCACTCACAACATCTCTGCAGTTTCCTAATGCGCCTCCTGTGCCAAGTGGTTTATTTTCGTTGACAATTCGGACATCGAAATCAACATCACGTTGAGCAAAGTATTCTTTGATCATTTCAACTTTGTATCCACCTGCAACGACGACTTCATCAATCAAATCATTTGGTACGCCTTCGACAACCCGTTCAAGTAACGACATATCCAGCATTGGAAGCAAGGGTTTGGGCATTTTATTGGTCCAAGGTCGGAGACGTGAACCAACTCCACCAGCCAAAACAACCACTTGCATGAACAGGGCGTTCCATCAATTACCTATCAAAACACCTCACCATCATCTTCGAATCCGCTAAATGTTGGCCACCAATTCGCCAATTGACGCATCAAAGTATTCAAAGACGGGCTTTCTTTGGAAGGATTGGAGAGCATCATGAATATACACGAATACCAAGGGAAAACACTCCTTCGAGAAAACAATGTTACTGTGCTCGAAGGTGTTCACTGCACCAATGTTGAACAAGCGCTTGCAGCCTACGATTCGCTCGGTAGCAAAATAGTTGCAGTCAAATCACAAATCCATGCCGGTGGCCGTGGAAAAGGAACACTGTACAATCCAGAAACACGGGAACATGTCATGGATGGCGGTGTTAAAATCGCTTTTTCACGTGAGGAAGTCGAAACCTATGCAACCAACATCCTCGGCAATGTCTTGGTTACCATTCAAACTGGTGATGAAGGAAAATTGGTGAGTAATCTCTACGTGGAAGCTGGCTGCGATATCGCTCATGAATACTATCTTGCATTACTCGTGGACCGAGACACAAAATCAGTACTCATCATGGCTTCGACCGAAGGTGGAATGGACATCGAAGATGTTGCTCACAACACTCCAGAATTAATTCATAAAGTGGTTGTTGACCCAAATGCTGGACTTCTTGGTTTCCAAAAGCGTGACCTGGGAATGGCATTAGGCCTTTCTGGAGCCGCATTGAGGTCATTCGGAAAGATGCTCTCGAACATGTATTCAATGTTCGTTGCTGAAGATTGCGTAATGGTTGAAATCAACCCACTTGTCCGAACAGGTGCAGATGAAATTGTTGCTCTCGACTCCAAAATATCATTCGATGAAAATGCAGAATTCCGACACAAGAAGTGGGATGACCTACGAGATCTGTCCGAAGAAGAAGACGTCGAAATACGAGCAAAGGAAACCGGTCTCTCATATGTCAAACTCGATGGGAACATCGGATGTTTGGTGAACGGCGCAGGACTTGCAATGGCAACAATGGACGTTATCAAACTCTATGGTGGAGAACCAGCTAACTTCCTCGATGTTGGAGGCGGTGCGAATGAAGAACAAGTCAAAACGGCCTTTTCGATCATTATGGAAGACCCAAATGTGAAGGGTATTTTGGTCAACATCTTCGGAGGCATCATGCGCTGCGACATTATTGCTCGTGGCGTAATTGCGGCGACTGAAGCACTTTCACTCGAAGTTCCTCTCGTCGTTCGACTTGCTGGAACCAATGTCGATGAAGGCAAGAAAATCCTTGCCGCATCAACCTTGAATATTCATGCTGCTGATGATTTGGCAGAAGGTGCGCAAAAGATTGTTGCACTCATTGGAGGTGGACAATAATGTCAATTTGGATTGAAGAAGATGCAAAAGTATTGGTGCAAGGAATCACTGGAAAGCAAGGCATGTTCCATGCCGATAAAATGGTTGAATACGGCACCAACATCGTAGGCGGATGCACACCTGGAAAAGGTGGACAAACAGTTGAACTGCAAGGAAAGCCATATCCGGTTTGGCACAGCATGACTGATGCAATAGACGCAACCGATGCTGATGCAACGGTCATCTATGTACCACCACCATACGCTGCTGAAGCAATTATGGAAGCGGCTGATGCATTTGATTTCATCAAAGGTGAAGGCGTAATTGTTTGTATTACTGAAGGAATCCCTACATTGGATATGGTCAAAGCAGTTGCTTATGTTGAAAACCGTCCAGGTATTCGCCTTATTGGTCCAAACTGCCCAGGCATCATCACCCCAGGTGAAACTGGTGGAGCCAAAATCGGCATCATGCCAGGTCACATCCACGCAAAGGGTCGAATCGGGATTGTCAGCAAATCTGGAACCTTAACGTACGAAGCAGTTGCTCAAACAATGAGTATCAATGAAGGACAATCAACCTGTATTGGAATCGGTGGAGACCCAGTCAATGGAACTGGATTCATTGAATGCCTCGCAGCTTTCGAAGCGGACCCTCAAACTGAAGCAATCATTATGATCGGAGAAATTGGCGGAAATGCTGAGCAAGAAGCGGCTGCTTGGGCGGCCGAAAACGTCACCAAGCCAATCGTTGGGTTCGTCGCAGGTGCAACAGCCCCACCCGGTAAGAGAATGGGACACGCTGGAGCAATCATTTCAGGCGGTAAAGGAACTGCTGAAGAGAAATTCGAGGCATTCCGAGAAGCAGGAATTGCTTGTGCTATGGACCCTTCAGAACTCGGTGCTGTTCTGCTTGAGTCACTGAAGGCAGTCGGCCTACGGTGAATCCATTAACCGATATCGATTCTGCAAGAATATGGCAGAAGCGTCGGTGTTTGACCCCTCTGTCTTGGAAGGCTATTATTCAACCCAATTTGAAATCGATTTATCTTGGTTGAAAAAGCCGACTCAACATCAATTTCGCTGGCGTGTAATGGAGAACCGCTGGCATTCATCGCCTCGTCGGGTTCGTGATTCTGTCACATTGGTCAAAGCGTTTAGAAAATCCATTCCAACTGATGTCTATGTCTCAACCTCTTCATGGCTGAATCCGGTAGACCTGCCCCGACTTCACGACCTCGAAACTCCCGCACCTGTTCTTTTGGACCATTTGGTTGTATTCGATATTGATGTGCCACCCTTTTCACAAACCAACATGGAGATGGCCCGGAAATTCGCACTTGAACTGCACCAATGGATGAAAGAAAAGGACGAATATTCATTTTCACATGTCACGTTCTCGGGGAGTAAAGGATTCCACTTGTTCTACAACGACCTTCAACGTGAGACATTCCAAATTGCAGACCCTCGTCAACGTGAAGAAGCGGTAAGAAAGGCAAGAAAGGAGTTGTTGGAAGAAGTCGTAAAGGCTGGCCATCCCGTTGACCAAAAGATTACTGCGGACACTCGTCGAATCATCCGTCTTCCAGGAACAGTACATGGTACCACTGGATGGATCTGTTCAATAATCACTCTTGAACAACTTCAACAACCGTTCAAAACCTGGATGAGTTCACTCGAAAGACATCACTCAGCACTTATCATGCCCAAAAAAGCGAAGAGAAAGAAGTCGCTGTTTTCACGAGAAGTCAAATCGGTGCTCGTACCTGAGATTCAAACCAGCATCGAAGTAAGCACGCATATACCGGGTACAAAAAACCGTTCTGCTTTTTTCGAATGGTTACCTCGAAGTTGGGGTCCGCCTTCGGAAGCTGTCGAAAAGGCCTTGCAACTTTGTATTGAATTTTCTTTAGGCTCAACCGCCTTTTGGACCGATGGAAAGCGAACATTGATGCTGTCCCCCCGGGCAATTCCGCGAGAACACCTTGCAAAAATTGCCAAGAAAAATGGATTTATACACTTGAAAAATGAACTCAAAGAAAAAGACCATGCATGGATTCGAGTCTCAGGGAATTACGGTGAAAAAAGCGGCTGGGAAGAGGATTTGAGTCCAATAAATGTCTTAGCGCAAGAAACAAACTCTGAATGTAAATGGCCTTGGTCAGAGGCACATTTGAATCTAGCAGAACGGATGGGATTGCCGATCAAAAGAGATGATGGCGAAAGTGCTGGGAAGCCAGAACCATCGATACGTATTGTTCAACGTGGATAATTAGAATCAAGAAAATGACTATATGGTGTCGGAATGAGTTAATTTCGTTCCCACCGGAGCTTCGGCAATGACGGCTGCACACGTGCCTTGAAACCACACGCTGTTGGCGCATGGGAACAGCGCCAACAGCCCCCAAACGGAGTTAGAATGAATAAATTCGGTGCCGTCATATTTTTGTTTTGCACCTTACTTTCAGGGGTTTTTGTCCTGGGAATGATGGGCTCAACAGAACGTTCGACAATTCCTGTGGATGCTGTCATCAATGACCAAACAACGTATGATGAGTCGTACTCTTCATATTACACCTGTACTGCATATATCGGGTTCACTTACTCAGCCGATGGTGGAGATTACGAGGGCAGTACTGTTGGTTCAATGGAAAGCTCTCAGTCGTGTTTAGATGAAATTAAATCGTATTATTCAATCGACTCGGAAATTAGGATCTATTATTGGGATGATGCGCCATCAGATTATACCTTTAATCAAGAAAGCGAAGATGCTGCTTTCCTTTACGGATGCTGTGCCGCTTTCTTTGGAATTTTGGCAGTGCTCGGGCTCGTTGTAACCTTCAGCATGGGGTCACCTGGAAGTTCAAGCACAACGGGTGGTCTTTCAGGTCGGGTTAAGAATTTGAGTGGACAAAACTCCAAACAAATTAAGCCAGAGAACGAACATTACCAGACTCTGCCATCTCAACAACACCTTTCAAGAGATACGAAATCAAAACCAAGAAACCGTTGGAAGGGAGACCGTATGACTCAAGCAAGAATTCGTAATTATGATTCCATTCTTAATCGACTGAATCTTAAAAATCGAAATCTTAGCAACATTAAGGAAGCCAAAGGATACGTCATGACAAGTGGAATAATGAATCAGAGAGAGACTGATAAATTCTTTGCCAACAGTCATGTGATCAGTACACTTGGATTACTACCAGATGGGGAATTAAAATCATCTTCAATGAGTCAAAGCAAACCAAAAGAAAATTTCTGGTCTCAAAGCAAGATTTCGACGTCAAAGGGCTCTTCAGACGGAAGTTGTGGTGATATAAGTTGTTCGAATTCCGTAGATTCATTTGATTTCCGGTGTTTTGATTGCCGTAAAAGATTCTGCAGTCAACACCGAGGAAAAACCTTCAAGTGTGCAGCATGTGCAAATTGAACTCACAAATAGACTTGCTTTTGATGGAGTCCAAGTTGAGGGCTCAAGTCACGTTGTAAGATCGTTCGGAGAAGTTCCTTGCCGCCATCAGTTCGCATGTAAGTCAGTACACTTGGACTGACATGAAGTGTCCAATGTTTGAGGAAAACTTCTGCACGTTCTTTGGATGAGGCAAGCTTAGAAGGAACTGTGTGGTACATCTGAACATGACTTACTTCCTTGCGGAGGTATTTGGCGATGACTTCAGGCATCAATTTTGAGACCCATGTATCTTCCATGAATTGAGATGAACGAGTCACGACATAACGTGGATTGTGAATTGATCCAAGGACTTCTTCAAGTGATTCACTAAACAGTTGAGCCTCATCAGGTGTTGAATGGTGCAAATGATAGCGAAGCCATCCTCCACCTCGCACTCCACCTTCTGGAGAACAATGTCTGGTCATCTCGCCTAATTCACAGAATGCACCGGCAATCGCTTCAGAGATAGCAAGTGTAAGTGAACTATCTGTCCACATCTCTTTCTCGGTTCCAAAACGAAAACCGCTAGAGAAACCTTCGGGTGCCTTCGCCTCGATTGCTGGACGTGATTCTGTACCAAACGGTTGACCAATGCCCCACAACTCACGAGTATGCTCACGGTTACGTGAACGGCGTAGCATTTCTTCATTGAACAATGCCATTCCTTCACTTATTCCCTCTGGACGTACATCATTGAATGCAGCATGTACATGCCCGACTCCTTTCTCAATTGTTCCGTCATCACAAACACCGTACAATTGCTTGTGCTTTTGTTTGAAACGTTCGTAATCATCAAACCCTTTGGTAAACTCTTCTGCAATACAAATGATGTCCCAATTATTGGCAACCTTTTCAGGCCATAATTTATCAATTCGAATTGAACGCCCCCTAAGTTGGTTAATACTTACACTCGTTGTAACGGAGGTCATATCAATTAAAACATTGATTCGAGAAGCATCCCACCCTTCCCCAAGTAATCCACGAGTACCGACCAGACATCGGGTAAAACCTTCTTGGAAGAATTCGGTAATCATCAATGAATAATAACGAGGAATCCAATCTTTTCCTTTACCATCAATTTCATGAAAACCTTGGTGTGGGCGGTGTTCGAGTCTGATATCAAGTTCTCTTTCTGCAATCCAAAGTTCTGCTTTAGTGATGAAACGTTCACATAAATCATCGTCGACAAGAACTGTACTTCCGGTCATCAAAATTGGATCGAGGTAATCTCCAGCAGGATGATTCACTAAAGACCGTAACACCGAAATCGCACCTCCAGCTTCGGCATCTAAAACCCCTTCAACAAGGGTGGTAGCGGAAGTTTTTTCATAATCAGTAACAATGACTGCACGAATGCCTTTTCCAAGTGTCTGCATCTCGACATTGATGATCTCATTGACTGCTTCAGTTTTAGCCGATGCGTAGGACATAACACGGCCCACTGGTGAAGCACATGGTCTGGAACCAGTATCAGTGATTTGAACGCCGAGCATTCGCAAACGTGCAACTACAGATTCTGCCAATGCATGATCTTCTTTCTTCTTTGAACGTCGAAGACCGTGTCGAACATACCGAGAGAGCACATTTCGAAGCATACTTATTCGAGTGAAAGATTCGTCCTTTTCAAAAGAATATATGTCTGGAACACCTGCTGGTAATTGAATCGAGTTCAATTGTAAAAAACGACGACCATCAAGTGTGAATGCGGGATATTTACGCTCGTATTTGTCCCAAGTTAGCGTCTCACCACTCGGAGACTCTCGTTCCTTTAATTCGTTGAGTACCCATTGGTCAAGCGGTGGTATACGGCCTGGCTTCGCACTCTCATTGGGCTCACGCAACTCGCGAAGTAGCGATTCAAACTCTTCATCGACACTCGCAATATACTGCAGCTCATGACTCGCTGGTCGAACAAAATAGCACAAATCTTGGTAAGGTGCAAGATTCGAATCCCGAACCAGTGCAGGTACGGGAACGCTGTAATCAACAGGTCCAAAGAATTCCTCATAACGTTCGACATCGGCCTCTTTGAATCCTCCCTTTTCGGGAGGGGGTGTTGCCGTTAATCCGAGAATAACAGGGTCGTCAAACATATCTCGAACTTCGGCAAGGATTCGGCCCCAATGATGCATTAAATGATGACATTCGTCTAAGATGATGAGTCCAATTCCAGCTTCTTTAAGCAAAAGAAGATTCTCTTTTGCACTTTCATGTAAAGTCCATAATGCATTACCATGTTCAGAATACTCATCCCGTACTTTTTTCCTATATTTCGAGAGTTGCTTGTCATAATACTTCTCATTTCGTTCACCTAAATCATTGAGCCAAGACATGCCTTCTTGGTGGTCCGAAGCTTCGCCGTCTGCAATAAGTTTCTCGGCCCATAATTCAAGCGCCACTGCGTCCAGATCTTCACCACCTTTGCGAGGCATGGTCACCGATTGATAGGTCAATGAAGTGAGTAGACCTGGCTTTTTAGGGTCAGTACTGATGAATTCATCTTTCCCGTCTAAATCAAAAAGTGAGGTGCGTGCAGCCCATTGTGCTTGTATTGCCGAGTTTGGTGACAACACTAACGCGGGCTTTCGAACTAAATCGGACCAGACATACAGCCCAAGAACGGTTTTCCCCGAACCTGGCGGGGCAACGATATGTAATCGCTTCTTTCCAGATTCAAGTTGCGGTATGATGACTGAACTTGCAGCGACTTGTGCCGGCCGGAGTGTTCCTGAAAAATGAATTTTACCAAAATCTGGTAAATCGTCCATCCGAAAGTCACCTGCTCATCAACGCGGCGGGCCTCTTTTGGGGCCTGAAGGGCCGCCTTTGGGTGGACCACCTTTCGAAGGACCTGGTGGACCGCTCTTCTTTGGAGGGCCGCCTTTTGAAGGACCTGATGGACCACCTTTCGAGGGACCTGGTGGACCGCTCTTCTTTGGAGGACCGCCTTTGGAAGGACCTGATGGACCGCCTTTCGAGGGACCTGGTGGACCGCTCTTCTTTGGAGGACCGCCTTTGGAAGGACCTGATGGACCGCCTTTCGAGGGACCTGGTGGACCGCTCTTCTTTGGAGGACCGCCTTTGGAAGGACCTGATGGACCGCCTTTCGAGGGACCTGGTGGACCGCTCTTCTTTGGAGGACCGCCTTTGGAAGGACCTGATGGACCGCCTTTCGAGGGACCTGGTGGACCGCTCTTCTTTGGAGGGCCACCTTTCGAAGGACCCGGAGGACCGCTTCGCTTGGGAGCACTACGTTTTGGAACTTCAACAACTTCTTCTTCCTCTTCTTCGAACATTGCACCACAATGAGGGCATTCATTATCGGTCTCTTTGACCAAACCGTCACAGATTTCGCAAGCGAACATTTCAACACCGTCATCTTCGGAGTCGTCTTCATTGAGATTTTCCACTTCTCCGTCCTTTGAGCGTGATAATTTCAACTCGGTTGTGAGATCAAATCCTTTGAGGGCTACTTCAGTTTGAATCGCATGTTGGAATGCCTGAGTAAGTGCTTCAGGTGTATCGAGAACTCGACCATCGTCAACATAAGTGACATTGACCTTGAGCGTACTCTCTTCGACGTTCGCCTGAGGAGTCTCAACAGCAACACCTCGCTTTCGTGCAACCCGACGTACAGCGACTTCACACATTCGGCGAAGTAAGGCTTCATTTGGGGCATCCGAAGGAGGCGGATTCGAGTCTATGCCTCGAAGATGTGAGGGCAGTTCAGTTCCAAGAGATGCGAGAACATTATTGGCAGGTGTTTGATTCATATCGAGCCATTGACTTCGGCGTTCATCTTTCATTGCCCGTTCAGCTTCAGCCAATCGGTTCACCATTGCGTCTGTAGGAGAGGTTGCTGGATTATTGGCGACAACTGTGCCACCCGGTGTGTATGCAGAGATATTACTCACTGGGTTTTGAGGAACTGCTCCGCTGGCGAGCGAAGGTCCACGCGCTTGCTGAGGGCGATCTGATTGGACATTTGGAAGTACATTCCCCTGTTGAGGAGGGTGTTGAGGGATATTTTGAGGAGGTTGTTGCTGAGGCATGCCTTGAGGAGGAAGGTTACTCATCTGGTTGGGTGGGAAATTTGGCGGTGGATATTGACCCTGTTGATGGGGGGGGATATTCTGAGGAGGGATATTTTGAGGGGGGAATTGGCCAGGAGGAATATTCGGTTGTTGTTGAATCCCCATAGCAATTTGCTGAAGGATTTCTGGAGAGATATTTGTATTCCCGCCCATGGTCATGTCTCGTTGATGGCGAACAGCTTCACCCGAGACGACTCCGAAGTTACGGCCGCCTGAAACTTCTTGCCCACTTAGGCCAATTGAACCAGGGTTGGTAAAACCTCCAGCGCGTGACATTTCCTGTCGCGCACCACATTCAGGACAGAAGATACTATCATCCGGAATAAGTTCTGTACAAGAGCCACAATCCATAACACATCACCCCGAAGGATTGGTGCTCGCATATCCCTCCCTAAAGCCTTACGACGAAATGCCACAGACAAAGGAGGGATTTTATGGAATCCTGTCGAGCCAAAGAAGCGTAGGATTGCGCAGTTCAAAGCCAAGACTTCGAATTGACATGCGGTATGGCAATATGGAGATTAACGCCAAAAATACAGCTTTACACGAGGTAAGTCCTTCACTCGAAAAGTCACAAAGGAGCAAGACTTCCCTCCCACAGGGTCAAGAACAGAGAACAGTTCCGCCAAAACGAGGGGATGAGATGGCAGTACTCATCAATGCAAAAATCGATGCATTACTCGAAGCGACTTCTCGTTCGTTTTATCCAACTCTGAAGTATCTTCCAAAGAAGATTCGTGGGCAAATTGGATTACTCTATCTCCTCGCTCGAGTTGCGGATACAATCGCTGACTCAAAGCATGGAGAGACCGAAGTTCTTCTGAAGCTTCTTCAGGAGTACAATGATGTCGCCCAAGGTACGAGTTCAACTCTGCCAGATTTCACTGAACTTGCTGACATTCAAACAAATCCAAACGAGGCTGAACTACTTCGGAATGTTGCCGATGTCATCGAGGGTCTTGAAGTCTATAATAAAGTGGACCAGGGTCTGATGCTTGAATGTCTCGAGACTATTGTTGGTGGGCAAATACTCGACCTTGAGAGGTTTGGAACCGCAAATGAAGGAGGAAAAATTTCCGCACTTGAAACCGATGAACAGATGGATGATTATGCGTTCCGAGTCGCAGGCTCTGTCGGTGTATTTTGGAGTAAAATGTCACTTGAAAATCTGTTTTCGTTACCGCCAGAAAAAGAACAAGAATTCTTTGAAAAGGGCATAAGGTTTGGTAAATCACTTCAAATGATCAATATTTTAAGAGATATTCCCGAAGACTTACGCTTTGGCCGATGCTATATTCCAGAACAGGCACTGAGTCGGTACAACCTCAAGCCAGAAGACTTGTTAGATGACAAAAATATTGATGCGTTCAGACCATTATACGATGAATATCTGGACTTGACAAATGAACATCTCGATGCGGCAATAGAATACATCACTATGCTACCTGATTCTCAATTACGCCTCAAAGCGTCATGTATGCTCCCAGTCCTCATAGGACAGAAGACGGTTACCTTGTTGAGAACAGGTAACGTATTGAATTCCGAAGAACGCATAAAGGTCACTCGTGATGAAATCAAATCATATGCTCGTAAACTACTTCGGGCCCTCATAATACCTGGTGGAGTAAACCGTCTTCTTCAGAAAAATAAAGGCAGTTGAGAAAATATATTGCAGGCAAAGAAGGGTAGACCTCAAAAAGGGTGAGGTATGAGGCCTAACTGGTCACGATGCTTGAACGCCGAAAACCACTGGAATTGCTCTTTCCCCTCAAAGGGAATGCAACTTCAAGGGAAGAAGAGGGTGAAAAAAAGAGCATGACCACGCTTGACCACCTTCGAGCAGGTGTGATGCTTGCACGTGATGCAGTGAAGGCCGTCAGCCTCACTGCTATGGAAGCCCTTCGCGAAGGTGCAACTTACATTGGGATGGTCGGAGAAACAAACGAACTGGTTGACCCTTTTTCGCATCTTGACGCTCCAATCTGGTCACAGCGACCACCACAAGAACTCTCCAAATTGGCTTTCCGCTACTGTGAAGAACTCACGATTCGCGAAGCCGGTAATTTCTATCATTCATTCAAGTATCTCCCTGACCAACAGCGCCACGCCATGTGCGCAGTGTATGCTTTTTGCCGAAGAGCAGATGACATTGCAGACGGTGACTGGGCTGACCGATTCCCAGGGAGCAAGGGAGAGATGGATCCTGAAGCTGTCGCTTATCGCGAGCAACTCGAAAGTTTGCAAGACCAAGGTACAATTCTCGACCATGAGGCTTATCTCAACAAGATTACACAGTTGTTTTTCTTCCGTAAGAAACTCTCAACTTGTTATTCAGATGTCTATTCCACCGACCCTGTATTCCTCGCATTGAAAGAAACCGTCGAGACGTATTCGATTCCAAGAGAAGTCTTTGATGACTTGATTTCTGGTATGGAAGATGACCTTTACAACAACAGATACCGCAGTTTTGATGAATTGTATGTCTATTGCTACCGGGTTGCTTCCGTAGTTGGATTGATGTGTATCGAGATCTATGGATACGAAGACCCACGGGCAAAGAAGTTCGCCGAATCATGGGGGATTTTTATGCAACTTACCAATGTGTTGCGAGATGTCGGTGAAGATATTGAGCGCGACCGAGTCTATCTCCCTCTCAACGAACTTGAAGCCAATGGAATTGTCGAAAGTGAACTTGACGGGAAAGTTGTCCTTAACAAAAATTGGGAACCCTATTGCCGTGAATACGCACGCAGAGCGCGAACCTATCTCGAAGAAGCACGTCAACTCCTCCCATTACTTCCTCGACGAACTCGTTATTCTCCAGCAGCAATGATTGCCTTTTATGACAAAATCCTTCGCCAAATTGAGCGACAACAAGGGGACGTCTTCACCAAGCGTGTTAAGCTCAATAAAATTCAGAAAATAAGTTTGGCAGCAGCAGTGTACATGCGCCATAGATTACTCCCTGCCTTCCTTGACCCCGTTTGGTCAGGTCTTGCAAGATTTGGACTACTCCCTGCAGTTTAAGCAGATTAACCGTAATTAGGGACCTAACGGTCCGTTTTGTTAAGAAAGGTTTACTCATGTGTGAATCAGATTGGGCAGGTCGAATGACCTCTCAATTTGTAAAATGGACAGAAACCAAATGCTGAGGTCAAAACACCCCAGACACCGACGATCAAAAGGAGAATATCCCAGTTGAGATTCGCAGCATAATCTACGGCAACCATGCTAAAACCTGCTGAGAGTCGGATAAGGCGGTCAGTTAAACTCAGATTCACTTTAATCAACTCTTGAACAATCTTAGTTCAAGTATCCAGCATATAAAGACATGTTTTCATCGTTTAATCAGAAATTTGGACATTTAAGCGGTTTCAGATGGTACGAGTGAAGGCTTGGATTCCCGTGATATATCGACCAATAATTAAATTATGAATGTCGTGCGTCCCTTCATAGGTCTTCACTGATTCAAGGTTTGCCATATGACGCATTATTGGATATTCGTCTAGAATCCCGTTTGCTCCGTGAATATCACGAGCAACACGGGCAATTTGAAGAGCGATGTCGACATTGTTCATTTTGGCAAGAGAGATTTGTTCAGGGAACCAGGTCCCATCATCTTTCTTACGACCAAGATGGTATGCGAGGAGTTGCCCCTTGGTTATCTCTCGAAGCATCCAAGCTAATTTATCTTGGACCAATTGGTATGAAGCAATCGGGTGGTCGAATTGAATACGTGAAAGAGCATAGGTTTTGGAACTGTGGAAGCAAGACATAGCAGCACCCAATGCACCCCATGAAATACCGAAGCGTGCATTGTTAAGACACGAGAAAGGACCTTTCAAGCCTTTGACGTTTGGCAGCATTCTGTCCTTCGGAATCTTGCAATCTTGGAACACAAGTTCACTTGTCACAGAAGCTCTTAGTGAATACTTTCCTTTCATTTCCGGTGCCGTAAAACCTTCATCATCTTTCTCGATAATGAAACCACGAATGTCGCCATCGAGTTTTGCCCATACAACTGCTACATCAGCAATCGAACCATTGGTGATCCACATTTTCGCTCCATTCAAGAGATAATGGTCGCCTTTGTCTTCCGCTTTGGTAATCATATCGCCAGGGTTTGAACCGTAGTCCGGCTCGGTCAAGCCAAAGCATCCAATCCATTCACCAGAAGTCATCTTTGGAAGATAATAATTCTTCTGTTCTTCGGAACCAAATTCCCAGATTGGATACATAGCAAGTGAACCTTGTACAGATGCAAAGGAACGAAGACCTGAATCTCCGCGCTCGAGCTCTTGGCAAATTAAACCGTAGGCAACATAGGAAAGTCCTGGGCATCCATAGCCCTTCAGAGGCGCACCGAGCACACCCATTTCACCGAGTGCAACGCGCCATTCATCCAAGAAGATTCCTTCCGCACATGCATGTTCGATTTTTGGAAGTACTTCCTCATCGACCCATTCACGAACCATGTCGCGTATCATGATTTCTTCTTCTGTAAGTAAGCTTTCAATATCGTAGAAATCGATTCCTTCGTAAGGCTCCATGTTACCGTCTCATTATAGGGTCTGCACGGGGCTTCAAGAACCTAACCCTCTTCTCGCTAGATGTAAAGAATCTTTTTGCATGGAATTCTTCATAAATCTTGCATAGAATTTGTGACGATTATTTCTTCTTCAATCCACGGAATTGTAAATATTTTCTTTGAAGGTAAGGGCTGTTCATGTAGATCAATCCCAAGACGACACCTGGAACCGAAATGGTAACTGCTGCCATGACCATAATAGATATAAGGTCTAAATCTTCACCGGTTACGCCTATTTTTTGAAACGAGACAACATTGCCAAATGAAGTAATGATAAATCCTTCTTGATGGGCGTTCTCCCATACGACTTCGAGTGAACGTCCAGCGACAACTGCGTCCCATGCCATTGCATCTTCAGACACAATTTGGGCAAATGCTTCAGAGACCAACGGTTGCTGTCGAATGGTTGCAAATGGTGCCATGTGAATGAGAGTCGTTCCATCATGCCCTCGAGATACACCGGTGAAATCACCTTCTAATGAGGAGAGTTGCATGATTGCCCGAGTTGTTGATTCACTCGCATCCACCATATCCAGTCGAATCGCTTGAGTTCTCAATCCGCTGGCAAACCCGACACACTCATTCAAGGTAGGGTCTGCACAATCTACGCCGACCCAAGTATCGCTACCAGTACCTGAAAGGAACGTAAGTTGGTCGTTAGTCGAAAGAACGGCGAGGCCATCATTGAGTGTTGCCACCACGCAAATGTTCTGACTACGATGGCAGGCAATATCGCTTATTGGAGAACTTCGAGTTTCAGCAATGGCGGTCATGCCTGAACCTTCATTAAACTTCCAAAGGCTTCCATCCGATGCACCAAAGTAAGCATAATCACCCGCAGGCCGCCATTCAACTGCAGTCATATTGAGTCCCAAAATCGAACCCGAACCGTTAACGGTCGTAACTGCATGGTTCTCTGTTGAATAACGTAGAGCAACCCCCATGTCACCGGTAATCAAGGCTGTTTCGCCTCGTGGATGCCAAGAAACATCATGTAACGCAGCATTCCGACCCGTACTCAAGTCGATATCCTGACTTCGGTCTTCAGCATGAAGTGCAGAAACAAGATGTGCATATCCATTCTCTCCGACGAGTAAGACTGACAAACCATCCGGTGACATCTTCCCAGCGTGAATACCAAGATCCGAATCTTCGAGCGAGTCTACTAATTTCAGTTCAATGAGCGACTCAGGTTGGGCAGGGACTGCTGGTAACAGTAAGATAAGGAGGCATACGCCCAAGAAAAAGTGCCCTCGCATGATTTGCCCAATGCCAACTACAAAAAAACCCCTCCTACGCAACCGAACGGGTTTTTCTCATTCACCTCAACGGTGAGCCTTATGGCAAAGAGGCTCTTCGCCGATGTATGGAGCGATTCGCAGTCAAGCGTGGTTTAGAGAAAAACATTGGTGGGAATGCAGGGCTTGCACGTATTGCAACGACCTATTTCGACAACATTCAAGTGAATGCTGAAGGCGAATTTACCGGCTCATTTGCCATTCTCACACGAATCAATGGCCACTTCGGCTCCGATGGAAAACTCGTGATGGATGTTGAACAAATGAAAGGAGATGTCCTCACCAGTTTCTTGTCTGCCGACGGTGGACGTGAAAACGCAATGCTCTCGCGTCAGAAATGGTCATCATTCCTGGATGAAGTCACTGGATACTCCCCAAAACAACGTGGCGATAAGGCAAAAGAAGATGCAAAGAAATTCTCCAAGGCCAAATCGGCCATTAAGATGGCCTACAAAATGATGGAAATGAGTAAGACAATCGACCAAGCCACCATTGATACAGCAAATACTATGATTGCTGAATTACAAGCAATGATTGATTTAGGAACTCCTCCGTCAGAAGGTAAGGTAAAGAAACTTAACGACTTAATTTGAAGAAGTGGTAACATGGGCATCGATTCAGTTCTCGAATCCTTTGTCGAAGAGAACCCACGTATCCTTGAATTGAATGAGCAGCAACAATACCGACTTGCGTTAATGGTTGGCCAAGTGGATGAAACTGTTGGCATTGGCCATCTCGTGAATTGCTTGGCAGACAACACCAGCATGGCCGGTGATGGCGTCATACGCTGTTATGTCGGATTTGAACCGTCAGGAAAAGCACACATTGGCTGGAAAGTTCTCTCCTTACAACTCCGAAGAATGCTAGAAGCCGACGCAAATGTACTCATATTTTTGGCAGATTGGCACGCTTGGGTCAATGACAAATTTAACGGCGTCATGGAAGATATTCAAACTACAGCGACCTACATGGAAGAAACATTCCGTGCTCTGCTCGGTCATCCTGAAGAAGGCGATGGACCGGGACAACTTCGTTTCATTTGGGCCTCTGAAATAATGAGCTCGGGTGATTATTGGGCGCGAGTGCTTCGATGTTCCAAGGGTGCAACACTTGCTAAAGTCCGCAAAACGTTCACCATCATGGGCCGAGATGAGGCGTCATCAGACCATGACCTGTCGAAATTCTACTATCCAGCAATGCAAGCCAGTGACATCTTTGAGATGAAAATTGATGTTGCTCTTGGTGGCATGGACCAACGTAAGGCACACATGTTCATGCGAGATGTGGCGACTCGATGGAATTGGGAAAAGCCAACCTGTTTACACACACCTATTCTTTCATCACTCAAAGCAACAGGAGTTCGAATGGAGAGCTTTGACCATAAGATGAGTAAATCGGACCCTTCAGGCGCCATCTTACTTCATGATGAAGCCAAAGCCCTCCGAAAGAAAATGCAAAAGCATGCTTATTTGAATCCCGAAGACCCTCATTCACCTGTCTATGAACTGGCTGAGCATGTTGTTCTTCCCGAATGGGGAGAAATTATCGTCACTCCGAACCCAAAATTTGGCGAACCCTCGACTTGGAATGATCTGGAGGCATTCAAGGCAGCCGTAGTTGATGGCACTCTTCACCCCCTTGACGCAAAACTCGGCGTTGCAGACGGAATTATCCGCGGCTTACAAAGTGTCTCTGAACATTTCGAAAGGCACCCGGAAACGCTTGATGCTGTTTCATCTCTACGAAAGTGATTCTTCTTCAGATGAATCTTCTTCGACCTCGACATGGTTTGAAAGACCTTCTTCAACACTGTGAGCTCTCAAGAAAATCATTCGACGTGTATCTCGAATGAAATCGCGGTTAATGAGCGGGTCAACTGCAACAACGGCGTTGATGGTTAAACAGTCACCTTTAGCGTATTGTCCAACATATTCATCGAACACAACAACTTGGAAACTTTCTCCATTCTCTGCCATGCCGTTTTCCAACATGAGTGGAGATACAATTTCGAGATATTGTACGTCTTCATAGTAGTTTTCTTCCGCCACCATAGAGATGTCTGTAGGTTCTTTATGGTACGACTTCGGTTTCTTTGCATCCATATTGGAAAGAATGATATCGAGGCAAGTTCGACAATATTTCACTTTTTCACGTGGACGAGCTAAACGCTCTTCGACAGACCATTTCGAATCGCAATCATTGCATTTGTGAACACTGGTTTTGAGCCAACCAATAATCGGACTTGTCGAAACGACAACACCGTCGAAGGTGAGTAATCGAGTACGGTCACGCATTCGTAGTTCACTTACTTCATAGGCTCGATTATCGGGCAGATTAATCACACGAATCACTGGGCGTGTCGACATGTTTCGGTCCGTATATTGCTCCTTGAGGACTTGATTTCCGCAAAAAAGAGTGGAACTCATGTTTTCAGAGAACTTCACTTGAAGACCATCATACTCCGCTAAATCATCCCATTCAACTTCAAAACCAAAAACAGGATCCCCATTACCAGGAAGTGCATCAAGGTCGTTTTTGTAAACATCACTTTCAAACAAAAGCCTCCATGATTCGAGGGTACTTTGAGAATCTTCATCGGGTTCAGTAGGAGTTTTTCGCTTCATGGATTCTATCGGGCAGTTGAGGCGGTTAAGAAACGTTTTGATTAGTCGTCATTTACTTACTTCACTCTCAACGACCGGTGAGATTTGGTTCAATGTGTCACTGCGAGTGACTCGCCAATGAATTAGGTGCAAACGTTCAAGAATCCCTTTGAGGTGGTCAAGATATCCCTTGGGAGCGTCTCTGCTATGGCCAACATAATCGTCCTCGTTAAACAAGTACCTGATACCAATGCTCGTATCGTCCTCTCTGGCGACCGAGTCGACCTTTCTGCTGTCAAAAAAGTCATGAGTCCTTACGATGAATTTGCGGTAGAAAACGCACTCCAACATCGCGAATCAAGCGGTGGTGAAGTAACTGCAATCACCGTCGGAGGCGCAGGTGCAGACAAAGTATTGAAAGATGCGAAAGCGATTGGTGTTGACAACATTGTCCGTATTGATTGCGATGCTCAACTCGATTCAAATTCACTCCAATCAATCCTCGCATCAGTCATCTCAAGCCTTGGCGCAGAAGTCGTCTATTGCGGAAAGTCTGCTGCAGATACTGGTGCAGGCTCCACTGGACCTGGATTGGCTGAACGACTCGGCTGGGCTTCTGTTTCAAACTCAACAAGTGTTGAGTTTGGTGAACAACTCTCCGTCGTCACCCCATCTGCTGGAGGAAATGCTCGAATCAATGTACCTCTACCAGCAGTGGTCTCCTGTGACAAGGGCAACATCAAGGTTCGAAAGCCAAATGTCAAAGGAATTATGCAAGCAAAGAAGGCTCAAGTCGATGTTCGTAGCGTTGATGTTCCTGTTTCGACTGTTTCGGTCGTAGCACACAGTATGCCTCCTGCAAAACCTGCAGGCAAATCCTATCAAGGTGGCGCAGCAGCAGCTGAAGTCGCTCAACTCCTCCGAGATGAGGCAAACGTAATTTGAGGTGAAAGAAATGACTGAAACTATAGTAATCGCTGAAATCGTCAAGGGTGCAATCCATCCTACAACTGCTGAACTCATCACTGCGGCCCTCGCACTCGGATCCCAACCTGTTGTTGTTGTCCCGTGCACAGACGCAAGTGTTGCAGATGGTGCCTCCCAACTTTCCGGTGCTGCACGTATTCTTGCTGCCAAGTCTGATGTCTTCTCAAACTATGATGCTGCAGGATGGGCATCTGCCCTTGATGCAGTAGCACCTGCAGGTATCATCATCACCTCAGCCTCTCCACAATCAAAAGATCTCGCTGCCCGATTGGCTGCACGTAGAGGTATTTCGGTCGTACAAGATGTCGTGAAAATCGAAGGTGGAAACCTGACTTCACCAATTTATTCTGGCAAGGCAATGCAAACTGTATCCATCAGTGGAAATGCAGTTGTCACAGTTCGCCCGAATGTCTTTGCAGCAGCAGCCAGCGATGGTTCAGCCGACGTATCAGTTGTCGACACGACTGGAAACGTCGCTACTGCGGTTCAAGAGTTCATGGCTCGTGCTTCAACTCGACTTGATGTGGCAGAAGCAAACATCATCATCTCTGGTGGAAGAGGAATGGGTTCCCCTGCCAATTTCACCCACTTAGAAGCAATTGCAGATACTTTAGGTGCCGCAGTTGGTGCATCACGTGCAGCAGTTGACACATGGGAAGATATTCCTCACTCGATGCAAGTCGGTCAAACTGGAAAAACGGTCAATCCAAATCTCTACATCGCTGTTGGCATCTCTGGCGCCATACAACACTTAGCGGGAATGCGTTCATCCAAATACATCGTCGCCATCAACAAAGATGCTGATGCACCTATATTCCAACATGCAGATTATGGAATTGTTGCGACTTGGGAAGAGGCACTACCTGTTCTTCAATCAACACTTTCAACCATGATGGCGTGATTAGGCATATCGCCCACGGCTGTAAACACCAGCGCCAGCATCATCTCCAACAAAGGGGTTCGTCTGCTTTTCGTGACCAATTGTCGTCAATGGTCCGTGACCAGGGTAGACGATTGTATCAGGCGCTAACGGCCAAAGTTGAGTATGAATTGATTGTGCAAGTACAGTAAAGTCACCACCAGTATCTGGCAGATCGGTACGACCTACCGAGCCTGCAAACAATGTATCTCCGACGAACAAATGGTCTGGTCCATCATCAACGATGAGTCGAAGACAACATCCACCGAGCGTATGACCGGGGGTATGAAGAATTTCAAAGGCAAGTGCGCCAACATCGAGAATTTCACCGGCGACCAAATCCACATCAGCTACAGCAGGCTCAGGGACTTCGAAACCGTACCGTTGGGCTGAAGAAGGGGCTAATGTTTGCAAATACGTATCATCGGGATGAAGATACCATTGAACGTCATAGCGGTTCAAGAGGTCAGGGATATGTCCACTGTGGTCAAAGTGAGCATGGGTATTAACCAAGGCCACTACCTTTCGAGTTGGGATGTTTTGTTGAATCCTTTCATTGTCGGTACGAGGTCCATTCGACCAATCCGGGCCATTACCGGCAAATCCATCAACCCAATCGATAAGACGCTCTGGTTCACCACCACCATCAATGATGACAGTATCGCCCGTGGCTCGGTCTGTAACAATTGAACAGCGCATCTGTAAAACACCTACGAAGAAGTATTCGACCCACGGTTTACTCACGCCCATGGTAGGGCTAAGCATCTCCCCTTCAAGAGACTAAGCCCTATTCAATCAGGATATGCAAGGAATCGCTCGACCATTGTCCATCGCGGTCACATATACGTAATTCAAATCGATGGCTTCCGCGTGGAATTCGAACACGAACCTTAGCAGAAGAAGCAATTTCCTTACCACTACTCTCAATCCAAGACCATGTTTGAATACGTTGTTGTGGGTCAAAAGAGGTTGAACCATCAAGTGTAACGATTGCAGAACCATCATCGTCAGCTTTGAGATGCTGGTCGTCACCAGAAACGGCACGTGGCACAAGGATTTCTCCAATTTCGGTGTTTAACTCCTCGAGAAGATCTTCTGAAGGTAGAAGTGCCATTTTAGTAATTGCATCATCAAGTTGGGCAAGTAAGTCCTCTGTGTCAATATCAAGTGCTCCATCTTCAGTCACTTTCTGAGATTCACCAAAGTCGCCTTCTAATGCACTGTGTAATGCT
>CAJJCP010000025.1 GCA_905182715.1 uncultured Candidatus Poseidoniales archaeon
TCTTACGAACACCAACACTGCGCAACATTTGCGTTCAATCCTATTCAATAGAACCATAACCACTACGCAACACGGACTGCTTGGAGGAGACCTCATGCCAATAGACACAGCGGACATATTTGGAAGCGATCAAGTGGGAATTCACTTGGCTGCAGTTGGAAATGTCCTTCTCCATCCTCTCGAATTGCCGAAGCTTGTTCTTGAAATTCTGGAAACTTCATTGCAACTTGAAATGCACCCAGTTTCGATTGGTGGCTCAAACCTCATTGGCGCTCTTGTTGCTGGTAATTCTCGTGGAATGGCAGTCGCTGATATTGCTACAGAGTCTGATATTGACACGTTGACTGCATTTGGCGATGTTGTCGTCATGGAAGGTGGTGTCAATACTGCCGGTAATCTCCTCTTAGTCAACGAACAAGGTGCAATTGCTTCTCCATCCATTCCTACTGCTGGACTTGAAATCATGGCTGAAGCCATGGGTGTCCAAGTCGCTGCAACCACCATTGCTGGCCAAGATGTCGTTGGTAGCCTCGGTGTTACGACTGACCAAGGCGTTCTACTGCATCCTGACGTCACTCCTGATGAAGTTCAACTCATCCAAGATGTTCTTGGCGTACCTCCGATGGTCGGAACCGTCGCTTTCGGCTCTCCGTATGTTGGGGCTGGTGTTTGTGCTTCCAATCATGGCGCTGTCGCAGGAACCGAGACTACAGGTCCTGAATTGAACCGTATGGAAGACGCTTTGGGTCTTATTTGACCTAAATGTTTGACTGAAATGTTCAAAGACCTTTGTCGCCGGTCCTTCTCTATGGCAGAGATGCTCTATCAAGGTAAAGTCAAGCAAGTTTGGTCAACAGATGACCCCGATATTCTCGAATTTCGTTTTACGAACCAAATTTCAGTTTTCGATCAGATCATCCCTTCATTGATTCCACGTAAGGGTGAATCATTGAACAGAACGACAGCTCACTGGTTCAAATTGATTGAAGATGAAGGTATTTGCGGAACTCACCTTGTTGAAGTGAATGCTGCTGACCGCTGCTTAGTTCGTAAAGTTGAGATCATCAAGGAGCCAGGGATGGTTCCTCGTGACATGGAATGGGTCTTTGTACCTCTGGAAATCATCTGCCGACATTACCTCTCAGGCTCTGCATGGCGACGTTTCCAACGTGGTGAACTCACTGCAGTGCAATTGGGTGTTTCCGAAGATTGTGAATATGGTACAAAACTGAACAAGCCTTTCCTCGAAGTTACAACCAAATTCGAAGCATTCGATCGGAATATCACCAATGAAGAAGCATTAGTCATCTCCAACATTACCAAAGACGAACTCGATACAATCTTCGATGCAGTACTCAAAATTGATGCTCTCATTGAACGTGAAGCTGCAAAGAATGGTTTGATTCATGTTGATGGCAAGAAGGAATTCGCTCTCGGTCCAGGTCGAAAAGTTGTCCTCGTCGATACATTTGGAACACTTGATGAAGATCGTTGGTGGGATGCTGAAGCCTATTCGAACGGTGAATGCATTGAATTGTCGAAAGAGTCCGTTCGTACACATTACATCGAAACTGGACATCAAAAAGTTCTCGAGGCTGCTCGAGACGCTGGAACATCTGAACCACCTATTCCTGCACTGCCGCAAGAAGTCATTGACCAAACAGCAAATCTGTACGCTTCGATGTATGAGCGTCTCACTTCCCAATCTTTCTGATTAGGAATGTGAGCGAAGAAAAACACCGACATCTCTTCGTTCAGCGGCTCTGAGAATTGCGATTAAGTTTCGACTCACGTCTCGCATGCCTCCATCGATTGCTTCCTCAGCAGTGACGCTCCACGAGCGTCCAGAAAGAGCTAATCGTAATTCTTTGACCTGTTCATTATTCAAGAACCCCTTAATGTTCATTCCTGCTGCACCATTTTGATACCGCTCGTGGCCAACATGAGATGGCCCACATCGCTGTGAGAGTATTTCGAGTAATTTCACAATCGTGTCATATCCTTCATTTGATTTTGGCTGAGAACGCAAAGTGTTCGGACGTATGAATTCATGCATATAGCTAATCAAGGAGCCATCTCCCCAAGGAAACCTTCCAATTTTTTCTCTTAAGACTCCATCTGCAATCATCATTGGCTTATCGTCACTCGAGAGTTCAGTACACGTCGTAAACAAGAGAACTGCATCGTCCCATGGTATGTTTTGCCTTTGGTCAGGTGTCTCAATACCTTGTTTCTTCAATCGTTGCTCCAAGAACACATCTTTCTTTACGAGACGTGTCCATTCCTCGGTATCACCGTTGGAATGAGATTCTAATGCCGTGAGGACCGCTTCCGCACGCTTGCCATTACAAGCATCAAGTGTGATGAACGGTGGAGTTCCACTCGCAAATCGATCAAGGTCCATGTTGACTCGCCATCGTGAGACTTTGATAAGCCCTTGCTTCTCACTTGTCTCTCAATAAGCGATTCATTCGGTCTTCTCTGCTCAAACTCTTCTCGTCACCATCGCCCATTTCCCTTCGGAGTGATGCGAGGCGACCCGAGGGGCTTTCATCGAGTTCATCTTGAATTTCGATGACCTCTTGTTCAACAACAATTGTT
This sequence comes from uncultured Candidatus Poseidoniales archaeon, assembly GCA_905182715.1. GTDB lineage: Archaea > Thermoplasmatota > Poseidoniia > Poseidoniales > Poseidoniaceae > MGIIa-L1. The sequence goes on from CAJJCP010000025.1 coordinate 2,602, forward strand.
TCCTCTTCTGGTTCTTCAAATACTTCTACAGTACTTTCTTCATCAAATACGAATGAAAACTCATCTTCCATTTCTTCCTCTTCTTCTTCAGGCTCAGTCACTTTAGGTTTGATGGTAGTAAGCGGTTTTGATTGTCCACTCTTTTTACTTGGCTTTGGTGATGAACTCTGTGTGAATACGCCAGCAAAGAAGGCGACAATGAGTACAACAACTGCGACACCAATACTGATGAAAATATCACTTTGCTCAACGACTGGGTCATTTTCAATAGAAAAATATGCAGTTGCTTTGTTATCCTCGAGGTTATCATCAACATCGTAAGGAGAATCACATGAGAGTGTAGCCTCCAGGCGGTCATTATCCGGTAGGCCTTGCGTATCACCAATGATCACAACAGGTGCATAATCTGAATTCACGACATCGACTATACGGGTCGTTGACCAGTCGGAATCAATACTTTCAATTTGTATTCTGCACGTGACATCAGCGAGTCGTTCATATTCACTCCTTTGAATACTAATCTTTAATTCACCATCATTTGCTGAGAAGGAGAATATGGCGAGATTCCACCCACTGCTTCTGGATACTGTTGAAATCGTTTGCGTCTCAAGGATTCGTCCATATGAATCAATGACCATCACTTGAACTTCAATCATTCCAGCCTCAGGTGTCCATCCAGATACATTCACATCAAAGCTACCATTTTCCTCAGAACCAAGTTGTACTGAACTCTCGATCAAATCGACCTGTTCTCCTGTATTACTCAAGAGAATCAGCGTCGCTCGAACTGGTTCGTTGGATGCACGAACCGTGCATTCACCAACACTTCCACTCAAAGCGACTAGGCCAAGTTGAGAAAAGGCTGTACTTTCAAGGTTACAGTTGACGACGACATTTGGAAGTTCATACCCTGCCAGATACAATGAGAGCGTTTCGTTCCCATCGGTCGATGAGAGGAAGATGACTTCATTTTGGTCAGTCCCCATCGAAATGTGGATCGAGTTCTCATCGACTGAGAACTCCTCATTACTCGTCAAGTCATCTTGACTTACATTTGAATTCAAGAGAATACTCACTTGTGTTCCGGATGCGGCACGATAGACTGGAGTTGAGCCAAAGGCAAGTGTTCCCCTCTCTATTTCGATATCATGTATCTGCAGTCCTAATGTTGGGTGAGTAATTTCAAGAGTTGCGAGGAATCGTTGCCCAGTCCATCCTTCACTTGGTATCAAGTTAAGCGGAATTCCAAGAAGTTGATTTGGTGCGACTACCATTTGGCTTGGACCTTCAACCGTCCAGCCGTTTGGTAAACCTGCCACACTCATTTGGAGTACAGCCACATCATTTCCACTGTTTTCGATCCATGCTGTTGGCATTCCTCCTTGATCATTTATCTTCCAAATCCCTTTGTGTCCAATGACAATATTGGGTGCATCTCCAACTCGCACAGGTATTTCCTGCACTGTTGTACCTGAGCCATCAGCATCACTGATTCGAAGTTTAAGAATTCCAATCTCTCCAGCTACTGCATCTTCTGGTGGAGTCACAAAAACAGTGACAGTGGTCGATTCGAATGGCTGTACTGTTTCTGCACTCTCAGGATATGAGATGTTCCATCCCGCTCCTGCCTTGTCAAAATATGGAGCACGGGGTGCATTTCCGAGTTGTTCGACTGTTAGCGTAACGTTTTGCCCAGCCGGATCGATGGTCAATGAGGTATTCGCCAGATTGAATCGCCAACCGGATACATGATCGACGGTAAAGACGAGCGTGATATCTTTGATCCAAATGTCTTCTGAATACACTCCAAATTGCATATCTGCTACTGTTGCAGACCATGTGTTGGAAGGGACTGTGAATTCCAAAGAGTAACCCTCGGATTGATTGACGGCGACCTGTTGACCGGTGAACGTCGGTGCGTTCCATGTCGAACTGTCGAGGCCTGAATACGCATAGGTGAATGAAGGAACAATTCTCAAGGTGTCCTCCGCATTTCCAGTATTCTTTGCGGTAAAACCAATGGTGATTGAATCATCAGGAGCAACAGAATATTCTGTGCCAGATGTCATGTTGATCTCCCAACGATGGTCGGGTTCAGCTTCGACAAAGAGGCTCACGGAATCAACAACATTTGGGTCGCCAAGTGAAGTCCAATGGAATTCCAATTCAAAGGGTGTTTGAGCAGGAACATCCGCACCTAACGTAACCTGAACCGTGGCAATCGTATATGCCAATGGACCGAGGGAGCGCTGTTCAAGAGATATAAAACTGAAATTGACCGATGGTGAATGTGGCTCACGGTACTGGATTCGCTTGGGCAGAGAGAAGGAACTCGTCAACTCCATTTCCAGGGTTTTCTAATTTCAAACGAATGTTCTGAGGTTCCGTCACATTCATTGAAACGCTCTGGCCAACAGAATCAGGGAGTGGCTCGAGCAGAGTTGCTTGAGAACGATAGATTTGCAATACTTGCAAGGAGAAGGTCAAGTTTGAATGAGCGACTGTAGTATCTGGTGTTGAAAATACGTGACGGTAGGGTACAGTGTTTGGTGGCAGTTGAAGCGTGAGTGTTCCCGTAGCCACACCATTACCACTTCCAGCAAGTTCGAGGTTTGAACCATTGAGTGAGAGGTCTCCACTTGTCGACCATTGCCAATTTGTTTGAATCATTTGTGCATCAGCAGTATTCCATTGCAGGACTCCACTTGTCGGAAGGTCAGCATCAATTTGCCATGAGAGTGTTGAGTTGGGGAGGCTACGGGTATGCAACGGCGTAACGATTGTTGTTACGGCTGTGAATTGAATCTCTACGTCTTCGCACAAGGTCTCAGTTCCACTTCCTATGCAAAGAGTGAGTGTGGTTGATGTTGTCGAACCAAGGGCTACTGACCCGGGAACATCGAGGTGTGCAAACACTTCGACATCTTCGGTTGGGTCTAATGTCAAAGCAAATATTTCATCACCATTTGAATCATGTAGAGAAGGAGAACCACCCCAAGACGGTGCAGTCCAATCGATCGATGTCGTCGATTCTTGTGCATTACCCAGATTTTCAACAACCATCCAAGCCTGAGCAGTTCCTTGAATACGACCGTATCCATCGCTCATTCCCAATCCACTTGGCCCGGTGACTGAAAGTCCTCTCGTACGAAGAACTTCAAGAGGCAACTGAATGGTCGTTACAATCGATGTATCGTCATTGAGCGTTAAGTTGAGGTCGACAAAACTGTTGTCGTCACCCAAAGCATTACTCGGGATTCCAACATTGAACGTAATTGTAACCGGACTGTTCGGTATGAGGCTCGGTTGAACATTCGCACCATTTTGTAAATTGAAAGTCCAACCCGAAGGCAGTGCACTGTCATCCCATGTGAGGCTCCAATCAGCAGTTCGTGAGCCAAGTGCGACCAATTCAATATCGATCGATTCTGTCGAGCCCGGTGATATGCGAGGCGTTTCAATCGGAAGGTCAATTCGCGCCACATACGGTTCGACGATTGCCAATTCAGTCGTCGCTCTGTTGTTATCTTCACGCGCTTCAGTGAGGTTACCATTCACGTCCAAAATCATCGTGAAATTATGGATCCCCAGTTCTGCAGTCACAACTGCACTAAAGGTAAGTGGGCCACCTTCTCCAGAAGGTGAAACCGGTTTGACATCGTCAAAGCGCTCTCGAACGATTTCATTTCCGTTCATCAACAAAACAACGTCGAGGTCATCATCATTTTCAATGGTGCCGATATTGGAGAATTGCCCAGTAACAGTGACTTGTTGACCAGGGTCTGGTTCAGCAGGGTTGAAACTGATTCCTCTTTGGTCGGCAAGTGGTGCAAAGTCAGCAGCAGCTTGTGAGACGAGTGTATCTCCAATCAATATGTCGAGAATCCCATCTCCATCCATGTCTGCAATTGCAGGTCCAGCCCACACCCTGTGGGGCATAGCCAAAGGAGATGACCACTCGTTATTGATGTCTGCAGAAGCACCAGTCTCGCCATCAAATGCCCAGAGACGTTGACCAAAGGCAACGATAATCTCAGGTACATCATTACCATCAAGGTCCATCCAGATTGGGGGCGAAACGGCAATTTCATCATTATCGTTGCCAGTTCCTCGTTGCAAATCTCGAGTCCATTCTTTCAAAGGAGTTGTCAGGCTAATGTCGTGACATCCAACCATTCCTTTTCTGTTGAAGTTAAGTGAAGATTCCGAATACCAAGTCACCCAGCAAAGACGGTCATGAATTCCATCATTCGTTGTGTCAATAGGGAGCGGCTGTGCATCTGCATAACCATTTTGTGCACGGAAATTAAAAATCTCGCTCGTAGAAGTTAATTCCATCCCAATGAATCGGGCCCCGTTTCCTGTTGTACGTCCGTTCGAATCAGTAGGTACGGTTAGAATCATTTCAGGAGCATCATCGTTGTCCAGTTGGACGATGACGGGGCCGGGTAGGCGTAGGCGTGGTGAATCTGAATCAGAATCTGTACCTTGGATTGCTACTCGCTCCCAGTCAAGTGAGCCGGAGGCCCCATCTATTCTCCAGACCCACATGTTGCCTGAATTCGAATCTATTGTCGTGAGGACGACCGCTGATGTTGAACTGTCAAGAGCAGCCCATGTGGGGTCGGATGGATGTGTTCCTCGGTCAAGAGAGATATCCCAGTTGGGTTCAGAGGGCACACTTGTCGTCAAAGCGAAAGAAAGTACGGTAGGGTCTCCTGTATTCTCTTCAACAACAGCAATGACTAATTCGGGTGTTCCATCGAGTTCTAAATCAGCGAGAAGGGGTTGAGTTACCGAAAGATGATTGGAGTTGCTTGTCGGCAGGTGTGGGCTTGTAATTCCGATACGATAATCAGCATCACTGTAACTCCAAAGTTTTTCATTACTATGGCCCGACTTTTGCCATCCAGACTCGGTGCATGTCAACTCTGGTGACCATAGTTCGATTTGGAGTGAACTTGTTGTATCATAAACAATGAGAATTTCTGGTTTTCCATCATCATTGATATCGTGCACGATTGGTGTTGAACGAATTTCATTGGTTTGCCCGAGACTGACTTGCCAAGCGATCTTTGCATCATCACCTGAAAGTATGCTCAAAATACTCTCTGAGCCATCGTTCCATACCATGACTGCAAACAATTGACCTTGTCCGCAACGTTCGAGTGCTGCATTGGGTGCAGTAATACTTTGAGAAAAATCAGCGATAATCGAACCGTATGCGTCCGCTCCATCGTCAAGACCAATCCAGTTGACGACTGGACTGTCAATGACGCCATATACAGTCACATCCTCAACGCTACCTTCACCCGGTCCGCCATCAGGTCCATGCGAAGGCATCGTACCGTTATGGGTCGGAGTTCGGGCGTATTGGCCCCATGGTTGTGTATCTCCGAGCCATGTTTGATTCTCGTTGGAGGAATAGATGACTGCGGGATTTTCAAATTGACCTGAGTCGTTCGTTCCGTTGATGAAAAGTGGTGAAAGAGAGGACAGTACCAACAGCAATAATGGCAAAATAGCGCAAGCAATTTTGGCCGCTCGATGCAACGATTTGCTTGTCATTATTGTGTAGAGGACTTCGGGGGTTGTTATGGCTTATGGCGGTGTGAGTTAAAAACAGCCGATTCTCAGTTGCTTTTGCCGCCCTCAAAGGCATATACGACTGTGATTTGCATTTGTGTCCACCCTTTTATGTGCGAGTGCATTAAATAGGGGTCCTCAGTGGCGAGAATGACTACGGTCGACTTCTCTCTCGAGGCGCATGCCGGTGAAGGACGGAATGGGATTACCCACTCCTTCTTCATTTGTGCTACCGAGAATTAGTTTGAGGTGAATACGATGTATAAAATTGTCACAAAGGAAGATACGATCCGCATTCCAGCAGAGTACATGCGCAAGGGTGCATCTTTGAACGACCACATCGACCGTCTTTCGATGACTGCTTTTGAAGGCCGTTTCGATGACCATAACCGATTTGTTTTAGTGACTTCAAACCACGAACCTCTTGGTCGTGGACGAATTATTCACGGCGATGGTGCAATCTATCAACGAGTTCGCTTTGATGCAGTTTTGTTCTGCATGGATGATTACGAAGTTGTCGAAGGCGCAGTTTCTGAAGTCAATGAGTTCGGTGCATTCGTTCGAATTGGCCCAATGGAAGCTTTGCTTCACAAGTCCCAAATCATGGAAGACCAAGTCGAAGCAAACGTTGGCGCTGGAATGATTACAGGCCGCCAATCGAACCGAAGTATCGGTGTCGGCAACTCAGTTCGAGCACGTATTGTATCCCTTTCCCCTGACACCTCCGATCCTCGTCGTTCGAAGATTGGTTTGACCAGTAAGCAACCAGGACTTGGCTGCCACGACTGGCTCGGCGAAGATGAGAATGTGTGAGGTGTGAAGTATGGTTAAGATTCCTTTCGCATGCGGTGAATGCCACCTCGTTCTCGAAGACGGCGTGGACATGTGCCCTCGTCACCCATCAGCCCGTGTTTCTTCGGAACACCAAGGATATGTCATTATCATGAATCCTCATCGCTCGGAAATTGCCAAGCGCTTGAAGATTGAACAACCGGGCAAATACGCCCTCAAAGTAAGCATTCGTTGAAGGAGATGAAAGTATGGATATAGTATCGCGCAAAGAAAACAAACTACTCAACCGTGTGGAAATCGATTTCCGCTGGCAACATGAAGGTCAAGCTACACCGTCCCGCAAAGCTGTTATGGATTTAGTCCGTACACTTGAACCAGGATCGAACCCTGACTGCATCGTCGTCAAGGAATGCAACACACGCTTCGGTCAACCATTGACTACAGGCAAGGCATTCATCTACGCTGATGTTGGCTCAATGACAGTTGAACCTGAATATATTCACAAGCGACATGAACAATTCCGTTCAGCGTCACCAGCACCTGCTAAAGAAGGAGGTGACGAGTGATGGGAGACGGTCCTAAAGCTGGAGCAAAGTGGTCCAAGTACTCCGTTGGAGAAGATGGCACACTCACTCGTAAAGCAGAATTCTGCCCACAATGTGGTCCAGGTGTTTTCCTTGCAGTTCACTCGAACCGCAAATCATGTGGCCGATGTGGTCATACTGAAACCAACGAATGAACTTCAGTTCATCATTGAACGTAAATCGTTCAAGATACCTTCTGAATTCCAGTTATCATGTGTCCAGCGTACGCGCTGGTACCCATACTCATCAACCAATACGACACCGTCGGTATGTTGGACATCATAGTACACCGTATGCCCTCTTCCAAGACTCGTACTGCTGTTAGCCTCTGTAAGTACAACTCCAATAGAGAAGTCAGTCCAAACCTGTTCGATAAGTGAGAGGTTCTCCTCAGTTTCTACAGTGGTTGTAAGGTGCGGCCAAGTGACATTGTACTGTTCCATGTATTCTGTGAGAGCAATTGGACCGTCACGCCACGGGTCAACAGTGATTGAGATGAAACTGACGTTTGAACGCTCATTTTCACTGAGTTGAGATTCGAGCCATTTCATGTCTGAAGTTGTCGTTGGACATACATCTGGGCAATTGACGTAGATGAAACCAAAAACCACAATGTTCCCATCCAATGTTGTGGAATTAAATCTTGAGTCATTATGATCTTGTAACTCAAATGTTCTGTACTGTTGAACTGGATTAATATCTTCGCCTTGGAAGTAGTCAGGCTCTGCAGGATTCAAACAACCGGCATTCATCATCATAATAGAGAGACAAATCACAACCAAGTACTTGTTCACTGTGATGCCTCAGTCATTGTTGCGATTGCCTCGAACAAAGGCTGCACCGATGATGACAAGGAAAATCCATGTCGTATTCCATAGCAAGCCTCTGACGTCGATTCTGTCTTCGACTGAATCAAACAGTTCGGGCATATGCGAATAGAGAGTTTGTGCAGCATTACCGCCTGGAGGGCCTCCGCCACCGCCGCCGCCACCGCCTTGACCGCCGCCTGCATTGGAGTCATCAGCAATGCCATGGTAGCAGAGCAAGAAGTATGGGAAACCAATCATTGGGACAGTATCACCATTGGTATCAACGACCGTCGAACTTGAACCACTCAGTGGTGTTGAAACGTAGTAGTATGTTCCCTGAGGATATTCTGGAGTCGAACCGAATCGGCCATTACATTGGTCTAAATCTCCCAATCCACTGACATAGTTCCAATCATCGATTCCATTGTAACCTTGGTCACCACCATCGCTGGTTCGCTCAATAGCATAGGAAGATTTCATGCCCTTGACGACTCCATCGTCACCCCATGTGTACATGCCATAGATTGGATAGCCATCGAATGACCATCCGATGATTGGTGAATGTTTGGTGGAATCAATCAGACTCCAGTCGTAATCTTGCATTGTTTCACCGCTTTCAGGTTCCCAATACTGGCACATCGCATCCCAGTGGTAATGAACACCAGTCGGGCCAGCGTGTGCGCCACAATACCCGAGGTCAATTGGTTGGCGATCTTCTGTGAAGTAGAAGAAATCAAGAGCGACTGCGTCACCACCTGGCCCCTCTTCAGGTCCAAAAATAGGAACTCCGTTGGCTGCAACGGCAACTTGCCCTCGGTCCGCTGCACATTCCCATTGTCCATTTGCAGCAGGACAGTTTGTTGAGACGTGACCGCCGGTTGTATCGTTGGTTGGATTCAAAGGGATACTCCATGTGTGAGATTGTACATCCCCTGGTCCGAATGCTGAAACCCAGTTATGGTTCGGGATTCCATTTGAATTGACATTCATTTCTGTTGACGATGCGGATACAGTCACTTCACATTGGAACCAAGGACCTGAGCCGCCACCGTTCGGTGCATTGACGCCGTTGGTGTTTTCATTGTAATTGTCATTGACTCCATTATCATCTCGAACCCATGGCCCATTGCCATCTTGGCAATACCATGAATCGACTGGGTCATAGGGCTCAATGCCTGCACGAATGAAGGTAAGGATTTGGTCGAAATGTTGGTCATTCTCGTAAGGCAAATGGTGCGCAGCAGTTTGGCTATGCAAATCAAGCGAGCCAGTAAACTTCTGAGCAAGGGCTGGTGCGAGGTCTTTGAAAGCCCCATCATTTTCACCTGAGAAAATCATTGCGGGAGTTGAAAATGGTGCTGCATCATCAATCGTATCCATTAAGCCATGATGAGTTGTTGGCAAGTAACCATTGTAGAGCATAACTCTGTCAAAGGTGTTCTGTGTGTTTGCAAGATAGACTGGAATCATTGCGGAGCCTTGTGAATAGCCAAGTAGAGCATAAAATGGCCCGTTGTCTGTAACCATTTGGTCAAGATAGGCTATGGATAAATCTGCCCAATCCGGATCCGTTGTTGGTTCACCTTTACCACCAGGTGGGTCTTGATACCAAACATTTCCACTTTCAGGTGTGCTGGCGAATACAAATTCAAATTCAGGTAATGCATCAACGAGGTCTTGCATTCCTTGTTGTGATGCTAACCCCGAAGCAGAATCGCCACCTCCATGAAGTGCGAGGATTTTCATTGATGTGGGGTTGGGTATGCTTGACGTGCATCCTACAGCATTGACAATCTCGCCCGCCGGCGTATTGGGACATTCATCAATATCGTTGGTCACTCCATCACCATCATCGTCTTTTTGCGATGCGGAGCAGCCAGCAGTATCTACTGATTCTCCAACCGGTGTGTTGGGACATAAATCAAGAACGTTATTCACGCCATCTGAATCACCATCTTTTTGTGATTCAGAACATCCATTGACATCGACACTTTCCGAAGTCGGCGTGTTAGCGCATTGGTCAACATCGTTCATCACACCGTCCATGTCGGTATCAGTTTCGGATTCTGAGCAACCGGTTGCATAGACGGGTTCTCCTTCGGGAGTTGAATCACATTGATCAGCCTCGTCGAGAACACCGTCGCTATCGAGATCTGTTTCAGGCTCCGGCGGCACAGGAAGATTCACTCGAATGGTCGAGGTTGATTCGGTAAACAATCCACATGAAGCGATGATGTCACCTTCAGTGTTGTGGTATGAGGTATTGACTGACATGCTGTATCCCCCAGTCGTCAAGTTTTCATCTCCGTCGATGAGGCGTGCAGGACTTTGTCCTTGTGGATGATACTCTATACTGCAAGTGTTTGGGAATTTGTGTACCATCAAGCCTTGTAGGGTTCCGATTGAAGAACCCTCTTCAGGTTGAATCCAAAGGAATGAAAGAAGTACATCATTTTCTTCTGGAGTAATTATGGTTAATTGAGATATTGAAACATTGCTCGTCAACCCATCAGCATCAGTAGCCTGAATTTGTAAAATCCAAGTCCCTGGTTGTGAACGTTCAGTCATGATTGACCATGAACCATCTGCCGCTGGAGTCGTACTGTGTGGTTCTCCAATCTGTTGAAGAGTATTTGCATCAATCAGTACGATTGTCACCGTTGTTGTCGTGAGTTCTTCATCAAGAACGAATCCGCTGATACTCGCGTTTTCATTATTCCATTGATGTATGAATTCAGCCGCATTCAAGACACTTGGTGAAGTATTGATTGCCTCGGTAGAATCTTGCTGTACCTCTTCATTGGTAGCAGTTTCTTCATTGCTGGTAGTCTCATTCATCATGAGTAAAAACCCAGAACTTACCATGAGTAAAGCCAGAACACCGCTAATTATCACCATTTTTGATTCCATGTATCCAATCTCCTAACACTGGCATATAATCCTTCGGTGTTTTTGAAGGACGTTGAATCAGTTGACGTCAAATGAAGATTCTACGAACTCTCCACTGTTCATGAGTATGAGTGTCGAATCATTGTAGGGGATAAGTTGGACTGGGATCTCATCAAAGTCGAACCTTTGGTGTATTGTATCTGAGAAAAGCACCTCTTCTCGCCATCCAGCAATGTGCCACGCATCATGTTTCACACTCCACATTGCATGTTGGACCGAACCTTTGAGTTTGAGAAGAGTCTGTGGAGTATCTGGGCGAAGCCAGAGGACGTCACCGTTTTCGAAGCAAAGAAGATGACTTTCCTCATGAGTGTAGACCGAATTAAGAATCCCATTACATTCAATCACTTCTGAATTCAACAATTCTCCTGTTTCACACAAATACACATTGTGAGCAGCCCCTCTTGACCAAACATGAAGGCAAGTGCCGTGTATTGAAGCAGAAATAACCACTTCTCCATGCGGGAATCGTTCTAATTCTTTCCATCGAGGTTCAGGCATTCTCCAATGTTCAGCTTTATCGATTCCCATTGCATAGATCCCCTTCTTCCAGAGAATGAATACAAATTGTTCATCTGTTGAACATAAGGCAAGAGGCTCAGCATCCAATACATGGGACCAAACTGCTCCTGCTGGATGAATTGCTGCATCGATGGTTGTTCGTGTACGAAGTTCTCCTCGGTCGGAACCATCTTCAAATCCTTCCTCCAATGCAAACGATGCCATTCGTGCGAGCATAAGTTCATGATCGACCCATGTCACAATCATTTCCTTTCCGAGTAACGCAGTACTTTGCACAGGGCAAGGGAACGGTTTTCGAACTTTACCTGATTTTTGTAATTTTGAATCGAGTTGGAGAAATTCTCCATCTATGCCTACTGCGACATAACCATCATCCCACTGCCAGATTTGGGCAGGGTGAAACGGCAATGCCTCGACATTGAACTCGGTCATGGTACGGGGTTGCGGTGGCACTTTGTCAATACTCGTATGTGCGAGATATGAAATGTCGAAGATGTTACCGCTTCACATGGGCGATGTTCATGTTGTCTTGATTGCGGTCAGTGCAAGTGATATTGCTTCAACAAACCAAGCAGATGCTTTGAGAAGAATCGCTGATTGGAATGGATTGGATATCAGTCGAAGGCCATCCAGCATATTCACGCCTCCATGTTCGTATGTGGGTCCTTCCGGGGAGTATTCTCCAAGAAGACTTTCTGGCCCGCCGATGGAAGCAATCAACTGGAGAGGTTGTCGATGAAATTATTTTCCCATCGCGTCATTCTGCAGCAAGTGGCCGACCATCACTCACACTTCACCCGATTGGAGTCATGCAACTCGACACAGATGCAACCCCTCAGTACGGTGGTAAGGCTGGAGATGCGCCTCCACCTTCGACTCGTCTCGCCTCTTGGTGGCAAGAACTTGTTCGTAAATCCGAACATGCAGAACTTGGCGAGGAGTTTGATTCTTCACTCGAAGTTACTCACCACGGTCCATGGTTAGAAGTTCCATCACTGTTCATTGAAGTTGGTTCAACTTCTGCGACCTGGGGTCATGTAGGTGCTGCTGAGTTTTTGGCAGACATCATTCACCGAGGACTTGGTTTGGATGGAGGGGAAGGATTTGGAACATGGGACTCGCAACGTGATGCAGGCCTCCCAGTCTTGATCACCCTTGGTGGTGGTCATTATGCACCTCGGGCGAATAATCTCGCACTTCATTCGGGTCTTCAACTCGGTCATATGCTTGCAACATATGCTCTTCCGTTCACAGCTCCGGAACTGGAAGGTGATGAACCAGGAGGCAATTGGAAACAATCGCTTAATGCGGCATACATTGCTACCAAAAAAGCATATCCGAATGGAAATATTATTTTTTCAATGGATAAAAAAGCGTTCAAGGGTTGGCAACGGCAGGCAATACGTAACCATCTCGAATTCCTTCAAGCACCTTTGTTGACTTCAAAAGCAATCATAGCCCTTTTGGATGAGATTTGAGCAGTACAATTTGAGGTAAGCCTCAAGAGTCTCCTGTACTGACGGGTAATTAGGTGGGTACATGGTGAGTTGGTTTTCCAAGTCAATTGTCGCAATGACTGTCCGAATGCCGAAATGGTTTGTCGGCTGGGTTTCTCGACGCTATGTAGCCGGCCCTACCTCTGGCTGACGCGGTTTCAATCATGCAACGCCTCTCCAAAGGAGAATGCATGTTTTACAATCGATGTGCTCGGAGAAGAGATTACTACGTTGACTGAAGCGCAGTACTTTTTGGATGAGTATCTGGCTGTCATTGCTGCGATTCATAAGCATAATCTTGATGCGAACCTTTCGATAAAACCAACTGCTTTTGGGCTCTTAATCGATGCGAAGGAAGGAATGAAAAACATCGAAAAAATTGTCCGAATAGCGAGTGAACACGACCTTTTTGTTCGTCTCGATATGGAAGATTACCGCGTGACTACAACAACCATTCAAGTTGTTCTCGACCTTCACAAGCAGGGTTTGACCAATGTGGGTGTTGTCTTACAAGGACGATTATTCCGTACTCTTGACGATATTAATTTCCTTGAAACAGAATTGGGTCCTGCTGCGGATTATCGTATCTGCAAGGGGATTTACCTTGAGTCCGAAGATATTGCCTACACTTCGTACCAAGACATCGTTGATGCGACGAATGCCTGCATCGACCGAATGCTAGCGGCCGGTTCATACTGTTCAATTGCAACGCATGATATTCCCGTTGTCGAATATGCAAAATCTGCATTGAAATCGTATGGCATGGGTCCGAATATTCCTGACCCTCGTCCAAACGCCGGTCCTTCTCGAACAGCAAAAGGCCCTGGTTATGAATTTCAAATGCTTCTTGGAGTACGTGGCCCTCTTCGTAGGAAATTAGCAAAGGAAGGGCATCGTACACGAGTTTACATTCCATACGGTGAACAATGGTATGAATACAGTATTCGTCGATTAAAGGAGAATCCAACCATTGGAACTCAAGTTGCAAAGGCATTCATCATGCCATGGACAAACCGACCTTGATCAGTTTCGTGGTCGCTTGGTTTTTCGCTTGTTCGAAGGTGTAACACCTTTCTTTGTGATTTCCTTTGGAAGAACTGGGTCAGGATTGAATCCGAGTTTACCTTCCTTCCATGCTTGACGACGTTCTCGAGGAGTTCGAGGAGCGAAATGTTCTGCAACCGGTGGTTCATGGAGGTACATACGCTTGATATCATGCGCTTCAACTGTGCCGCGAAGTGTTCGAGCATGGCCCATGTGTATTGCACGAATTCGCCAAGTTCGACCTTCAAGGTCCATGAGGTTTCCAGCAGTGAATGTTTTGTCAGCAGGAACAACGAGTACATCTGATGAAGAATCTTCTCCACGGGTCATTGTGAGTTTAACACGGACCATGTCACATCGGAGTGCAGAAGCACGAACGACGAGGCTTGCATCACTGTGTTTGACGTATCTTCCATCTTTCATTTCGATTTGATTGATGGACCACAATTTGTCATCTTCTTGGAATACATCTTCTAGTTCCAGACGTTCATCGGCATCAATCTCGATGACCTTCGTGATCGACGAAGGACCTTCAGTAAGGATAAATGGAATCTTTACAACTGGAGGTGGGCGGATGTGAACAGTATGCACTTTGCTGCACTCTTCACACTTCAACAAGTAATCTGCACCGTCACCCTTTGGCTTCTCTTTGAGAATAATATGGCCCATGACATCGTCACAATCAGGGCAATGGACAGCATTTTCGAGTAAAATCTCATCTTCACCGACGAAGCCATCATCTTCGGCTTCATTTTCAAGCAAAACTTCATCTTCTTCGATGAAATCATCCTCTTCGACAGTGTCATCCATGGATATCCCTGTCTATGCGCTATGGCTCTCCCGTTTGAAGCCACCGGCTCAACTGCATAAGCGAGCCTTGAAGGAGTTTCGCCGGAAGGCACCGACATGGCGGAACAAGAAAGTGTCGATTCCGAAGTTGGAAAAGAGCATGTACTCGCCCATTTACTCTCCGCCGATGACTCTCGGCCACGTGACGAACCTGAAATTGCCAGTAACATCGGAACACAATTGCAACACATGGCCCTCAGCACATGGTCCATCTCCATATTACGCCGGCTTCGCGATGCGTTCGGACGGCTCAAACCTCAATCAATTCTCGAAGTTGGAGCAGGTATTGGCCATCGGAGTGCATGGATTTATGATTTGTTTGAGAAAGATGGAGCAACTCCTGAACGCTATCAATTGGTGGAGGACGGTGCCAAATTCGCAGTCATTATTCGCCGTCTCATGCTACGGCATGATGCCGAATCTTACACCAAAATTGTTGTTGGTAATCTTGATGCGCTCATCGCTGAAACCAATGCCTGGCATGCGGCATCTTCGACAGGCGTCGAAGTCGGAACACCTCCTTTGGAAAATCAACACGATGCCATTATCGTTGATGGTACTTCTGAAAACCGAGCACGCTCATGTTCAATCGTTGCTGCCTTTCCTTTCACCAAGTGGAGTTCTGTTTACTGTTGAGCCCGACATGCCACTTGGAAATGTTGAGGAAGACGATAAAGAAGGAATGCGCTTGGTCGACGGTTTCAACCAATGGATGGAATGCATTCAAACTGCCAATGAGACACATCACATTGCCTTCATGCCGTTATTCGGTGGCACCTTGGTTGCAATGACCAAGAAGTAAAATCGATTTATGCATTTGCAGCATCAAGTAAGGCTTGAATTTGCAATAACCCATAGCCATAATCATCGTCGTGACCTGATTGCCCTTCTTTTGGTGTCACTGATTGTTCGATCCAATTTTTAATTTGTTCAGTATTCGAAGATGAGGTGGCGTCAGCAAGTTCTGGGTTTTGCTGAAGGAGAAGAGCGATTGCTCCAGTCACATATACGGTTGCAGCACTGGTTCCATCGACCAGTGACCATGAACCTTCATAATTGATGACGGCCACTTTTTCTGCAGGAGCGACTAATTCTGGTTTCTTATGAGGATCTGAACGAGGTGCAAGAAGGGGGAGTGGTAAGATTCTACCATTGTTATCACCAGTCGATGAGCCAATCCAGTGTTCACCAGATTGAGTGGCACCCCCGACACAGATGACGAAGCGTTCTCCACAGGGATTGGCGACATCACCATCGTCATTTGCTCCTCCATCGTTTCCAGCAGCAGCAACCACGATGACTCCTTGGTCGATAGCATCGTTCGTAGCCTCATCAGAGCCACGTCCAGTTCCTATGTCTAGTGGCAAGAAGTCCGGAGCCCCTCCGAGAGAGAGCGAGATGATATCTGCATCATTGGTTACGCACCAATCAATTGCCTCCGCAACGAGCTCATCAGAACCAGAGCCATCTTTCCCCAATGCCTTAGCAACAAGTAAGTCGACACGAGGGGCAATACCTTGCATCCATCCATCTGCGACAAGAATACCTGCCATACTTGTACCGTGGCCATTGTCATCATAGGGTGATGATTTGGATTGAACGAAATCCTTCCATAGGACGAGATTGAAGGAATCAAGATCTTTGTGTTCAAGCATAATACCCGAATCGACAATGCAGACACGGACATTATCACCGCTCGAGCTTGATTCCAGAGAAGCCAATTAAGTCAGAATATATTTCTTGTGATTCGATGGCTTGGTCGCCAGGTCGGTAGGAGACTAACCCGTTTTCTCCAAACACGATGAATCCAATATACACCATCGATGCGAGAATCAAGGATGGCGACCCCGATGGAGAGAGTGCACGCTGGACAAATGCTAAGTTGTCTTCAAGTGGTTCACTTTGAAGTTGCGGGGATGAGAGTGCTCAGGATTCGGATCCTGGTACGGAGGTGGAGCCCAAATGTCGTTCTCTCCTCTTCTCTCACATTCATTCACCTCTTTGCTTAACTAAACGCGTGCACTGCTTCTGAGAATATTTCTGCAAAGAGTCGAGCCTCTTCTTCAGTGTTGTAAAGATAGGCTGAGGCTCGTAGAGAACCGTTCGGAGTGACCCCGCGAATTAAACCATGAATGTACACAATGCTGCCCACTACGGACCATCACTCCAGCCGCCTCATCCAAGAGTATGGCGATATCATGCACAGGAATGTCTCCCATCAGAACCGAGCATATGCCTCCACGCTTTCGTGCATCCAACGGTCCGATGATTTCGATTCCAGGTAAATCTTTGATACCATCTGTCATGATTTGATTTAATCGAATTTCATGCTTATTGACCTCATTCAGGTCGATATTTGAAAGATAATCCACAGCCGCACCCGTCGCAATCATCCCCGAGAAGTTCCCTAACCCTCCTTCGAAACGACCGGGCGGAGAGGCCCATTTAATTGAATCATAGGTTGCATTTTCTACCGTCTGGCCACCGGCTTGTATTGTACGCAGGCCATCGAGTAAGTCGTAGCGACCCCAGAGTCCTCCCATTCCAGAGGGTCCACACATCTTGTGAACTGAGAACGCTAAAAAGTCGATGTCAAGGTTTTGTACATCGACGTTCATGTGCGGTGTCGATTGTGCCCCATCAACGCAAACCAGTGCGCCGTGATCGTGGGCAACTTTACTGATTTCTTTGAGTGGAGTCTTGACACCATCAAGATTTCCTACATGGCTCATCGACACAAGTTTCAGTCGAGAACCTGCATCGGCACAGGATTCCTCAAAAGCCTCCATATCGAAGGTATTATCCGCATTTGAAGCAACGACTCTGTGGTCAATTCCTTGTTCCTGTTCGAGTTGGAGCCATGGTACTAAGTTTGAATTATGCTCACGGTCGGTTGTCAGTACCACGTCTCCTTTCGACCATGATAATCCGTGCGCAACTTGGTTCAGTGAATGTGTAGCATTCCTCGTGAACACGACTTCATTGGCAGATTCAGCATTCAAAAAATGTTGCAGTTTGGAACGGGAATTGGAAACTGCCCGTGATACTTTTGTTCCATATCGGTGAACAGACCTTCCTCCGCACCCAGGATTCAGTGTGTAATACTCATTGATGGCATTTACGACAGAATCCGGCTTTAAGGTCACGCAAGCGTTATCCAAGTACGCCGGAGCATCATCTTCACGCAATGTCGGAAAATCTTCACGTAACTTCTTCGTATCCATCACCAAGCCTCCAAGTCAGGCAGGAAATCAAGGGCAGGTGCATTGATTTCACATTGTGGACAATCATATCGAGTCGGTGTGACGGCCGAGCAGAGTTTGCATTTTGAACCGATGAGGTTCGTTTCCGAACATCCTTCAGATAAGCATGGGACCGTTATCACGCCATCTTTGTTTCGAACAATATTCACTGAAACTTCGCACTCAGGGCATCTTGATTCGTTGCCATCGGGTTTGAAACTCCCCCGTCCAATTCCATTTCGGCATTAATTGCAGCTCGCGTTTTAACTTGTGCACCAGTGCCAAGCATGCGTTGAGGGAACCATATGAGACCGATGAAGAGAGGGACCGAAATACTTCCCGTGATGACATGCGTCGTCAACGAACCGATTCTTTCAGCACCTCGTTCAGCGACGAAATGCGCACCAGACCATGCTGATATGGTAATCATTACGAACCAGAGGGTGAGCACTAAACCCCATCCACGGAGCGAATGTTCAGCCATCTCAAGTTCCATCAATCGAACATCTTCGTGAACGTGATGCTCTTCAACATGGTAATCACGTGTTTCAACAACGGCTTTACCAAAATAGTAAATGAAGAAAATCACGACAAGGGTGGCTAATGTACCCTCCATCATTCCTCCAAGCCTTGCATCGATTGGGAAATTGATTTGGGTTTTATGATACAGAATCTGTGCCACGACGGTCATGTTCCAAAAGAACAGCAATGAAATTGCATGTATTCTCATGATTGGGAATAATCTCCAAACTTGCATGGTAAACAAACCCCAAGCAACGAAAGAGAGCAGCATTTGGAAATACCCAAATCCGCCTACAGCCGCTAATCCCTCGAGCCCATATATTGTGGCATCTCCACCGCTGAGGATTTCGGGCGAAAGAGAGCCGAGAAGAAACGCCAATACTCCAATGCCAACTGTACCCCAATGTTCTAGTCCCCATTCGCGTACTGCTAACTTCGATTGAAAACGCAATTCAACTTGGAACGTATCCAACGGTTTTGCGATCGGATGGACTTCATTAAACGAGAAGAAAGGCTCCATATCTCGTAAACGAAATGGTAGGACTTGATGGTCTTCATCAAGTTCACTTGGAGCTTGGACCCCTTCGCTCATAGACTTCCGAAGTTGTTACCCTTTGAATTGTTTTGTATTGAAACACATGAAGGTTGCCTAACTTCTCATGGGTGAGCGTTAAACGGTAATGCTAAGTCGGCGGAATATAAGCCGAGATCGCATAGCCTGGTATTGCGCGCGACTGGAAATCGTGTTTCCTTTGGATTCGGGAGTTCAAATCTCTCTCTCGGCGCTTCAGTGACTCTTTTATGACTTTTTAGATCACGCTGTTAAGTGACTTTGACCAAGTAGAAGTGAAGAGCCACCGGCGAGAATTGAACTCGCGACCTCCTCATTACCAATGAGGTGCTATACCGCTAAGCCACGGTGGCAGTAAAGACGGCCACCAACACGTGGATTATAACCGCTTCGCGTCACTCATGAATTGATTAAATGGACCTTTCAACATGAGCATCCCCTCAAAGGCTATAAGGTGATTTTTAGAAATGCGAGATTGGAGAAGGCAACTTCTCTGGATGGGATACAATGGAGCGAGAGCAAGAAAACAAAGTGGAGATGCGACAACGAGTTCGTGATCTTCAGAGCCAAGTAGATGAATTGAAAGACCTTGTGAATACGCTCTTGAGCGTAATTTGTGAGGAGCCGGATGGGGTGCACAGCGGTGCTGCTCCGACAATTCCGGGGCAACCTGCAAATAATTACTGCATGTGATTATCCTTTGATAACAGCTAGCGGATTCAATCGGACCACGGGTCGTGCCAATCCTGCTTTTGCAGTTAAATCGATAACGTCATCAACATCTTTGTAGGCATCTGGGGCTTCTTCCGACAACACATTTGGTGTTGATGCATGAATCCGAATACCTCGGTTTTCAAGTTCCAATTTCAATGCTTTCCCATCAATTATTTGTTTTGCCTTACTGCGCGACATGGCTCGGCCAGCACCATGGCAAGAAGAACCGAAGGCGATGTTTTGACCATTTTTTGGTCCTGCCATGACCCATGAACCTGTTCCCATGTCACCGGGGATGAGGACAGGTTGACCTGAGAGATGGTTCGAATGTTTCATTTCCGGACTGTCACCACTGAATGCTCGCGTGGCACCCTTGCGATGGACGCAGCACGTACATCCCTTACCATCGATGCGATGAACTTCGACTTTTGCAATGTTGTGTGCTACGTCGTAGAGAGTCTTTGCTTCTCCATCGTCACCCATCTCCAATCGGAGAACTTCACGCAAACGATGGGCGAGGGCACTTCGATTCGCAAATGCAAAGTTGGCAGCAGCGTTCATACCGTCAAAGTAAGCTTGACCTTGAGGTGAATGGAATGGAGCAGATGCTAATTGTCGGTCAGCCAGTTCATAGCCCCATTCTTCATCGACCCATATGTTGCCTTGTTGTTTGTATCTCCGTTCAAGACTTCGTACGTGGTCGCTGCATACTTGATGGCCAAGTCCCCGTGAACCTGAATGAATCATTGCGACAATTTGCCCATCATATAATCCCCACTTTTCGGCAGTTGTAGCATCGACCGTTTTCCCAACCGTTTGCAATTCCAAAAAATGATTTCCACTCCCTAATGTTCCAAGTGCACGCAATCCACGTTCTCTGGCACGTTGAGAAATCTCTGCATCAATCGTTTCCAGTTGTCCACCGGATTCGAGATGTCTCAAATCTTCATCGTAGCCATAGCCGAGTTCAATCGCAGCCGGCGCTCCGCCTTGGATGATGTTGTCGAGGTCACTCATGGTGATGTCGAGTCCACCCTTTCCTGAGGCGCCCGCAGGTATTCTTCCCGCTAAACGTCCTGCGAGTTTTTTGAGATTTGGTATGTCCTTTTCAGTAGCATCGAGCGCTAACATTCGAACGCCACAATTGATGTCAAAACCAACACCTCCAGGTGAGATCGCACCGCCAAAGTCGCCTTGTTCAGTATCGGTCGCAATGACCCCACCGATCGGAAGGCCATAACCAAAATGCCAATCCGCCATACCCCAAGCTTCACCCACTATCCCAGGAAGGCTTGCTGCATTGATGAGTTGTTCCGGACCACGGTCATCTGCGTGTTTGAGAAGATGTGCTTCATCGGTGACCAGACGAGCATCGACTTTCATTCGGCCATGTGCTTTGATGCGCATGGTGCCGTCACCTTCAGAGGTGAGATAATCGCGCCAATCACCGGCCATGGTCACTGGTCGAGTTATTCCCCTTTGAGGATTGTTCTCCGTTTCTGCATTAAAAGACCCATAGGTTTCAAGGTGTGTCGCTTGGTCGGCGACTTGTTCCTTTGGGGAGATGAGTCATATGGGATTACCACCGATTGATTTGGCTGTGTTCAAAAACGAGGGCTTTGTTCGTAACCAATGTCGAATCACGGACCTTTGGTTTTGGACCACTGACCCTTCACGTGATACCTGTGGTGACACGACTGAGGACGAGTATACATTCATTGGAGCACCTCTTATCGAAGGTTACCCAATGCGAGGTAAAGCATTGAAGGACGCTATGCGAGAGTCCTTCCTCACCTTTTTTGAAAACGTCGAACACACACGCATTGAACCCTATCCAGTTTTGGCAAGATGGAGAGATGACATCCATTTGACGATCGCTTCCATTGCCGACTTCCAACCTCATGTGACTTCTGGTGAAGTTGAGCCTCCAGCAAACCCTTTGACGATTTCACAACCGTGTATTCGGTTGACTGATGTCGATGCTGTGGGCCGTTCCGGTCGTCATCTGACGACGTTTGAGATGATGGCCCATCACGTATTTAATCGGCCTCAAGAAGGAAAAACATACTATTGGATGGAAGAATGTGTTCAATATTGTCACGATTTGTTGACCAAGACGTTCAACATCTCTTCCAATGAAATCACCTACGTGGAGAATCCATGGTGTGGTGGTGGAAATGCTGGTGCGGCGGTTGAAGTCATTGTTGGTGGACTTGAATTAGCGACATTGGTGTTCATGAATCTTGAAGAACATCCCGATGGTGATATCGAACTGAAAGGTGATTTCTACCGTGAAATGGATATGCAAATTATTGACACTGGCTATGGCTTGGAGCGTTTTTGCTGGGCTGCAGCTGGCACACCAACCATCTATGAGGCAATTTATCCCGAGACGGTTTCTTGGCTCAAAGAGATGGCCGGTTTCTCCTCGATTACCTCTCAATGGCCCGAGCTTGACTTGGATGCATTGCTCGGTGAAATGAGCCGCCTCAATGGAATTATGAACATTGAACCAGGAGTCGATGCTGAAGAACTTCGTACCACTTTCTTACGCCGTTTGGGCGAACGCGGTATTACCGTAACCTCGGAACAATTCTCAGCGGTTACTGAGCCTCTCTCGAAAATTTATGCCATTCCCGATCACCTTCATGCTTTGAGTAACATGCTCGGAGATGGACTGGTTCCTTCGAATGCCAAAGCCGGCTACCTCGCCCGAATGCTTGCCCGCCGAACTTTACGCCTGCGAGATGATTTAGGCCTCACCATTTCACTTTCCGAACTTGCAGAACATCACATCACCATCAACCTTGGTGGACAAGCGATGAAACAAACTCATGACGGTCTTCTTGGAATTCTTCAACTTGAAGAAGAACGGTACGAAGAAATGATTCGTAAAGGTGGTAACGTCATTACAACTCAACTCAAAGGCATCCCGATTGATTCTGAATCGATTCCTGACGAGACCCTTTTCCAACTCAATGATTCCCACGGCCTCGCACCAGACATGGTCGTCGGATTAGCAAAGAACGCCGGTTGGAAGAATGTGCGTATTCGTACAGGTTTTGCCGCTGAAATGGCGGACCGCCATGCTCGTATCGCTAAGCAAGCTGCCCAAACTGTTGAGGAGATTCCACTCGTTGAACAGATCCCACACCTCCCCGCTACCGTCGCTCTGTATTACGAGGATGTACAACAACGAGAATTCGATGCCAGTGTGCTCGCGTGTTTACCACTTATCGGAGATGACCTTCCGTCCGGTGCAACACATGGGATTCTTCTTGACAAAACGTGTTTCTATCCTGAAGGCGGCGGCCAAGAAGGTGACTACGGGCGATTAGTTACGGATTCCACTCATCATCGTGTACTTGATACACGTAAAGTTGGTTCTCATGTCCTGCATTTGGTCGATGGTCCTTTTGAAACCGGTGATTTAGTTCATGGTAGCCTCGATTGGAATCGTCGAAAGCAATTGATGGACCATCACACTGCAGTTCACATTGTCGGAGGCGCAGCCCGTCGAATACTCGGACCTCATATCTATCAGGCAGGGGCAAACAAATCAGTCGAATCCGGGCGTCTTGACATCACTCATTTCAATCGATTAAATCGTGACGACCTCGATGCCATTGAATCCTTGGCGAATGAAGTCTTGGGTCAGGTTCAACGAACCGAGAAAACCGAATTGAATCGAAAAGATGCCGACAAGAAGTTTGGTTTTGATTTGTATCAAGGTGGAGCGCCAAAAGGTAATTCCATACGCATTCTCCGCATTGCAGACCACGACATTCAGGCTTGCGGCGGCACACATCATGATGAACCAGGCCAAATCGGTTCTATTCGAATCATTCGTTCCGCTGCCGTTCAAGATGGTGTTGAACGCCTCCACATTGTCGCAGGACATGCTGCGTTGATGTATGCTCGAAATCAAGATTCCTTGTTGAGACAAGCAAGTGAAACGTTTGGTATTCCATCGCATGAATTACCAAAAGCATCCGAGCGGTTTTACTCCGAATGGAAGGACCAGCGAAAGATGATTGAGCAACTTGAAGCTGAAATTGTTCGTTTGCGTACTGCTGGAGGCGGTTCAGATTCGTCTGAAGTCGATGGTGTACGTATTGCCATAATGGAGGTCAGCGGTGACCTCAAGAAAATGACAAAAATGCTCAAGGAACTTACACTTGATTCTTCAAAACCAACTCTTGCAGTTCTTGGTTCTAAGGAAGGCGGTGGAAAGTTGATGATTGCCGTTACTGAAAATACAATTGCCAGTGAACGGTATGATGCAGTTGTTTTACTCCGAGAGATTTCACATCACATCAAAGGTGGTGGAGGCGGTCGTCCAACACTCGCACAGGGTGGAGGCTCCCATCCAGAAGGTCTCGAAGATGCCCTTGAAGCAGCACGCAAGAGTGTTGGTGCTTGATTAAAGCGTTCGTAACGCTTCTTTATCAAAATAAGACACGGCTACATTTCGTGCGTCATCTGGCGTAAACCATTTGACTTCTGAAATCTCTTCAGTCTGCAATTCCAATGTCTCAATGCCCCCATTCCAATTTGAACGGTAGGTGAACGATACAAATGAAATTCCATCATCAGTAAATATTTTCTGCGTGATAAGTGGTTCATTCTGTTCTAATACGATGCTCAAACCAATCTCCTCAAGCGTTTCTCGCACACACCCAATACTTGGATGTTCATCGTGGTCCATATAGCCGCCAGGGAGTGTCCAGAATCCTCTAAAGTGCCCACGTTCAACCTTTCCAAGTAAGACCTGTCCAGCATCATTACAGATCATGACTTTCGATACAAGGCGGTGAATCGAACGGTAAATTGCTTCTCGTGCCACAGGGTGAACCGAGTCATCTGCAATCATTTCATCTTTCCATGCCCAGTGCTTTGGCCATTCAATGTCTGGATATCCTTTGAGAACACGGTACACAAGTGTACCAAATACGATACGAGTTTCCCGTATGACCTTCCATTCAATACCCATACGTTCGATTTCGGCACGTGTTGGAAGTCGTAGTGCCGTCGCCTCGTTCTGGCGACCTTGAATTGGGAGTTGTGGACCATTCCCTTCTTGGTCAACCAGTAACACCTTCCCGTCGTGTTCAAGATGAACAACTTCCTCGGGATGCATGTTCTTCGGTCCACCTCATGTTTCATCAATGCTCGTATGATTGTAATTTTTGAAGATGGTATTCTTCAAGTACATGTGCTCAATCGCTCACTCATGAACTTCGAACAACTCAATCTTTCCGGCTGGGCAAAGACCTATCTGCTGGTAGACCCCGAAACTCGAATGGCTGCACTCGTCGATCCTGTTTACGATTTCATGAATAAATATCTCGCAATCCTCGAGGCTCGTAACCTTGTTCTCTACTGCACCATTGCAACGCATACCCATGCCGACCATATCTCTGCATGCTCATCTCTTCGAGAGCGAACAGGTTGCGAATATGTGATGTGGAAAGATACACCATGTTTGAATGTCTCCAAATACCTCGAAGAAGGAGAAATACTGATGCTTGGTTCAACTCCTCTCAAAATCCATCATGTGCCTGGACATACTAACGACCATGTTCTCATTGAAACTCCAACGCATTTGTTGACGGGTGATTTCCTCTTTACTGGCCAAGGTGGTGTCGGTCGGGATGATTTGCCGAGTGGTCGCTTGCTCTCTCATTGGGAGTCTCTGAAAAAACTCGAATTGCTTGATGGTGAACTTCTCGTCTGTACGGGACATGACCCGCCAGAGACCGTCATGCAAACACTTGATTGGAACCGTGCCAACAATCCAGTTCTTACGATGACATCCTTCGAACAATTTGAAGCATGGCAAAACAAAGTAACTGCAGGTTTGGGTGCGGTGTCGAAAATTAAAACAGCGCTTCCCGCCAATCTTTTCGCAGAGATACCTGATGTGATTCCTTGGATGGAATGAAACTCGCAACGTTGTGCATGGCCATTTGTATTCAAAGATTACTTTTTGTTAGTATACTTTGAAATCCATACATCTTCTGATTTCGTTGGAAGCCCAGAAGGATTCTTTCCTGAGTTTGGACTACGCACCACCATGAAGCAGAGGGCGAAGAAAAGAACGATACACAACCCGATAAGAATATTCACTTGATTGCTTGAATCTTCATCAGATACATCTCCAACCACCTCTTCTTGCTCTTGCTCTTCCTCAACGACTGGATTTTCTGAATCCACTTCGATCAAACAGGAAGTGCAAAATACAGTATAAAATGATACAGAGTTCCCAGCCAAATCGGTAACTGTGATTGCAATTGTGACGTCAGGAGATTGATTGGAAAGGGACAAATCGATTGCAGCGATACCTTGTGTCAAGTCGATACTTTGCTTTTGAGTAAGAGTCGAAATTGTATATTCAAGAGATACTGCATCATCACTCAGCATGAATTGGACGGTATATTCACCAGTATGTAAATTGGAAAATGTTGCATTTTCCCAACCAACAAACCATCGACTGGTCTCGATTTTTGCTTCAGAATTGTAGAGTTTTAATTGTACTTTAGGTGCATTTCGGTCTTCATTAACTGAATCACTTAATGTCCAATCTTCAAAGTCTACTTCATTGCCAAATGTATCGATTCCACCGATCGCATACACTACAGTTACTTCTTCTCCGATTTGGGCTACCGTATCAACAGAGAGAGTATACTGCGAGGCTACGGTATTTTCGACCTGTGCCACGAGTACCCAAAAGGCAGGCTCATCCATGTCGCTGTAGAGGTTGCGATAAATCATCCAATTTGTTCCAGACTCCATCCCATCACCCATCCAAGTGAGTTCTGTTGTTCCATCAGCGTGATAGTTTGCATTCAATATTGAAGGGACAGTTGGTTTCTTGGTATCTTCTACAAGAAGTGAGTTAAGAGAATTCAGACCAATTGAAATGTTGCTTTGTGCATAGGTTATGTTTTGAGTTCCAAAAGATGCGATTACGGTAATTGCGTACCATGCGTTTTCGGAAACTCCTGAGTCTAATGTCAAATTGTAGTGTTGAACTCCTGCATCAATAATCGCTACGAGTGTTCCATCTGAGGTCGTTCCAATTGGGCCTGTTGTTGACCTCCAAATCTGGTACTGAGCTTCAGAGTGGTTTTCTAAATCTGACCATGTTAACTGCGTAATTCCCATCGAGTGAGTTGCAGCCAAGTCTGTTACAATGTTTTGATTTTCGACCAAAGTGAATTCATTGGTCTGGGCATTTGGTGCCGCAGAAAGGTTCTGTTGTTGATTTCCCAGTTCATCTGATAGTGTGATGAGATAGTACGAGTCACCACTGTGCCCAGGAAGCACTGTGAAATTAAAATGAGTTGAATTGGCAGGCAAGAGAGCAATCTCTTCAACTTCATCAGCAAGCAGGTCGGTAATGCTTGTAGGGCTGCGCCAAATATGCAGTGTGTGATTGACATCTTCAATGACTGAGCCAGTCCAATTTAATTCAGTCGTAGAAATTGAAGCATTGAAGTTCACTTGCAGAGTTCCCGTGATCGACGACCCTACGTTATCTTCAGTAATCCCTTGTGGAAGAGAATTACTCGAGAGAAGCCTTTCATCCTGTACGCCACCAAAAGAATGTAAGACAGTATAATGTTGAACCCGACTTACATTTGGAGGGTGGGTGATTTCAAAGGAATGAATATCTGATGAAAGGTTCGACGCAATGCTCAATTTAACGATTGAGTTCCAATTGCTTCGATTTGCTTTGATTGCATGCCCCCATATGGATGTGGTGTGGTTCGAATCAACAGATGCATCCACTTGAGAGACATCAATCCAGCTTAACTCAGTGGTAGAAGCAGTTGCATTAAACACGGCTTGGAGACTGTACGGGGAACGGATTGAAGAGCCGTATTCGTAAAGAGGTTCACTCAAAGAAGCATTACCTATTGAGAAGTCATCGATTGTAGTGCCGTTGTTCAAAGTACTAAGAACGCCATAGTAGAATCCACCATCGGTATTTGCAGGTGTCTGAAATACAACCACATGTTGTCGGTTTTTACACATGGTGAGGGAATCCGAATCAAAGCAGGCCTGTATCTGGTCTTCGATGAGTTGCGCATTTTGATAATTTGAACTGTTTAGCGGCTCATCTGAACGGTAAAGTGAATAATTGGTGTTTTTCAAATCTTCAAGAATGAGGTAGTCATTGGTATCAATATTTTCCCAAATCAATGTCACAGTTTCGTTTGTCAAATCGAATGCAGCAGTGAGGTTCTTTGCCCCAAGGTCAGGTTCATTCGTGCCATCGGCTTGAACTGTGCTCAAAAGTGGCAGCAGCAAGAGGGTCGTCAAAAAAATCGAGATTCGGCGTTTGTTCATTTTACCCCTCGTGCCATGCTGTTCAAGCCCTCCTTATGTCAATTTTCCATGCATTCCATACCAAAATGCTCTTGGATGAAGGTGGAGACGGGTAATCATGCTCCATGATGTCATCCATGAAATGGACCCCTCGGAACGGTTTCAATATGCTCAACTTTTGGCTTACTTGGCAAGTGTAGATGGCGAGGTTTCTCGTATCGAAATGGCCTTTTATGAACAAAGGCTTGGTGCCACCCTCCTTTCTCCTGGACGAAAGCAACAACTTCGTGAGAGCATGTTGCAACAACTGGACTTAGATGCACATCTTGCAAAGATGCAACCACGTTCGATTAAATTAGCATTGAGAGATATTTGTTTAATGACAATGGTCGATCGAGAAGTTGATGATTCGGAACGCAGCGTTCTGGACAAAGTAGCAACAGCTGCTGGCCTCACTCAGCAAAATGTGGACCAATTACTGAATTGGACTGTGAAAGGATTCCATTGGATGCAAGAAGGTTACAATGTATTGGATTACTAGATCTTTCACTTCACCAGAAGAAAGAGCAGATTCAGTAACTCTCCTTTGAAACGATGCGAGTACGGTGCGCAGGCTGTGTACTGAGGAACTGAACACCCATTGTACTCTTCCATAATGTCTTGAGGGGTTTGAGAGAACCCTTGCGACTTCACGGAAATGATATGTCGCTACTGTTGATTTTGTTCATTGAGAACAGAGTCTGCAATGACTCGAATGTCTGTGTCCCACTGAGTAAATTCCGGCATATCCAAAGGTTCGAAACCATGGACTGCATGAAGCCAAATGAGGGTTCCTGTGTCGATTGTCAATTGCCCTGCATGACCTTTAGCGTCTGTGAAAATTGAAGTTGGCTTAGGTCCGCTTAATTTCTCAATGTCACCTTCCAATTCACCTGCTTCAAACATCTCGCGTAATTCATAGGCAATTGCTCCATGATGGAAAGTGAAGATATCAGCATCAGGATAGTCGGAACTCAAGTTTGTTCCAAGGCTAGCCCATGATCTATATGCTTCATCTGAGCCATCTCTAAATTCGCTTGCGTTATCATAATCTTCTGGATAATCTTTCCAGGGCAGGGCTAAACCGATTCTAGTATTCGCATTCCGGTCGAGTGCATATTCAGTGAAATTCCAAATTGCTTCATCCGACTGAGCGCCTGATTCAATAAATTCGATACTACAACAAATCATGATTAGAACATCAATTTCTCCTGTATCAAGGAACTCTTTGATACGCTCGCTGTCCGCTTCATCAGCCCACAGAGCATCTGGAGCCCCGTTCGGCCCTCCACTAAATTGAGCGTAAGCGGCGTGGTTAGAAATTCCGGATGTATGTGCATAATCTTCAAGCAATTTTGCAAATTGTCTACCGAAACTATGGCCAATATAGAGAACATTGTAATCTTCCGAGTCTACATCCTCTGGTGGACGATCAATCATGTCAAGTTCTCCATCACCTTTCCCATTACGCAAACAACCCGATAAAGAGACTGTAAACATCAAAACAACAAGAAAAAGTGCAACCTTTTTGTTCATGATTCTTCTAAGTAATCGTTCGTATATGTAACTTCTGTGACAGTGGTGTAACCCTTCCGACACCCTCTGTACAGACAGTCCACGCGTCGGTAGCCACTGATCCAAAGGGTTCGACTTACAAGACTCCAGCCAAACTACAAATGCTCAACACAAGTCGACAAGCCATGCGCAACATCACTCCTATGTTCCTTGCCTTCTTGATGATAATCGCCAGCATTTCTACCTTTGGTGAAATCACCGTTCAGGACCACGAACAAACGTCTTTGGAACTGACCGAAACCGAATCGATGCACACTGGCAACACAGATACAGATATGGACGGTGTTTTGGATACAAACGATGCTTGTCCAAACACTTATGGAACCAGCACTGAAGACCGAATAGGTTGTATCGACACAGACGGTGACGGATGGTCAGACTTAGGTGATGATTTCCACAACAAAGTCACACAATGGAAAGACACTGATGGTGATGGGCTTGGTGATAATTGGGGAGATGAATCATTTTGTAAACCATCTCACTGGCCAGGAGAATTCGTTGAAAATGCAATATTAACAGATGATTCTCCACTTGATTTTGATAACGATGGTTTTGAAGATGAAGGATTAGCGACTTTCCCCCAGTATATCATAGAGCCGTCTGTGCCTTTATCACTGTTGGATATAGCAGTAAATTCCTCAGCAGCAATATGTTCTTCAACACAGACGAATGGAATCAATAGTGACAGATATTTCCTAGACCAAGTATGGTATGATGATTCAGGCTCTTTACATATTATTTCTACAAACTCTATCAATATAGGTCCCATGCATTGGGAATTACAAACCAATCATAGTATTTGGGATGGGGTTTCTTGGACTGTGAATACACTTCAAGATGAAAATGGTTCATACTCTTTGGGATTTACCGATTTGGCATATGTCAATAACACAATTCACGCGATTGTGGATGTATACCTAAATTCTTCAATTTTGACTGGAACTGCTAAGTATGGCATATATACAGAGTCTGGAAATTGGCATTTTCAAAACATATCAAGCAGCTTTGGTCCTTTAGATCTTGGAGATTATGAATTGGTCGCTTCTGAAGTCGGTTTTTCGGATGATGTATATTTAGTGACGGGTAATGCAGGCGATCCAGTGTACTACCAAGTTTACTCGAATGTGACATATGCAAATAATGGAATCTCAGAATCTATTGAATTAAACGCCCACTGGATGGCTTCAGTCGACAGTATCAATGGGTGGCAAGGTCAGCTACATTCGACTATAAAGTCAATGGATGGCTGGCCCGGTATACTTTTCAGTGAGCAGACACTTAATTATATGGACTTCTATATCGATTCTTTTGGTGACTTAACCGTTGTTCAAGACCTGAGTTTACTTATTGAGTATAATCATAGAATTGGGATTGTTCTTGACTGGAATTGTGGATATTATTCTGGCGCGGGCATGGAGGCAGAATCTGTTGAACCAATAGCCCATTTGGATCCTTTTGATAAGATGCATTTATTCTCCATCGATATAGTACAAAGAGGCCAGTTGTTTTTTGGTGTAAGTAATTCAAGTTATTCTAGCCTTAGTGGTGATGCCCGATGTATTGACATGGAACCTTTTGATTCTCCTGATGAATTTGGTTTTACTTCTGGACAGAATCTCAAAGATTATTACCTCGGTGGCGATGAAGACCTCGAAGGGGTCAATCTCAGAATGGAAGTCGATTCCAATGGGTTTACCCATGTTGTGTATACCAACTGTTTTTATGATGAATGGGCACCTATGAAACATCGAATAAAATATGCGATTTATGACGGAGTCGAATGGGATATTTCTATAATTGTACCTTTTGATGTAGATTGCGCAGAGAACTTAGACTTCGTATTATCAAATGACGATCAAGCCTACATTGGCTATACAAATCTGAATGGTGAACGGATGAGTATATTGAAAGAAAGTGATGAATCTATATCAAATGATGTGGTTTTCGATTCCTGTCCAATCTTTTATGGCACCAGTACTGAAGATGTTGCAGGCTGTATCGATAATGATAATGATGGCTGGAGTAATGCTGAAGATTTATTCCCTGGAGACTCAAATGAATGGGAAGATTCTGATGGTGACGGAGTTGGGGATAATTCGGATGAATTCCCGGACGATTCCACTGAATCAGAAGATTCTGATGGTGACGGAGTCGGTGATAATTCAGACCAATTCCCATATGACTCAAATGAAAGTATAGATTCTGATGGAGATGGGTTTGGAGATAATTCTGATGCTTTCCCGGATGATTCTGACGAATCAGAAGACTCAGATGACGATGGAGTTGGCGATAACTCTGATGAATTCCCATATGACCCAACACAATTTGAAGATAATGATGAAGATGGATATGGTGATAATATAAATGGAAATAATCCGGATTTATTCCCTAATAATTCCTCTGAATGGGCTGATACGGATGGTGACGGTCATGGAGATGAAGAACATGATGAATTCCCACTCGATTCAACAGAATCCGTCGATACAGATAATGACGGAACTGGCGATAATGCAGATATCGACGATGATGGTGATGGCGTTTCCGATACCAACGATACTTTCCCACTTGATTCAACAGAATCCGTTGATACGGATAATGATGGTTTTGGTGATAACTCTGATACCGATGATGATAACGATTTAATTCTCGATATTGATGATTTGTTCCCACTCGATTCAACAGAATCAATCGATACAGATAATGACGGAACTGGCAATAATGCAGATATTGATGATGACGGTGATGGCGTTTCTGATACCAACGATGCTTTCCCACTTGATTCAACAGAATCCGTCGATACAGATAATGACGGAACTGGCGATAATGCAGATATCGACGATGATGGTGATGATGTTTTTGATACCAACGATACTTTCCCACTTGATTCAACAGAATCAGTCGATACAGATAATGACGGAACTGGCGATAATGCAGATGTCGACGATGATGGTGACGGTGTTTTTGATACCAACGATACTTTCCCACTTGATTCAACAGAATCCGTTGATACCGATCACGATGGTATTGGTAATAATGCAGATACTGATGATGATGGTGATGGAGTTTCAGATTCAAGCGACGATTTCCCTGAAGATCCAACAGAATGGGCTGATGTGAATGGAGATGGTCTTGGAGATAACAAGGATCCTCTAAGTTCCTTCGAAAGTGCACAACAAGCACCAGCCCTCTCACTGCTTGGAATTGCTGTAGTTCTTGGAATCATGTTTATGCTCTATCGTGCTCAACCACCTCTAAGGAATGAAGATAAATCTCTTGCTGAAATTGCTGAGGAAGAGTGATTCCTCGTTAGAGATAAACTTCTACTTGTTGTTAACGAGGGTGATTTCATAACACCTTTGTAAACAATTCAGTAGATTGAAGCGTTCGCTATGGAACATATACGTTCCTACCCACTGGTTGGATGGCGAGGCGAACATTGCCACTTCGGGGTACTACGCATCTCACTATGCCTGTTTTGTCATCAAGGGCCGATTTATCAGGGTGAACAAGCAATTTCAAGATCCACGTGCCAGTTTGCTCTATGCACAGAAAGTGATTGGTGGACACTTCGTTCTTGGTGAAGCTGCTATTCTGCGAACAGAGCTGGACGCTGATGCACCAGCAACGATCGCAAACCTAGCTTCGGACTATCGAAAATGGTGTATCAAGATTGGTGCTCCTCTTGAGAACAGTTCAAATACTGTTAAATTCGGTGTATTGTCATGAAGGAAGTCAAGTGCCCTAAATGTGATTCAAAGTTTGAAATGGATGCCACCGGCTACGCGGATATTGTAAACCAAGTCCGAGGAGATGAATTTGAAAGCGAACTGAACAGCCGACTCAAGGATTTGGAAGCAAATCACAACATGAAACTTGAACTTGCTGAACAAAGCATTGCATCTGAAACTCCATCACCTTTCCCATTACGCAAACAACCCGATAAAGAGACTGTAAACATCAAAACAACAAGAAAAAGTGCAACCTTTTTGTTCATGATTCTTCTAAGTAATCGTTCGTATATGGAACTTCTGTGACAGTGGTGTAACCCTTCCGACACCCTCTGTACAGACAGTCCACGCGTCGGTACGGACGCGTGAGATGCCTGTCGCAAGGGTATACAGAGGGTAATTTCAAAAAATATGGCTTTTTTAAGGGTTCAATTTCATCCATTCAAGTCTTAAGCGTCACCAGATTGGAAACTTCATGCGCCTAAAGCCAACAACCTCGGTTGCCTTATTTTTGATGTTCCTTTTGGTGGCTCAAACTACCTTATTGGCTGTGACAAATGATGTGAATACAACGATGTTAACATCGGAGACGAACGATGAAGATTCTTTTTCTGTTTCCGCTCGGAATGCCCCTTCATGGAGCACACCGGTCTCGCTCGACAGCACAGATGACATCGGCTATCAATCCTCATTAGCAATTGATTCCAATAATAACCTGCATGTAACTTATTTGGACTGGACCAATCAAAATCTTGAGTACACGACCTATGATGGCTCTTCTTGGAGCACACCGATCTCACTCGACAGCACAGATAGACGTCGGCAGAGATTCCTCATTAGCGATTGATTCCAGTGATAACCTGCACGTGACCTATCTTGACACTACCAATGAGCAATCTTGAGTACATGACCTATGATGGCTCTTCTTGGAGCACACCGATCACACTCGACAGCACAGATAACGTCGGCAGGCAATCTTCATTAGCGATTGATTCCAATGATAACCTGCATGTAACTTATCTTGACTGGACCAATCAAAATCTTGAGTACATGACCTATGATGGCTCTTCTTGGAGCACACCGGTCTCACTCGACAGCACAGATGACGTCGGCTGGCAATCCTCATTAGCGATTGATTCCAATGATAACCTGCACGTGACCTATTATGACTACACCAATGGCAATCTTGAGTACATGACCTATGATGGCTCGTCTTGGACCACACCGGTCTCGCTCGACAGCACAGATGACATCGGCTATCAATCCTCATTAGCGATTGATTCCAATGATAACCTGCATGTAACTTATCTTGACTGGACCAATCAAAATCTTGAGTACATGACCTATGATGGCTCTTCTTGGAGCACACCGGTCTCACTCGACAGCACAGATGACGTCGGCTGGCAATCCTCATTAGCGATTGATTCCAATGATAATCTGCACGTGACCTATCTTGATTCATACCCCTATTACAATCTTGAGTACATGACCAATGACGGCTCCTCATGGAGCACACCGGTCTCTCTCGACAGCAGAGGTGACGTCGGCTATCGATCCTCATTAGCGATAGATTTCAATGATGGCTTGCACGTGACCTATTATGACGACACCAATGGCAATCTTGAGTACATGATCTCCAGCAATAACACAGGTGGCAACAACAGTGGTGGGAATACCTCTCAAGTATGGAGCACACCTGCAACACTCGACAGCACAGGTAGCGTCGGCTATCAATCCTCATTAGCGATTGATTCCAATGATAACCTGCATGTAACCTATCTTGACGACACCAATGTCAATCTTGAGTACATGACCTATGATGGCTCTTCTTGGAGCACACCGGTCTCACTCGACAGCACAGATAACGTCGGCAGTGAATCCTCATTAGCGATTGACTCCAATGATAACCTGCACGTGACCTATGTTGACAACACCAATGAAAATCTTGAGTACATGACCTATGATGGCTCTTCATGGAGCACACCTGTCTCACTCGACAGCACAGGTAGCGTCGGCTGGGAATCCTCATTAGCGATTGATTCCAATGATAACCTGCATGTGACCTATCTTGACTACACCAATGACAATCTTGAGTACATGACCCATGATGGCTCTTCTTGGAGCACACCGGTCACACTCGACAGTACAGATGAGGTCGGCATACAGTCCTCACTAGCGATTGATTCGAATGATAACCTGCACGTAACCTACCTTGACGCCACCAATGGCAATCTTGAGTACATGACCTATGATGGCTCTTCATGGAGCACACCGATCTCACTCGACAGCACAGATTTAGTCGGCTTTTATTCCTCATTAGCGATTGATTCCAATGATAACCTGCACGTGACCTATTATGACTACACCAATGGCAATCTTGAGTACATGACCTATGATGGCTCGTCTTGGAGCACACCGGTCTCGCTCGACAGCACAGATAACGTCGGCTGGCAATCCTCATTAGCGATTGATTCCAATGATAACCTGCACGTGACCTATCTTGACTACACCAATGGCAATCTTGAGTACATGACCTATGATGGCTCTTCTTGGAGCACACCGGTCTCACTCGACAGCACAGATGACGTCGGCTGGCAATCCTCATTAGCGATTGATTCCAATGATAATCTGCACGTGACCTATCTTGATGATTACCCCAATTACAATCTTGAGTACATGACCTTCAGCAATAGCGCAGGTGGAAATAATTCCGGCAACAACTCAGGAAACAACTCAAATCTCGATACAGACGGTGACGGATTGAACAATACGATCGACGATTGCCCAAACGGCAATACAAATTGGACATCCACGGCTACAACCGATTATGACGGCGATGGATGTCAAGATTCTAACGAAGACTCAGATGACGATAACGATGGAATACTCGATGTCAGCGATGCATTCCCACTTGACTCCTCGGAATCCGTAGATACAGACAACGATGGAACTGGCGACAATGCCGACACCGATGATGACGGAGATAACGTTCTAGATGCAGACGACACCTTCCCACTCGACTCTTCTGAATCCGTGGATACAGACAACGACGGAACTGGCGACAATGCCGACACGGACGATGATGGAGATAGCGTTCTAGATGCGGACGACGCCTTCCCACTCGACCCAACCGAATCTGAGGATACGGATAATGACGGAACTGGCGACAATGCCGATACCGACGATGATGGAGATAACGTTCTAGATGCGGACGACGCCTTCCCACTCGACCCAACCGAATCTGAGGATACGGATAATGACGGAACTGGCGACAATGCCGATACCGATGATGATGGAGATAACGTTCGGATGCAGACGACGCCTTCCCACTCGACCCAACCGAATCTGAGGATACGGATAATGACGGAACTGGCGACAATGCCGATACCGATGATGATGGAGATAACGTGACGGATGCGGACGACGCATTCCCACTTGATCCAACCGAATCTGAAGATACGGATAATGACGGAACTGGCGACAATGCCGATACCGACGATGATGGAGATAACGTGACGGATGCAGACGACGCCTTCCCACTTGACCCAACCGAATCTGAGGATACGGATAATGACGGAACTGGCGACAATGCCGATACCGACGATGATGGAGATAACGTAACGGATGCAGACGATGCTTTCCCACTCGACTCCTCGGAATCCGTGGATACAGACAATGACGGAACTGGCGACAATGCCGATACGGACGATGATGGAGATAATGTGACGGATGCAGACGACGCCTTCCCACTTGACTCCTCGGAATCCGAGGATACAGACAATGACGGAACTGGCGACAATGCCGACACCGACGATGATGGAGATAACGTCCTAGATGTAGACGACGCCTTCCCACTCGACTCCTCGGAATCCGCGGATACAGACAATGACGGAACTGGCGACAATGCCGACACCGACGATGACGGAGATAACGTCCTAGATGCAGACGACGCCTTCCCACTTGATTCAACTAAATCTAAAGATACTGTTTCCGACGAGGATTCATCGATTCCAGGCTTTACAGGAATACTGGCAACACTTAGCTTGCTTGGTGCAGCATTTATTCGTCGTAATGAGTGAACGTGATCGTCGATAAGCAGGTTCTGATGTAGAGACCTCTGTAATCGAAAGTTCACACGGTATCTCATGGGTTGATACAGATAACCGACATATCATTTCCACGAAATCGCAAGGGTTCTTTCAAACCCCTCAAGACATTATGGAGAGAGTACAATGGGTGTTCAGTCCCCCAGTACACTGCCTACCGACGCGTGAAACGCTTGTCGCAAGGGTAATACAGAGGGGTATCACAATTCGTTCAGACCATGCTTAGGATGAAATTTGCACAACGCATTTCCCTTTTGCTCGACCCGAAAAAGAGCGATTGAACGCCCCCTGCCAGCCATCTTCGGAATCTTCTGAATGGAAGTCCCAAACACCGTCGAGCACAGGCTTAATCACACCGCTTTCGAGATGATTTGCAAGCGTTGAGAGATCCTCATGACTTGGTGAAAGGAAGAGGTAGGTCCAGTTAGCGTTCATAGATTGAGCAGCTTTGTACTCCTTGCGCTTCTCTCTCCTCTTCAAAAACAACTTGAGAATCCAAGCAGTTCCTCCGATTCTCCTAATTTCATCTAAAGTAGGCGTTCCTGCAATAGATACAATTCGTCCCCCTTCTTTGATGACTTTGACCATCTCAAGACCTTCTGCAGTTGTATCAAAACAAACATCGAATTTCGTACTGTCATCGTTTCCATATACTGTGACAAAGCTTCTCTGATTTGTAATCGAGGACTTCATCTGCACCAAGGCTCTTACACAAATCCATCTTTTCGCCTTTTGATGCTGTAGTAACTACAAGTCCTGCTTTGAATACATGCTTTGCCAATTGAATGGCCATTGTGCCAACTCCACCAGCCCCTCCGGAGATGAAGACAGAGTCTCCTTCTTTCAGCCCAGATTCTTTCAGTACCTGGAATGCAGTCATTCCAGCGAGTGGAATAGATGCGGCTTCCTCGAAACTGATATTGTCTGGCTTAGTGACAACATCAGATGTACGTGCAACACAAAATTCGGCCATCGCACCTCTGAACCACGGTGTCTTCTTGTCATCATCTACATCTCCCCATATGCGAGCAAACACAGGCTGTCCTACCGAAAATACTCCTTTGCTATCGGCTTTTTCCACAACTCCTGCAACATCATAAGAGATGACATGAGGGAATTCAGCAACA
>CAJJCP010000026.1 GCA_905182715.1 uncultured Candidatus Poseidoniales archaeon
AATTCGAACAGCTGATGTAGGGAGAAATCCACGTTGCCGCAAGAGTGCAGTCATCTCCTCCTCCGACGCACCCATGCATTGGAGGTGAGGCCTACGCTCCAAAAGCACACCGGTTTGAACGGTTCACTTTTTGAGTCGTTCAATCCCACTCAACTTCGTCATCAAGTGAGGTATCTCGAGTAGGAGGGGCACCCTCACCGTCCCACGCATCATCTTGCCAAGGTGCTGATTGGCGTGCAGCAGCTTCTCTTTCCGCACGTTCCAATTCAAATTGAGTCTTCTCCAATTCGAGTTCAGCCTTTTGACGTTCCATTTCTTTGCGATGCTCTTCAGCTTGGACCATGGCTTCATCCCATCGTTTGATGGTGGATAATAATGCAAAATGAACGAATCCAATTTTGTTTTCCGCACGGTTACCACCAATTTGAGTTGATTCTGCATTTGCCCAATTATTGGATGCAATTCCGACGTACACAAGCCCGACTTTCTTGTTGGTTCCATCGTTTTTTGGTCCTGCAATGCCGGTTATGGAAATCGCAATATCTGCGTTTGCATGCTTTAGTGCACCTTGTGCCATTTGAATCGCCACTTCTGCTGAAACAGCACCTTTCTTTTCAATTGATTTTGGTTGGACTTCCAATTCCTTGATCTTAGCATCATTCGAATAGGTAATCCATCCTTGATTAAACCAAGAAGATGCTCCGGCAATGTCAGTGAAAGCACTCGCGAGTAGCCCGCCCGTGCATGATTCAGCAACAGTGATTGTGTGGCCACCTTCTTTGATGCGCCGTACGAGACGAGCCGCAGCGGCTTGCACATCTTCATCCATTGTGTCCAATGGCATTGTTCTTCAGTTTTGATGTTAACCCAAGCATCAATGCCTTCAATAACACCTTCTCACAGGGTTGGTTGGGTCTGTGGTCTAGTGGTTATGACACCGCCCTTACACGGCGTTGATCGAGGGTTCAAATCCCTCCAGACCCACTACCAAAGAAATGTACGTATGTCTTCATTCGTATTGGCTATGACTTTGGTGATTCCGGAACGGCGACGAAATGTTTCAGCCTCAGTTTGAGTTCCATCGATTACGATGAGATGGACCGCTCGTTGCCACAGCCCGTCTGCAGGTACTACGCCCCGATGGTCAACTGCAACCAAAATATCATCCAATTCAGTAAACATCAACAACGATGCTGATCGTTCAAGTTCACTTGCAGTAAGGAGTAGCCATCGAGCACCATGCATGTCAGCACGTTTGTCTTCTTTCAAATCAGCAAGTGTTACGATTCGCATAGTCTCGCCTCTCACATTGCATATCGGAGTAAAGCAACCACTCCTCCAAGCCCCAGAAGTTGTTGCCCAGCATCATGGTCAGTTGAACATTGAACCAGTTCTGCTCCAATGTCAGATAAGCCATTGGCCCATTCCATCCATGTTTGTTTTCCGATTCCTTCATTCTCTGCGCGTAAAAGGTCTGCTGAGATGAGCAGTGTTTCGATTGCACCTTCATCCATCGCTTTCTTCAAAGCCTCTGGTCCATAGGCAACAGCGCCGTTTGTCGCCAATCGTTCCCAAGCCTTTTCGATCAGTGATATTTCTCGAGTAATTGCATGTTCACTGAGAAGTTCACCTGCCAATCCTTCACGAAGAATTTCATTGGCACCAGCTCTTCCTGCCATTGAAGTGGCAATTGATTTCATCATTCGAGTTTCTCCTGCGGTTTTCAAATCACTCAGTAAAGCATCTCGGGCATGTCCTGGTCCACAAATGACCAGTGGTGTGTTTTCACCTAAAGTGTCGACAAGAGCATCGATTACCTTTGAACGGAAAGTGGCAGCGATTCCAGCAGAATGACGGATTTCGCCTCTTTTACCACCGCCTCTCATGGTCCAAGTGGCACCTTCACGCAACCCTCTGGCGGTGACATGGAACAATACGACTTCATCCGTTTCTACAACTGCAAGCACGACATTTGTTTGTCCCGATGCTTTTTCTGATTGTCTGAGTAAGTCTTTGTCAGAGGATGAAAAGAAATGTGGTGACGTCAGTTCGACATCATCGCGGATTTCTACAATGTGGGTGTGATGCATTCCAATATCGAAGTGTGCTTCTTCAATTGTCCCATGAACGCGAAGGTTTTCATTGAAAGTTTGGTATTCCGTAGATTCAATCCGTAATCGGATCCACATCCTCTTCCTTTCTGCAGATTTAGCTCTTCCACCTTCTTCGCCACCTGTTGTTTGGTCACGACGTTCTCCAAGCATTCCAATGTGCATTCCCTTTCGAGCGAGGCGTGCAAGCGTCCATAAATCATCTTCGGTCTCAATTCTGAGACGCCAAAGTTGAGGTTCACGCTTGAGGATTTTCATTCGGTTCACCCAAAGACACCAGTGAGACGTCCTTCCTCGTCCATATCCATGTCGAGGGCAGCAGGTCGTTTTGGTAATCCTGGCATGGTCATCATGTTGCCGAGTATGGCCACAATAAATCCAGCGCCAGCATTAAGTCGGAATTCACGAACTGGGATTGTAAATCCAACCGGCGCACCTAATTTCCCGGGGTCATGTGAAAACGAGTATTGTGTTTTTGCCATACATACCGGGAGATGGTCGTATCCCCATGCCTGTAATTTCGCGAGTTGCTTCATTGCAGGAGTACTGATTTCAACACCTTCTGCTTTGTAGATACGTGTCGCAATTGCATTCATTTTCTCAAGGACAGGAGTTTCAGGAGTAAACAGAGGTGTGAACGGCCGACCTTTGGCCACGTGGTCATGAACCGCAGCAACAACGGCCTTGGCTAACTCTTCTCCACCTTTTCCACCGTTGGCATGAACTTCTGTCAAAGCCACATGTGAGGCGCCACTCTTGTGAGCAGCCATCTTGAGAGCATCCAGTTCTGCATCAGTATCGGAATAGAATCGATTGATTGAAACAATGACTGGCATTCCAAATCCTGCCATGTTTTTGATATGGCGATCTAAATTACCTTGTGCACCACGAAGAACAGCATCAATGTCTTCCTTTTCCAATTCATCCTTTGTTGGTCGGTAGCCTCCGCGAGTTCCAAATGCTCCGCCATGAAGTTTCATCGAACGGATGGTGACATTCATTACAACGCAATCTGGAGCTTTACCAGAATTTACTGCTTTGATGTGCATGAACTTTTCAGCACCCATATCTGAGCCAAAACCTGCTTCAGTGACCACAATGTCTGCTGCTCCAAGAGCTAAGCGGTCAGCAATAATACTTGAATTTCCATGGGCAATGTTAGCAAAGGGTCCACCGTGGATAAACGCAGGATTTCCTTCGAGGGTTTGAACTAAATTAGGTAGGAAGGCATTTCGTAGAAGTAAGGTCATTGATCCAGCAGCACCGATTTCTTCAGCCTTTACGGGATTGCCGTCAGTTGATTCACCGATGACAATTTCTCCGATTCGCTTTCGCAGGTCGGCGTAATCTTGTGCGAGGACAAGAATTGCCATCACTTCACTTGCGGCAGTAATATCGAATCGGTCTTGCCGTGTATTTCCATTTGCGGAACCACCCAACCCAATGACAACATCACGAAGTGAACGGTCATTCATATCGATCACTCGAGGCCAAAATACCTTGGTTGGTTCGAGTTTTGATTCATTTCCTTGTTTGATATGGTTATCAATTAGCGCAGAAAGAAGGTTGTGTGCAGAAGTAACGGCATGTAAATCACCTGTGAAATGGAGGTTGATGTCTTCCATTGGAATCACTTGTGAATGTCCTCCGCCAGCAGCACCTCCTTTGATTCCAAAAACCGGACCCATCGAAGGTTCACGAATGACGCATGTGGCGCTTTGACCGATGGCACAGAGTGCCTGTGTAAGTCCGATTGTGGTCACCGTTTTCCCTTCACCAAAAGGAGTTGGATTGACCGAGGTCACCAAGACGAGACTGCCTTGGGGTTTGGAAAAGCGTTGACTGAGGGCTTCCCAAGTAATTTTCGCCATGCCTCGACCCATTGGGACTAATTCATGAGATGATATGCCTAATTTCCAGGCAATGGCCTCAATTGGTTCCATTGTAGCCGCTCGTGCGATATCTAAATCACTTACCATGAGCATCCTTGCGGCTCGATTTGGCTTTGAACCCCTCGGCTCACGTAGAGTGAAATCATACGATTTCAGGACCTGAGCCAGTTCACCGTAGTGGTGTTTACTCGTCTTTCATTGCGCCAAGGTATTCAGGCAATTCGATTCCAGCCATCTTGGCCACATCGTGGACAGGAGGTAGGCTTTGCATCAAAGAAGAGATGAAGTTCGAGGTTGAACCACCTTCACCGTTTTTGCCACCGTTACCAGAATCCCAGACAGTAATCTTGTCAATCTTGAGATTTGATATTGCTTCAGTTTGGCGTGCTACTAATCCTTCGACCTTTTCAACCATCAAGAGAGTTGCAACGGCTTTCGGATCTCCACCTGCACTTGCAACGAGGGATTTGTATCCAGCCGCTTTTGCTTCAAGAACCGCTTGTTGACCTTCTGCTTCTGCTTTGTACTTTGCAAGAATAGCATCTGCTTGACCTTGAGCGATACGACGTTGGCGCCCTGCTTCAGCATCAGCAGCAATTTCGATTTGTTCCTTAGCAACTTTCTCACGTGCAATGTCAGCAGCACGAAGACGTTCGCTTTCGAGTGAATACTGTGCTTTCTCGATTTGTTCTTGAGCATGACGCATAGCAACTTCAGAACGTTGCCGTGCTTCAGCTTCTCGTTCTGCAAGAACTGCATTTGAGAGTGCAATGTCTGCAAGACTCAAGTTCACGCCTTCAATTGCATTCTTCTGTTGTTCTTGGACAGATATTTCTTCAAGACTTACAGCAGCGGCAATACCCATTTTGGATTCGGATTCCGCTTCTTGAACTGCAATTCGTTCGAGTTTCTTGGCTTCTGCTTTTCCAGCAATAGCAGCCGATTCTTTCTTTTGAACTTCAATTTCACGGTTTGAATCCGCTGTAGCGACTTGAATCTGTCCCATTTGGAGTGCTTTGGCTCGGTCTCCAGTTGCACCAGCAATTGCTTCTGCAGCTGCCTTAGCACCAATCGAAACGATGTATTCTGCTTCGTCAGTGATGTCAGTGATGTTGACGTTAATGAGGTACAGTCCAATCTTGTGCAATTCGGAGTCGACGTTACTGGAGACTTGCTTCAGGAAGACTTCACGGTCTTGATTGATTTGTTCAATGGTGAGTGTTGCAATTGTCAAACGAAGTTGACCAAAGATGATTTCGCTTGCCATGTCTTCTTGCTGTTGTTGTGAAAGTCCAAGAAGACGTTCTGCAGCGTTCTGCATAATCGAGGGGTCTGTGGAAATACCAATCGTAAAGGTTGATGGTACGTTGATACGAATGTTTTGTTGTGACAAAGCATGTTGCAAATCAATTCGAATAGTCATTGGCTTGAGATCGAGATAAGCGTAGTGTTGAATCAATGGCCAGACAATTTTACCACCACCGTGGTAACATGCGGCAGCACCAGCATCTTTGACATTACCATACACGACTAAAATCTTGTCTGAAGGTGCCAATTTGTAACGGCTTGTTGCAATGTAAACAGTTCCAAAAACTGCCAGAGTGAATAAGAATAAACCAATTACTGCTATCGAAGTGCCAACGCCTGCCATGATGTCTCATGCGTGGCGTCCTTTAAGAGTCTTCACCCGTCGTTTAACGGTTGTAATCTTCAGAAATACTTATTCTTCTTCAATCACGGAAGCCACTGAGAGCGGCTTTACAATGAGAGTTTCTCCAATCGCCTTGACGACCTCGACAAACTTACCCGTTTTTAGGGTCATGGTATCATCCTCGAGAACAGCATCGCACGTACGCATTGCATTCTGGAATTCGACTTGCACTTTACCAGTTTCACCGGCTCCAATGTCCATGTAGACTTTGCCTTGTGCTCCAATCGATAACGAATGTTTGACCGTAGCATCAACTTCGAGAGATTTCATGACTTGGAATACTTTTCCAATCACCCACATTGAAGACATTCCAGAGACGATGGCGACTACAATGGCAAGGAGGTCAGAACCCTCGCTCTGTGTTACTGCAAGGCCTGCAATTCCAAACATCATGATGAAACTCAAGATTCCTTGTATCGTGAGCATGTGGAATATTCCTTCTGCCCCCAAATCGAAATCAGTATCAAATCCAGCTATTTCGAGTGCTCCATCAGCCAACCCACCGATCAGAATGAGAACAAAATAAATCAAGAACAAAAAGGTTCCAATTACGGCCATCACAGCAAAGAGAATATCGATGCCAGTTATGCCGCCCAATCCAATGAGGTCAAGAAGGTTTGAAATTAAGGACATTGTATCACTGGTTCTTACTAACGGGTTCTATTCTTCAACCTTCGC
Source organism: uncultured Candidatus Poseidoniales archaeon (assembly GCA_905182715.1). Lineage (GTDB taxonomy): Archaea > Thermoplasmatota > Poseidoniia > Poseidoniales > Poseidoniaceae > MGIIa-L1. The sequence continues at coordinate 6,393 of CAJJCP010000026.1, forward strand.
CTTTTGCTGTTTTAATATCGGTCGAATGTAAATGAAATAATAATGCCCGAATACAACCGGACCCAGAGAAAGTCCGAACATCAGCCCGATTCCCCAAGAGGGTAAGTGAAGTGCCAATCCAATGGCGACAATAATGAGTAATGTGATGAGAATAGATGCTTTTTCAAGAATAATCATGATGGCTGATGAGCCATTGTTGACACGCTCTTTCATGACAAAAACGTCGAGCAAGCCCGCCATCTCGTCACCTCAGAAGAGGAGGTCGGACCAGGAACTTTCGCTCATCAAGACAATCATCAGGTAAATGCCGGCAACGAAGAATGTTGGATTCCGCCCTTTCTCAACCGTACTTTCGACAATTTGAGAACGACCTTCTGCGTCTTGGATAATTTGGGTTGCTTCTGAAGTAAGGTAATTTCCGCCCTGGGTGAATTCATTTTCGTTTTTCCTGCTTTGGTACAATAAGAATACAATGGTTCCGACGATGACGCCAAGACTAGGACCAAATAAGAGGCCAAGGGCAGCATTAAATTCCGTCCACATTGCAGCAGTTAAGTAAATCCCCAATCCGGCTGTCAAAAGCGAAATTACTCCTTTGCCCTTACTTAGATTTGTGTACTCCATGAATCTTCTAAGCACGCCTCCTTTTTCAACTCTGCCCCGTTTCACAAGTATTCACGCCATGATGTTGAAGAACTTCGGCACCCAACACTCGCCATGGCACAGGTGAGGTATGCGATTTGCGGCCATCCCTGTATCGCATTCTCTCTCTCCTCTTTTATTTGGATTAGTCATGTCGAACCTTGAAAAATTCGGCAAGAACATTGACTTTAAAGTTAAGAAAACTAAACTTGAGTTAGTGGAGACCAGAGCTATTGAAGATGCATTGGGTTGGGGTTATGCTGGCCATACGCCGCACCCTCCTCAAATGGGAGTATACCGGGGCGCCCTTTGGGAAATATCGAACAGAGGCTCTCGTCCAGAAAGCCTTGAAGCCGCTTTAGAGATCGAAGATGCTGATCCGCGCCTCTCGTCAAGTTTCGAATCTGAACTCGAGGACCAAGAGGTACATTCGCATTCGTTTTTACTTCAAGCACAATTGAAACATCTCCCAACTCACTGCTTAGAACACGAAGTTTGGCTCAACTTAACATCGCCCCTCAAACATCAACTTTCGAGTGAGGCGGTATCGACAATTGATGATTCGATGTCACTTCAGTCGGTTAATGCATTACGTTGGGACGGCCAAGCATGGTGGTGCGCTGGGGTTGATGGCAGTGGGGTTGTAGCTGTTGCACAATACCATGGGGTGCAAGTCGAAAATGGTGCCCTTTTGGGAATTGTTGGAGGCGGTGGTGCAGCACGAGCAACAGTGGATTCATGGTTGAAAACAGGAGGTACGGTCCGATTATTCCCGGGGAAGCGTCTCTTGGAGATACCTTTGGAATTTGAATCGGATGATTCTGATCGCTCAATCGATTTTGCCGTGGATTTTGATGGTAATGGCGAGTACGACGAGGAGTTTGAAGCATGTCCAACTCGGTTGAATCCACGTTATACGAATCTTGAAGGCGACATTGAATCAAGAATCGAACATCTCTTGACGACACCTCTGGACGGCCGTTGGATGTTGGCGGCTCAACATTTGGAATCATGGCGTCGTCTTTGGGCTCCGCAATACGCAGCATATCTGCCTTCGATTGGTTTGCTTCTCACTCAACTTGTTCACGCTGAATCTGTGCTGAAAACCTATGCATAACTCCCAAAGCAATTAGAATGATTACTCCAAGGGGCAGGTAGGGCTGGATATGAATTCGAGAAAACAATTGGTTTGCCTTTTCGTGTTACTCGGGTTTGTTTTGCCAAGTTTTGCCGCAGTTGTATCTGCTCAACACGCTTCTGAAGACCAAAATTACACTATGCCACACACAGGTTCAGATTTTCCTGTTGGTTGGGAGGATGTTTCCTACGGTTCTTTCCCTCCCAATCAATTTCGTCTTCTTTATCCTGCAATGAGTGACGGTGAAAGTACTGAAATGGCGGGGAATGGTCCTTTTCCACATATCCAATTTTTCATTGATTCCGGGGAGTCTTTCGACTCCTACATGGATTTCACGGCACGCTTAGTGGAGCGTGGATTCATCGTTGCTGTTCATCGACAATCGTATGATTCAACCGAGTTCGCTGAAATCATCGAGCAAACCGTTGATGTGAATGTCCGTCTTCAAGAATTAAATAATTCGAGTTCAGGTCCGATTACGGGTTCGTTTGGTCAGTTTGACCTCACACATTGGGGATTTGGGGGGCATGGAGTTGGTGCAGCAGGAGCCTACGGGGCGTATCCGTATTGGATGAATTCCACTTTACATGAGAGTATACAACCCCCACGTGCACTCTTTGGGCTCGGAGTTGATTTCGAGGAATGGGACGGCCAACATTGGGATGATTTTGCTCTTTCGACTTGGATTCATTCGCCGGCATCACCTGCAGCAGCCTTGTTTCTGACCGGCTCTGCTGACGAGGTTGCTCCATCACTCGATGTGGAGGCAGTACTCACTCAAGGCGACGGTCTCGGTTGGCAAATCATGCAAGTCATTGGAGCGAATCACTACCAATATCAGGACTCAACCTCTTTCTTGGAAGGGTTCAATGACGGTGATGCAACCATGACGCAGGATGAGCAAAACTCCATTTCCGCGGAACATGTTAATGCATACCTCGACCTCACTCTACGGGGTTCCCATGAGCATTTCCGTGAAGCGTTTAATCGCCCACTTGGTCCTCATGTTGTCAGCGATACTGACGCCTATATTGTCGAGGACCTTCTTGACAGTTCTTTCTTACTGGTCAATCACACATCAATTACCCCGAACGATAATTTTACCTTTGGGCCACAAATCACGGTGAATTCATTTGTAAATTGGACATTGAGGGATGGTCGGACATACGGCGAATTACCGAGTGGTTGGGACCTTGACATTGAATGCCGAGTATTGGGGATGAACATGACTGCAGGATTTTTCGATGCGAATGGAACAGCACGTTGTCTCTTCCCAATGCAAGATGTGCCTCCAGGACCTCACACGATGCAAATACGAATATTTGTCGAGGGTGCGGCATCTACGGTTGAATTCGATTTTGTCCGGACAGATGCGCCACTGGTGCTCACAATTCCAGTTCCAATTCTTCAAGTGGAACAACGAGGAAGTACACATGTCGATGCATCTCTTTTTGGATATGACCCTGATGGTCAAGAGGTTTTCATCCAAGCGGCAGAACTTGCTGGCAGCTCGTCTTCTGACTTTTCATTCACTGTTGACCAAGATCAACATGGCTTAACATTGAATCATATTGTGACGGGTGAAGAAATCGATGGTGCAGAACTCCAAATCACTCTTCGAGCAGATGGAAATGGTGTCATCGATGAAGCTGTTACCACAGCGACGATACTGATTATCCCTGTCGATGACCCAGCGGTTAAAACAGCAGATGTACCAATGCAAAATATGATTGAGGATGGAGAGCAAGTTCTGCTGAATCTTTCAGATTATGTGCAAGACCCGGAAGGTGAAATGCTGTTTGCTACAATCGGCGGGGAGATGAATGGGGCGTATGGTCCAGTTTCTTTCGCCATCGCAAATGGTCAAATTACCTTGACTCCTCTACCGAACAGCAACGGAGCTGCCGTGATTCATCTCCTTGTTGGCGACGGTACGACTCTGCCGGTCGAGTTAGATATTCCACTGTATGTTGAGCCAGTCAATGATGCCATCATCATCAATGAAACGGCCTGGACGTTGACCATTTCCGAAGACGAGAGTTTGTATCTCAATCTTTCCGATCTTGGCTGGGATTTAGATGGTGATAATCTCTTTTGGACCATTAACAGCAGTTCACAATCAGTGAGTGTTCTTCGTTCCTTTTCGCAATTCATCATCACACCGATTTTGGATTACTCCGGATTTGACGATTTGACTACAATCAATGTTACCGATGGAACGCTCATTGTGATGCAGACGTTGCAGATTACCGTCACTCCATCGCCGGATGCTCCCATTTTGACGCTCCGTGAATTAAACCTTATCGATTCGACTGCCGGAAGTCTTCAATGGTGGGTCTACGATGCGGACGGAGTCATCCCATCGGGTACAGAAGTTCAGGTGAATGGAACCGTGATTGAAAACCTCACACATTCTTGTGTCTTTGACCCGTTGGATTCAACCAATCGTTGCCTCTCAATGTTACCGTTCCCAGCATTTCAGAATGGAACTGTCGAAGTTCGTGTTTCGGTCTTCGATGAAGAAATAGGCGCTAGCACTGTCGCCTATATCTCGATTAATATGTCTCCTTCTCAACCCGCACCGACGACCACGACATCAGAATCAGATGGCTTTGATATGCTCAGTGCAAACCTACTGGCCACGCTGAGTTTGGTCGTTCTCATCATTTTAATCAGTACTATTGCTTTTCTTCGGAAAGGAACGAAAACTTATCCAGAATTACCGGTTGTTGAAGTTGAAGTTGAAGACGAACCTGAAGACGAACAAAATGATGCCCCTTTAGGTGGCGGTTTATTGGCTCGAGCATCACAAAAAAAGTAACTTAGAGTGGAATGTTTCCGTGCTTTTTAGGAGGGCTCCACTGCCTTTTGGATTGGAGAATGTTGAGTGCCCGACACAGCCTTAGACGGCTTTCGCTCGGTTCAATTACATCATCGAGCCATCCGTTTCGAGCAGCCACATAGGGGTCTCCAAATTTGGCCTTATACTCTGAAATCAAGCGTTGTCGAGTTTCTTCTTTTTTGCCCTCAGGTGCTTTAGCAATTTCAGTTCGATGGATGACATTGACTGCTCCTTCCGCACCCATCACTGCGAGTTCAGCAGTTGGCCATGCGATGTTGTAATCACTTTGCAAATGCTTGCAAGACATGGCCAAATATGCTCCGCCGTATGCCTTTCGAGTTACAAGAGTGAGTTTAGGGACCGTCGCTTCTGCATATGCAAACAAGAGTTTGGCTCCATGACGAATAATTCCACCCCATTCTTGTACAACTCCTGGTAAAAACCCAGGTACATCTTCAAAGGTAACTAATGGGATGTTGAATGAGTCACACGTTCGGATAAAGCGCGCAGCCTTGATCGATGCGTCGATGTCCAAGCATCCAGCCAGTACCTTTGGCTGATTACCTACGACGCCAATTGTTTTACCTTCTAAGCGTGCAAAACCGATGATAATGTTATCTGCATATGCTTCAAACAGTTCCAAGAAGATACCATCATCCACAATTTCTTCAACCACTTTGACCATGTCATACGGTTTATTTGGATTATCTGGTACCAGTGTTTGCAATTCGGTGTTTAATCGCTCAGCAGGGTCAGCTGTTTCTTCACGAGGCGGGTCGGCCATGTTGTGATCGGGTAAATACGAAAGGATTTCAGAAGCCAAACTGCAAGCATCTTCTTCATCATCAGCAATCAAACAAGCAATTCCAGAACGCGATGCATGAAGTGTTGCCCCTCCAAGTCCTGCCGCATCAATTTCACCTTCGAGAACTTCAGGAGTTTCAAGTGGTGAAGAGAGGAACAATTGTCCATGTTCTTCACCCAGGATTGTGAAGTCTGCTAAACTTGCTGCAAGTGCAGATACACCAACGACTGGACCGAGAACCAAACTAATAATTGGCACACGGCCACTGCATTGGACTAATCGGTCGAGTAATTCACCGGTTCCGGCCAAAGCAGATATTCCATCATGAGCTCTTTGGCCACCGCCATCCCACATTCCGATAATTGGTGCTTTCACACGTTCTGCCATTTCGATAATTTTAGCGATCTTCTTGGCATGGATTTCACCCATGCTTCCTCCATGAACACTGAAGTCCTGTGCGAAACAGTAGATGCGTCGACCATCGACTGTTCCATGGCCTGCGACAACACCGTCGCCAAGTGTGTGGTGGAGGAACATGCCATTATCGGTTGAGCGATGGGTTGCAAACGAGTCGATTTCAATGAAAGAACCTTCATCGATAAGTAAACTGATTCTGTCACGCGCAGTACCTCTACCGCTGGTGCGTATTGCTTCTTGACGCTTCAATCCACCACCGAGACGAGCTTGCTCACGCTTGTATTGGAGTTCCTCGAGGCGTTCACTCGAATTCCCTGTCATATCTTCTCCACCTCTTCTCGGTTTTTCATTCAAGCGCTCATGAACGAAGTAAATTATTCCCTTCTCCACAAAGGTTTGAAGCAATTGCCTCTTTGATTTTCATCCCGTTTGAAAGAGCCCAGTGAACCTTGACTACAACGGTTTCTGGTGCTGCTACGCTACCGTGTCCAAGGATTCCCATTTCCATTTGCTTACGCCCTTTCGAGTATACATTCATATCGACTGGTCCATGTATGCATTGATTTGTTACAACAACAGGAATTTCTCGATTAATACAGCGTGTAAGGGCGCGCCAAAGTTTAGTATTTTCAGGAGCATCCTTGGCAGGGTCGTCAATTGGTAGGTGGCCTAGGCCAGTGCCTTGAATGATCACTGCCTGTACACCGGTCAACACAATGGCTTCAATTTCCTCTGAGTGAAGCCAAGGTCCTGCAACAAACTGTGCAATTCGAACACTTGTTTCATACATCGTAGGCCGTTGACAGACCGGGCGCGATGACTTTTCATTGAGCGTTGTTTGGTATCGCTCATCCAGTGCATGAGAGCACGTACCATTGTCAATTGTGATGTTGGCCAGTGCTTCACAATTGACTGGCTTGAATGCATCACGGCGGGATGAATGTAATTTGCGAACACCTATTCCTGGATAGACTGCACACGCTCCATCGTTATTGGTAGCATGCATGACAACAACGACTCCATCACCAGCATCTCCACATGGCGCAGGCGCATTGGCAGCCCAGTGAACGGCAGAAAGTAAATTTTCAGTTGCATCAGATGAACCTCGGTCTGATGAGCGCTGTGAGCCAACGAACACAATCGGGCCGGGAGGAGTTTCACCTTTTCCACCCCAAGCAAAACTCAAAGCTGCTGAAGAAAGATGCAATGTGTCTGTACCATGCGTAACTACAACTCCGTCACAACCGTCTTCAAATGCTTGCTTTGATGCTTGAATGATGGCATTCCAGTGTTGTGGACGGATGTCGTCGCTGAACATATTGCCAAGTTTGACTGCTTCAATATTTGCAAGTTCAGAGAGTTCAGGTAAAGCAGCAATCAATTCTTCAGGTTCAAATCGGGCAACAACCGCTCCAGTTGCATAGTCGACTTTGGATGCAATTGTGCCACCTGTGTGGAGAATGCGCACCCGCGGGAGTGAGGTATCGGGCGTTATTGCGGAGGGAGTGGCAGCATTGGGTAGGTTCTGCGTCCCGAGAATCTCAATTGAAACGACATCTTCCAGTGGATAATTTGCGTTATATCCATTTACAAGTTTAACCGATACATGGTTCTTGGCTGCTGGGTGAAGGACAACGCCTTCAATGGTTGTCAGGCCGTTGTGGCTGTTGACCTCGACTTTTACCCGTTGGCCAGCAGTAGGAGCATCAACCATGTATTCTCCACACGCCGAGAGCACATCAACAGTTCGCAACATCAAAGGTGAAAAACGAACAGTTCTACCTTCTCAATGGATTGGTGCCGGGAGCGGGGCTCGAACCCGCGACCTTCGGATGTCTCAGACACCGCAAGGGGTTTGCACGTCATACGATTGCCACGAGGGCTGCCCTATGAGTCCGACGCGCTACCAACTACGCCACCCCGGCTTATCTCTCGCCTGTCGCGTTCCCCATTTCAACCATACGGCTGAAAAGTGATGTAACTTCACCGTAGCCTTCATGCACTCTACACCTTAGGAGTAAGTATGGTTGACCTCAATACTGCTATGTCCGCCGCTTCAGTCGACCGCCAAAAAAGAGTGGCCGACGAGGGTAAAGAACGCATGAAGCGGCGCAGTGGCCGTGACCTTGGCATCGAGGCTTTCGATCCGGTCAAACACGTTTCCAAAGAAAAAGCAGAGACGGCGTCAATGTGGCTCGTCATTGTCTTTTCAGTCGTTGTGTCTTTGTTGATGCGATACGTGTTAATGCCACGAACTACAGTGGAGAAATCAGACATACTTTACCTGGCTCCTTTGTCAGCAATTTTCCTGATTCCGCAAATTCATCGTATGGTAATGCCAGCGAGTTTCAACGAGTTATACACGAAAGGAACATGGTTCAAAGCCGGTTTCCTTCATACGTTCACTTTCTTAGCTATGGCCTTCCTGCTGGTGAATCCACCGTTGGGTGATATTGTTGCTCCGCAGTTAGCTGAAAAATGGGTTTTAGTACAAAATGAAGGCGATGAATTTAATTTTTCCAAAGGCGCAAGTGAATCCGGTACAATTACTTGGGAAGTTCAGCAAGATGCCAAATTGACTGGTGATATTTGGCTTCTTTTCGGATTGGCTGATAACGTGAATGTTGAAGGGGCGGAAGTTACCGTTCAGTTGACCAATAATGGCGGCGTATCCGAATTGGTAAGTGACGCAGACTTTTGGGCCGATAATTACGAAGTCATCTCAAATGCGACCGGGAACATTTCCGATACCAAATCCTCTTCCATTCTTATGCCGCACGGGCAGTTAGATCAGGACTTTGCAATTCTTCTCGGTTCAAACCTCGCTGTAGGTGAGCATCGTATCACAGTGACAATTATCGAACAAGGAGATCCTTGGGAAAACAGCCGTGTCTATACGTGGCTCTTGAAAGTCGTCGAACAACTTCCTGAAGTTTCTGCTTCATGAAAGTAAATCGCTGTGTGCCAATAAAATCGTGTTGAGTAGGCGACTAATCCTGTGAACATCACGCTGCTCTTGTGTTTGTTTTTGTAATTGTCTTTTTCGGAGCACATGAATCAAAGGGGCAACTGCTGTCCAACACATCAAGTCGAGGCATCGATTGGTAAAGGTCGTCATATTCTTTCCGACGTCGTCAGCATGGAGTTCTTTTCCAACGCCCTTCAAGTGAAAGTGAAAGTGAAGTTAAGTTCGCAAATGAATCACAAGACGTGCGGTGAGTGCATCCAATTGTATCTGCTCTCCACCGCCTTCAACCAAGCGGTAATCAACTTCAGCCATCCACTCAGTCATGTCGAGTTTAGCGTCTTCGGTGAGGAAATCGGCGGTGTACAATTCACGATGCAGTTGATTTACGAAATCAGTTCCTGCAAGACCATACTTATCCAAAAGTTCTCTCAGCCGCCTTCGTGCAGCGTGAAACCATCGTCTCGACAGGCCATGAGAAATTGATGCAATGATTCAGGAGGTGCTGTAGCTGAAGTTTCATAAATCAGTTCACGAGTTACTTTCATGTCCAATGCTGCTGCCACTTGAAGCCCAGTGATTGCTTTGCGCAGGTCGCCTTGTGAGATTCGAGTCAATGCCTCTCCAGCATCTTCCGCTAATTCTACCCCCTCTTCTTTGGCCACGTGATGGATTTGAGCATTCACATCGGTATCGGCGAGTGGTCGAAATCGGAATACAGCACAACGTGATTGGATCGGTTCAATAATTTTCGAAGAATAATTGCAAGACAAAATAAATCGGCATGTTTCGGCATATTGTTCCATAATTCGGCGCAGTGCGCCTTGTGCATCATTGGTCAAAGCGTCGGCTTCATCGAGAAAAATAATCTTGAATGAAGCACTGCCATAGGGAGCCGTTCGTGCGAATTGCTTAACTTTGGTACGTATGCTTTCCAATTTACGTTCATCGGATGCGTTCATCTCGAGTAGATTCCTGCGGTATTCCTCTCCAAAAACGTCCTTCGTTAACGCCATGGCTGCAGTTGTTTTCCCTGTTCCTGGCGGGCCAGCAAACAGTAAATGTGGAAACTCTTTCTTCTCAGAATAGATTGTCAAACGCTGTACAACTGCTGCTTGACCTCGAATCTGGTTGACGGACTGAGGGCGGTGTCTTTCAACCCAAAGTTCGCTCATGGGCGGGTGTCGTTGGCGAGCCTCCTTGAACATTCTCCTTTCATTTGAAGAGAAATCCGCTGAACATTTCAGCTCAACGTGAATTTCGGATTCTCAAATTGAGATTCATACCTGTGAAGGGAAAAGACAGTATATGGCGCAGGGCTTGAACGCTTTGAGCCCCATGCTACGCGAGACACCCCCCCGTCGGACCACGTTGACCATCTTCCTCGTTTTGATGTTCATCTTTGCAGATTTATTGTTACCGCAAGCACTGGAATATGACACAGAACTTGCCGAGCAGCATCACGTTTCTCTGGTTACCTCGACGGTCGCAGCTTCGTATGACACCTCTCTCGATGAGTCCAATCCGACATCAAATTCTAATCAAACAGAGTCCGCACTTCTTGGAATCTCCGATATCGGATTTGACAGTCGACTTCTATTTGGATTCCCGCTGAATTACACTTCATCTGACTCAATTCACTCTGCAACATTGAATCTCGTATGTGTAGAGGCTTCTCTGGCATCTCCAGATCTTTCAATTTATGCAACAACTCCATCGTCATGGAATTCTACAACCGCTACTTGGGCTACAATCCGATACCGGTGTTCCTTGGGATTCACCCGGAGCAGATGGCTCTACTGACCGTGGGGCTTGGGAGCCTCCATTCCGTTCATCATCCAGCGCGACATTTGCTCTCAATGTTACGGCGATCGCTCAGTCCGCAGCATCAAGGAATCAGTCCTCCGTGAACATTCTTCTTTCTGGTCATCGGTTCACAGTACGAGTGTTCACTTTCAGAAGCCACGCAACCCTCTTGATCGTCCCCAACTTGTTCTTGTGACCTCAGCCTCGGCAGCAGGTGATGGCGGTTCAGTTACTTCGGATTTCGCAGTTGACGGTATGCCATTGATGAGCGGAGATTTGATATTGACTGCTGATACAACTCCTACACTTTCGTATAATTCCTTGATTGGAGATCATGTTGAATATCAACTTTCACTCGATCTTGAATTCAAAACCAGCACCGACCTTGGATGGCATTATTCTACGCTTTGGAATGCGTTCACAACAACATCAACCAGCGGAACTTACTCGGTTCCAGCGTCAGAACAATTTTCGAATGGAACTCATGCCTATTATCGAGTCCGAAGTATTGACTCCACAGACACATTGAGTGATTGGTCAGCAACCCAAGATTTCCTTTTGCCTGCACATGATGTGACCGATAACGGGGATGGGACTGCAAGTATCGAGGTCGATATCGATGACCTCGGTTTATCTGATTCCTTCATCGAAGACTCCTATTCGAATCAATTGAGCAAGAATTCAAAATATGGCTCTGTCGATACCATGGAAACCAGTGTGACATCAAACAAAGAGTCGCTCATTCATCTTCGATTCAATCTTGCTTTACTTGGTCTTCCTTCGAATGCGACGATTGTTGATGCACAAGTGAATTTAACTCGCGACTCCTCATCAAATGATGCGCTTCTTTCCATGCACGAAATGACTCCTAATCAATGGGTTGAAAGTGAAGTAACTTGGAATCGAGGTTCGAACTCAAACGTTTGGTCTGACGGTGGACGTGACTTTTCATCATCAGCATCCGATACTGGGATTAATGGTTCACAAACAAGTTCAAACTTTAGTTTTGAATTCACCAACGTATTGCAAAATTGGGTCGAGAGTGGTTCGACTGCCAGTGCAGATTTCATGATTACTGCTCGAGGGCTAAACGAAGCATACTCGACTACAGGAATCAAGAGTCGCGTCTTCTTTTCATCTGATGTTGTTATTGATGCAAAGAAACCTAAAGTTTCGATTACCTATGCCTGGGGTTCATCATCTCCTTTGATGAATGTAAGTCTAACATCCCCTCCCCCTGGAGAGGCAGTTTGGAATCAATCGGGCCATAATTTCACTGCAAACTTGACTCCTTCGATTTCGTGGATGCCAACCACCTTCTCGTATGCTATGATTCTTCAACTTGCTACCGATGAGCAATTTCGGGACCTGGTTTTTGTTTCAAATACCGTTTCAGATAGCGACTTTGCCCCTTCTGATGGCATTCTCAATATGACTGGAAACCTTACTTTGACATCAGGGAATATGTACTTTTGGAGAATGGCAAATCTTGATTCAGATGGACGGCATGGCCCTTGGTCGACATCGAAATTCCTCGTTAGTTCACTCGAAAGTACCTGGCTCGGTGCTGACCGATATGAATTCCGAATGAAGCACGGAAATGGTACCAGCGATGGCCTTTACCCTGAATGTCTTGACACCTATGTCGACAGTGGAACTCCTTCACAGAATTACAACGATGAATCGAAACTTCAGATTGCCTACAACACGTATCCAATCGAAGCCGTCGGCCTTTTGAGTTGTAATTTACGTTCCAACCTTTTACCAGTTGGTTATGCTGTTGAATCCGCTCACCTCTCGATGATGATCGCCAGTTCTCCTTCGAATTCACCGAATGTAGCCGTTTGGGAAAGTCGCCAACATAACTGGACTGATGAGGGCGCCACTTGGGCGACCTATGATGGTACAAACAGTTGGGGAATGGCTGGGGCGAAAGGTTGGGAGCGTTCTTCTTTACTTGATTCAGTTCAACTGAGCACGACCTATGTGACCGGTGACCGAATCGATTGGAATGTCACTTTAGGTGTACAAAACGCAATGCGTGAAAACCGTAGTGTCGATTTCCTCATTGGTATTCTGGGTGCTGGTAGCGGCCAAACTCGTGAAGTTCAATTGTACCCTGGCTTATCTCCGGATGCGCAAAAGCCTGAATTGACTTTCGTTTATGTTCCAGGTTCAAATGTTGTACCGCTCAATCCAGTACCTTTGACTCCTCTCAATGGTACTTGGTCAATGGGAACTGGTGTTGACCAAACTCCTGAGAAACGTCCTTCGCTTACATGGTCATTTGGGAACAACCTTGCTGTTGGTGGTTGGGCAGTCCAACTTGATACCTCGTCAACTTTTGATTCAACGGATCTTCAAACGAAGACCTCTTGGAACGATGCCGGATTTGATTCCATGAATTTTTCTTACACGCCGACTTCCGACTTGGATGATGGAGTGACATGGCATTGGAGAGTTCGGGCAATTTCCTCAACCAATCAAATTGGTAACTGGTCGAATTCCTTTTCCTTCATTATACCCGATTTGACCACTTGGCAAACATGCCCTGATGGTTCATGTGCTTCGGTAGAACTTCGTCATAGAGAAGCAATGCCAAGTTTAAATCTCCCGAATTTCCTTGACACATTTGTGATTGAATCCGGTGCTGGCGCTTCGAGTAGCTATAATACTTCATCACAAATGAAAGTCGGTGCTGTTGCGTATGACCGACAAGCAATTTCGCTCATTCGAATTCCTCTGGACTCTATCCCTCAACCAGTGAATGCCCGAGTTACTTCTGCTCAGATTAATCTTTACTCAGAATTTTCATCCTCCACTGGAGAACCTATTGCTGTCCGTCCAGTCTATCAGAATTGGACCATTGATGCAAATGGTTCAACCTATGACGGGACCAATAATTGGTCACAACTCGGAGGACGTGATCTTGGTGTAGACCTCGGAGCGTACGTAGATTTGCAAGACTCAGTTAGCGCTGGTTGGATGACCTGGGATGTCAGTGAGGCAGTTCAAGCAACGCTCGATGCAGGTTCTTCAACCCTTTCGTTAGCATTGTATGCTTCCAATGATATAACGGCATATTTGAACGGGCCGAATGTGGTAAGTTTTACTTCAACAGAAGGCCTTTCCTCTCAGCACCCATGGTTAAACATGACTTGGTCCAATGGCACCAGTCCAGTTCCAACTACAACCGGTGTCAATATTGGTCCTGCCAATAATTCACTTACTTGGGACATGAACACACATGCATTATTGCCGGATGCAAGTCCGGAATTCAGTTGGTCTCACTCATCTCCAAATTCGGTCGATGCTTGGCGAATCCACATCTTTTCCGATGTTGACGATGACATGGCTGGCCGTTATACATACGATTCACGTGATGACCCGAGTTTGTTTGACATTCAGAACCTTACCTTTACCCCATCATCGGAGATTGATTACGCTCAAACAATTCGTTGGACAGTACAATCTGTGCAAGCGGGAATGATTGGACCACAAAGTGTTTCGACAATCTTCCATATTCCGGACACTGACTCGGGAGAGATCGATTCAACTCATGCGTGGGTTTCACTTCAAGAAGGCACCATTGTCGAGTCACAAAACTATCCACTCATTACCCAAGACACCTTTTTGGATGGCGGAAACACGCTTGCTAATCAAGGAAGTTCAGGATATCTTGCAGTTGGACAAAGTCCGAGCAACAGTATTCTGCGTTCTACGAGTTTGATAGAAATTGACTTTTCGACCCTCCCTCTTCCAACTTCCTATGAAGTGAACAATGCAACATTAGAACTGACCATGCTGTCTGGTTCTGGCGAGATTTTCGTTACAGTTTCAGAAATGATCACCGGCTGGAATGAAGCCTCTAACTGGGCTCAGCCTGGAAATAACACAACATCATGGGCAGGAACAGGTGCTTACCATTCAACTGACTCTCAAATCCCTGAAACCAATGGATTTTGGATTAACGCAACCGATGTCTTTGAAATTAACATTACTTCAATGCTCCAACATGCCATCGAACGAGGGCAAGAAAGTTTGAACATTCTCATTCAACCTGAAGAAATAGATGGAACTGTTGATGGTAGGTATTACTTCGCAAGCAGTGAATATACCGGTGTTTCCGACCGGCCAAAATTGACAATGACGTATGAACTTACTACACCATGGTCGCCTTTGAGTCCAACGAACATTGGACCAGTTGATGGTTCCACACTTTGGAACCTCTCCGCCCCAAAGCCAAGTGGTGCTGATATGTTCAGCACTAACTGGTCAAGTTCTTCGGCCAACCACACTCAGTGGGTGGTCTGTGCTGCAAGCGAACCTCGAATGGTTGAAGATTTAGATTGTGCAGATACTGGTGAAATAGTTGCTGGAAACATCACGAACACGACTTGGGATGCCCTCAACCTTACGATTACACGCACAGAATCTTCTAAAGGCGATGAATGGCAATATTGGCGAGTTCGTGGTGACCAAGATGGTCGAATCGGTCACTGGTCCAATGTCAATAAGTTCCGAATACCTGAGGACCAAGGATTCGATGACGGGCTCGGAAATTATACTGTGCCTCTCAGCCGTGGTTCAGTGTTCTCCCAAACTGGACTCCTCCCTCTGGTCCCTGATGCTGAAGTCTCTTCTTCAGCAACCGGTAATCTTGGGTCCTCCACGCAACTGAATCTTGGAACTTCTGCGTCCGGTACTGGGGAAAGTCAAATTTATCTTGAATATGACTTGAGTTCAATGCCTTGGCCATCAACCATGACTCCAACATCGATGCTCCTCGGATTGTATCGTACCGGTGTAACTGGTACAACTTCCACGACCATTTCCGCTCACGCTTGTGGACCATTTTCAGAATCGTCTGTGAATTGGAACTCGAATGTGGTTTGCCAGACAAGTGAAATCACCCGTTCGACGCTAACCCTCTCTCCTGCTTCAGGGTGGATGGAATGGGACCTTACCAGTCTTGCCCAAGATAATGTGGCGAATGGAAACCTTACAATGACGATTTTATTGAAGTCTGTTGGTACACCCGCTACAAACCATGCGTTTGCTTCCTCGGAAGTAAGCACTGAAACATTGCGTCCACGATTGCTCTTACAGTATATCGATAACATCAATGGAATTCAACCTCCTGCCCAACCGGTTTTGACTTCGCCTCAAGACGGTCAAGTGTTGTACAACCAAAGCGCCTCAACTTTGCAACCTGATGACAAGCCAATTCTTTCATGGTCGCCAGTGACAGGTGCGAACGGATATATCGTGACGATTGCAAATGAAACAGGCGTCTACAAATTCAACTCTTTGGATGCAAGTGAGATCAGTGGCACATCCTTCCGATTTGCTTCCTCTCTCACAACAGGAGAAGTGTTTACTTGGTGGGTACAAGGAGTTAACCAATCGATTCCTGGACCTTCCTCTTCTCGTTGGAGTTTTGCTGTTGGAGACCCTCACCATACGGATAACAATGATTTGACCTACACCTATACATTCCAAACTGGTAATGAGGTGATTCAATACGGACACACCAATATTCGTGACACTCACTTAAGCGAAGCCTCACCTTCAACCAATTACGGAGATGCAGCACTCGTCGAATTAGGTACCTATTCGGGAGCGAATGCAGGAATGGAATCACGTTTTACTCTTGCATTAGATAACGGCCAAGTGCCTCTTCCTGCCTATGCAAATATCCATTCGGCAAGTCTTGGACTTTATCTCGATTCATGGGTTGCTACGGGTGGAGCGAATGAAATGACATTCAGTGTTCACCGAGTGCTCAATGGAAACTGGGCCCAGTCGTCTTCCACTTGGAACGCATCTTCGAGTGCCTCAACTGGTACATGGGGTACACCCGGTATGCAAGCAGGTGTCGATTATGATGCTACACCAATTGCAACTTTTGTTGAAACTGATATGAGTGACCAGCGATGGGTTTGGTTTGATATCGGCGTCGATGGAATGTTAATTGATAACAACAACGCTTGGATTATCCTCGCGACTCCAAACCGAGGAAGTTTGCTTGCTAACTTTATCTCCAGTGAAAATGGCTTAGAGAGTTACCGTCCACAGATTCTCTTGAATCACACCAACCTCACTTCGATTGATTTATCGCCAACATCTCCTACAACAGATGCTGACACTTCGGTGTCCTTTTCCTATGTGGCTTCTGATCATTTGACACTGCCTATTAACGCACCAATTGTTTGGAGTGCAAGCAATGGAAGTATTTCTCAGGCTGGAGTCTTCACTCCATATGCATCTGGTCAACAGACCGTTACCGCATGCTTTGGCATTATTTGCTCGACCGAAATTGTGACGGTTGCCCCAGGTGCTCCGGTGACGTTAGTCGTTCTACCAGAATCTGCAACTCTTTCTGCAGATGATACTTTACAAATCACTGCTTATGTTGTTGACCAACACGGTAACGCAGTTCCTGGTCAATCAATCACCTATCTGCCGAGTAACGGTAGTATGGCTGTGACCACTGAAGGCTTGTTTGTTCCTTATGCGAGCGGAGTTCAAACCGTTCAGGTGTCGTGGGTCGATTTGACAGGTTCCACACAAACAACAGTTGTTTCAATTATCGTTGAGACCGGCGCTCCTTCCTACTTTGTATTGGATGGATGCCAAGGCACAGTTCCTGCAGGAATTTGGTGTGCTGTCACACATACATTGTTCGACCAGTTTAGCAATGTAATCACAGATGTTTCCGAAGCAGGTGACCTCACTTGGACCAAGACCAATGGGAATTACAGTGAAACTGGAAATGAATACTTCCCTGACCAAGTTGGAGTTTGGCATTTGAACCTCACCTCATCATCCGGTGCTGCTGGTTCTTTGATGCTGACAGTTGGTCATGGTCAAATAGCAAGTTTAGAGCTTGATGCTTCGACCACTTCGATTACTGCTGATGAACATGTTTGGATTAACACAACTCGTATCGATGTCCGTGGAAACCGATTACCAGTTCTTTTACCAAGCGAAAACTGGGTTCAGGTTCAAGATGGACAATTGATGGTTGGAGAACCAGCAATATGGACTCCAACTTCGCGTGGTGCCAAGGTTATCGAAGCGTATTATGAGACCATTTTCTCTCAGATCACCATTACGGTACAAGAAGGTGCAATTGTATCTTTAATTCTCATTGTTGACAATAATGTTTCAACTTGGGAATCTTTTGATATTACTGCTGATGACCTTCTTGATGTTAAGGTCAAAGCATACGACCAGAAAGATAACCGCTGGATTATATCAGCGAACTGGTCTATCGCCCATTCTGAATGGAGTTCACAATCTGCTCTTGAGCAACTCGTTGGCGATGAAACTACTTTTGTTCCATATCTCGCCTCAACCGAACCTTATTCAATTACCGCCACATATAACGATGGTTTCTATCTTCATGAAGTTGCTATCAATGTCACCGTCTCACACGGTGATTTGAATTCAGTTCTGTTGACTGTTACAGATTCTTCAGGTGCTGCGAATACGGCTTTTGATATGACTGCTGATGAACATCTTGACTTCACCGTAGGACTTTCGGATTTGGATATGAATCCGATTGATCCAAGCATCTTGGTTTGGTATCTGACCAACATGGATTCGGGCGAGTTTGAAATCATTACGGATTCTCTTCTCAATGCGAATATGCGATGGGATGCTTCACATGTTGGCAACTGGAGTATTTCTGCCTCTGCCATCAACGATGCTGGATATAATGTCAGTGATGTTGTAACCATGGTTGTCCATCACGGAGAAGCAGTTCTCATCTCTGCTGAACTTGACACTGCTGCACAAACCGCTGGCGGTGAAATTACCATGATTGTTACTGGAGAAGATTCCGACGGAAACACATTCCCGCAACTCGTTGAATGGTCGGAAAATGGCATCCTTGTGGAGAATATTACCTCTGGCCAAGATGAAGGAACCTACATCTATACAGCAACTCTTGCCGGACCGCACACTTTGGACTTCGCAGCCGGTAATTCTGAGAGTTTTGCGAATATCTCTGTTGACCCACTGTATGTTGTTGATTCACTCAGCATTGAACTCTCTTCAGATTCCATCGATCAATTAGGTAACTTCACAGTGACTGTCAAGGCATTCGATGTCTATCTCAATCCAATCCCTATGCCTTCGAGTGCAAATGTCGATTCAACAGGGCGAGCAGAAGTCTTGAATCAAGGACAAGGTGTATGGAACATCGTCACTCTTGATGATGGACCTCAAACCGTTACAATCACTGCTGGAAAGGTTTCTGAAGAACGGACGATAGAAGTTACCGGAAACATAGGTGGTTTCTTCAAGGCAGGAGGCGCTCTTTACTACGTTGGTGCAGTTCTCATCGCTATCGTCAGTCTTGTCATTATCGGGTTACTTGTTGCAACCTTACGCGGTGGAGATGCCGACTATGATGATGAGATGACGATGACGATCAATACGACGATGACAATGCTCCTTCTGGTCCAACGCCTGGACCGAGCGGTCCTGCGCCTGGTACGGCACCCGGTCCAAGCGGTCCCGCGCCGGAAAGGAAAACTGTTCCAGAAATTGAGGCAGTGACCGAAGACACTTCGTGGCAAGTTGAACATCGTGTTGATGATGACGGTACCGAATGGGCCCAAGATGAAAACGAAATTTGGTATTACCGCCAAGAAGGCGAAACCGAATGGGGCGAATGGACGGACTAATCCGTCATACCTTTGATAAATGTTGAAACTCAATGTGATCTTATGCGAACCTTTAGCGAACTCCGAACATGCATGCTTAGCATGCTTTGTATTGTATTGTTTACGTTCCACGGTATGAATACCGCAGTAACGCACTCTTCATTGGATGAAGCGCAACTTCTTGCTCGGGCTGGAACGCCTGTTCGGGTCGAAGTGGTCGCCGAGATGACGACTCTTTCTGCTGATGAAGTCACGATGTTTACAGCCGACTTGTATGACTCTGTCAACAACCTTGCAACAGGTGAAGTGTCTTGGAGTTGTTCAAATGGCTCAATCTCTCCTGATGGAATGTTTTACCCTTGGAGTTCAGGAGTCATCACAATCGAAGCATCTCACAATGGCTTGGTTGGTTCGGTCAACATCACAGTAACTCCTGGTGTTGGTCAATCGCTTGAAATTACAAGTTTGAACGCCCACGCATTGGTCCCAGTTTCGCTTTCATCAAACCTCCTTGATGCACGCCAGAATCCCCAAGCAGCACAGAATGTTGTATGGACTGTTGACGGAGTATACCTTGGAGTAGGAAATCCTTCATGGACGCCTCAAGATACTGGCACGTATATTCTCCGAGCTCGACTTCACCAGATGGAACATATAGCGACCATGGTGGTCACTGCTGGAACTCCGCATGAATTTGTACTTGATGAAGGCTTACAAGTTCGAAGTGGGCATTCTCTTTTCATCACACCACAACTCCTCGATATCAATGGCTTTGAAATGAACATCACCGAAGCGGGTAACCGTGTTTGGACTGTTGAAAATGGTAGCATTCTTCCGTCGGGTTGGTTCACAGGTTCACATCCTGGATACTGGAACATAAGCGTAGCGGCTGGAGATGTTGTCGGCTTCGGAATAATTCGAGTCGTACCTGCCGATGCAGCACTTTCACAAATTGTGGTTCTCTCCGATGACCAAAAATTCACTGCAGGTACATCGTATGAACTTGCAGCAATGCGTACCGATTCACAGGGATATACTGGTACGATTATACCACCATTGGCGAACTTCACAGTGACCAGTGGCGGACTGGCTACCATGAATGATGGAGTTCATTGGACTCCAGGTGCAATGGGTATGCATCAACTTCGAGTTGTTGATGATGGTGTGATTTCGACTCTTAATGTTGAAGTTGTTCACGGCCAAGCAATCGACACCTTCCTTCAACTTACACCAACGAACTTAGTCGCAGGAGAACAGAGTTCAGTCATCTTCACTGCAATCGATGTTGTCGGCAATCAATGGATGGTCAATGGTTCCTTAACGATGGTGAACGGAAACAATTCACAATTCATTGCATACGATGGTTATGCTACAATCACTCCACAACAAGTGATGACATGGAGAGTTGAAGGTTCATGGTTCGACTTAAAGACCGATACTCGCTTTGAGTCAGTCTTTCAAATGCAGTCACAGCCTGGGCGATTAGCCTTCATCCAAATAAACGGTGAAGGCGATATTTTGCCGTCAGATACAGCCTTATCTCTTGACCCGCTCTTTTTTGATAGTTATTCGAATCCTCTCGAAGAAATTGGGCTAAATTGGACCGTTGATGGTTCAGATGTAACCGTCGATGTTCTTCTTTCAAACCTTCACTGGATTCCAACTGAAGTCGGTGGACATGAAATTAGAGCAAATGCCGACGGGGTTTTCGCAACGGTCCGCTTAACGGTCGTTGCGGGGGAGGCTCGAAACTTGGTCACCGATGTTGAAGACGGTTTGTTCGTTCAAGCCGGAGTGGCGAGTGAACTGTTTATTCAATCCATTGATGCACATGGCAACCTTGCTCCTTCAACCAATGTGACAACGACATTAGAGACTGAATACGGTACATTACAAGCGTCTTCATCAGGAAATGGTTACTGGGATCTGGTTGGTCAAACTGCAGGTACCTATACCCTTCAACTCGTTCAAGATGGAGCAATGCACAGTATCCCACTTATCGTTGAACCTGGTGCTGCGGTAAGACTTGTGTCTTCTATTGAAGACCAAAGTATCGCCCAAGGGGACACAGTTCTTCTTCGAGTCCAAGGCGTTGATATCTTTGACAACATCGTTACGGTCGATGCAAAAAATACGACAGTCAGTTGCACTTCCGGTTCGGCTGAACACGTGACTTCCGATACGTGGGAGTTGGATGTGTCGGCTTCAGGAAATGACCGCTCTTGTAACGTTCTTTGGAATGGCCTCATCTCACAAAATTACTTTGATGTTGAATCTGTTCTTCTTGGAGGAGCGGTAGGTTCGACGAACACCGCTATGGGCCTTGGAATCTTTTTGTTAACACTTATTCTTGTCACTCTAGTGGTCCTCGTTCGCCGAGCGAATCAACAAGATGAGGATTGGGTTGAAGATGCCTTTGAAGATGAAGATGAGGATGAAGACGAATTCGACGAAGAAACACAAGCTGAATCTACCGAAGAAGCCCTCATGAACGAAACTCCTGCACCGAATTCGGATGGAACTAATACATCTGAATCGGGCATTTTGACCGATGAATTACGAGCAACTCTCGCTCAACAAGCATCCGAAGTCGGCGTCATGCAAGCGGCTCCAGGAACTGAACAGGGCTCAAGTGGTTGGTACGTCGATGTCAGCAGTGAAGTCCAATATTGGAATGTGGGTGCTGATGGTTCTTGGACCCGAGGTGAGTAGTCTGTCAGACTCAACTCCTTTGCTTGATTCTGATGACTTGAAACAAACGTTGTGGCTCTTTCCAATTGTTGTTTGTTGGCAAGGACATTCCTTCGCCTCGCTTGTGATCAGCGAACTTGTTGTACCATTACTGAATCTAAGTGTTTTGTTCAGACCTTTTTTGACTTGATCATCCTTCTTCGTGGAAATCATTTTCAAATGCCGTGATGAACTCATCAATATCAATCACTCCATTTTCATCTGCATCTGATTTGTGGAAGATGTCGCGGTATTCATCATTTGAATAATTGAAGTCAAGGGCCTTGAGTGCGTTGATGAACTCCGGTACAGTGAGGTGGTTCTTTTGACCAAGGTCTGCAGCCTTGAACGCAGCCAGTCGGAGTTTGTGTTCAGCTTCTGTTGGATTAGAGAATTGTTTCCTGAGGCTTTGGAATGGAGTCGTACGAATTTGGCTGTGCTTTCTACCATAGCCATAGTAGGTTATTGTTCCAAGAGTAACTGCGGCTCCAGCTCCAATGAATGCTTTACTTCCCATGAGGTAAATCAGCGCCATACCGGCAACGATACCCCAAATCTGAATCCACGGATATAAGTGTGATTTGTATTCCGGTTTGTACCATGTTTGTGCTTGAGGCGAGCGTCGAAGTATAATTACACAGGAATTAATCATCATGAACACCATGATTTTGAAACCTGATGCCAACTTAGCAACATCCTTCACAGGCAAGTACAGTATGGCAAGAAGCATAGCTAATCCAGTAATGATAATCGGCCAATGTGGAGTTTCATATCTTGCATTGACAGTTTCAAGAGATTGAGGCAGGAGGTTGTCACGTGCCATGGCAAACAAGAATCGTGACGCTGCCAGAATACCAGCGAGCGCCATTGAGATCATCGTTAACACCGCTAATGCTGCTGCAAGTGCGCCGACCTTTGAACCAGCAATGACTTTAACGAAATAATAGACTGGGTCTTCGATTGGCTCACCACCTATTGATTGGCCAGTCAAGTACCAGTAATCTGGAAGTGCAGCCATCATCACATAGGTTACGACACAATAGAGGATGGTGGCAATCAACAAGGAAATCATGATTCCAAGTGGGAGGTTACGACCTGGTTCCTTCACTTCACCACCAATGGCTGCCACTTTTGTTACACCTGCGTAAGCCACAAACACGAATGCTGCAGTTTCTGCAATAGTTGCTAACGACTGGTCAAAAGCACCGTCTCCACCGTTAAGAGGGCGTGAAAAGTCAGTGGCGGGGTCGAATAACGCAACAATACAGATAATCCCCAACAAGAGCATAGTGACGGCAAGGATTGGAGTTTGGATGGCTTTCACCTTTTTGACACCGAAAATATTCACTACGGTGATGAGAATAAGAGCGCCAACCGAAATCCACTGAAGATTATTTTTGGTAAGTTCAAATTCGAAGTAGGTGGTGAGTGCATACATGTATGCTGAAAATCCGATTAAAGCAAACGACGCTTTGAGAAGGAATGAGGCCCATAAACCAAGCCCGCTGATAGTTCCAAACAAGGGGCCATAGGTTCGTTCAAGGTAGACATAGGACCCACCACTCGAAGGCATAGCAGAGGCGAGTTCGGATTTAGAGAGTGCACCAGGTAACACCACAGTTGCCGCAAGTAAGAATGCCAACCAAATTCCAGGCCCCATCATTTGGGCGGCAAAAGCAGGCATCACAAAAAGACCAGAACCAAGCATTGAGGACAATGATATAATGACGATACCGGAAAGTCCAATGGTTCGTTCAATCGTTTTAGAAATGTCATCTATAACGCCACGAACATCACCTTG
The DNA here is from genome assembly GCA_905182715.1 of uncultured Candidatus Poseidoniales archaeon. Taxonomy (GTDB): domain Archaea; phylum Thermoplasmatota; class Poseidoniia; order Poseidoniales; family Poseidoniaceae; genus MGIIa-L1. The sequence continues at coordinate 30,214 of CAJJCP010000026.1, forward strand.
GATGAGTTTTTCTGCTGTGCCTTTCAAATCCATTCAATCACCGGAAAAGTACTCGTATTTCACTAGTATTGGATGGTAAACCGCCGCGTCCTATAGATTTGTGGCGCAAATCCGATGCGAAGTTCCGGAAACCGGAAACTTACTCAGCCGGCGGCGCTTTGGCAATGACCTTCATTTCAACAGCAATCGGTGTAGGAAGGGCTCGAATGGCGAGTGTAGTTCGGGTCGGTCCTACTTGGCCAAGGGTTTCTGCCCAGACTTCATTGTAACCTTGGAAGTCACGATCCATATCGACGAGGAAAGAAGTAACATCAAGAACATCATTGATTGTTCCTCCTGCTTCTTCAAGAATCCGTGTAATGTTATCTACAACCGCTTGAGTTTGTGCTTTAATGTCATAATTGAGTGGTTTTCCATCTGCATCATGAATGGGTCCACCAGGTATTGCATTGGTCCCCGGTTGCCGTGGACCCACGCCTGAGAGGTAGAGTAAGTCTCCAACTCGTCGAGCATGCGGATAAGCCCCCACTGGTTTTGGAGCAGCCGCACTGTTAACAGAATCTTTACCTTCAGTTGGATCCCATAAAGCAGGGCCATTTTCCTGTGGTTCTCCTGGTTTTGATTCGACATTTACAGAATCGATTTCTTGATGATCACTTTGGTCACCGTCCAATACATTTCTCTCACCAGCGAAATATTCGACGTCATCTTCATCGTATTCGATGTCTCCCGCCCCAGAAGGTGTCGGATCGAGGTGAACAACTGCTCCACCAGCACCGTGCAGTGCTTCATAGGCAAGTACTTGTCCAGTCAAGTTGTTTCTGTTTGAATTCATTCCTGAAAGCCACCACATTGGCTTGAATGCTACGACCTTATTGACTCGAATTTGTCGATGAATCGTACGTGAGAGTTGGCCAACATCTTCGAGACGTCCTTCGCCTAATAACTCGAGAATCTTCAGATTCCATTCATCATCTTTCAGAGAATGAATTCGGTCATCTTTTGGTTCAATTGGTTTGGTGAACATTCGATTGGAAAGGGACATTGCTGTGATTGCGATTGCTTTTCTTCCGGTTGCTTTGACAACATCCATGCATGCTTTGGCAAGAACGGTTGTTTCAGCACGGTTCGCATAGACATTCGAAGATACGATGACTGCAGGGATGGCATTGTCGGGATTCAAAAGTTTCAGTGCAACCACAGAACCGACATCAATTGGGAATCCATGGTAGGCAACTGTTCGACTTTTGAGGCCACGCTTTTCATTTGCTTCGTTCCAAGCGTGTGCAAACTTTTCATCAATGTTAAACGAATAAGGAATCGAACCCAATTCGTGGAAATCATGGTCGACCATGACCCATTCTGGATTTGGGTCTGCAATGATTTGGTGTCCAATAATACTGGGCCAAGTGGTTGAATAGATGATGAGAAGGTCCGCCCCACTCTCCTTGATACGCTGTGCGGCGTCATCATAGGCTGTGCGTAATCGTCCCCAGCCTTCATTTTGCTCAGGAGCTAACACTGTATGAGGATGAACGGGAACGATGTATGAACCAATTAATTCTCCCTCACTCATTCACTCGCCTCCTTGTGGTTTCGAGCAGGCCATTCAACAATGGCATTACCTGTGCCGATGATGGTTCCATAGCCATGAAGAATTCCAGGATAGGTGGGGACATCAAGGGTTGAAAGAAGCCATGAAAGTCCTCCGCCATCACTTTCTGCGATTGCTTGTTCAGTAAACTCTGGCATTTCATCAAGAATTCGCTGTGCTTGACCAGTACGGAAATATTCAATCATACGCATGTCCCACAAATGCATTGCATGGCTGGCGATGTGCTCTTTACTCATGTCTTCAGGGATTGCAGATTCTGTGGTGAAATGGCGGTGTGAGAGGGAATTACTTGCAATGACGACGACTTTCTTTCCACTTGCTAGAATTGCCTCACGAGTAACGCGCCCTAATTCAATCATCATTTCTTGCATCACTTCAACCGAATAATAGTCTCGAGAGCGATTGCTCGAAATGACCACTAAAGGCTTGTCCCAAGAAGGATTGAACATGTGTCCAGTGGTAATTGCACCATAATCAACACGGAAGTCCGGATTTTTCATCATTGCTACTGCCAAGCCAGCATCAGCAGCACGGTCATGGATTTGTTGTGCGAGTTCGACGTCAATATCGAGGTCATAGTGGTAGCGGAACAGGTTTGGAAACACGGGGTCGACGGAGAGACTCTTGAAATTAGGAAGCCCGAGGAAATGGGTTCCCACATAGGTTTGCCAGTGTGGCGAAAGCAAAACAATCGCATCATAGTCGACTCCAGCAAGAGATTCTCGTAGTCGCTCATATCCCCAACGCAACTGTTCCCAACCGCCTTCGGCAATGGGTTCATTTTGTGGCGGATTCTCTGCATAGACCAAGTGAGGCGGGTGAGGGGCTAAACAACCTGCGACAATTTCACCCTTCGACATGAATCAACCGAAGCATCGGGGGATTATATCGGCATCGGAGAATCTGTCTTCACAGCGGTTCGTGCCCGAACCCTCAAACAAGTCCGCAACTTGGGGATGTCATGGACGAGGAAATTACCGAGGTTGAGGTTAAAATCGAGGCACCTTTTCTCTCCCGTGCATTGGATTTCGAGACTGGTTTGAAACATATCCTCGCTCCTGCCTTTCTTGGTGTTGCCTTCGGAGGTCTTTGGCAAGCATTCATCATGCCACACGTTGGAGAAATCAATTTACCAAACCCGATTCACGGTGCCTTTCTCATCAGTATTCTGCTCTCACCGTTGTTGTATCACCTTCTTCTTGATGATGAACCTTCACGATGGAAAGAATACACACTCGGGCTTTCGAGTTTGGGACTTTTGTTTTCTATGATTTGGCTTTCGGGGTGGGGGGCAATCTTTTGTGGCGGGTATGGTGCTTTGCTGGTATGGGTTTGGGTCAGTACCGATTGGGGCCGTCACCATCTGCCACCGTTCCGATATGGTCTATGGCACGCCTTTGGAATCGATCTCGGAGCCTTTGCCGGCAGTGTGTTGGTCTTCACACAATTTTGATTACGAAGTATAACTTTCTTCATCGTTCGGGAAATCTCCTGAACGGACATCCTCGCAGTAGTTTTTGATAGCACCGTCGATTTCTTCAGCTAAATTGAGGTAACGTCGGAGGAAACGGGGAGAGAAGTCCATTGTAATGCCGAGTAAATCGTGCAAGACCAATACTTGACCGTCACAATCAGGCCCTGCGCCAATACCGATGGTTGGAATGGTGAGGGCTTGACTCACTTTCAATGCCAATTCGCGTGGTATCTTTTCAAGAACGATGGCAAAGCAACCGGCTTTCTCCAGTAATTTTGCGTCTTCAATCAACTTTTCAGCCTCATCGTCTTCTTTGGCCCGCACCGTATAGGTTCCGAATTTGTAAATCGATTGTGGTGTCAGTCCTAAGTGACCCATGACGGGGATTCCCGCCGTAAGGATACGTTCAACTGATTGTAGAATTTCTGCACCGCCTTCAAGTTTCACTGCATGACCTTCTGATTCTTTCATGATTCGAATCGCTGATTCCAGTGCAATTGCAGAATTCCCTTGATAGGTTCCGAACGGCATATCGACCACAATCAATGCTCGGTCAACAGCGCGCTGTACACACTGTGCATGGTAAATCATATGTTCAAGTGTGATTGGAACAGTGGTCACTTGACCAGCCATCACATTTGATGCCGAATCACCAACTAAAATGACATCGACACCGGCTTGATCAACAAGTTTGGCTAGTGAATAATCATACGCCGTTAGCATGGTGATTTTTTCACCCGCTTGCTTCATCCCTTGGAGAGTATGCGTGGTGATTTTCCGCGCTTCGCTGTGGACTGACATGGTTGTGCGACGGTCATGTTTGTTTTGAAACCCTCGCCGAAGAATGCTATTCTTCTTCTTCAACCATCGAGACGTGGTGAACAAGTTCTTCAACAGCTTCTTCTATCGTATCACACGCAAGCATTTGTTGCTTTGCTTCCAACTCATTCAGGACTAATGCAGCGACTGTATAGGCTGAATAAGGGCTCTCACTGACTGAATTGCCAACACGATCGTTGATCCATTGTTGCAATACCTCTTCCTCTATTCGAAGAAGAATTCCAATACGTGTCAGTACATGATTCAAGATGTCTCTGAGAATCTCCTGTAATTCATCGGAAGTTGGCTCATTGTGAGGATGGTATTCGACTTCACCACTGATGTAGAGTTTTGAGTGGCCGACATCTTCAGGAATTAATCCGAGCAGGGTCTGTAAGTCGGGGAAAAGGCCATCTTCTTCGATATGAGATTCGAACATTGGATGATCCATCGGTGGTAATGCCGGAGCAATTACTTTTCGAACCGTGAATTTTCGACGTCCAACAATTTGGATGAAGTGATTGCTGCCCTTGGTTTCGTGATGCAATATTTCTACTTCACATCCATGTTGTCGAGGACCATCCCATGAGTTGGTTGGTTCAAAAGGGTCATTCATCACGAGGCCAAAATTCTTCTCATCCAACAGGCAATCATCGAGCATTTGTCGGTATCGAGGCTCAAAAACCCGTAATTCTTGGACTTCGCCGGGCATTAAGACCATGGGTAACACAAATAATGGCAACACTTCCATAACTCTAAATCACCTCTCTTACTTTTGAAGATATGTTTGTCAAACAGAATCTTGGTTTTTAACACAAACATTCGTCATCTCGGAAAAGAAATCGAGGGACCATTGTCCTCCTTCTCGACCGACACCCGAATTCTTTACTCCGCCAAAGGGAGTGCGTAAATCTCTGTGAAGCCAAGTGTTTACCCAGACAATTCCCGAATCTATTTTTTCTGAAAATGACCGTCCTCGCGCTAAATCCTTCGTCCATACTGAACCTGCAAGGCCGTATTCAGAAGCATTGACCATCCCCAATGCTTCATGTTCAGTCGAGAATGTATGCAAGGTTACCATCGGTCCAAATATTTCTTCAGTCGCACAGCGAGAGGTATGAGGTAGATGAGCGACAACGGTTGGTTGTAAAAAGGCCCCAATTCCTTGTGGTCCAGCGAATCCAGTCATCTTTCGTGTCCCACCGGTTAACACAGTGCCGCCTTCTTCTATTGCCAACTCAATATACGATTCCACTTTGAGCAGATGTTCAGGTGAAATGACGGAGCCCATAGTTGTGTGCTCATCCATCGGGTTACCGATTTTGATGGCATTGACTTTCTCGACAAATTTGTCTGTGAATTGTTCAGAAATACTCTCATCGATGAATATTCGAGAACCACATAGACACACTTGACCCGAATTCGTGAATGCTGCACGAACTGCTCCATCAACAGCATTCTCGAGTTCAGCATCTTTCAATATGATTGTCGCATTTTTACCACCGAGTTCCAGTGATAACTTCTTGAACATAGGAGCAGCAGTACGCGCCACGATTCTTCCAGTCTCGGTGCCACCTGTGAAGGAGATCGCCTTGATTTTTGGATGCTCAAGTATGGCTTGACCAACTTCTGGGCCTAATCCGTGAACAAGATTGAATACACCTTTTGGCAAGTCGAGTTCGAGTAAAGTTTCAGCCAAAAGATGGGCAGTGAGAGGTGTGACTTCACTTGGCTTGGCGACGATTGTATTTCCCATAAGGAGTGCAGGAGCTACTTTCCAAGTCAACAGATAAAGTGGGAGATTCCAAGGAGTAATCAAACCAACCGTTCCAACAGGAGAGCGGTGAACGTAATTCATAGCGTCTTCCATTTCGAATGTCATTTCAGTCTGTTGCCTTCCAAATGAAGCGAAAAACCGAAAATTACTCACTGACCGTGCAGCATCGACGCTTCGTGCTAATGCAATTGGCTTTCCCGTGTCCATTGACTCTGTTTGCGCAATGAGTTCAGTTTTTTCCTCAAGAGCGTCGGCGATTTTATCCAACCAAACTGCCCGTTGTTCCAATGTCAAAGCTGTCCAAGCAGGTTGAGCGGATTGAGCAGCCGATACGGCGAGTTCAACATCCTCCGATTGTGAACGCGGGATGGTTGCAATGCATTGAGCAGTTGCTGGGTTGAAGTCTTCAATGTATTTGGCACCGAGAGCTTGAGTAAAGGCGCCATCGATGAAGTTCTGGATGTTGAGCATATTCACACCTCGACATCATACAACCAACGGTCTTGGTCAGGGTCCCATTCATCCCATGTTGGTAATGTTTCGAGTTGTGGCAAATAGTGTTCAGGAACGATGCCTGGGACGATGAATGCTTTTTGTCGATGCAATGGGTAAGGATTACGCAGATCAATTCCTAAGACGCCTAAGACGGCACGTGCAACATACCACATGGCTTGTGAATTCCATCCATGTGCAATTTTGACAACAATTCCCAAGCCTTTGGGATAATCGGGATGTTCTATTGCGAGTCCAAGCAAGCCATCCGCTCCTTCTTTGGCAATGACTTTGCCGCCACCAGCCTTGAGAATGGTTGAATCAAGTCGATTGAATCCACCAACCAAGTCCGGACTACGAACCATTGATTCCCAAATCCAATCGTTGTCTTTGTCCCGCACTAAGCCGGCATAGATTTGCGCGAGTTCAGCAACTGTATTGGAAACTGTAGGGAGTCCACATCCATCTTTTGCAATACGCAATGGTTTCCAATCTTTGCCGAGATAGGTTCGTAATTCGACCATGTATGCATCGAATACTTCGTGGGTAGGCAAGGTGTACCCCGCTCGATTCCATCCCTTCTTCCGGCATCCATGAAGAATAGCAGCATGTTCTCCAGAGCAGGTGTGGAACCAACGACGAGGTCGGCGTACTTGACGGCCAAATTGAATCAGAGGGACATCTAAGGGCGTGAGCATGAGTGGCCATTCTTCTTCTGAAAGAAGAGATTGTGCAGCAGCGACGTGTTCTGTATCGCCGTTATGTGATGCAACAGCAATCGCTTTTTGTTCCCACGAAGTATCTTTTAATTCTTCAGTGAAGGCCTTGAGCATAAATGGTTTCATCATTGAGCGGCCATAACACAATACGTTTCCACCAAAGGAATGAATCACTTCATCACCATGTGACCATGCGATTGCGCCGTGAATTGTGGTTTCTGATACACCGTTTCTGCGATAATCAACCAAAGGTTCCCAAGCTACTTCACGGCCTGTAGGGATTCCTTCGACTTTTTCACCGAGTGGTGAATCAGGAAACAAGGAACTTCCTGGTTTTCCCGGTTCAACAGCGGATGGTGTATCATGTTGAATCGCCATATGTTCACCTCGATTCAAGTATTTTTTCGACACGAGGCACAACGTGCTTCATGTAAGCAGTCATGTCTCTACAGACTCGGTCAGAGTCGTGATTAAAGAAATCAAACCATGCCATGATTCGGTCTTCAGGATGGAACCGTTCCAGAATCTGTTGGGTTACTTCTTCGATGTTTCCAATCAAAGCGTTTTGTGCAGCATTTTCAACTTTCGACGGGTCAATGGTTCCTTCCAAAGCATTCCAGTAGGCGCCGAGGGCCGCCTTTGCTTCTTTCTTTGCAGACTCGCTTTGCTGTTCAGGTGTCAATCCATCCTCCGCATTGAGGAATATGAAAGAAGTACGGGGCATATCACTTCGCTTCCATGCTCCACCTGCTGGATGGAATGCCTCACGCATGCGGTCATGTGTGGCGTCAATAACTTCAGGTTTCGTGATTGATAAATTGAATACCTTGACCGGCAAAATGGTATTGAGAAATACCTGTGCATTTGGGTCATGTGTTCCTGCAACCATCACGAGTAATTCACGACGGAAATGTTGCGGGATTATTTTCAAGTCTTCAAAGACGTAACGCTTAGGGATTTCAATTTCTTCGGGAGCGGATTCCAAGTTCTCAAATTCTATCGCTGCATTTTGAACTTTTTCCCAATCTTCATCGCTTCGGAAATTACCACGTCGAAGAACGGTTGAATGGGTCATCTCTGAATTGACGATATCACCGCGCAGAAGTCGCAAAAAGATGTCTCCTGCTTCCATGAATATTTGGCCACGAAGTGCAGGCCAAGCAGCCTCTTCGATTGAATTTCGAGGAATGATTCCGTAAGGCCGTGCCATGAATTCAAACCGTCCTGCTGAAAAACCAACGTGGAGTTTACGCTTCTCATTCGGATTGAGTCCGTGCAGTTGGAGTGTATTCGCAATTCGTTCTGCTTGAGCAATCGGTCCGCCGGATGCTAGTATTGAAACGACCGCACTTCCAATTTCAATCGATTGTGTTCTTCGAAATGATTCCATTGCCAATTGCGGAAAATCAGTGCAAAGCCCAACTTCGCCCAGCCAGTGGGGGACGACAGGTTTTGAGTTTGACTTTTGAATCTCGGTAGATAAATGGGCTTGTGCAATCCATCCGACGCCGAAACCAAGTGCGTCTGCACACTCCAGTTGTTGGAAATAATTGGCAAACATCTCTTGCTCGCTAGGAATCAAACCCGTTGAATCCGGAGTTTGACTGATTGAGAAGAATATGTCATGCTCCATGGGTGGCACCAATCCTTCCAGTTGAAACCACATCATAACGAGTGTGGCTCATTGCGATGGTCACTTGTTGGTTTTTTGTTGTATGTTGGTCGTGTTGAAATCAGCAAGATCTTCGATGCGCTGACGGACTGCCAATGGGGTAGGTAGGCCAACATTAAGGAAAGAGTGAAGGCAATCAGAAAGTTGCAGCATTGCCGTTTCGTAATCTTCCGCAATCTCTGCGATATCTGCAAGTCCCCACCGTGCCACGAGTTGCCCAGATAAGTCTTCAAGTTCGACCGAAAGATTGAGTGATTGTTCATATAATTCTTTAGCAGCAACAAAATTTCCAATCGTAGCTTGGGTGTGAGCTAAATCGGCAAGCGCCTCAATTTGAGCTTCTTCATCTTTCATTTGCATGGCGAGTTCAATACGTCGAGTGCCGTGAACCAATGCATTGTCATGGTCGTTTAATTTCTTTGAACACGTTTCGAGAACCGCAAGGCCGTAGGCGATCCCATTCAAATCATCGATACTTTCCCGAAGCCGAAGTGAACGAGTGGCAAAGGTTTGGGCTTCATCGTATTCGTCTTTGCTCATGTGCATTAAAGCGACATGATGCGATACCGCAGCAGCTAACGGAGCACCGCCTTCCATCACTTCTGATTTAGCGCTCAATTCTGCAAAAACATCGATACTCTTCCCAGAATGCTTGAAACCTTCAAAATCAGCCCAGCCACGTTCAAGTTCGTCTGTTGAATTGTCTTGTGCGTGTTTGAGCAAGCGTTCAGCAAGTTCGAGGTCTTCTAATTCGATTGCCAAAGGCATCAATCGGAGTGCAAGTGCAGTATTGATGTCATCCATCGCACCACCGGCGGTAAGCATGTCGAGAATCCGACGGGCTTGTTCAGCATCCACTTCTCCGCTCATATCTGTGCGCTACCCCTTCGCGTCAAGAACCTATGTGTTTACTTTCTTCAAAGTTAAAATTTGATAACCCGAACTGCACACCGCACATTATGGGAGACTATAATGGATATTTGCAAGGTTTGAGTCTTGCAGCGATTCTCGTTCTTGCTCCCATCGCACTGCAATCACTTCTGACCGACGACGCAGATGTCGTCTACGTATTCGTGCCGGGTGAAGATGAAACGACAACCGTCTACATCGAAAATAATACTTCGAGTGATGATGCTCGCGCTCCAGAACTAAACCGGAGCGAAGTTGCTCGCATTGCCACGTTCAACATCAAAGTATTCGGTGAAACTAAAATGGGCAAGCCAGCAATTGTCGATATTCTTGTTGACACGGTATTGCAGTATGATTTAGTCGCTGTTCAAGAAATAAAAGATATCGACCAAACAGTACCTTACGATTTCCTTGATGCGCTTAATAACAAATCATTTTCCACATGGGATATGGTACTCAGCCCCCGCAGTGGTTTACAAGACGATGACCAATCTTCTCAAGAACAATATGCATTTTACTACAATACTTCTGTTTTCCGTTCAATGGGGAATGGAACTCTGCACAATGACAGTGTTGATGATTCATTCCAAAGAGAGCCTTTCATCGCTCAATTTGAAGTCCTCGATCAAAACGGAACAGGTACGGGTTTTGACTTGAGTCTTGTCACCATTCATACCAAACCCGCAGCCGCTTTGAGTGAAATAAATGCTTTACCTCATGTCGTTGATACATATCTTGAACAACATCCAAATGAATCGGAAATTGTCATCCTTGGAGATTTCAATGCAGCCTGTTCCTATGTTTCCTCAAATGAATTATCAAATTCACCTTTGGCCCATTCAAATTACACATGGTTAATTGAGAACAACGTTGATACAACGGTTTCCGACAGTTATTGTGCATACGACCGAATCGTTACGAATGGCGACCTCGATGGACGCTTAGTCGGTACTTGGGGTGTCGACACTTCCTTTTCAGACAATAATGTATCCGACCATTACCCCGTTTGGTTTGATATCAAAAGGTAATCAGATACTTCGCAAACGGCCACCGTCGACCGCCAGACTGACGCCACGAATACCACTTGAGGCAGGGAGTGCGAGGAAAGTAATTGCTGATGCAGTTTCCAATGGTTCGATTAATCGTTCAATTGGAACTTGACTCATCCATCCATGGTGAACTTCTTCGAGGCTCTTTCCAGTTCGTTGATTGATCGAAGAAGCCAAAGAGCCTAACCGTTCAGTGTTGGTAAAACCGGGCAAGACGTTGTTGATGGTAATACACGGTGCAAGTTCACGAGACAAACTCTTGGCCCATGAAGCCATAGCTCCTCGAAGGGTATTGGAAAGTCCAATGTTTGGAATTGGTTCTTTGACCGAAGTGGAAATAATTTGGATAATGCGACCATAGCCTTCCGCTTCCATCGAAGGAACGAGTAATTGCGTCAAGGTATGCGCAGCATGGAGATGTCGCTTGAAAGGTGCTTCAAAATCCTCGATTGAGTTGCCGAGCAAGGGGCCACCAGGTGGTCCACCTGCATTGTTGATGAGTATGTGAACAGGTCCACGTTGTTGAAGCAAGGTCGTGATTGCCGGTTCGAGTCCAGATGTGTCTTCAAGGTCGAGGACAAGTGATACATGTTCGCCCTTTCCAAGTTTGGATAACTCCTCGCATAGTGTTGTCAAAGCCTCTCCGTTCCGTGCGCACACCGTGACATTTGCACCTGCTTTAGCCAGCATTTTTGCAGTAGCAGCGCCAATTCCCTTACTGGCTCCGCATACCAATGCGTGCTTGCCTACCAGAGCGCTTGTCGAATACGGATAGTCACTGCCGAGGAGGTCCATGTGTGGGGCAGAAGGTACTCCTCAAAGGGTCTTCCGTTCTTCAAAGCCATTGGAGAATCGAATCTAATTCGACCAACCAATCGTCTGATGCAACATCGATAATCGAGTAATGGTCGCCAGGAAGCCATAACTTTTGTACATCTATGCCCTTTGCAGACATGATGTCAGCATACGTCTCCGATTGCTCTTTTGGAACATCTGTATCTCTTTCGCCATGCACGAGAAGTACCGGTACGACCGGTGGGTGCTCGATTGGATTTAACCGGTCCCACAAGGTCCGATTATCTTCAGGACTGCATCCAATCCATCGACGAACAGCATCGCCTTCATCCGAAAGTTTTGCAGCATCAGCACTCATCAAATCTGTAATTGGGGCTTGTGCAATGACTAACCAAGGTTTTCTTTCAGCATTTGCTGCCAGTAAGAGCGCAAGTTGTCCACCTGCTGAATGGCCCATAACCATCGAGCGTTTGATGTCAATTCCTGGTAAAAGCGCAAGTTGGCCCCATGCGCGCAAGACATCCGAAAGTGTATCCATCCAAACGCCCTCGTCACCATCACTCCAGCCTTTGAATTCGATGTTCCACGTAGCAACACCTGCCTCAGCAAGATCTTGGGCAATGGGTTTCATGAGTTCACTGGTCCAAGAACTCTTCCAAAAACCGCCATGGATGAGCATGACGCATGGAAGGCCTGCGTCGTTCTGAAACGGTGATGGGTCATCTGGTATATGCAAGTCTGCATACTGCCATTTTTCCGCTCCCCATTGCATGCGGTCGACTGCCATAACCAAACGGTGCAAGGCGCCATCTATCACCCTTACTCCTTCTTTGATGAATACAAGAATTGAAGAACAGATGCTCTGTGTATGACCCATGGGCAATCCATTGGATATTGAATTTGAAGATATGAACGGCGAACACACCACTCTACGTGCACTCGGTGATTCAAATAACGAACAATGGATTGTTGTGAATGTCGCAAGTGCTTGCGGGTTTACCAAACAATATACGCAACTGCAAGAAGCTTCGGTTATGGATGGAGTCACCGTTGTTGGCTTCCCGTGTAATCAATTTGGGGCCCAAGAACCTGGGACTCACCAAGAAATTTGCGACTTCACCTCTGCAAAATTCGATGTCACCTTTCCATTGATGGCCAAACTCGAAGTAAAAGGAGGGAATCAACATCCACTCTTTACAGAACTCAGTCAATCGATAGGTTCAGATGAACACACGGGAGATATTCGCTGGAACTTTGAGAAGTTCCTTGTTTCAAAAGACGGTTCAGTTTCTCGCTTCTCATCGAAAGACTTGCCCTCAGATATGCTGTGAAGTTCCAACGTCTTCAAAGGCGTTCGGACGGAACACCCATCGTGCTTCATCGGCATCCTCATAGTAGTTCTTGACCAAAGGCTCGTTTGACATTTTTTCATGAAAGGCGAGCAATGATGGATAATGAGCGAGCATATCTGCTGTAATTCCATCAAATTGTCCTGAGAACATCATGAAAGTGTCCATGAAGCCTTTGACATCTGCAATACTCATCGACTCTGTGTTTGCCAGCCAGCCGGTTGTAGATTGCTCAAATATTTTCGACATGGCCCTCATTGCCTGGTCCATTTTTCCACCTTCTGCAAATAATGCTTGTCGTGCAGCAATCTTTTCATCGAGGTCATCGATTGAAAAAGTAGGTATAAAGGCGGATCTCCACCCGTTGATGACTTCGACAATTTCGTCTACTTTGGCTCGAACATAGAGGTCTTTAGGTTCCATTCCAGCTAAGGCGCCCGTATAGCGAAGCAATGCATTTGATTCTGCAATTGTTCCTTGAGGTGTGCGAATAATTGGCAAATAGCCCCAAGGTAGTTCTCCTTTCTTTTTGAGTTCAAGGTATCCGTCCCAATCGACAACGGTATTCTTCCATTCAAGTCCGGATATGCCAAGACAGAATCGGGATACTTCGGCAAAACCTGGCGAGTCAAAATAAACAACTTCATGCATAACTTTGACGCCAATCTCGGTCTATATGAATCTTGACCCAGATCTCAAGGACTAACTCGGCGACGGTCTCGAGGGAATAAGACCGTTTCACGGACATTCTTTGAACCGGTGAGTTTCATCAAAATACGTTCAACACCCAGTCCCCAACCTGCATGGGGAGGCACACCATGACGGAAACCAGCCACATAGAATTCAAATTCTTCTGGATCCAAATCCATTGCTTTGAGGTTTTCAATCAGGACATCAATTCTGTGTTCACGTTGTCCGCCAGAGGTTAATTCATCTCTGCCAAAGTTGAGGTCAAACCCTCTGCTGAGTTGTCGGCCAGTGCTTCCATCTTCACCTTCGACATGATGGATGTAGAAGGGTTTCAGTTCCATTGGCCAGCGTGGTAGGAAGTAGAATTGTGGAAGGTCCTCGGCTAAGAGGTCCGAGTTTTCAGCATCGATGTCGGCGCCCCATTCGATTTTTCCACCTTTGCGTTGAATGGTAGCAATAGCGTCACAATATGACAATCGTGGGAACGGTAATTCAGGCACAATGACTTCAATGGCTTCCTCATCTTGTGTGGCTCGGAAAGCATTGATAGTGCTGATGTGCTTTTGGGATTCGGGGTCTTCAGCAACTGACTTCCACATGTGATGAATCATACGTTCAAGTACGCCCATGACGTCTTCATCGTTTGCCCAAGAACATTCGATGTCAAAAGAAATAAATTCATTCAAATGTCGATATGTATCGTGCTTCTCAGCTCGGAATGCTGGACCGATTTCGAACACACGCTCGAGTCCACCTGACATGCATAATTGCTTGTAGAGTTGCGGAGATTGATTGAGGAAAGCGGGCGTGTCAAAATACATCATTGGAAACAAATCAGTTCCGCCTTCAGTTGCTGTGGCGACAATCTTTGGCGTATGAGTTTCAAAGAATCCTTCATTGATCAGAGGCTTCTCGGCCGTATTGCAAAATCTTTCCTCGTAAATGGAACATAGCATTGACGTGTGAACGGCGTAAGTCGAGGAATCGATTGTCGAGCCGTGTGTCGAGTGCGACGTGTACTGTATCGGTAACTCCCAGTGGAAGAGGGGCGACAGCTCGTGCAATCAAATTCACTGAGGTCGCGATGACTTCGTAGGCTGGAGGAGGGACAGGTTCGCCTTCCTTGGCCTTTGGAGGCCTCTTTTCAGAAACAGTTCCGGTAAACTGAAGGGTAGATTCACGGGTCATTCGTTGAACCATGTCCAAGGCTTCGTCGCCAACATTGTCACCTTTCAGGAATATTTGTGTGATTCCAGTTCCATCTCGAAGGTCAACAAAACAGATTGCTCCCTTTCCTCTGTTTGCTTCCATGAATCCAGAAACTGTAACTTCTTGGCCAATTAAATCAGCACCAATGTTTTGAATTTCGCCCAATGTGTGAGTGCGGTATGCAGTCGGTACCCAAGTGCTCATGATTGGGGGGGGACAGGCTGAGAACATCAATCATTCGTTTGAACAACCGTGATTGAAACCTCCTCAGTGGGCTATTTTCTGCTTTTTTATTCCTTATGAGACTTATTGAGTCTTGAAATAAGCGGTTTATTCATATAGGCGGGGACTGGCGCCAAAGTCATGACTGGTGACCTCTTCTCATCCGAATCCGTAACTCGCGGCCATCCTGACAAATTATGCGATACCATCTCAGATGCGATTGTCGATGCCTGCCTTGCTGTTGATTCCAATGCACGTGTTGCGGTCGAAACATGCGTGAAAGGCAAAGAAGACATGGGGCTCATTGTCCTTGCAGGTGAAGTTTCTTTGAGTGGTTCCGCACCTGATTACGAAGCGGTTGCACGCGAAGCAGCAGCAGGAGTTGGCTACACATCTCATTCCATTGGAATGGACGCAACATCCTCAAAATTCACCGAAGTTCAAGTTCATATTACAACTCAATCTTCGTACATTGCTCAAGGAGTTAACAAAGATATGTTGTCTCAAGGTGCTGGTGACCAGGGCCTCATGTTTGGCTATGCTTGCACAGAAACTGAAGCCTACTCTGAACTTGAAGGCCGATTTTTTCCTCTTGCAGCAGCTCTTTCCCAACGCCTTACTCGCCGATTAACAGCAGTTCGTGAACAAGGGATTTTACCATGGGCTCGCCCTGATGGAAAGTCGCAAGTAACCGTGGAGTATGATGAGAATGGTGAAGTTTCAAATGTTCATACAGTCATTATCGCCATACAACACGACAAGGATCTCAAAGACCAATTCAACGGTTCTGAAGAAGCAGAACTGGAGTACGTCAATCAACAAATTAAGCAACATGTGGTTGAATATGTGATTCCAGCAGGTTTGCGTAAAGGTGACTACACCCTTGTTGTCAACGGAACCGGACGATTTGCCGATCCTGGCGGTCCCTATGCTGATGCTGGATTGACCGGACGAAAAATCATTGTCGATACCTATGGCGGCATGGGCCGACATGGCGGTGGAGCATTCTCTGGAAAAGACCCTTCGAAAGTCGACCGTTCGGCAGCCTATGCTTCACGCTGGGCCGCAAAGCACGTCGTCGCTGCCGGTCTTGCAAGTCGCTGTGAAATTCAATTGGCTTATGTGATTGGAATTGCACAACCCGTGAGCGTTCGAGTTGAAACATTCGGAACTTCCGAACTTTCCGACCGTGTATTAGCAGAACGAGTGAAATCTACTTTTGATTTCCGACCGGGTGCAATCGCACGTGACTTGAATTTGCTTAACCCGATTTACTCCGTCACTGCTTCTGGCGGTCACTTTGGTCGAACTCCAGGAGAAAATGGAACTTTCCCTTGGGAGCGAATCGAACAAGAACGAATTGCTTCGCTTCTTAACTGAGGTAGAGCCTCTCACAACGGCCCTTGGGCCGATTCACTCAAGTGGTATGCACGGGTGGCTTGACTTGGTCTTATGTCGTCTCGTCCAGTTCGTGCCGTCGCCTTTGTTCTCGTATTGTTGTTTGCAAGCATGTCTCCTTTGGCGTTCCAAGCCAGTGCACATCAAAGCATACTTTTGTCCACAGACACCACTCACGTCGTGCTCATGGGCGGGGATTCCGGCAATGTTACATTGAATATCGAAAACAATGCAACATCCATTGAAACATTCAATATTTCAATCGATGTGACCGGCTTGTCTTCAGTTTGGAGTATTCTTCCAAGCGAGGAAACGGTCGAGAATGTGTTTCCTACCTGGTCTAAAAATACAACAATCGTTGTACGGCTTGTTGAAGGTGCAACGCCTTCAGACAGTGGTTCGTTTGATATCATCGTGACTGAGCCTGACCAGAATATCAGCAGTACCATCACCATCTATGTTTCAGTCGCTCCATCCTATCACTCTTCACTCGATCTTTCTCCAATGGGTGGTGCACTCACCTCCATGGATTCTGGAACGAATGCTACGTTTACGATCGATGTCAATAACTTAGGCTCTGTTGAAGATACCCTTCTTTTAGATGTCGAATATCAACCTGACTTAGCCTCATGGTGGGCCAATTATACCAACGGGTCAAGCAATAACGGCGGAAATAATTCGGGCAATAATTCCGGTAATAACAGCGGAAATAACTCTGGCAATAGTACTGGGAACGGAACTGGGAACGGAACTGGGAATTCTTCCAGCACCTTGACTGTCAATAATACGCTGATGTACGGTAACAGTTACACTTCGTTTAATTCGTTACATACTCTTCTTGAGAATGTCGGTGTCCAGAATGCAGATGCAATAACCGGTGGTGGAAAGAAATTATCTGCCCACTGGAATGAAGTAAATACTTCCGGACATGTCTCCAATACGACCTTACGTACGACGTTCGATTGGGATTATGTTGTCCTTCAAGACCAAAGCCAAGTCCCTGGATTCCCTCGTACTAACAGCGAATGGTTGGCCAGTATGAACGGTGCAGTTGGATTGTCAGGTGCGATTGAAGATGAAGGTGCAGAATCGGTTCTACTGATGACCTGGGGTCGTCGAAGTGGTGATGCTACAAATCCAATTCTCTACAGCAATTTTACAGTCATGCAAGAACGTTTAGAAGCGGGATATATCGATTACCATGACAACATGACTGCAGCTGGAAATACTGTTTGGATTGCTCCAGTGGGTCTTGCTTTTGCCTTCATCCATGACAGCGTTGAAGCTTCAGGGTCAAACCCAACCTTGTCTGGGAATACATTCTACGATCTCTACAACGCAGATGGCAGTCACCCTTCATTGGCAGGGAGTTATCTCGCTGCATGTGTTCTGTATGCTACCATGACTGGCGATTCACCGGTTGGTTCAAACGATACAGTATCGCTAAACAACACCCTCAAACTTGAGTTGCAACAGGCCGCTGCTGCAACGGTATTCAACGAAACTTCTCACTTATCGTATCCTTGGGAATCGGTGACCACATCCTCCAGTATGTTGATGCAATCTCCGAAAGGATTGGGTGGGGGGATTCCTGCCGGTTGGAATGTTCAATGGGTTGATGATGAATTCGCAAACATGCCTGCTGGCTCATCTCAATCTGCCAGTTTACATGTGAGTGTCCCGAGCAACGCTGCTCCGGACTATTACGGATTTAGATTGTTTAGTGCTTCAACAGGAGGCAATGTCTCAGCCTCAACCTTGCTTGTCGTTCATGTTGACGAAGAGCATAACCTGAGTGTATCTTTCCTTGAACAAAGTGCTTTCTTTATTCCAGGGCAATCAACCACTACATCTCTTCAACTCACGAATTCTGGGAACGCAGTAGTGGATTATGACTGGTCACTTGATGTTCTCAATGGGCCTTGTACTGCTGCTTTAGTCATGGCCACGACTCCTTCCTTTGCTCCTGATGATGTTGTTGATTTGGAGTTCCAACTCTCTGTTCACAGCGAAGCAACAAAATCGAATGTTTGTGACCTGCAACTGAACGGTATGGGGACTTCCTTCACGGAACAGCATTCAACCACACCATTCGATTTCACCGTTGACATCGACGAACTTGTATCCTATACCTTGCTTGCGCCTCTTGGAGAACTTCAACTCACTCCCGGTTCCCCAGTTTCGTATGAAATGAGGGTTCAAAATAACGGCAGTGAGACCGTTACATTCTATCTTGATCACGACTCGAGCAGTGGTTTGAGCACTTCGCTTCAATCCTCTTCGAGCGTCACTGTTTTGGCTGGAGAGGCCGGGATCTGGTCGCTCTCAACAGATGCAGATGCTGGGCAATCAGGTGTTATGACTCAATCCTTTTCGGTATCGTACGGTGGAGATTCAGTGGCAGCATCCGTAGATTTCGAGGTACTTGGAGTCAGTGCAGCATCCCTTTCAGGGCCTTTAGACGGTCGAATCCTTGTTCGGCCTGGTGAAACGGTTTTGACCTCTTTCACTTTAGAAAACACAGGGACTGCAGATCTTTCATTGGTCGCAAGTCTTCTTGGCCTGCCGGTTGAAGCAGAAGCCACTTTGAGCCATCCTTCGGTCACTCTCAGCGTTGGTCAGAGCGTTGTGGTCGATGTTTCTTTGACCATCGCTACTTCATCATCTGCGGGCACCCATGAAATCTCCTTCGCTTACGGAAGTTCAGATGTCTCGGTTGAACTCTCACTTTCCTTGCAAATTCAAGAACGTATTGCTTTACTGATGAGTTCAACAGGAAGCCGAATTGTTGCAGGGCCGAGTTCAAGTGCAGTGTATTCATTTGAAGTAACCAACCTTGGAACGAATTCAGATACTCTCCATCTTAGCCTCCTTGATAACGGTGCATCGACTTGGTTTGACTTTGAACTGTCGGCAACATCTCTCCTTCTCACATCAGGCCAATCTTCTCAGGTTACATTGAGCGTTCGAGAAACAACTCAAGGCGCTCCAAGCAGTGGTATCGAAATCACTCTCGTCTCACAATCATCGAGTGATGATTCAATTACTTCACACCTCAATGTCTCAATTGAATCGTTGGTTGCAGGTGCGGAAATACTCGTTCTCGCAGATGATGATTCAGCAGAGCCATCGCAGAGCATTCACGGGACCGTCGTTGTAACGAATACCGGAACGGGAACCGATCAGTTGCTCTTGAGTACTGTAGGTCTCGATTGTGGTGTCTCAACCGTTCTCTCACTCGAAGCTGGCGAATCATCGTCAGCCCTTCCGTGGTCTTGCGTTCTTGCTGACGATGCAGAAGCAGGATTGTCAGAATTAAAGTTCCGAGTGACCAGTTCTTCTCGAACCTCCTTCTCGGCTTCAAGCAGCGAAATCTATACCATTGAACCTGTTTGGGGAAGTTCCGGTGTTTTGGAAATTACTTTTGCAGAACCATCTCTTTCAATCCCTTCATCAGGTGGCTCAACAGTCATGGTTTCTGTCCAAAATTTGGCGAATGCTCAAGTGACAGGTCTCCTGTCCATCGAAGGTTTTGGTGACGGCTTGTTAGCAACCGAATGGCTCCGTCTTTCAGACAATACTTCAAGCAATGAATACACTCTCAGTCCGGGTTCATCAGTCGAATATTCTCTTACGCTCACCTCGCTGGTTTCCACCTCACAATCTGCAACTTTGCAAATACGTGGTGCGTACCAAATTGGAGAGAGCACTTCTTCTGATGTTTCAAATGATTTCGAAGTTGAAATCGAAGGGCCTGCAGTGCCTCCAAATGGCGTCCGATTGCCCTTCGGAATGGAGTTGAGTCAATCGGATTCGTTGAATGCCTTGTTCGGCGGCTGGGGATTCTCATTGCTTCTTCTTGGCGTCTTGTTTTTGGTTCGTGGAAGAAAGCAGAATACAGTAAACGCTGAGGGAGATGCGGAAGAAGAGGAAGAAGAGGAAGAAAAAGAAACACCACTCGGTTTTAATGAATGTCGGATGGAAGATGGAAAAGTATCTTGCCCTTCTTGTAGCGCACGATTAGGCGTCCCTCGCGGAAGCGAGCCACCGTTCAGATTCACTTGTCCGAAATGTTCGACAATGATTCGTGTTGTTGAATGATTCAATTCCGTCGATAAGCGACGAGCAAAAATGCAGTGTGTCCAAATGGACCATTGACAGGTCGCACGCCGCCCTTTGATGCTTTACCCCATTGTCGTTCAATGAGTTCACCCGCCCATTCGATTTCAAAACCAACTTCTTCACAAGCAACCCAAGCAGCTTCAAGTTGGCTTGTTACGGGGCAGTAGCATGCGATGCGTCCGCCAATGCTGAGCAGTGGAGCAACAGCCTCAATGGCACTCGTGTGTTCAGGTAAATCAAGAATAATGCCATCATATTCTGGAGATGCGAGTTGGATTTGATCAACGACATCCTCGATTGCTCCTTCGATGTGGTGATGGGTTGGGAATTCTGACCATCCTTCCTTCGCACGTCGGAGATTTTCAAGTGCAACTTCAGCATGTTCATTCCGTGGCTCAACCGTAACATGAACTCCTGAATTACCGAGAACCCGAGCAATATACATCGAAAGTCCACCACTTCCAATTCCGGCTTCTAATATTTTGTCACCGGGACCAATGCCGAGTCTTGAGGTCATGAAACCAGCATCTTTTGCACTTATTGTTTGGGCTCTGCGAAGCATGCCCTTGCTTAATTCCGGTAGCCGTAAAGGTACGCGTGACAATATTTTCTGTCCGACTAAAACTTCTTCACCAAATTTTATTTTAGAAAACGTTTCAAATGCATCCAAAACACCCAATCCCTTTATTTTACGAACGCCTGGTATGAGTTCGATAATGTGGATTTTTCCTTCGCCTTCAATGAAAGCGGACCACAGCGATTGGTTCATGTTTCGGGCACTGACTCGACGGCCTAAACTTTACCGTTGTATTGTAATCATTCGCTGTTCAAATGTACCTTCTTACAAATATGAGTTTCCTCACCGCAAATGGAGGGTTTCATATACTGTCTCTCTCGTGGTGTAGGCATGAAGATGTCCGCTCGCCTTCTCGCCTTAACGATTACAGCCCTTTTTATCGGGAGCACAATGACCGCTCTTGTTAGCCCAATCGAACTTGAACCTCAACAAAATACGCTTGATGATGAGCCCGTGGTTTCTCGTGCAGCAACCTCTCCAGGTCATTCAGTCTTTGCCGAATACTACGGTGCAGATTGGTGCCCACCTTGCCAGAACGGTGGCTCTCCTTCCATGCATGCTCTGAAAACCAGCTTCCCTGATGACTATGTTTACATTTCATACTTTGAAGCGAATGGACAAGGCGTCAGTGACCCTCTTAATCGATTGAGTCACATGCGTGATGGTACTGGAAGTATTCCTGCAGCTGTTTTCGGCGATGCAAGATCTGGCAGTTCGTACCACAAACTCGGTGCTAATACTGGCACTACTGCGTATGATACTGAGTTCACCAACGGTGGGGATATGAAGTCAGTCAACGATTTCAAACTTTCAATTACTCAATCGCAAAACGGTGCTAACATGGATATCACCTACAAACTCGAATATCTCGGTAGTTCCCCAAGTCAAACAGTTTACCTTCTTGCAGTAGTGGTTGAAGAAACCGGTCCCGATACCTACAATGATGGTTCAACTCAACCACACAATGTTATCCGCTCATGGCTGTTGAATTCCGCCAATAACAATTTCGAATCGTTTACCTTGACGCCCAATACCCCCGTAACAAAGACATGGACGGAACCGGTCAGTTCGGTACGTGCCAATGGGGCAACTTCTGCGGCTGATAATTTCGTCTCCGTTGGTGCCATCATGAACGGTGATAAGTCGACCTGGAATGATGTTTATGCTGCAAGCGACTCAACAATGGGTCCAAAGATCGATATTGGCATTTCCAATTTCGCAATCAACAATCCTTCATCATCGGCAGGTTATGTTCGCGGTGATACACTTACACTCGAGGCTACCGTCAAAAATGTCGGAGATCTCGATTATTCAGACGGCGGCACTGTAGAATTCTACTACGAAGAAAATAACAACATCATATCGGTCGATACTTCTTCAGTCGGAACTCTACCTTTCACTGGCTCCAATTCCATGACTGTTTCGACAACAGTTGATACAACAAATTTCCCTGAAAGTGATTACCTCAAAACATTCGGTGTTCGAATTACTGGACTTGTCGGCGACAGCAGTTCAATGAACAATCAGGCTACTATGATCTTCAATCACGATCGCCCACCGATCACAAAGAACCCACAAATTGTCGGAGATCAAACAGTTGAACGAGGCAATCCGGCTGTCGTACTTGCCAAATCAGATGTAAGCAACTCGAATGATTTCGTAGATGATGCCGCTTCAACCACTTTCAATGTGGAAGTTTCACCGACTGGCCTTAATCAATGGATTAGTTCAGTCGTTACAGGTGGCCAATCAATTGTGAATTCAGGTACACCTAATGAAGGCCGTGAATACCTCGTCACACCTACGGCTGCTATGTCTTCGGGATGGTATGATGTGCGAATTCAAGCAATCGATTCTCGCGGCCAAACTGGCTCTTGGATGTCGATTACGGGGACTTCCGGTTTCGAACTCCAAAACGGAGTGCCTCAAGTCATTTCTGACCCGATTCCGTCCGTCATGTGCAACACCCCCACCATGGTTTCCATGGCTGGACACATCGTTGACCCAGAAACTTCTCTTGAGAACCTTATCGTTACATCCTCATCGGAATCCTTTGTCGCATGGCACGCATCGACTAAAGAACTGGAAGTCAATTTCCAAGGGACCGAACTCAATGCTTGCCCTCTCGGTCAACAAGGCATAGAAGTTCAAGTTGATGATGGAGGAGATTACTCTGCTACAGGTGAGCTGCCTTACGGAACTTTACTCTTTAACGTCATTGAAAACGGACAGCCTA
This sequence comes from uncultured Candidatus Poseidoniales archaeon, assembly GCA_905182715.1. Taxonomy (GTDB): domain Archaea; phylum Thermoplasmatota; class Poseidoniia; order Poseidoniales; family Poseidoniaceae; genus MGIIa-L1. Next base: position 53,338 of record CAJJCP010000026.1, read on the forward strand.
GATGGGTCGGTTTGCCGACACAATCAGTCGTTGAAGGTGGAAGCGGGCTGTTGGCTCTTCTCCCATATCTCAAAGACACCGATGACTCAGGGCAACCAGCTGATGCCAGTACCCTGACTCTTGAACTGATCAGCAATTCTAATGAAGAAGCAATCATGGCAACTCTCAACGGAAAGATTATTGGTTTTGAAACAATGGATGAAGATGTAAACGGTCAGGCAATCCTTACAATTCGTGCAAGCGATGGTGTGAAGACTTCTGATACGACCCTAACCGTCAATATTCAACCTGTTAATGATGCGCCTCGTATTACTCCTTTCGATGACCTCGAAACGATTACTTTGAAGCGTAACACACAATTTGTGGTTGACCTTGGCAGTCGGGTTATCGATGTTGATAATCCTGCTTCTGAAGCATTCATTAGTGTTTCATCCTCAGAACCTGGTGCGGCACGATTCAGTTTCATCGATGGAAGTCTCACTCTCCAGTTTGAAGAAACGGGTATGCAGACGGTGACTATTTCAGTTATCGACAAGTACGACACCAATATCTATGTGATGAATGTTGAAGTTTTCGACGCCTACCCATTCCTCCTCTCACTCAGTGACGATGGAAGTGGGTACATGTTTGTAGGCCTTGAGGACCTGTACATTGGTCAAACACCAACCGTTACAATGAAACTCACTTCTGCAGCACCTACCTTCACTTACATCTCTGTGACATGGAATATTTGCAGTAAATTGACTGGAACTTGCGATGGTCTTCTCCAAGAAAATTTGGATGTTTCACAGTCTGCCTCAAATTGGAACAAGAAATTGGTTATTCCTTCGGTCCTAAACAGCGGATTTGCTCGTGAAGATGGTTCACAATTCAGGGATTATTACGAACTCTCGATTGTTGCATCTGATGGAACTTCAGAATACAAGACGATGTCCAGTACAAAGTGGAACATTACTGAACAACTTCCAGCCATTGAAGACATGCCTGATGCAATGTTCACCAATTACCTTGAAGACCTCACAGCAGAAAAAGTTGAGATCATGGCAAAGATTGAATCTGCGGTTGATGGAGAAGACACTTCTTCGCTCGAAGTGAAACTCACTGCCGTCGAAGGTGAACTTGAAACAGCATGTGAAGACTCACGTGCTAATTGCATTACTGACTCACAATCTGGAACAACTTCCATAGAAGATTCAAGTGGATTGAACATCCAAATGATTGGTATTATTGCTGGAGTTGTTCTTCTCGGCCTTTTGCTTACATTGATGATTACCCGTCGTAATCGAGGCAGTGAAAAGCCTGATGCTTGGAACGACACTGCATGGAACCCAAACATGGTTCCAGCTGGTGACTCCGTTGCAAATTCAATGTACGGCGGTGCTCAAGAGATTTTCCAACAACCTGTTGCTATTGTAGCAGCACCTCCACTTGCTGCTGGCCCACCATTGCCAGCTGGCGGCCTTCCTGCGGGAT
>CAJJCP010000027.1 GCA_905182715.1 uncultured Candidatus Poseidoniales archaeon
TGGAGGACTTTCTGTGGCTCCAAACCAGACCATTGCCTTTGATTGGCCGCCAGCAGAAGTTGAAGGGGCACCAATGCTTGATGCCAACGGTGATATTTTTGTATCGTGGAGAAGAGATGCTAACGGCTCAGGAATTCAAGTGATTCCAGCCGATGATACCGGTGCACTCTCCGGTCAGTTGCACACACTTCACATTGATGGAGTGAATACAAATCAAGTCCACCTTGCTCGAGCAGGAACAGCAGCGGATTGGAATTTGACGGGAAGCACAAATCAAAACGGCACGCTCTTCGACACCGATACTCAAGAGACATTGAACCTCAATCAAGGTATAAGCCAAATGAACATCGAAGACGGACATGCACTGCGATTGTACCTTTTGCGAGGCCAAGATGGACTCATACAAGCTCATCATGATGGCGAACAGCGTTGCCTATCGATCAATGTTCAGGCAAGCGGTTGGATTGCATCGGAACTGCCATGGGAGTCGATGAGTGGAAGAAGTCAAGTTGACCTTCAAAGAGCATGGAGGGAAGGAACTCACCCTGCAAGTATGCAAATCACCTTGATTGGAGTAAATGGTCCTTCAACACATGCAAACTTGGGAACTGTTTGGGGCTTCCATCTCTCACGCTTGAGTTATGAATTTTCATCTTCCATCATGGGCATGGAAGTGGCCTATGTGGGTGGTGCTGTTGTGACCAACCATCCAGAGTTTGAATCCTACATTGTCGTCGCACCTTCAGACCGAGGTGGCCCCGGCCCAAGATTTGCCGCAACCGTTCCTTCTCTTCATCCAACCCAAGACAGCGTAAGTGGTGCAGGTACGATGAATTTGGATATCGAACTTGTCGACCGTTCATCACTTGCATCAGCAGTCGCCTATGAAGTCCGACGTGGATGGTCGAACCCGTATGGCGTTGCTATTGCAGATGCTTCGGCAGACGGCCTTGAATCAAGTGAGGATTGGACTATTTTCCCAGGTCGTATCGATTTGCTCACTGACTATGTTGGATGGGTCCCCGACCCGTCGTATGCTACCACCGAAGCGGTTTGGCACACCAATGGCCAACCGATTCAATTCACACTACAAATGTCAGCACTGAATGCACATATGACCGAGGTGATTTCATGAGGAGAGATGCACTGAAGCAAGACGAACGTGCTGCAGCAACAGAATTAGGATATATTTTCACGTTCCTTCTTGGCGTATTGCTACTCACCATGTTCAGTTTGTGGGCATATGAGATTGAAACAGCAACACGTGAACGATGGAATATAAATGCCATTCAATCGAATCTTGACGACCTTGCTGCTGCTGTTGAGAGAGCAGATGAAGCAAGCCGAATGGGCTCTGTGGAATACGCTGAAAAGGTCACATGGCGATTAACGGAGGCAGATGAACATCGAATGACACTTGTCTTGACTGATACCACAATCGAGTTGATCCATGACGGAGGAACCCTCGATTCTAACGTATCCATATCAGGAACGGGTGCTGGAAGCCACGAGGGAACCGTTGTTCTTGCTGGAGTCACTTCGGTATGGATTGTACATTCCAATGGAATTACATCGCTTGAATACGACCGGCCGCAATCAAATTATTGACTCAGCGGCGCATAACTGCAGCGTGGACTTGTGCTTGCACTTCTCGCATTCTTGATTTAGCACCAAGTTCTCTAAACACCGATAAAGCACGTTGTAAATATTCCATTCTGCGAGGTTTGTCAGGGGCAACTCCACCCAAGCGTGAGAGAAGTTCTCCAATTTGCATACGCAAGTCGTTTGCTTCAGCAATGACCAGTGCTTCACGGTAGTGTTCCATTGCATCTTCTGCGCGACCGGAGTCCTGTAGAACTTCACCGAGTAAAATCGTGATTTCGACCAAGGAGAGCAAATCACCTGCTTCACTCATTGTTTCAAGAGCAGTCGAATAATGGTGAGACGCTACATCCGCATCCCCAACTTTTGCATAATACCGCCCAAGGACAGCTTGTGCACGAGCATGGAGTAAGGAATCGTCTTCACCATCCGTATTTTCGAAGGCTTGGAGTGCATGTGTTCGGGCTCGGTCGATTTCTCCAAGTTCAATAAATGAACGTGCAAGAGTCAGTTGCGTACCGATGAGTTCAGTATCGTTTGAACCTTTGAGGATAGCTTCGACTTCACCGTAAGCTTCCAATGCCTTTGGAATATCATTCTTACGTCGAAGCAAATAACCCATGTTATTGTACGAACGAGCAGCACCTTTTGCATCTCCAAATTCAATAAACTTCTCCAGTGCATCATGATGCATAGAGAGTGCCTTATCTGTATCTCCCTGTTTGAGAGCAATATCTGCCAAAGCAGAGAGAACTTCAGCATCAAGGCGTGTTACCTTCGAAGAAGATTTGAGGTTTTGAGTTGAAAGGAAGATGGTTTCAGCCTCTGCGAATCTGCCAAGAAGGACGAGTATTTCACCACGTAGTTGTAACACTCGCGTCTGAACTTGAATATCGAGTGATTCCAATGAAAGACTTTCAATCAAACTGAGTAATTCCATGTGTCCTTGAGCAATAAGGTCTCTTCCTTCATCAGCGATCAGTAATGCTGCATCGCCACCTTCACCTGAACGAATCAGATGATAGATTCGTTCGATAATAATTCCAGCAGTGAAATTCTGCTTTTGATACCAAGTGTGACACTTGGTATGGAATTCTTTCTTGGTATTCTCATCAAGGCTCCGTAAGAGGAATTCTCGAATCAAATCGTGAACATCGTAGGTATCAATATCTCCCTGACGGGCAAGCCCTTGTTCAACCAACGAATCGAGTTCATCAGTATCCAATCCCTGTTCGGCCAGTGCACTAAGAAGCACTGGTTCTCGGTAAATGGCAAGAGCAGAAAGTACACGCTTTTGTTCAGCACTCAACTTTGAAAAGATTTCTACGGTGACATAATTTTCCAAAGTTTCGTGGAATGCACCTGCTGAAGCACCTCGATTGATCAGTTCCAAAACCAAGGGGTGACCACGTGAGAGGCCGTGAATGTGGAGCCATTGTTCATCACCGAGGTCTTCGAAACTACTCAAAAGTTGACGCCCAGCATCAGAATCAAGCCCATCCAGAGGGAGAACTAAACTCGCAATCCGTCCTTCTGCATCCTTTGCAGGAACAACAGGCTTGAACGAACGTGAAAAGATAACCAGACCAATTTCTTCTTCACTGCCAAGTAAAGCAAGTGACATGGCTTGGAAAGTCTGATGCAGTGTGGTATCGGCGACTTTGTGGAAGTCATCGATGACAATCAGGGTCGGTGTTCCTTCTAAGCAGTCAACAAGTAATCGTGCTGCATCTGCAGGTTGTGGAACTGGGGTTGCAGCCAAGTAATCGGAAAAACTTGAATCCCCAATGTTCGATAACCAATCTGCAACTGCCTCGAAAAAGGAACGTGAACCTTCCCAATCCTGACATCGATGATACAAGAGATTCCGGCGATGCATAAAGCGTTCAATGAGTTTTGAGGCGATGGTTGTTTTACCAATTCCAGCAATTCCAGGCACCAGTAAAGTGGTTGCACGAGCATCAATAAGACTCGCCATATTATCCATCTCTTTTTCCCGACCATAGAAATGGCGTAGACGTGGTAGGTCGCCGAGTGATGTCACCAGTTGCTTCTCAACATGTTTTGAAAGGTCTCGTTCGACCAAATCAGCAGACAGGGTACGGGTATCCAAGACACAGTTCTCATCCATGTATCGAATGATATCAACAGGTCGCATCGAGAAGTGAAGGTGGTCATTGAGTTCACCTAAAGTTGAGTGAATAATCGCTCCATCATCCATGATACTCCTCAATTCGAAATTACGGAGCCTCGACCATGTGTCTTCGGAAACATTGATTCCTGAATCGGTCAAGAAATACGCTTTGCGTTTTCGTGACACACCTGAAACGTGAGCTTGGCGTTCTATCAAAAGACCTTCATCTTTCAATCCTGCAATTGCTCGAGGAACGTTTGACCGAGCGATAGCAACCGCATTGGCAATACCCATCTGTGAAAGGGCGAATGGTACTTCGACACTGCTCTTAAAATCTGAATAATCGAGCAAATGCAAGAGGATTCTTTCTTGTACACCTGGTTTAGGTTGAAGAGCCATAATCCTATCTCCCTCTTATCTCCTCTTCAATACTTCCGATTCAGTGAGCAGTAGATGCTTCACTGGTTAGGTGTGTAATTTGGGTCTGGGACCCAATTGTTCGTCTCAGCATCCCAAATCCATCCAGGATGTTGAGCAGCCGGGGAGGCTGCAGGAGCAGTCGACTGTGCTGCAATAGGAGTCATCGCAACTTGTGAAGATGGAAGAATGGCTGGTTCCTGGCGAGTTTTCGTCCAAGCATAGGGGTCAACTGCTTCTTGTTCCTGGGATGCGAGCATTTCAGCCTCTTCATCAAGGTCATCATATTCAACTTGTAAGAAGAACATTCCAACAGCTAAGAGAAGGATAATACCAACTACAATCGCTGCAATCAATCCAAAATTGAAAGAGGATTCTTCAGCATCTCCAACACTTAATTGGAACAAAGCATCTGAATTTTCGCCCGGAAGAGCAAACACTTGGTCGTCCATTTCAAAGATGATGTTACGGGCACCCTCGTTTCCGGAAAGTTGACTGCTTGAGATTTGCATACTCCAAGTCGCATCAGCATTGACACGAGTTTGGTTAATTCGCACACCACTCAAACTGTCATATCGAGCTTCGACAAGACTGTTTGGTAATCCCTGGCCACTGAAGTATGCAGGAGTATCTGCGCCCAATGGACCACTTCCTTCACGAATAACATTGAATGAAACTTCAACAACAACGACGTTGACTTTGTAAGAATATGCAACCGAGCCATAGGAGTCTCTTGCTTCAAACATCAAGCCAACAAGTGACCATTCTGAGATGTCATTTGAAAGACCGGTTACGTATGCTGGGTTGTATTTGACAACACCATCTGAATTGAAAGTGAGATAGTTTCCATAGGAATCATCATCAAAGTTCGTCAGATCGTCATAGACGTCAAACACAAGACCACTGGTAGTGCTTGAAGTCGGCCCATCAGGGTCAGAAAAGTGTTCGGTCAAATCAATACTAATTCCACCGTTGCAACGGTCTTGTTTTGTAGGATTTGAATCACAGAACAGAGTCATTGTACTTACCCAACCGCTTGAATTGAACTCTGGGACGAGATTGTCAGCATCGCTCGGGTTGTCGATTGTGATACGGATACGTTCTTCATTCGAGAAGTCCATTCCATCCCATGCTTTGATGAGCAATTCATATTGTTGATCGTGAATCAGGTCAGAAGTATCCCAAGTGGTATACCATGCTCCATTTTGTGCAAAAGTAGTAACTGGGTTTGGACCGTTATTGATCTCGGACCCACTTGCCAAATCAAAGATGGCGATTTCGACTCGAGTTACAATTCCATCATTGTCCAAAGCCACACCCTGAATTAATTGAGTTTCACTGGCTCGAAGAATATCAGAGTTCAATGGTTCGCTTAATTGAACAAATGGAATTGCATTGTCGGTATTCACGGTAATGGAACGAGACTCATAGGCACAATCCATCCAACCAGTCTTAATGTTACAGAAGTCACTGTCAGAGGCCCAAATTCGGAAATCGTAATCGCCTGTTTGCAAGTCTTGGAAAATCCAATCGTATGCCCAAGCAGTGGAACCTGCAATATCGAAATTCGCAGTGTAGTTTTGGGGTCCATTAATTTCAAACCAAATCGAGGTGATATCACTACCCCATGTACCCGAGTAAGGGTCACTTGCAGTGCCAGTGAACGTTACTTTACCATTGTCATGAGTCGTACCATCATTCGGGGTGTCGACCAAAATACTTGGCGCTACAAGGTTGAGTTTGTATTTGCGAACTTCGACTGGAGAGTTATCCAAACCGTCGTATGAACGAACACGGAAGGTAACATCGCCTTCACCCTCTGGGTGAGCAGACATTTCCCAATCAAAAGCCCATGTATTGAATGGATGGTTTGATTTTGTGATTACTCCACCTGAACCCGAAGTGTCCACTGCGGAATACCAATCGGTCGAACCAGGAGGTTGAACTTCAACTCGCTTGATCAAACCAAATTGATTTTGGTACGCAACGAAGTCAACGGGGTAAGGTCCAGAAATTCCGTCCCATGAAGAACCAGTGAGAGAAACAGTTGTTGCAAACGAAAATCCATCGTTTTGAGTAACGGTAACGCTCGGTTTGAGGTTATCGAGATTAATCACATCATCAATCGAACCGCTGAGGACAAAGTCAAATTCTTTCTGACCTTTTCCAAACATGTACGCTTCGACAGAGTAAAACGGCAATTCACGGCCACCTGTACAATCGAGATCTTCGGAATCAACGTCGGTATCTCCATCGTTATCATAGCCATCAGCACATGAATTTTCATCGATGAAAACTGCGTTACCTTGTGCATCCGTAACACCTGGGATTTGCACGTTACTTTCTCCAACCTTGTGATTCCAATTACGGTCGAGTAAGAAATCTGAAGGGAGAGAGACTTCAGGAGTAAACCCAAAGGCATCGGTTGTGAGTGTGTAAAGAGGTAAGCCGGTTGCGTCTCGAATAACGACGGTTGCGTCAACAACGTTACTGTTCTTGGCTTTGACTTGGTAGCGTACAAGTTCTCCTTCTCGTACTTGACTTCCCCAAGCAGAGTTTTGGTTTTGAACGTGAATCTTCGATGAATCGAAATTCTGTAAATCAGCATAAGAGAAGACCGTTGAGTTGGCAATCACTTCGAGTGCCATTGGCATGAAAGCTGGAGGCATAATTGCCGTTGAAGGGACAATGAGACATTCATCGATCACATACGGGCATTCTGGACCGAGCCAACGGAGTGAAACTGGATACAATTCGTTTCCACCTGCATCCGGGATAAATTCAGATTGAACAATAACTCGAGATTCAGTAATGTTGTAAATTTGAGAGGCGTTGGAATATGAATTACCAGAGAAGTAGGCAATTGAACCGTACTTGTTACCATAGTTATCATCGTACATCGAGATATTTGCAGCAAATCCTGAGACCTCCATGGTATTTCGTTGGGCATTGACGATACTGCCTTTGATTCGCATTCCGTCGCCACCGTTGTTGGTCACTGTATTGTCATAGAGTGTAGCGGAGGACATGAACATGTGAATGGCTGGACAAGCAAAATCTCCACCATACATTTGGGAACTACAAATACCAGTGTTGTTCGAAATTTGGTTGTTAGCAAAATACAATCGAGCGGCAGTAGGTGTTGGGACATTCCATCCATCATCGTTGAAGTGGTATTCTCCAATTAACACTGCTTCTTTCGCAGTGTCTTGAATCGTGTTGTTTTCTGCACTTACATCAGATTCTCCATAAATCCACAAACCATTCCAGCCACCAATTGGCCCGATTACGTTATCATTTGCAGTGACTTTCGAGGAACGAATACCGAATCCAGAACCTTCTGCTGCACCTGATATTGTGTTTCGGTTTGCTTCAACGATAGCGCCATCATAGGCGGTAATTCCAGAACCATCTGCGGTTGTAATCGTATTGTCATTGATGATTAAAGTGTGATTAATTGTCCCTGTAACCTTGTGTGAGTTGGTGTCAATACCACTGCACTTCACGTTGATGGTAGAGTCGGTGAGCGAACCTGAACTTTGTTTCAAGAACAAGCCATATGCATTGTCTTTGATATCAAGGTTCGAGAGATCGATGTATGAACTTTCGATGTAAATGAGACTGCGACCGCCGCCTTGTTGGCCACAATCTGCTTCGGTATTACCTGTAAATTCAGAATTTTGAATACGCATGGTACCCAAGATACCTGCACCAGCGCCATAGGCACGAACTGCAGCTGCATCGAAGCCGTTACCGTCAATCCCGAGTGTGAAGGTCGAATCTTTAATGAGAGGAGAAGCAAGGTCAAGCGCAATGATGTTAGAAGTGTTGATGTCAGTGAAGGTGAGTCCTGTCGCAGTGGTCGACGAGCCGTCGAACACCAAAACACCGTATTGCTTACCACTGACTTGGTTGGTATCAAAAGGAACCCCGTATGCATTTTCAAAGTGCGCATAATTGATTGAAGTAATAGCTTGGTCGATCGTTGAACGGATAATCATACCTGAACCACAGCCGGTATCATCGTTGTAGTTTGGATTGTTGGTGTTATTCGAATAACAACGACCTGTGACAGTATAATCCGTAGGAGTTGCCCAAATAAATCGAGCTTGATTACCAGCGGAGCCAGAACTTGCACCGCATGAAGTATCTCCAATACAAATGGCGCCTTCAACGTCAATGAATGTCCCAGGTGGGAGATTAATGGTCGTTCCAGCATTGACGATGAGCTTAGCACCCTCAGCAACGGTAACATCGCCATTCAGGTTCATAGTTCCAGTCCAAGTCTCAGTACCGGAGATAATTCCGGACTTCGTTTCATTAACAGCAGATACAGTTGGTATGGTAATCAATCCAGTTAAGATGGAAAGCAACAAGAGTGCAACCAAGGATATGCTTTTGCGTGATGTAGAATTGTTCAAAATAGACACCTCTTCCTTTCTCCCATATCCTCCTCGAATATAATACTGCGCCTCTATTGCCGCATTAAAAGTATCAATACAGGCCGAGTGTATCATAAATATGTGCCTTATAGTATCATAAGAAGGTTATAATATCAATCTGGCAATTGAGGAAAGAAAGAGAAACCAAGCGAAGCAGTGCTTTCAGCAGGAAAATCCAAGGTTCGTGAAATGATTCAAACTTAGCAGGCAGGAATCTGAACAGCCAAATCGAGGTACCAATCCATGGCTTGAAGTTGGCCGTATCCCCATTGGTTATCGTGTGCGACCAGATCCTCGTATTTCAGCGAGGAATTCATCAATGAGAGTTTGACTTGGTCTATACAGTCACCGTTGGAGTCGGATGTTGGTTTGTATTCAGGGAATGCTTCGAGGAGTAAGGATAAGGCACCGGTGACGAAAACAGTCGAATCAGAAGTACCACTGCTCGAATACCAACTGTCTCCGATACCAGTACTGATGATGTTCTCACCAGGTGCAATAACTTCGGGTTTCATGTGAGGGTTCTGCCGAACAGTTCCATCGGAGAGAAGTTGTGAACCTGCGGAAGAGTTCACCCAGACGGCTTGTTCCCGAGTTGATGCGCCTACGGTGATGACACGAGGGACATTGCCGGGAACAGAAACCAAACCATCGTCGCCCTCTCCACCGTCATTACCGGCAGCAGCAACGACGAAGATTCCTGAATCAACTGCCCTTCGGACAGCGGAGACGCTGGTACCTTCGGTACGCATTTCGACGTTCTGCTCCCCACCGAGAGAAAGTGAAATGATATCAGCTTGGAAAACGTCCTGACACCAAGCGATGGCGTTGGCAACTGTTTGCTCCGAACCACTGTTCATATCGTTCTCATCAGCACCGAGAGCAGAAACCATTGCGAGGGTAATGTTTGGGGCAATACCCATTTGGTGGCTACCGGAAACCAATATGCCCGCCATAAGAGTACCATGAGAGATGAAACCATAGTCCACTGGTGCATCAGAAGATCCAATCATATCTTTGAACGTCACTTCGACATCTGAAAATGCAGGATTACTCAAGTCGATACCTGTATCAACCATGCAAACCCGAACTCCAGACCCCGTAAGTCCAAGTTCCGAAAACGCATCGAGTTGTGACTGTTCATTGGCCCACTCCGATTTTGGTGGAGAAAGTTCCAGAAAAAGAAGGCCAGAATCCCAGACAACCAGCAAGATGATGGCAAGAATCGCAAAAACTACCCCGTTCGTGGCAAGTATTCTCTTTCGACGTACACGAGCGACTGGAGCAGCATCTAATGGAGCCCATCCGGTAACCTCGGCCCTCCAAGCATCTTGGAAGCCGACGACGGCCGGGTCAATGGCTGAAAGAATTCGAGGATCTTCAGGCTCTGGAAGTAAATCCAAATTCTCGAGACCCTTCAAAGTTCCACACCCATGGTATTACACCAACAAAGTTACCTAAGCAACTTTGGATATAATGTATTGTCTCGTATCAGAATCGAGTCGATGAAGACTTTGAACGAGCCAATCGAACTCCACCGTAAATTACGAGTAAACCGAGTATGACGATTCCAGCAACTAAGAAAGTATCTGCTGTCTCATCGGTATCGGCTTGGATGAAGTATTCAATTGAGAAGTCAATGGTTTGTTCTCCATCTTCTATACCAATTTCTTCAATGACTTGATCTGCGTCATCTCCAAGAACTTCAACTCGTACATCAAAGCGGACAGTCCCTGAAGCATCTTCAGCAGTTAAATCGAATTCAACATTGGTAGTGCCGTTTGGATTAAGAGTAACCGTCTGTGTACCTAATGTTCTACCATTCTGGATACTTGCAGTGACTGAAACGTCGTCGCTTCCCAAGAAACCAAGATTGGTAACTGGAATAACGAGTTTACCGGCCTTGTCAGCAATATTGTCTGAAAGTGTTACGATTTTACCTTCATTAATGTAAAGTTCAATGCTTGCTTTCGTGATCTCAACATCGAAGGTATCCGTAAAGACACCATCTTCGCTGGTGATTCGAACGGTCACAGTCTTGGTACCCGAGGTGAAATCATCGGATGAATATGCGGTAAACAATTGTGAGCGACTGTCGCCCTTTGCAATGTTTATGGCTGAATTCAGAGGAGTAACTTCCCAGCCTTCAGGAATATTATCTACAAGCTCAATGATGAACAAATCATCACCGTTTCCAGTGTTCTCGAGCATGAACCCGAATGAACCACTACCGCCAGTTCCAATACCAATTTCTGTGACAACGTCACTGAGAGCAAATCCATAGATTTGAGGAACTTGAACACTGACTGCAATTTCACTGGATGGTGTAGAGTCGGTAACCAAACGGACCTTGAGGATGTGAGGGTTATCCAAATGCCAGGCTTCTGATTGGTTTGCTGTCAGAATACGAACTCGGAGTACTGCTGAAGAATCAACAGTTGTATCATTTGAGTTGTTTCCAATTCCAAGTGAAAGTTCATATGAATCGACAAACGCAGTACCGTTCCAGAATTCGATATTCCAGTCGGCTTCATCGGGTGAAACACCAACTTGTCCAAGAACATCAAACACTTGAACAGTTTCAGTCCCTTCGTAATCAATGTTCAAATCAAATTCAATGGATTTGTATCCTTCATCTTCTGCGACTGCTACGAATGAAAGGTCTGAATCCTCTACCGATGTTGCGTTGACCATGCTGCCTTCAACGAAGGTGATTGTAGTATCGGAGTTGATTGTACGTGTGTACGAAAGAGTGACTGGAGAACGACCTTCTGCAACCTGAGTCACAGTACCGCCGATGTATCCCATTTCAAGAAGCAAATCATGTTGAAGAGTAATGAAAGAGGAATCCATTTCCACTTCACCAGCTGGCATAAGGATGCTAATGCTACCATCGCTACCAACTTCGACGTCCCATTCGACATCGGAGCCAAGAGCGAAAGTAATCATTGCAGTTTCATTGAGCATTGATGAGCCATTGTCAGCAGAACCTGCATGATGCTCAACCAACTCAATATCAGTCCATGTAGTTGACAAGTCAATCCATCCACCAAGAGACATCTCAAGATCGAGGGTTGCTCCATCGGAAATACTTGCATCGAGTAAGCCGACTGCGACACCGCCGCCGTTTTCTCCAGCATTTGCTTCTGTGACGACAACGACCCACTTACCAGGTGCAATGACTGCAGACCAACTGAGTTGGTCACTGTCAAACACCGGAGTAATGGATTGAGATTCACCAGCCATTCCACTTACAGGGTAAAGAACAACGGTTGAGCCGTTCAATCGACTTGCATCGTTAATATCGGTGACATTACCAGAAACGGTTACATTTCCGGCGGTCATTTCGATATCGTAGGACTCAGGTACTGCGTAAACTGGGTAAGCACTCGTGTTCGAGACATTGTAGACTTCTGTACTGAAGCCTTCCTTACTCACTGAAACTTGGTATTCATCTTGAATTGGGACAAACAGAGACCAAACACCGAACTCATCAGTTGTGACGTTGGTATCAATCTCTGAATTGTTCATTCCAAGAATGGTTACAGTTGTGTTTGCAACACCCTCAGTTCCATCAGGAATATCGTCATCATCAAGGTCCCAGAAGACCTTTCCACCGATTTGAACTTCAAGTTCTGCCATAATGAGTCCAAGATCGACGATGCCATCAACGGCTGAGTCGGTCGAGAACGGTGTTGAAGAAGTGTCGAGAGTCCAATGTTGCTGAGGCGCTGTTTCGTTCAAGAACAAACTCCAGTTTCCTGGCATCAATTGTTCGCTGACATTTCCATTCACATCTGACTTTGATAGTGTTACGTTGCCAAATCCATCATGGCTTACAAGCGTTACACGAATTCCAGACATGTTTTCCTCTGTATTGAATTCTTGAAGTTGGAACTTCATTTCAATAACATCGGAAGAAGAGAGGCTCAATCCGGTTCGAACAGATGAATCATCACCAACTGTGAATGGGTAGCGGAGTGTCTCAGTACTGTCGTTATCTGCCAAGAATGGAGCAACAATGGCAACCCAATCTCCTGCAGGGACGTAGGAACTAAAGTTACCATTCGCATCAGATGCCATGTTAAACCACAAATCATCAGCGTCATTTCGCAGTAGGAATTGCTTCTCAACTGCTCCACCGCTCATGTTGGTAAGTTCTCCAGTGACCAAGTAGTCGTTGCGGAGAGAGAAGGCAACTGCTTCTTCAAACGCTTCGAGTCCAACGAGAATTGGGTCAAACGCCTGTGTACCAATGAGTTGATAGTCAGATGCATTTTCATCAGCAGCCTCTGTTGTGTTGAATTGGAGACTGTAGATTCCTGGCTCAAGTACAACGGTAATGTTTCCAGCGGAGGTATAGTCTGCAGCTGTGTAATTGTGCTGTTGGCCGTGAATGTTGAGAGGCATAAGAGTGAATGAAGGGCTCACAAGTGTTCCATTTGCAAAGAGGCCATCAGCACCTGCATCCATGAAGATGTTCAATTCAATAGTCAGATAGTCTGGAGATACAAACAATTCAATCGCACTCGGGAATGTATCGGGTTCTGCTACAATGTTGAAATTCTCGATACTTGAAGAATTTAATGCAGCGTCATCGACTGTAAAGTCCCATTCACCAGTGACAAGGTGGAATTCGAAATCACCTGTATCAGCAATTGTAGTCTTCCATTCGAGTCCATCTGCATTTGTTGCAACGACTGTTTGTGCGCTGTAACCTGGAACAAGTCCATCCCAACGTGTAGTGTTCTCGTAAAGATAAACAAATCCAGTTGCAGAAACAGTTGGCTCAAGATACATGAGGCCATTATCAAGTTCTTCATCTCCAGTGAGGACTAGCAGTTTTCCGACAGCCATCTGTGAAGCAATACTGAAGGTCGTCATGTGGAAGTCATTACCACTCGGTAGACGAATACTGTAGTTTCCACTGGTTTCAACAGTCGTCGAGAAAGACAGGTCATTGGATACGAAGTCGATCACAATGCCGGAGGCAGGTTGACTTAGTTCCAATTTTGCAGAATCATCTTCAGCGGCCCAGTCAGCATAACTTCCCATGAGTCCGCCGTCAAGAAACACGGATACTACCGTTCACCCAAGTTCCAATTGCATAAGCGCTGGTCATTGAGAGATCTTCTGTTTCCAGAACAAGATGGTCGAACAAGATGTAATCGTCGCCAGTTTCGTCAGAAATCGTGTAAGCACCCATTGGCAATTCAATGTAAACAAGTCCATTCTCATCCGAAGTCGAATTAATTGGTCCAAACAATGGATCATCGTTCGTGAAGGTCACAACGCGTCCAGATACATCAGCAAACGGCACTTGAGTTTGTGCGTCGACTGGAGAAGTGAGTTGAAGAGAGACATCATGCATCTCAGGGACACCCATCAGCAACGAGAAGTTTTCTGACGAATCTCGAACCGTAAAGGTTTCATTCAATTCATACCAGCCATCGTTGTCAACGTCGACTCGGTAGTAGTATTCTCCTGCAGACATAGGCCCGTACGAGAAGTTACCATTTTCATCAGTGAGAATATCCATAATTTCATCATGGCCCAAATCGATATCGATCAACTCGATAGTTTCGTTCGAGAATGGTTGGTCATAGAAATCTTCCAGGGTATCTTCAAAGATTGAACCTGGCATAGTCATCAACAAATCATATGATGGAGTAATTTCGACATTCACTGGGTCTGGCAAGAGTACTTCCTTACCATTGTCCAACTGAGCAATCATGTTGTAGACACCTGGAATCAATCCAGTGATGTAGAACGAACCTGCCTGAACCATTGGTCCAGAGAAATCACCAGGACCGACAAACAGTCCAGTACCATTGAGTGTTCCGATTCCTTCGAAGGAACCTGTAGCTTCAAACGAGTCACCAGAGTGTTCGGTAATCAATGTTGAGATTCCGTCAGAGGTTAGACGGCCGTTTGCTTCTACTTCACCATCGAGGAGATAGACCATTGGAGAGGATGAAGCATCCTGAATACAGAGTGTTTCATTCGCCGGCATTGGTGCTGTTTCGTTATCGAGACATGAAACGACACTTTGGTTCGCAACCCATGAGGCAACAAGAGATCCCTTACCGTTCCAAGTTCCATTGCTTGTGTAGACACGGTTGTCTGCAATAGAACGAGTGAATGTTCCAGTAAAGTCGTCTGCAAAGGCAACTCCACTGCTCTCAAAGGTTCCATTTTCTGTGAAGGTTACTTCACCAGTTCCTTGGAGGATGCGGCTGTCATCAGAAGAGAATGAACCGTTCGTAGTCGTAAGCGTGTAGTTTTCAGTCATTGACCAAATGTTACGCAAGATGAAATCAGTACTGACAAGTGCGTCCCCGTTAAAGGATTCATGGCCAGTCCATGTGACTTGACCTGAAACACCACTGCTTTCAACAGCGATATCGAATGGTGTCGTAACATCAACAAAACGGTCTGCTTGTTCTGCAGTCACGTTGAGTTGATACTCGCCGAGCCAACTCATGTTGGCAACTTCACCGAGAATTGCAGTGATGTCGTTTGTTACACGGTCGTCGTTGGTCTCCGTGAGGATATCACCGAGTCCTTGTGAGAATGCACCAGAACGAATGTTGTCTTGAGCAGTGATTGGATCGTAGTCACCAGCATATGCACTGACACGAATACGACCAGCAGGTGCGTCGAATGACCAATGGCCATTTTCATCTGCATCTGTGAAACCGATTGGAACCCAATAGGTATCAGGGTCGAGATCTTCAACACCTTCGCCAGAGAAAGCGTCACGTTCAATCAACATTCGAACGCCTGGTAGGCCTTGACCATTATCACTCATTGTGACTTGACCTGAGATTTCTGCGCCTGAGTAATACTTGAGAATCTTGACAAGTGTATTGGTCTGGGAGATACTCGAGAATTGTTGTTCAGCAGTCACTGAACTGTTTGCTTCTGCTGTATACCAATTTGCAATCACAAAGTGGTTTTGCATAGCACCTGGAAGTGGTAGAGCTTGGGTGAGAATACTACCTGGGCTTCCGGATTGACCGAAATGTTGCGCAGGTTGCGGATTCGATGAACCAGCATCGATTCCAAGTGATGATGCACCATATCCAACATATGCTCGTGCAAGCATTGTGTCAAAGAAGGCAGCGTTGTGGTCAACACGGACATCCTGAACTTGCAATGGGTCAATATCTGCACCCGATTGTTGGTTAAGGAAATCTTCAGTAATGGCTTGGTCGACTTCTGTACGGGACATTTCATCAGGGAATTCGCCACGCATGGTTTCGTACACTTCATCCATGTAAGTGGAAATATCTTGTCCACTCAAAATGGTTGGAGCACCAAAGATACCCATCGGTTGTCCTTGGTTGTAATTCATATCTTGAGTATATCGACCAGCACGAGGGTACAATCGGTTGTCAATAGCAAAGTATCGAATTTCATGGTCTCGTTCGATTGTATCACCTGGAGCACCTTCGTAATCTTGTACGGAGTAATATCCTTCAAGATTAATCAAGTCATCATACAGGTCAACGATTTGACCGTCATCAAGACTGTTGGTAAGTAATTGAACAGTGAGGGAAAGACGAGTGTTCTTTCGGTGAATGTGGGTTGCAACTGAATCGAATTCTTCAATCAAATCAGCCGTATACCAGTAATCTCCAACAATGTAATGGGTTGTATCATACACGTTGTCAGCACCTGTTCGAATATTGTTGGTGAATGTTCGGTTGGCTTCGGATTGTTCTGACCAGTCTCCGTCAACACATGTGGCTGAGAGAGTATCGGTACAGAGCATACGTTCTCCATCCTCGTAAACACGCCAATACTGAGTCGATGCGTCAAAGATACCATCCGTTTGATGGTAGCCAACGGCCATAACGACATCATCATTGGTTTGGAACACTTCAAAACTACTGAGTTCAGCCAATGTAATCATTTCGTCGTTCTCTGGGTTTGTAGAGATCGTCGTAAAGAGGTCCATTTGGTCAGCATCGAGGTAGTTATCGACGATGTTGCTGTAACCAGAGGTGAAAGTTGACGAACCAGTGTTCGCCTTGTTGTATTCAAAGTCACCTTGGCCGAGTTGCCAGATGAACATCGAAACGAGGTCCTCTTGGCTACGGGCAAGCAACATGTTACCAGTTGCAGGGATTCCAGATTGGAAGTTATCAGATACGGACGGGTGTTCTCCGGTGTCAAGTGCTTGGAAACCATAATCCCACCAAGAGACGAATGCCGGACGGTCCGAGTACGCTTCATCAGCATCTTGTGCCGCAAGCCACTCGTAGGCAGTATTCCAGCCGTTGTCATTGAATCCAGAACCGAAGGAGCCCAGATACCAGTTACCGTCATAGCCACTGTCGTCAAGAAGTGAAAAACCACCGACTTCCCAACGGAATGCGTCAGGAATGATGTTGTAAATTACTTCATCAATTTCATCTTCAGCATTGTTACTGCCAGGAATAGCAGCGTCAAGACCATAGGTGAATTGTTGACCGAGGAGCATAATCATGACGAGCATGATTGCAGAGAATGAAGGAGTACGCCATACTGCAATTCGAGCACCGCGGATACGGTCTTCAGGCGAGCGAATTCCAAGTTTCTTCCAAGTCTTCACCAAACCGCCCCAGTTTGCCCACTTCCAGAGTGATACAATTCCCCACGCACCGAGAACGGCGATTGCAGGTGTAGCATTGAACATGAATCGAGCCGCAGTCCAAGCCATGAAGGAGGCTGCAAGAATCCAAACTCCGAACACAAGCTTCGTTTGCTTACGTTCTCGAAGAGCAGACCAAAGGCAGAGAGTACCCATAATCAAAGAGAGGACGAAGGTAATCGGTCCGAATTGAGCAAAGAGTTGCCCACGATCTGGAGCGTTTGCTTCAGCAACCGTTCCGAAAATCTTTGTCTTGGTGAAGTAGCCACTACCAGTAAACAAGACATCCCATGCGTTCGAGAGGTTGGCTTGCTTGAGGAGCCAGAGTGCCAAGAAGAACACAACGCCAGCGCCAGCAAGTACGCCCAAGATAAGCAACCAAGGCTTGTCACGGAATCCGGTTGTTACAAAGCTAATAGCCAAAGTAAATCCGAGGATAAACAAGAACGGTTGAAGACCTGTTCCATTGAGGATAAGGTCAATTTGTGGATGTCCATAGAAAGGAAGTGCCATCAAGAGATTGATGGACAGCATGGTCAAGAACAAGACATTCAGTGTAGTTGAGTCACGGCGACGGAACATGTTGAGTGCAACTTGTGCAGCGTATGCCAAGAAGAGAATCGATGGACCGACGACGAAACCTTTCCAACCGAGCGAAACGATACCGAAGCTGACACCTGCCAAAACGGCAGCGGCAAAAGCAGCCTTTCGTTGTTCGATAACCGCTGAGATTGAAGCAATGAAAGCCATTGGTGTTGCAGATGAACTGCGAATCAATCGCTCTGTTCCAGCATACTTGACGGCTCGTAGCCAAAACATGAATCCGAGGGTAATGAACAGCATGATGAATCCATCGTGGTCAGCAAGAGCCCATGTTGTGTGACTCACGTGCGCAGGCATGAAGGCCAGAAGCCATGCTGCAATCACAGCTGCTTTTGGACTAATATGCTCTCGTGCAATGACTGCAACTGGCAAGATGGTAAGAGCGCCGTAAACAGCAGGTAGAGAAAGAATAGCCCACCAAACTGCATCGCCATTCGCAAAGAACGGGTCAAGCATCATTGCAACCACAGCGATTGACCAGGTAAACAATGGAGGTCGAGGGTTGATTCCACCAACGGGGTAGAAACGATCAGCATCAACAATCATGTGAGCATTGTTTGCAAGAATGTAATCAACAACCCGCTTCATGTACCAAGGGTCAGAACCACCGGTCATGTCCCAGTTTCCAGTTCCGAATGCATTCATTGAAGGCACAACATACCATTGTGTTCGAATAACAAGACCGAAGAAGAAAGCAAGTCCAATCATGACGCTTGCCCAATGTTGATTCCAGAATAAACGGCCACCGGATGATTCGTGGTCTTCACGGTTCACCCATCCGCCCCATGAATCATGGGTCGAGATGGAGTAAATGGCTACACCGATAAAGAAGGTGACACCAAGCCAGATCAAACTGCCCCAGTTACCATTCAGCATATCGATGGAGAACATACCAGCATCATACCATGTGGAGACCAAATACAAGGTCCACATTGACCCGAGGGTCATTGCACGGGTGTGCCAGCGCTCAGAGAACATACCTGCAACAATCATTGCAACCATGCCGGTAAAGAAGGCAGACCAGTAGCCAAAGTGACCGTGGTAACCTTCAACCGTTGTGATTCCAAGTTTGTCTGCAACAGATACGGTATCGAAGTGCCAAAGACTTCCGATGTGGGCAAGAGCCCAAACACCGAGTGCAATTTGAAGAGGTAGATTCTTCTTGTTGAATGCTGAAGTGCTTTCGTTGTTCATGAATCCGAACCAACCGACTTCGCCGACCGGTGTCAAAACACCACGGATGAAGGTAGCAACAAGTGCACCAACAAGCGTGAAGAGCGTTAGATAGGAAAAGAATTGGTATCCAACAGCTTGGTATTTCAAATTCAAAGTAGATACAAAACTTGCCTGTTCTTCAGGGCTTGCTCGGTTGAATACTTCTGGTAGAACGGCAAGAGCATCTCCTGCCATAACCATTCCAAGATTCACACCAACGGCCATGAAGATGATGATGGTTGCAAGTTCGTGACGGCCACGAGAAGTCATGAAGTGAACGCCAAAGGTGACAAGAGCGAACAAGAGTCCAGCCAATGCACCGTAATTTTGCATGTAGATGATTTCCGCACCGATGAGGGCAGTAGCCAACGTTAAGAGGGAGATTGTGGCTTTTGAGAGGTCAACGGAATCAGATTTTTCGAGCATTGATGGGAGAAGTCCCAAGATGCTTGCAACGACGATGAAAATCATCGGCGTCAGGTTGTCTACATCAAGTGCGAAGGTGACTCCGACAATCTTGATGGCTGCGATGGCGAGCAGAACTGCAAGGGGGGCGATAAGCCATCCAAGTGGTGCTGCTGGCGCGGTGCGTGGTGTGCCAGTTTTTTGTTCCATATTTTATCCCTCAAAGGTGTTTGCGCGACAGCAGCAAGGCTGAAGCGTCTTCGCCACTGAAGAACAGGTTTTAATGGTGACTGTCTAAGAACGACATATTAAAGCCCCGCTGCACCTCATTTTGCAGGTGCCATAGAACCTTTAATTTTAGCTGTTTTAGGGACAGGAAAAACTCCTTCAAAGAGCCCGAAATGCAATGTCAGTTCGATAGTGAGAACCTTCCAACTCAATGGTTTCGATAAGTGCGTATGCCAATTTCACTGACGCCTCCAGTGTTGGCCCCGAAGCACTGCAAGAAAGGACTCTTCCACCTGTTGAAATCAATTGCCCCTCAGCGTTGAAACCAGTCCCTGCATGGTTGACCCAAGCCGTTGCCCCATCAGCATGTATTGCCTCCTGGGAAACTCCACGAATCAGTCTCCCTTTGACAGGGGATTCAGGATAGCCCTCTGCAGCAAGAACAACACTCGTAGCAAAGTGATCATGGAACTCAATGTCGAGTTCTGCCAGTCGGTCAGTCGCTGCGGCTTCAAGGATTTCAAAGACATCGGTTTTGATTAATGGGAGTGTGATTTGGCATTCGGGGTCACCAAATCGAACGTTAAATTCAACCACACTCGGCTCACCAGATTCTGGAATCATCAATCCGACGTACAGAACGCCACGGTATGGAGTTCCAGAAGCGATGAGATACTTGTGCATTGGTTCAATAATTGTTTCAATGGTTTTTTGACGCACTGTATCGGTAACAACTGGAGCTGGGCAATACGCGCCCATCCCACCCGTATTTGGCCCTTCATCGCCATTGAAAGCTCGTTTGTGATCTTGACTTGCAGGTAAGCAAACGTAGCCGGAGCCGTCCATAATCACCAACATACTTGCTTCTTCACCGGGTAAAAAATCCTCGAGTAACACTTGACCATCGGTGTGAATTGACTGGTCAATAAAGGAACGTGCTTCATTGCGTTGCGAGGTAACTACAACGCCTTTCCCACCAGCTAAAACATCGCGTTTAACGACCCATGGGTTCGCTGAGAAATCATCCAATGCTGCCTCGATATCGCTCGATTTCGACAAGACATGGAACGCCGCTGTTGGGACATTCGCATCCTGCATGACTTGCTTTGCATGCAACTTTGAACCTTCAAGATGGGCAAGAGTTCCAATTGGACCAAAGCAAGGAATTTCAAGTTCTGATAAACGGTCAGCAAGTTCTGCACATAATGGTGCTTCGGGTCCAACAACAACCAAATCCGCTTCGAGGGTTTTTGCTAATTCCATCAGCCCTTCGATATCCGTTGCTGAAATCGAATGATTCTTTGCCAGAAATGAAGTTCCAGCGTTTCCTGGTGCGCAATGAAGTTCAGCAACATGCTTGGATTGTTTCAATTCCATGCATAAAGCATGTTCTCGTCCACCTCCACCGACAACGAGTACGACCTTGTCTGCCATAGACTGTGTCGGTCGCCGCCATCTCATAATCCCATCGCGTCGAGATGCAGACAGTTCACCACCTCTAGCAGTTTCCAAGGGGATGCTTCAAAGACCGCCCTCCAAGCCATCAAGCAAAGGTGTGAGCCTTTGGTGATGAAAATGAATTTTCTTGGACTCTGTGTGTTGACGCTTTGGCTTTACTTACCTGGATTTTTGGCCAATACCTTTGCCATGATGTGGGGTAAATGGCTACCAAAAACAGGATATGGGCCTTGGCCAATCGATGGCGGTCGAACACTCAGCGACGGAAATCGAATGCTCGGGGATGGAAAAACTTGGAATGGTCTCATTGGTGGTTCCTTGACTTCTGGACTCCTGTGTATGCTCATTGTGGCTTCCTTCGGTGAAGTACCTGCAACTGATGCAGTGATTGGAGAAAATGGAGTCTTTGCCCATCCCTTACAGGGAGCAGAGGATGCTTGGTTTTCGATTGGAGGAGACATGCTTACAGCATTCATCTTAGGTTCTTTCCTCGGTTTCTTTTGCCTCGTAGGGGACAGCACTGGCTCTTTTGTAAAGCGTCGTCGTGGCCTCAAGCGTGAAGGTGAAATCTCTTCGAAAGCACCTCTCCTCGACACACTACCTTTTGCCATCATGGTGTTTTTGGCAGGGCAAATCTTCCTCGGCACTTCTGTTTTAGCAGACTCTGAACTTCGCCTTCCAATGTTGGCGCTGGTCGCCTTCACCCCTGTTTTACACCGTTCATTCAATGTTCTTGGTTACAAGATGGGTTGGAAAGACGTACCTTACTGATTCCGGAGCGAAGCCTATAATGGGGTTTTACTCTACCATGTAACATGCGAACCGCCCTTTCATTCACATTGCTCTTGATTCTCACCTCACTGAGTACGCTCGCCGGAGTTCATGCAGATGCACCAAGTGATGGTTCAACTGTCATCATCACTGCGGACGAAACATGGAATGAAACAATGACCATGGATGGAAACCTCATCGTTTCGAGTGGCTCAACATTGACCATTGCCAGCGACGTCACAATTGCCACCAACAGTACGATTCTCATCGAGCCAGGGGCAACTTTGGAGTTGACTGGTTCGCTGCTTGGAGATGAATTGAATTCGGGACTTGCCGTGTTTAACAGTACTCAATTACACTTAAATTTCGGAGATTTAGCAGAAACGGGGCAATTGAGAATAAACTTCGATCAAACAATCCCAACATCAGCGATCTTCAACATGACCATTGGTGACCAAACAGTTGATGCGGCTGGTAAAGACCACATTTCCATTGATGTCACACTCAATGGCAGTGACTTACTTGCAGATTTCCACATCTACTATGCCTTTGAGATTCAAATTATCTCCGTACAAGCCCTTCACTCAGGCAGCGCCCAATCTCCAATCCTTTCAGCAAACCAACTCAACCACACAGCAGGAAGCCTCATTTGGAACAGTGCTTCATTCGCGCTGGAGGTTCAAGGTACCCTTAACTTGGACAGCGCCACAATCTATGGCGCGGACATAACCTGTCACAGCGAGTGCCAGATACAATCCAGCACCTTGATTGGTAGCGCACCGATCAATGTTGAAGACGGGGCAAGTATCATCGTTACTTCCAGTATAATTCAAGGAAGCCGTACTGATGAGGACATCATCGTTCACGACCTTGCTGAAATTATTTATACCGATAATCAGGGAACTGGTGGCGTCACCGATGGATGGATTCGATTGTTATCCCAACGTCAGATTCAAACCAATTCAGGTGGAATTACCGTCCATCAAACTGGGATTGGATATGGAAGTACGACCCGTGACGATTTTACAGACTCGAATGGATTGATTGACATTGGAGGAAGTGAGTGGAAGCGAATCGTGGAATGGGTTGACCAAAATGGAGTGTATCATTCTGAAGATTCTGAACTTGTATTCACACTCAGCACTGCCTGGGGTGACTTCTCGACCACAATTCCTGCACCACAAACGCCTACGGCTGTTGTCAATATCCCATTGCCATACATCGAAGTTGTTTCAATTGATGCTGAAGATACAACTGCTGAGGTTGACAAAAAGATTGGTGCTATGGTCACTGTTCGAAACACGGGTGATGCTGCTGCTACCGTCAACATCTGGTGCTATGTTGGCGAGAACCTCACCGAAACGACTTCACTCACAACGACACTTACTCCAGGTGAAGAAAAAGTACTTCCCGTATCATGGTGGGCAAATACTGATGGGCCTCAGGTCCTCAATTGCCGAGCACTTATCCCTGATGTGCTGAAATCAATCGCAGGTAATGTCACCAACATCGAAGGCGGAAACTCCCAAGAAGTAGGGTGGTATATTGGTGAAGAAACGGAAGACAAACCCTATGTCGTCTATGCCATCCTTGTCGTCATCATCGTTCTTGCAAGCACATTGTTTGCTCGTAATGCCAATAAGAAGATCGAAGCGAGTGATGTCGAAGAGCACTTTGAAGAAGAACAACAAGACAGAAGATACAGAAGAACTCGAAGACTCAACTGTTTGGAAAGTGGTGGATGAAAGCAACGAAGAAGACGAAGATTGATTCAAACGAGTAAACTCAACCATGGATACATGCCAAACTTAGGCCGTACAGGTGTTCATTACTGAGTTTGCTTCATCGCTTTCAAAGTCAAGTTGCCAAGCATTGTCACTGATGACTACAGCAGACCCCGGTGAGGCGTCGTTCATCGTCGAATAGAACTCATTGGTGACGATAATTTGGAAATTATAGCACCCATCATCTTCAAAAAATTCATCTCTTTCGATGAATTCATACACTTCTTGTTGGTCTAAAGTGTTCCCAGGCATAGCAAACCAGCCGTTTGTGCTACCAAAGTTCGCCAAATCATTTGATACAGGATCCCATGTTGCAGCTACTCCATTCACCTGTATAATTGCGGATTCATACGTTTGCGAGCCATCCTGGAGAATCTTCAGTTGAATGGAATAGTCTGAAGAAATAGGCTGACGTTGTTCGGAAGTACTGGTCATATCATGTTCACCACCGGTACTTGCAACTGCGGAACTCGAAAACATTCCAATCAATGCCTCAACAGTGACGCCAGTGACGAGAGTATTTCCTTCTTCGGTAGTTTCAGTTCGCATGATGAGTTTCGCTGCAGCATTTTCAACTTCTCGGTTGATTAACGTAGGTGAAATATCCACTGTTGTAGTGTCGCCAGAATTTGAAGCCACACGTATTGAATATGTATTTACAGTGGTCAACATATGATCTTGCGAATTACCCATGAAGAGAGTGGCAAGAGGTACTGTGAATTTACTTCGATCGTTACTCATGTCTTTTGATTCGGACCAAACTGTTTCTTCACCGAATAATATTTCTGCAGTTGCTGAAGAAAAGGAACCTCGAACAACAAATGAAAAATCATTCGTATCTTCATTTACACTTATCTCGGAAACACCAGGACTGCTTCCGAGTTCGAGACCGGCAATGTAGGGAATCCCGGTGAGAAGCAAATATCCAACAGCTAAAGCAATTGTTTTCTGTCGGTCGATAGAGTCCCAAACAAGATAAAAAGAACCGGCCATAATCAATACTACAACAAGTCCAAAGGGAATTGGTCCCGTAATATCTTCCAACCAGTAATTATCTAAAAACCACATTAAGAGAAATCCAAGACCAGCTAATCCTAAACCAATTGGATTTGCAGTTTGAAGAAAAGTTTCACCTTTTACAGTTGGCAATACCTCTGCGACTTTGGTCACTTTTACAGTCTCTTTTTCAGTGACAACTTCTGCATCCATTGTATCGGTTTTTGTAGCGTTAGCCTTGTCTAGTAATCCACCCATGGTAATCCCTGCTAAATGAGCTGTTTAACGGAGGGGATTATCAAGGCAACCCCTATGAGTGCGGGTTTGCATACGATTTCCGTAGGTTGTGAACGAAGCCGTCACAGACCGGGTGCCGAGTCGTACCAGACGAAAGTCGTCTTCCTCTTCTCGGTTTTCGGCAAGTCGGCGACCTGCTACTGCTGCAGCAAGAACGACCATTGAGAGTGCGGGTACCACTTCGAAGCCTGGCAGGTAAACACCACGGACGTACACTGTGATCATCTGCGATTCACGAATACATCCACCGTTGTTACACTGCGAATTCCGATTCTGCGTAGAAGTCGAGGACGTGGTAAGCATCGCTCCATCCTTGTGTCTTCGGAGTTCGTGCCATAACACGGACTTTCGTTGCTGTTGGAATAGCATCGATTTGGACCTTAACTGCAGGCAAGTTGATCGTAAAGCCTGCTTCTTCCAGAGATGTACGGCTGGATTCAGTGATTCCAACCTTCATGAAGTCAATTTGGTTACCAAGGTTATACACCTTGAACTCAAAGTTCTTGTCCTTCTTTGGCATCAATTGAACGAATGGCTCAACTGCTTCGACTTGAACCAGAGAATATTGCATTATGTTGACAATCATGTTGTTCTGAGATGAAGCAGAGTTGGGTGGAGGAAGGGAGTTAATCTCTTGTACTTGGGCTGAAACCGATAAAGTTCGACTCTGCATCACCATGTA
>CAJJCP010000028.1 GCA_905182715.1 uncultured Candidatus Poseidoniales archaeon
GCTATTTCTTCTTCCATATCGGTTGTTATAGCCAGGACTGGGGAAAAAGGCGATTCCAGAGGAGTAACTGCTTTTGTTGTTGAGAAAGGCACGCCCGGATTTACTGCAGGAAAGAAAGAAAATAAATTAGGTATGCGCGCTTCTGAAACCGCATGCTTGTTTTTTGATAATTGTCGTGTACCCAAAGAAAATGTTTTAGGTAACGTGGGAGAGGGCTTCATTCAATCCATGAAAATACTAGATGGTGGTCGTATTTCAATAGCGGCTTTAAGTCTTGGAATTGCCAGGGGAGCAATGCTTGCCGCTATTCAGTATGCAGATGAGCGCGAGCAGTTTGGCAAGAAAATAAGGTCGTTTCAAGGCGTTAGTTTTAAGTTAGCGGAAATGTCGATGAAGGTTTATGGCGCAGAGTTAATGACGCGACACGCAGCTGCCCTAAAAGAGGAGGGTAAGCCAATGACACAGGAAAGCGCAATGTGTAAGCTCTATGCCTCTGAGATTTCAACAGAAGTGGCTAATGAGGCAGTTCAGGTTTACGGCGGCTACGGTTATACCAAGGATTATCCTGTGGAAAAGTTCTACCGAGATTGTAAATTGTGTACAATCGGTGAGGGTACATCCGAGATTCAAAAAGTTGTGATTTCAAGGAATTTATATAAATAATCTCAAGACTTATTCCCACTGCATCTTTTACTGCAATACTTGACGTTTTCCCAGTTTTTCTCCCATTTTTTTCGCCATGTGAACGGTCTTTCACATGTCGCGCAAACTTTTTGTGGTAAATGAGGTTTTCTATGCATATGACGTTAAACATAACTGCAACATGAAAGGTTCTGCAATAGCTGAAAAGTTGACTGATCGTCAGGTTGATCGAATTATCGAGATGGCGTGGGAAGATCGTACGCCATTTGACGCAATTACCATTCAATTTGGTATTTCAGAAGCCGAGACTATCGCACTGATGCGCCACGAAATGAAGAGTAGTTCTTGGCGGATGTGGAGGGCACGGGTGCAGGGTAGGTCTACAAAGCATAGAGCACTTCGCAGCTTTGAAGTAGGTCGCCATAAGTGTTCTAGACAAAGACAAATCACATTTAACAACATTTCAAAACGATAGTATGCGCATTAATTTGTTTTAAATCAGCATATTAAGTCGTTTACTCATTGTTTAAAATCCATAGTCCTTTAGCGCTGCAACAATGAAAATAATACCTTATTTTCGATGTTCAAGTACGTAAACATGAATTTGAAGAGATTATTCGTTGTCATCGCCCTTACACTATTTAGTGTTCAGGGGTCTGCCAGTCACCTTTTAGGAGGAGAAATCATTTGGAAATGTAAACCAAACGGTAAATATCAATTTACCTTGGTACTCTATCGTGATTGTGGTGGAATAGCACTAGGAACAGGTTCCCAAACTATAGCAAATAACGCTGGTGTTGCTATTTCAGCTGCATATGTAAGTACTACTGATGTAGTGCCAGCTTGTTATACAGGTACCACAACTTGCGCGGGAGCTACCTCAGGAACGGGTAAGATGCAGAAATATCTATACCGTTCTGGAGATATCACTCTAACTGGAGTACCTCCAGTAGGAGGATGGAACTTCACTTGGAACAGCTGTTGTCGTCCAGGTTCAATTTCAAATACAAACACCGGAGGATATTTACTTCGTGCTGTTATGTATCCATATACTCCACCAGGAGCGACGGGACCTCTTTCGGCCGGAACTGCAGCGAACCCAACTTGTTTTGACAGTTCACCCAACTTTTTAGAAGATCCACAGGTGATTTCTTGTACTAACGTTGATGTTGTCTATAACAACTTAGGTTATGATCCGGATTTAGACTCACTATACTACGACTGGGCAGCTCCGTTAGCTGGAAACGCTTGGCCAGGAACTGCGGTAACTTGGAACACTGGATATACAACTTCATCGCCTCTACCAAGTGGAACAGGTAGCACAGGGGTAACAATAGATGGAACAACAGGTGAAGTCAATTTTAAATCAGCTCTTGCTGGTTCATGGGCCACTTGTGTTAAGATTGAAGAATGGAGATGTGGTCAGAAAATAGGCGAGATCTTTAGAGATATACCTATCGTTACATTAGGATGTCCTGCTGGTACAGGCTTGTGTGCTTCTGCCTTTGTGGACGAAGCACCGAGTTTGGATATCACACCAGATCCAAACTTAGCGAATCCTACAATATTAGTTCCAGTAACTAATACAGCCGGTGACACGCTCTACCTTTATACCGAAGTATATCCAGGTGATACGGTAAGATTTGATATTTCATCTTCAGATCCTTATCCAAACCCTAATTGTTCTTCACAGAATATTAATTTTAGCGCTTCTGGTGGTAACCTTAGTTCCGCTGTCAAGCGGCACTCAGCGGTGTTCAGACTGCCAACTCTTCTCAACTGCAGGCTGCCTTGAGCAATGTCTCCACTGCCGCATCCTCTGTTCCAGAGGTTTCAGCAATTACACCAGCAGATCTACGGGCATGGTCGCCTGATGAGCCAAGTGAGTGGCTCTCTCGAATGGACTCGGGTCAAGACCTCTCGTCCCGATTAGGTTCTTTACTCGGGCAACTTGAAGCGACTAACTGCCGGCAGAGATGCTGGTGAAGTCGGTCAAATAATGGCCGTTACTGGCCCTTTGAATGGACAATTAATTCCTCTTACCGTTCTTCAAAACATCGACTATCGAGAAGCAATCCTGAGTTGCATGCCGGTTGAGAACCGTGATGACCCATGGAATCTTTCAGGGCCTATTCTAACGACGCTGGTCATCAGCAGTGAACCTTCTGACTATGGCCATGAAGTTCTGGATGACGTCCAAGCAGATATTGATGCTTGGTCATCGACAATGCTAGCAAACATGACCAGCACAACTGGTAATGAACAAGTCCGTACCTTTTCTTTCTCACAGCTCGCCATCGGGGCCAATGGTAATCTCGGTAAAGAAATCGGCATGCTTACCAGTGCTGCAATGTTGCTTCTCGCTGGAATTCTTTGGTTGAATTTCCGTAGTCTCCGTGATACCGCCTACGTCACCTTCCTCACGATCATTTCCATCGCTGCCACCTACGGGGTCGCGGGCTGGTTGCAGTTCATGGGGGTCAATATGGTGTTCAATGCTGCCATGAATTCAATACCTGTCTTATTGCTTGCCATCGGGGTCGATTATGGCCTTCACGTGGTGCTGAGGATACGAGAAGAGATGCAAAACCTCGACAGCCAAGATTCTATAGAACGGGAGACACTCAAGGACTTCTCTCACGAAGCACGTAAAATCGCAGTAACGAGAGGGACAGTATTGACATCCATTGCTTTGGTCATTGCCATTTTCACTGACATGGTTGGTTTTCTTTCGTTCCGATTCTCTGCCCTTTCCTTTTTACAAGTCTTTGGAACGGTCATCGCCATCGGATTGTTCGTCGTTTACTTACTGAGTATCACGGCTTTACCGGCGTTGATGCTCATGTTCCCTCCGAAACGTCTCGCACTCTCCAAAGCCAGCAAACTCTCTATCGGGCGTATTTCATCCGCTCTTGGTCGGTTATCGACTCAACCAGTGAAGGTAGGCGTAATCGCAGTGCTGTTGCTGACGCCGATGTACTTTGGATTCCAACAATTAGAAGTTGGTTTTGACCAACGTGATCAATTGGACCAAGATATTCCCGTTGTCGGAGACTTCTTGATGCTTTCTGATGACTTCCAAAGCAGTCGTTCACCGTTGTACCTGGTCGTTGACGCTGAGATCATCTCTCATGAAGGTAGGATGACTTGGAATGCTGCTGAAGCGATGCTCTTGCAGAGTGAAGATGTGAATGGCGTTCCGAACGGTTTGTGGAATTTACTCGCTGAAGCCCAAGGGCGCGACCCAGTGCTGAATACACTGATGACCGAATTGGATGCATCAAACCCCGCCTCCTATCAAGCGCTTTCGGACTATCTTCTGGAAAACTCAACAGGTCGTCAGTTAACTTCGGCCGTTTTATCCCTTGACGGTCAACAAACGGTTCTCTCGTTCCAAGCAGAGACACTCGACTGGCAAGCCACCATCGACCTTTACGACCGCTTGACCCTTGCATTACAGAACACTGAGGATTCTCTCGACGACGATGCCATACTCTTCGTATCGGTGGCCGTAGCCTTATTGTTGCTCAAACCAGTGCGGATGTGGCGGAGTCGGCCGTCATTTCCACTTCGGTCGTCGCCTTCGTGATTTTGGGCATGCTCGTGGGAATCCACACGACTCGTCAGAAAAGACTTCAAGCAAGGGCCTCGCACGAGGTTTCGTCTCCTGGATTCCACTGATGATGGTTGTCGGCTGGGTGTACGGAATCATGGGCTTCACGGGGTATCAGATCAACGCCCAAACAGTCACGATTGGTGCCTTATCCCTGGGGCTCGGTGTTGATTATGCGGTTCACTTTTCAGTTCGTCTCGAGGAAGAGGTCGAGCACAACCCTCTGGCATCTCAAGAGATGTGGGTAACCAATGCTTCTGCTACCACGGGTCGTGCTATGTTTGCTGCGGCTCTCACCACAGCAGGTGGATTTTCAGTTCTCAATTTGTCGGCATTGCTTCCACTGCGATTGTTCGGGCAAGCCTTCGTCGTTGCAATTGCACTTGCTTTGCTGTCAAGTTTGCTTCTACTCCCCGCATTCTACACCCCTTTCCTCAAGCGGGATGCCGAGAAGTTTGCAGCAAATCATTTGGAGGCTGAATGATGGAATACTCTCGCTGTAGCCATGTTTTGGGTTCTCTTCTCGTGTCTGGTTCTACCGTTTTGGGCTTTGTTGTGGTTCCTGCCGAGGCACGAACTTACCAAACGGTTTGTGGGGGATATTCGTTGGTCGATACTGCCCTCTTCTCATACCTTATGCGATTTTGGCACTTCCGAATGCTCCCGAGGTTATTTTCACCTTTGCCAGCCAAATGCCAACCCCTGAAATAGTCGTTGAACTGTTTGGCAAGTGACCAGATCATCGCCTTGGCATGGCTCCATTTGCTTGCTCTTGACTTGTTTGTTGGGCGATATGTTTGGCTTCGAATGTTGGCTGCCGACCGGCCCATGTACGTTTCCACTCCAGTTCTCATTCTTGTGTACAATGATGGGGCCACTTGGCTTCTTGCTTGGTATACTTTCGACCTGGTCGGTGAAGGATTTGGAATCGCTTGCCTCGAACTCCGAACCTGTCGTATCAACCAAGGTTTAGAGGATGTATTCAAGTCTACACAGTCGCTGCAAGAACCATGGCAGCGACCCACAACTTGGATTGTAGCCATATTCCGTTTCCAATGCCCGAACGTAAGTGGGTTTTGCATCAGAATTGGATTCATTTAACTTTCATGCATTGGAAAGTCGATGCTGCCTTGTTAGAACCCTATATCCCTGAGGGATTAGATTTAGACTTCCATTTAATGGGGATGCCTACATCGGCGTTATCCCTTTCACCATGGAAAAGGTTCGTCCTCAAGAGGCCTACCTTGGCTCCCATTCGTCTCGACGTTTGGGGAATTCAATATCCGTACATACGTCACGAAAGATGGAGTTCCTGGGATTTTGTTTCTCACCCTCGATGCCCAAAGTCGAGTCACGTGTTTCCATGCTCCCCGTTCCTATGGCCTTCCTTATCGTTATGCAAAAGCCCAAGTTCAATGTGGGAGCAAGACGGGCGCTACTCTTGGTCCTCTGACATCGTAAAAGTCGGCGGTGAATCCTTGATCGGTACGGCTGAAGAGTTCCGGGCCAATCGAACATGCAGTCCAAGGTTCACTCGAATATTTCCTGTTTGAGCGTTACAGTCTGTACACATGGCATAAGGGCGTACTGCATCGTGCATACACGCATCATCAGCCTTGGAATTATAGTGTTGCGAAGGTAGAGGTGAAAACCAATACCTTGTTGGAATCTTACAATCTTGGTATTGACCGTCCTCTACACCCCGAACAGATCCACATGAGTTCGGGCGTCAAAGTAAGGACATGGAATGTGGAACCTATCGAGGCGAAGAAATGACGGATAAAGACACTGTTTTGATGGATGGTGATTGTGGGCTCTGTACGCACACTGCAGTGTTCCTTAGTCCTCGATTGAAACAACAGAACTCGATCCGATTCATTGCCATTGAAAGTAAAGAAGGTCAAGAACTGGTTTCGACTTTTCCAGAAAAGTTTCAGAATGCAGATAGTGTTTATCTCATTCGTGATGGTAAACCATACATGCGTTCAGGTGCAGGTATTCGGTGCCTTCTTTACATGAAATGGTATTATTCAATGTGGTATCCATTCCTTTGGTTGGTTCCTTTACCACTTCGTGATTTCGCATACCGAATTGTAGCTCGAAATCGTCATCGCGTTTTCCGACGGCCGGCAACCTGTGTGTTTCCCAGTTTGAATTCATAGTGAAACCTATGACCTTCGGCATGCTGGAGTTACTATGACACAGACTTGGGTCGTTGACTCCAATTGTTTCATTCATCTTGGTTCGATGGCTCCTGATACTTTTATCAAAGACCTTACTAAAATACTCAATAAAAGTAATCAGACGCTTTTTGTTACGCCTGGTGTACATGATGAGATACGAAATGTACGGTTTCAAAAATGGTCGAAACGACCGAAAGTATTGGATGAATTCAAATCAATCTTGACCACCATTGCTATTGATGATGCACAAATCAAAGGACTTGGCCAGTTAATTGGAGAAAGGGCATCACCTCAAGATGTCGACCTGTCATTGATGGTACTCGCATCACAACTCCATCGGGATGGAGGAGAAGTAATCTTGGTTACTGATGATTTTAAAATGACCACATCTGGTGAAAAAGCGAATCTTGGTTATACAACATGTCCGCCCTCTACTTTCATTCAGCGCTTGTCTTCTCAAAGCCCTTCGAAAAAGAAAGGGGGAATGAAAAGCCTTTCTCGACGTGTTCGAGCAGCAGAAATGCGTTATGCAATTAGTAGGGTGCACCAATATGACATCCAAGCCAAATTAACTTGGATGGTAGATTCTTTGATTGAAGACCGGCCTCAGTCAGAGAGGCCAATCCCAGAAGGTGTTTCTGAAAGTAATCTCAAACGGGCTCTGCAACGAACTCTTGCTGGTAAACAGATTAAAGCAAAGCACATGAAAATGCTCGGTACTCTTCCGGAAATATGTCAACCGATTCTCTCGCTCGACACCCATCTTTCTCGACTAACGTCGACCAATACCTCTGAGCATCTTCGAGAAGCATATGATGAAACTTTACTCCTGCTCAGTGAAGTTTTAGAAGCAATTGGTCTTAATTTAGCACCGCTGGATGAGTCTTCTGCAGAACTAGCGAACAGTGCATTGAGTGGGTACTTATATCGAACAGAGACAGCTTTAGGCCTTATGGCTAAAATGTCAGGAAAACGTGAAACAGCGCGATTACATTTGTCCAGAGCGCTTCAATCAGCCACGCTCATCGATGATTCATTTGCCGAAATGCATGCCGTTTACCAACTTGGTCTTCTTGCCATTGCATCTGAGAAATGGAATCGTTCTTCACGGCTCTTTGAGACCGCTGACCAGCAAGCACGCTTGATCTTCGCTCCTCGCCTACCCTATCTCGTGTGTGCTGGGATTTCCCGTCATCTGCTGGGTGAGGTGGATGAAGCACAACAACATATCCAAGATGCCAAAACTCTTGTTTCGACTGATAAAAATCTGGCTGCCATCCAGTTGATGAACCTTGGTGAAGCATTGTTAGCCATCGATCAACCTGGATTGGCTTTGGAAGTTCTCGATGAAGCAATGGAATGTTCCTTACAAATCGATTCCCAAGAGCAACTTGAGATTCTCTCTGAATACATCTTGATGGCGAATGCGGCAATGACACAAACCGACATGCTTCAACACGAAGGGCTTCGAACACTTTTGGACGGGCTCAACCAATTAAACTCTGAAGAAGAGGAAGAGTTTGCCAAGAAAATCAAGGCTATCGGGCAACGCGCCGATGAACATAACATGCCCTTTGAAGAAACATGGAACGTTTGGCAACCTTCGGGTAAATTAATTCCTGAAGCAGCGACTTTGCGAGTTGTACGTGCTGAAGTGGATGAGAATCAGGACACCCTGGTCGTCGTTCACCACCCGGAACTTGGGTCAATCGGCCTCTGGTTGCCGGAAGGTGTATGGAACGTCACATCAGGACATTTACTTTCTTTTGGCCACACTCGCGTCAAACTGGCTCAGCCAACAATTGAACTCCAAGAGAAGCACAGTATCCGTGGTATTGTCGCCGTTGAAGACTCAACGCAATTGATTTTCACAGCACCTTCCGACGATTTGATTCTCGAGCTTGAAGATTAAAACCCACTAAGGTCAGCCACATACTTTAGTCCAACAACGATAATAAAGAATAAAAATACCTTCATGAGTTGTTGTTCTGAAAGATATTTGATTCCGTATTTAGCCCCATTCCGAGACCCGAGGAGGGTAAGTGACATGAACATAAGAATCAGTAGAATTTCTTCACTGAGTTTCGAATACATTTCTGTGGGCAATGTCAAAAGATGAGTAAAAGTGGCCACAGGTACGACGATCATCATGAAGTGAAGACTTGTTCCAATTGCTTTTCTCGGTTCAAGGTGAGCGAAAGTTCGCAAGACTGGAACATAAATTACACCAGCACCGATTGCCAAAACACTCGAGAGAACGCCTCCAATTCCGGCACCAATCTGGAGAGGTAAGGATTGAATCTCCTGTTGTGGTTCTTTATCCAATACTTCTATATTTTTAGCATCAGTTCGCATTTTCTTGGCCGTTTTGTAAATCGCCCATGAAATCATGAACAGGCTCAATATTTTGAAGACAACATCCATTTTGTCTCCGATGAGTACGACAATACCCACTCCAAGAATTGCACCAATTATCGCACCTCTAAGTCCTATTTTCAAAGATGCATCATCGTAATGCTTCTCTTTCCTATGCGCCAGTCCACTCCCCCAACTGACAACTGTCGTGAGCGAGAGAGATACGGCAAAAAGAGCGCCATTAATCTCCCATCCGAGTCCATAGTGAAGTAAAGGTACAAACAACATTCCTCCACCCATTCCAATGGGTGCATAGAAAAAAGCAACAACAAAAACAGCCAGCGAAATGATGAGAGTTTCAGCAATCATTGGAGTACCTCGGCGCAGTTCATCTCTTCTCATGTTCGAATGAATCACGCAGAGATGTCTGTCGCAGCAGTTCTTGCTTCAAGACCTTGCCTCTCCTAATAATGGGAAACCAATGGTTTCATAGCATAGTTGATTGAGGGGATGATATGGCAGATATGCTTCTCATTGTTGGACTGATTGTTGGACTTGTATTTCTTGTATTCATCGTCTGGTTCTTCTCAACTTGGAACCGATTGATCAATCTTGAAGAGAACGTCAACAAATCTTGGGCTGATATCGATGTTTTACTCAAACAACGATATGATATGATCCCTAATCTGGTCAACATGGTGAAGGGATATGCAAAGCATGAAAAAGATCTGTTTATGGAATTCGCTAAAGCGCGTCAAACAGCTGCTGGAGCACTTTCTTCTGGTGACGTACGAGGCGTAGGTGCCGCAGAAGGAGCATTTGCAGGACTTATGCCAAGAATCAACATGGTTGCCGAGCAGTACCCTGACTTGAAGGCTAATGCTTCTTTCATTAATTTGCAAAACCAATTGGTAGCACTTGAAAACCAAGTTGCAGACCGAAGAGAATTTTACAACTCATCTGTAACATCATTTAACAAAACTATTCAAATGATTCCAACTGTATTTGTTGCCAACATGAAAGGCAGTGAACGTCGTCAATTGTTCGAAGTATTTGCCGAAGAGCGCGAGAATGTCATTATCGAATTTTGAGTTCGATAGTCTCGCATCTCAGGCGTAACTTCAAACCGCAAGAGGAGAAAGAGGGAACGGGACAAGTTATGTTTCTCATCATCGGTTCGGGTCAACTCGCCATTCGTTTGA
The DNA here is from genome assembly GCA_905182715.1 of uncultured Candidatus Poseidoniales archaeon. GTDB lineage: Archaea > Thermoplasmatota > Poseidoniia > Poseidoniales > Poseidoniaceae > MGIIa-L1. The sequence goes on from CAJJCP010000028.1 coordinate 9,996, forward strand.
GCGAGTGGTGTGCAGAACGTCGTCGAAGTATATTGGTTGGACTTGCCGCCAATCTTCCTCTCGATGGCCCATTGGAGGGTTGTGAAATCATCGCTCTACCAGGCCCGACTTTACTCAACGATCTCCCACTTGATGCGCATAAACCAACGGCAGTTCTTTTGCTTAATCCTGAAGCATTGGCTGACGAGGCTCCACTTGCTGCATTACAAAACCACTGGACAGATATCCCTATTCTTACCACTTTACCCTTAGAAGGGGATGGAATTGACCTCATCAGTGTCGATGATGTCTCCTTTGCAGCTATGCAGGACCGAATACGTTCTTGGGAGCAAAAAGATGGTGCAAGTGTCGTGTTGCACTATCTTCGCTCTATTCCTCCACAATCCAAGGTGGCCATTTTTTGCCATGATAACCCCGACCCTGATGCTTTGGGCGCAGGATTAGCAATGTATGATTTAGTTCAGCAAATGGGACTCGTCCCCGAACTCCTGCATGGGGGACTCATTGAACATCAACAGAACCGTGCGATGGTACGGCTGCTCGATATCCCGGTACGACGCCTTATTCTTGATTGGGAGGTGCAGGATGTACTGCGCGATGCTGCAGTTGTCATGACCGTCGATTTCCACCGACCTGGTGCGAATAATATTCTTCCTGATGATTGTGTCCCGCATATTGTTCTTGACCACCATTCTTTGGAAGAGTCAGTAGCGGCGGACATCTCATTGGTCCGGCCTGAATTCTCAGCAACCTCCTCGCTTGTTGCTAGTCTTCTCATGAGCCTTAACCACCCTCTTACCGCACGTATTGCTACAGCACTCGCCTTTGGCATACGTACCGATACACTTGGTTTCACTCGCGATTTCAATCCAGTTGATATTCGGTCTTTAGCATGGCTGAATGCCTTTGTTGATAAAGACTTACTTCGTTCTATAGAAGAGCCGCCGAGGTCTCAAGAAACCCTCGAATCATTTGCGGAAGCATTGGGTTCTCGTTCGTTGTTTGAATCGACATTACTTGCTCCATTAACCTCAATGCCAAACCGTGATTCATTGGCTCAAATTGCCGACTTTCTTCTCCCTACTGAAGGGATTGATACCGTCATTGTCTTTGGTCCACGCCGTGGAAAAATCATTCTTTCTGCTCGTACTACGGATGAATCAATTCACCTTGGACGTGTTCTCTCTGAAAAATGGGGCGGTGGTCTGTCGGGCGGCCATAAAGCGCTCGCGGGTGGTCAAATCCCATTCGACGTCCTTCTTTCAACCGTTCCAGAAGACCCTGATGAAGCTGCAGTCCAAGCAGTCAAAGCGATGGGTTCAGAATTAGAACTGTTATTCCAAAGTGAGGTGGTCTAATGTCGGAAACTCCTCTTATTGATATCTCACCAACCCTTCGAATCCTCGGTACCGCTCACGTTTCGACAGCAAGTGTTGAAGCAGTTCGCGAGCAGATTACGACCTATCAGCCCGATATTGTCGCTGTTGAACTCTGTGGTTCACGTCATCAAGCACTTACCAGTAATCGTCGTCTTGACAAAGAAGGATTGCTGAAAGTGGTCAAAGAAGGTAAAGCACCTCTAGTTCTTCTCCAGTCTTTGTTGGCTGCTGAACAACGCAAAATGGGGCTCGATGAAGGCCAACAACCTGGAGCCGAATTACTCGTTGCCGTTCAAGAAGCTGAAGCAGCAGAACTCGAAGTCGCCCTCATCGACCGTGATATCCAAACGACGTTACGTCGTGCATGGAAGAAAATGCGTTTTCGTGAAAAAGTTCGAATCATTTGGTCTTTATTAGGGGATGAGGATGAAGATGACGATGCTCCTGGCGTTGGTGAATTACTCGAAGATCAAGATCTCCTGACTTCACTTATGGAAGAACTACGAACCTTTTCACCAGGTGCTGGTGTTGTTTTGATTGATGAAAGAGATTCTTTTCTTGCAGGAAAGATATCTTCACTCCCATCCGATAAGAAGATTCTCGCAGTTGTAGGTGCCGGCCACTTGAAAGGTATTGAAAAGCATTTGAAGAATGAAACCGTTCCCGATGAAGCGGGCTTGAAGCAACTTGAACATCTTCCAGTACCGGGAAGACTTTCCAAAAGTATTCCATGGTTGATTCCTCTTTTTGTGATGAGTCTCGTGGTCTATTTTGTAGCGAATGGTGAAGGAGTAAATTTACTTGAAATGTTCACTGTGTGGACTGCAGCAAATGCCGTCTTCGCTGCACTTGGATGTGCGATTGCTCGTGGGCATCCTTTGGCGATACTTACTGCCGCTGCTGCCTCACCAATCACCTCACTGAATCCAACACTTGCAGCAGGCTGGTTTGCAGGATATGTTCAACTCAAAATGAGAGAACCGACGGCAGAGGATTTACAACAATTTCTCAAACTCGAAAGTTTAGGTTCATTTTGGAGTAATAAAGCAGGGAGGGTACTGATGGTGACTTCCCTTTCCAATGTTGGTAGTATGGCAGGAGCATGGTTTGCTGCTGCTGGATTATTGGGTAGTCTCGGACTTTAATCAAGTGCATTGAGTACTTTGAATACATCGATGTGTTCTTGAACATCATGAACTCGAACGATATCGATTTGTTCAAAATGTGCTAACGAAGCGACACCTAATGTTCCGCTCAACCTTTCTGAAGGCTTTGAGTGACCGGTTAATTCTCCAATGATGGATTTACGGGATACTCCCCAGAGTACAGCAAACCCTTCAACACCTCGGAATAATTCATGGCGCTGTAACAGTTCGATATTGTGATCTAAGGTTTTGCCAAAGCCAATTCCCGGGTCGAGTACAATGCATTCGACTGGATGGCCTGCAGCAACCAAACCTCGAGCAGTTTCAAGTAATTGTGAACTGACTTCTTTTGCACAATCGACGTACGATGGCTGCTCTTGCATGGTTTGTGGTGTTCCTTGCATGTGCATGATGCAAACACCGCAACCACTGTTGAGAACGGTTTTGACCATTTCCGGGTCGCGTAATCCGGAGACGTCATTGATCAAATCTGCTCCAGCATCGAGTGCTGCCTGGGCTACTCGTGGCCTGCGAGTATCAATGGAGATGAGTCCCTCTGCGTTTGCTTCACGCAGTGCTTCGATAACGGGGATGACTCGTTGGAGTTCTTCTTCGACCGATACAGCATCCGCATTCGGACGTGTTGATTCTCCACCAATATCAATCCATGTTGCCCCTTGTTGCCACATGCGTAGGCCCGCGTTGACTGCGGAATCTAGTGTGCCTTGGCGACTTTCTTCATGAAATGAGTCTGGTGTGACGTTGAGTATTCCCATCACATGACAAGAATCAGTTTCTTTTCGATGCAGACCTGCCGAAATTCGGCCTCGGTGAACAATTTGAGGTCGAAATGTACCGCCCATGAACCCTGCGAGTTCGGCAGATTTGATAACATGTGAGTGTCAAGGGTGAATATGTCCGGTGATACTATGGAGAGTTCTTTAGGTGAATTCGGTCATGAAGCAGAAGTTTTCGAGGCGAATGGTCCAAGCGAGCATCGCCGAGAACTCGCAGACCGCTTGATTCGCCGGCTCAATGTTAAAGATCACAACTCGATTTTCGAAATGATATCTGCAAAGGCTTACTACAGCGGTATTTTACTCGCAATCCTTATCTTTTTTTACTGGATTTTCGTCTCTTCAGCCAACGATGATTCAGAGATTGGAGTCTCTATTCTGATGAAAATCGGTTTTGCAGATGTGGCTATTGCGGTTATGCTTCTTGGACTCACTTCCGCCTTCTTCCGAGATTACAGTCGCGAACTCGGGCAATTATTACCTTCACTCATATCAGGTGCAATGATTATTGTCTGCGGTTTCTACTTCATCGAACCATTAGTGTATGGTTTTGTATCCGACGAACTTGCCATTGAAACGGCTATTTGGCGTAGTGCTCGTCTTGGTTTCCTCTGGGGGGGTGTGACATATTGCGCTCATTTCCTTGTTGATGCATCACTTTTATTGTGGTTAAAACAATTCTGTGTCAATCATGACATCGATATTTCTCCTGCGGCTGAAGAGCGAACCCGTGACCCTGCATCAGAATCAATCGCTTAAGACTGCACCTTTCTTGTAGGGTTGACATCTCGTAGCATCATGACAGGTGAGCGAGTGGATGTTTTGCGCCTTGGCTATCGCCTTGGTCGAGACCCCCGAATTACCACTCATCTGGCTTTAGTCGGTCGTGCACTTGGTGCAGACCGTTTTCTTTTAGCTGGCGATAAAGATCCAAAAATGTTTGAAAACCTCGATTCAGTAGCCAATCGTTTCGGTGGTGGAATGGATTGTGCGCATATCAAGAATCCTATGGGTTGGCTTCGACGCTTTGTCGAAGAAGATGCAGGAGACGGAATGCCAGGTGTTGCCGTTCACCTCACCATGTACGGTGAACCATTCCGTGAAGCGATTCCTCGTATTCGCCGTGACCGTCCAATGGTTATTGTCGTAGGTGGCGCTAAAGTACCAGGAGATGTCTACAAGTACAGTCAATACAACATCGCAGTTGGCAATCAACCGCACTCAGAAGTTGCCGCATTGGCGTTGTTTTTGGATGCCTGGTATGGAGAGGCAGGAAGTAACCGTTCATTCGACGACGCTCGGCTCATTATCGAGCCATCGGCGAAGGGAAAGAGCGTTCGTGATTTAGACCGTGAAGAAGAAGAGTAATTATTTACTTACTTCCTTGCATGTGTCCGGTTAGACTTTCTTTTAAGCCTTCTTTTTTCGAGTTATTTTCGCACCTGCTTCATGCCAATCATTATGGGGGTTCGTTTTCGACCAAAACTGATGTCGGCATTGGATGTACAAACCGGCTCATTCAGTCCGGGGGGAAATCAACGCGGAGTTTCCGGTGCTCCATCCTTCCAAGATGCTGCTGATGGCTTGGTTTACGGCGTCGATTTACCACCCTCTGCAGATGGCCCTGGCGTCCTCCTTACTGCCGATGGGGGTCGCTATTGTGGGACTCTCTTTGGAGCACGTGGACATGGTGAAGGGGAATTAGTATTCACGACAGGAATGATGGGGTATCAAGAATCGTTAACCGACCCCTCTTTTGCTGGTCAAGTGCTTACATTCACCTATCCCTTGATTGGAAACTATGGCATTCATGCAGGAGCATCTGAATCTGCCGGAGTATGGCCTCGGGGCGTGGTTGTTCGACATGCTATGCATCAACCCGATCACCGGTTCTCAATAGGGAAAGTTGAAGATTTACTCCGCTTACACGGTGTACCTGGCATCCAGGGCATTGATACTCGTTCAATTACTCGAAGAGTTCGAGAACTTGGAACGGTACTTTGTGTATTTGGCCCAGAGTCAGAAGAAGAACTTTTGCAACAACGACTCAAACATCTCACATCTCCCGATCTTGAGGACTTGGTTGACCAAGTATCGCTCTCATCACCGGTCGTTCTCAATCCAGGTGCACTGGATGCACTCGACCACCCTCTTCCTCGGCTTGGTGTCCTTGACTGCGGGATTAAGTACAATATTTTGCGTAATCTCTGTCTTCATTTCGAAGTGATATGGTGCCCTCCGGAAACCTCTTTCGATGTACTTGTCCATGAATATCAAATCGATGCCTTATTTTGTTCAAATGGTCCTGGTGACCCTGCTCATCCTGGAAAAGCCACACTGGCCCGTAATACACTTGCTCTGGCAGTTCAAGCGAAATTACCTGTCATGGGCATTTGTCTTGGACATCAATTGATGGGACTTGCATCAGGATTGCAAACCTACAAAATGCGCTACGGTCATCGAGGAGCAAACCAACCTGTTGTCGATTTGAAAACTGGCTTAATCTCCATTACCAGTCAAAACCATGGTTTTGCAGTTGCAGACCCGGAAGCGGGTATGCTTGCAGCCCATCCCAGTGGTGCATGTTCTCCCCCTGGTGTCAATCAGCACGGAGCTGAAGTCGTTGTTCGCTTTGTCAATGCAAATGACAGAACAGTCGAAGGATTGGACCTCGTTGGCCATCCTTCGTTTACAGTGCAATTCCACCCCGAAGCTTGTCCTGGTCCTCATGATGCAGCACCTTTGTTCAAACAATTCCGTGATATTGTAGACGCAGCATTAGGGGGTGTAAACTGATGCCACGCCGTGACGATCTCAAGACGATTCTCGTTCTCGGAAGTGGTCCAATTAAGATTGGTCAGGCTGCAGAATTTGATTTTTCAGGAAGTCAAGCCGTTCGCGCATTGAGGGAAGATGGCTACGAAGTCATCTTAGTCAATTCGAATCCAGCAACCATTCAAAACGATCCGGAAATGGCTGATAAAGTCTACATCGAACCATTACTTCCAGATACAGTGCGTCGCATTTTGGAAATTGAACGGCCTTGTGCATTACTTGCTGGAATGGGTGGTCAAACCGCACTCAATATTGCCAGCGAACTCGCTCACGATGGCTCACTCGAGCGCCTTGGTGTGGAATTGATTGGTTCGGACTTGGACGCCATCGATAAAGCAGAAGACCGTGAATTATTCAATCAAGTCTGTAAATCAATTAATCTTCCAATTTCGAATGCCATTGCTTGCAACACGATGGATGGAGTTATCGCCGCTGCTGAATCCATCGGAACTTGGCCGATTCTCATCCGTCCTGCTTTCACTCTTGGTGGGCTTGGCGGTGGAACTGCCTGGGATCTGGGGCAATTAGTGGAAATTGCTACACTTGGATTACGCAACTCTCGAATCAACCAAGTCTTAATCGAGGAATCAATTCTTGGTTGGCAAGAATTAGAGTATGAAGTCATGCGTGACGGTGCGGATAATGCTACTATTGTTTGTACAATGGAAAACATCGACCCTATGGGTGTCCACACCGGTGAATCAACGGTCGTCGCACCATTGCAATCCTTTTCCGATGCGGACCATCAAATTCTTCGAAATCAAGCACTTGCCCTCATTCGGGAATTAAACATCAAAGGTGGATGTAATGTTCAATTCGCATACAACCAATCAACAGGTGAGACACGGGTGATTGAAGTTAACCCACGTGTTTCTCGCTCCTCTGCTCTCGCAAGTAAGGCGACAGGATATCCAATCGCCCGTATGGCTGCTAAGATTGCAGTTGGATACACTTTGGATGAATTGCCTAATCCAATTACCGGTGAGGGTACGACTGCTGCTTTTGAACCGACACTCGATTACTGTGTGGTCAAAATTCCTCGGTGGCCGTTTGACAAATTCCGAACGGCAGACCGTACTCTTGGAACTTCAATGAAATCCACTGGAGAAGTGATGGCAATAGGACGGAATTTCGAAGAGGCTTTCCTCAAGGCTTGGGCTTCACTGGAACAGGGCTATGCACATCCTCGACCATTGACTCGGGCCGATGAATCAGAGGGTGAAGGGATGGCTGAACGGGCCATGTCTGCCTTACCTGATTCAACACTTGTTGAATGGTGTAGAGTTGCAACCGACCGAAGAATGGGTGCATTGATTGAAGCATTCCGAAGAGGCTGGAGTGTAGAAAAGGTTCACGAAATTACACGAATAACTCGCTGGTTTTTGTATCGGTTTGAACATATTGCGCAAATTGAAAAAGAAATTACCGATACCTCAGCACTCCCAACGGAATTGAATCGGGAACAACTCCGTTCATGGAAGAGTCACGGTTTCTCGGACGAGCATATTGCTGATGCATTAGCAGGCTTCCCATCAACCGGTCCCCGTTCTTTACCAGCCGGTCGAGATGAGGTGGCAGTCATGCGTCGCCGCCACACTCTCGCTTTGCATCCACGTTTCCGAATGGTCGATTCATGTGCAGCTGAATTTGCTGCGGAAACTCCGTACTACTACTCAACTTACGAGTTGGATGATGCTAAGGGCGTAGATTCGCTTCCTGGTCTTGAATCACGTACAAAGGAACGACTTGTCACTGTTGGGAGTGGGCCAATTCGAATTGGCCAAGGTATTGAATTTGATTATGGCTGTGTCCATGCCGTTAAAGCAATACGTGCTGCCGGTAAGGATGCAATTTTAATCAACAATAATCCTGAAACAGTTTCGACTGACTTCGATACCTCTGACCGATTGTATTTCGACCCCTTAACCCTTGAATGCGTTTCAGAGATTCTTCTGCGCGAACAAGCACATGGGATTCTTTTACAATTCGGAGGGCAAACTGCGATTAATTTGGCCTTGCCATTGAAGGAACGTCTTCCAGTTCTTGAGCCATTAGGACTGAACTTATCGATTATGGGTACTTCGTGTGATGCAGTCGATGAAGCAAGTGACCGAGAGCGATTTGAAGCATTCGCGAAACGTTCTGGTCTTCGTATGCCGAATGGAAAGACCGGTACGAGTGCGGAAGATGTCCGCAATGCTGCCTTGGAAATCGGCTTCCCAGTACTTATTCGTCCATCGTATGTTCTCGGTGGCCGAGGTATGGAGATTCTTTCAAACCAACAACAACTCGATGCGTATCTTACCGAAGCCTATCTCGCTCCCGATAAACCACTCTTAGTCGACGAATATCTTGGGCATGCAACTGAAATTGATGTCGATGCTGCTTGTGATGGCGAGGATGTCTTGATTGGAGCAATCATGGAACATCTTGAGGAAGCAGGAATCCACTCTGGCGACTCGACATGTTTCATACCTGCTCAGAATATTTCAGAGCCGATGCTGGAGAAGATTGCTGAACAAACTAAAATCATCGGTCTTGGTCTCAAAATAAGAGGCTGCTATAACATACAATTTGCACTTCAGGGTGATGATTTGTATGTGCTTGAAGTAAATCCCCGTTCATCACGGACAGTACCTTTCGTAGCGAAGGCCACTGGCCTTCCGATGGCACGGATTGCAGCAAATATTACCATCGGCATCCCTCTTTCACAGCAAGAAATACCTCGAAGAACTTCCGGTCAAGTCTGCGTAAAAGCACCTGTGTTCCCCTTTATCAAACTCCGAGGGCTTGATCCAGCGCCTGGCCCGGAAATGAAATCAACCGGTGAAGTGTATGGGTCTGATGTTTCTGCTGACAAGGCATATCTGAAAGCCAGGTTAGCAACTGAGGTTCCTGTTGCGACATCGGGAGGAGCATATCTCACTGTGCGAAATGAGGACAAGTCCTCTCTTATTCCAATTGCACGTGAACTCGCTGAAATTGGATTTACGCTCTATGCTACGCCGGGTACATGTGATGCCCTTCGAGAGGCTGGAGTTTCTGCGAATGTTGCCTATCGTATTGCCGATAAAAATCACCCCGACGCCTTGGACCTTATGCGACAAGGTGAAGTTTCATTCATTGTCAACGTTCCAACCGTCTCGGGTGGCGCTGTCCGTGACGGAAACATGATGCGACGTTTGGCTGTCGAATTGAATATACCATTTGTCACGACCCTTCGTGGTGCTAAAATGGAAGTCGCTGCAAGTAAAGCAAAATTGAGTGGTCCATTAGAACCACGAAAGTTAACCGTACATTACTGATTAACAAGCACTGTATGCTTCAATGATATACTTGGTAAGTGGGCTTGTCCATGCGAGTTCACTGATGCCTTCTTCACCTTCAACATCATAGATTCGAACAACATCTCGAACTCGAACATTGCCTGCAGAGGAACGGGCTAGAATGGTTGCAGCCTTGACTGCTTTACCAGTACCGTGTGGATCGTAGATTGTGTCGAGTGCCTCTTTAAGGAACCAATCGACTTTTCCGCCTGGTTCGCCTTCGTATGTACGTGTAATTTTCTTAGACCCAAACATTCCACTGGACTTTTTCTTCTTTTGAGTGCCAGCTGCTGCCTTGGTTGCTGCTGCTTTGGTAGAAGTGCCCGCACTCTTTGCTTTGGTTTCTTTGGGTTTTGATGAAGAACTCGAAGCAGAGCGACCTTTGAATTCTTCTTCAAGTTCTGCTCGAATCTCCTTTTCTATTTCACTTCGAATACTCTTTTCAAGTTTGGAGCGTAATTTATCCTCTACGGCAGCAGGGTCTCCATTCGCAAGCTTGTTGAGGGCGTCGTCACGTTCGTCTTGCATAGCCTGCATGACATTGATGTAGTGCGCAGCAACTTGGATGAGTGAAGTTTCCATTGACGCTTCGAGTTGCATCGATACCACTTCGCTTGAGGAATCTCTCCACTTCCGCCATTGAAGCATAGTGTTGGCATGAATATCTGAGCCACATTTTGGGCAGAAACTTCGCTTCGGAGGTTTGAGGACCGGAATTGCTCGCATCGATTCAGGATCGATACCTTCGTGTTCACCACTTGCAACGTCGTGAATGTGAGTTGATGCTTCCATTCCGTTATCCATTGCTTCTCGGAACAAACCTTCCTTGAGGTCTAATTTACCAGCTTGGATTAAATCCCATCCATTTGTTCCACGAACAACTGCGCGAATTGCTGCATTGGCTGCTGGTGATTTGCCCCATTCATGGTTTGCAAAAACAGAACTGGACTCATTACCAGTCACTTCAATAGAAAAAGCATCAGAAAGATCGACGTCCTCACCTTCAGCAGGAGCAGCAATCCCCAATACAATCGGGTTTGCTCCATCTTCAATCTTAGCAATCATGTCGAATTTCTCTGCCATTGAAAGGTCATCACGTATGCGAATGACCTCTTTGAGTTGGTTCAAATCGTGACCTGTGGCAGTAATTGGTCCTTGACCAGTCAAGTCGTGTCCACACGAGAGACAAAACTTGGCTGCGGCTTCAACACCTGCTTCACAAGTTGGACAGTAGACTCCCGCCATAGAGGGCAATGGTATCCCACCACTTTTCAAGTGTGACGGTCGGATGGAGGCAAAAGTACCCGAAAGAACTGCAATTCAGAGGAACCAGTTAGTTTCCTAGAACCTGTAGGCATCCATGAAGCAAGTGAAGAATTTCTTCTCTGTCCATTTCGGCAAGAATTGGTGCTAATCGAGGTCCCTTTTCGGTGCCCATTAGCGCTGCATATGCTACTTTGAAGGCACTTCGAGGTGATTCATCGAGATCTTTTGCTGACTGAGGGATGGAAGCACCAATCGCAGTTGGATTCCAGTCACATGCGTTCAGCGCGACAACCAACGACTTCATGATTCGGCGCTCGACTTCATCGAATGCTTCGAGCATACTGGTGTTTGGTTCCGTGAGAATATTAATTCGCATTTCATCTGGGAAATGACTTGATTGAATCCAATAACGCATCCTGTTGAGCCTGTCTTGTAATTGAGGAGTGATTTCTTCAAGCGCACCAGATGCTTGTAGACTCGCCCAAACATCAGAATCATTTTTCTTGGTTTGAGCTAATAATGCAAGGTGGCGGAAGGTCACTGCGGTTGCTTCTACCTTTTCACCCGAAGTCACTGTTGCCATTTTCATGGCTCCCGCAGCATCTTCGATTTGCACCTTTTGTCTCCGACTGAGTTCCTCATTGGCTAATTCTTGTTGGAAATCTCGTGCAGCAAGTCGTTCAAATTCGTCAGCTAAGGTAACCAGACCCATTCCCGTATCAAATTCAATCGCCTTATTGGGTTTTGATTTGGCAACCAAGAGTCGTAATATTTCAGGAGGGACCAATCGTAATGCTTCGATTGGACCGATGGTGTTACCAGCTGATGATGACATTGCACCTTGGCCTTTGAGACTGATCCATTCATAGACAAGTGGATGAGGTGGTTCATGGCCAAGTATTTGCACGATTTCTCGGCCGGTTGAATAGGAACCTCCAGCAGCACCGTGGTCTTTGCCAAACGCTTCACATGTTACGCCAATCCATCCCCATTTCGCAGGCCAATCGATTCGCCAGGGCAATTTCCCTTCGCCTTTGGTAATGTCAGAAGAACCCGAAACTCCGTACTCATCTTCCCAATGAACAAGTGGATATTCGTATCCTGTGACTCGGACTTTGTCAAGTCCTCCACGAGAATTTAACGGGCTCCATGGGAACCAACCATCGGGTAATTCACGTCCAGATATACGCTCAATGGCCTCACGTATGTCATCAGCACGGTCACATGCTGTTTTGGAAAGTTCGGCGAAGCGGCCGCTTCTATAGGATTCAAGGTTGTCGATGAGTCGTGGGCGAACACCAATTTCTTCAAGCGCCTTGAGGAATGGTTCGAGGAAGTGATTCGCATAGGTCCAGCCTTCATTTTGGAACCGTTCCCAATCGGGATTTCCGTCTTCCTTGGGTGCTGGAATCGCACCTAATTGGTTCCCAACAAATTGTTCATATTCGGGTCCAAGGAAATCATAGACCTTTCGTAAAGGGTCCGCACTGTCGATGATAAACACAAAATCAACAGTAAGTCCTGCATCTTTTGCTGCACGAGCAATCATATCTCCGGTGAGGATTTCACGAAGATGTCCAATGTGGAATTCTCCACTTGGCGTGATTCCTGTCGAAACAACATGCGTATCGCTCTTGTGAGCGAGTGCTTGTGCTGCAACATCTGCCCAGTGCATGAGTTCACCTCAGACAGGAACAGCTCGGATCATACCGCGGAGTGGAACTCCATCGATTTCATTGCGAGTCGTTTTGTTCACGAGGACGATGACTAAGCCAACATCTCCGCCTGCAGCTCGAATCGAACCGATGGTCTTGCTGAGTGTAGTGCCAGAGGACATGACGTCATCGATGATGACTACTTTCTTGCCAGACACTTGGCCGTATTTACTCGAAAGAACTCCATGTCCATCATCACCTTCGACATTACGATAGATGGTGTATTCTGAGCCTAAGCACCGAGCAACTTCGTGAGCAAAACTGATTCCATTGATTGAAATTCCAACAATTGTATCGATGTCGGCTGCTCCGAGTTCTTCATCAGCAATATCGGCCATAATGGAACCAATCGCTGCGATTCGTTCAGGGCGAACGCCAATGCTTCTCCAACCGATTCGAACATCAGTAGGTCGTTCTCCAGTTTCTCCTTCGGCTAATAGCCAAGAGATGGTATCTTGCGAAAGAGATAACTCATCGGCAATTTGTTGGGAATTCAACCCTTCTTTTCGCAAACCGAATGCTTGTGCTCGTAGTTCTTCAATACTTACTGCCATTGTACTCATTCGGCGGTAGGGACACTAACTCATCAACCCTTTGCACATTCATGATGTGTAGCCCCCAAGATGGCTTGCATCCAAAGGCTTCAAGAAAGAATGACGCAGGGCCTCGTCTATGAGCGACTTTGATTATGAGTCCTTGCTCGACAGAGCACGGGAAAATATCCCTGAAGAAATCTCTTCGAGATCCCGATGGCGATTGCCAGAGCCGCAAATTATGATCGAAGGTCAAAACACAATTTTCCGAAACTTTAACGAAGTTGTTTCAATGATGGACCGAGATGATAACCACGTGTATCAATATCTTTTGAATGAACTTGGAACATCGGGTTCACGAGATGGACCTCGTGCACGATTCAAGGGACGTATACCTCCAAAGAGAATCAAGAGAACGCTCGTTAATTACGTCAATTCCTTCATCAAGTGCAGTCAATGCTCTGCTCCTGATACGAATTTCGTCAAGCAAGACCGAACGACTTTACTCAAGTGTCAGGCTTGTGGTGCTACTCGTCCAGTGAAACTTTGATTCACTTCACGTTCTCACTCAAGTTTGAGGCGGTGCTTTTCTGCGATCGTTCCAGAACGCAGGTGCTCAAGAATATCTTCTACAGCATTTTCATCAGCCACAGTATACCAAACCCCTTCTGGATAAACGACGCATGTCGGTCCAAATTCACAATAATCAAGACATCCCGATTTCTGAACCCTTACATGAGGGATGCCAGCTTCTTTCGCAGAGGTTTTCAGTAGCCTCATCAACTCTAAACTGCCTCTCTTCGAGCAAGATGGGCGGCTCGCACCTTCCGGACGTTCATGGCCGCAAACAAACACATGGCGTTCATAGCCAGGTGTTGTCCGTCCTTTTGGGTCAGTTGGCATGCTCTCACTCCGCTGACATTTGAGAAATCTTTGCAGCAAGGTCGTAATCTTTCTGAGTGACGGCTTCAACTGAATGTGTGAACAGTTCTACGACGACATAGCCCCAGCCAAAGTGAAGTTCAGGGTGATGATTTTCTTGTTCGGAAAGAACAGATACAGCATCGACAAATTGTTTTGCGAGCGCAAAATCTTCAAATTCATATTCGGCCATCAGGCGTCCGTCAATGAGTTCCCAGCCATCTGGGACCTTCATTCAATCATCCCCAAAGATGAGCGTCATCACTGCCTTCGCTCTCTTTCTCCACCTTTTCATGGAGTTTTGAACGTCGCTTCATATCTGCTCGTTCGAAAGCAAGCAAACGCTTGTCATCGATGTATGCAGGTCGAGTGTGTGCAACTAAGACAATCTGTGCAATGATGTCTCGTGCAATGTAATGGGTTTGGCCATCTTGCGTCAACAATTCAATACTGGATTTCCCAGAGGAGAGGAGTCGGCCACGGAGCCAAGTTTCATCATCAGAAACAATCGATCGAGCATCTACAAGAATCTCTACAAAATCATCGCGTCGCAGACCATGACGTCTTTTGAGCAAATCTCCATTGTGAACATCTACAAATTCTGAAAGATCCGGAGACCCCATGTCTTCCCAAAGTGCTGTTGCCCAATCGGGTAGTTCGACTCCCTGCCTCTTTTTGTTCGCCATGTACAGTTCACGGGGCGAGGCTACTTGAACCTCGCTCTTTGAATAGCATGAAACCAACATTGGCCTCATCTTCAACGGATGTCTTCATCAAGTATGGGCCGCCGGCTAAGAACGGGGAGAAGTGTATGAAAGTCTCATGGCGTAAACTCCCTACTGTTTTACTCGAGGATGAAGTCCTTGACAAAGCCTTCTCCAGATCCAAGAAAGCAGCAGACAGAGTCGATGATTCTGACCGAACCTTTCGGGTCCGTAAACAAATGAATCGAATGGTTCAAACCGCTGCTGATATTATTTCTACAACCCTTCTCGACACTGTCAACACCTGGCCATCTCTGGACCAATCACCTCAATTTGATGTCTCAATGATCGACGCATGTGTTGGTTGTGATGATTATCGCCACCACCTTTCCATGCTTCAATGGGGCGCTCGGCAAGTAACGAGTATCGCCATTCAAAACAGCAAAAAAATTGTTCGAACTGCTAATACCGAACTTATGCATACTGCTCGCAGAGAAGCATACGGGCGAATCTCTTCGATCTTACGTCGTGTCGGACCTTCGTTGTCTTGGTTAAGTGAAGCGCGTGAAACCCTCAAGCGTCTGCCGACTGTTGACCACATGCTTCCATGTATCGTCGTGTGTGGTGCTCCGAATGTAGGTAAATCTGCTTTCATTTCCGCTTTGAGTTCTGGAAAGATGGAAGTCAACCACTATCCCTTCACCACGAAACAAATTCACGTTGGGCATTTTATCCACCGGAGATTGCAATACCAATTGGTCGACACTCCAGGTCTCTTAGACCGGCCCCTTGAAATGCGTAATGCAATTGAATTACAAGCGATTGCCGCGTTAGAAAACATAGGTTCACTGGTGCTTTTCCTCGTTGACGAGAGTGAAGCATGTGGCACTCCAATCGAAGAACAGCAACATCTGTTAGAAGATGTTCAAAAACTTCTTCCAGGCACTGATATGATGATTGTTACCTCCAAAGCCGACCTTTTGAAACCACTTCCCGAAAATTGGGATGAAGTTGTTGCTGCGGAGAAAGAATGGCGAGAAGAAGGCTCAGGCGGAGAACCTGTCTTGCCTCTCTTGTATGACTTGAAAGGTCGAGTTACGATGTCTGCAACAGAATTTATTGGCATGGATGCAATGCGATTAGAAATCGTTCGTCGAGTGAATCTTGCTCGACCAGTGAACCCAATGGCACTGCCTGACGGTTGGTATCGAAGAGACAAAGACGATTGATCACATTTGTTCGATTGGAACAATACCCAAACCTTCCATGCTGGTTCGCATGAGGTTACGGGCAATTTCTGAGAGTTGTAGATTGAACACATTGAGTTCTCCATCTTTAAGGATCATACAATCTCGATAGAAACTGTTGAATGAAGTTGCTAATTGGAGCAATTGATTTGCAAAGAGATGCGGGCGGCGGTCATTGACTGCCTTTGATAACACATCTGAATGGACACAAATGGTCCGTAGTAACTCGACCATGCCTTTTGGCATCTGTGATGGAACCGCAATCTCTTTGTTTGAAATATTCGCTTCGATATCGATGCCTGCCTTTTCACACTTTCTCACTATAGAACATGCCCTTGCATGACTGTACATGACGAAAGGCGCCGAGCCACCTTCGAACGCTAATGCTTCTTCCCAACGGAAGGTGAATCCTTTGTCTGGACTGACCTTTATGATGTTAAAACGCACAGCTGAAGTTCCAGCAGCCTCAGAGATGGAGGCGACCAGTTCGTCGGCATAGTCCGGGTGGAGTTGACGAACAACTGCTGCTGCTTGGGCTTGAGCCTCTTCCAGTAAATCATCCATATAGACGACATTGCCTTTTCGAGTTGACATTTTACCTTCTGGTAATTTGATGAATGAATAAAACAAAACGTCCGGAGTCTTTTGACCTAATTCCGTCAACGTCATACCAACTTGCTTTGCCTGCAGCTTGTGGTCCTCACCAAGCACATTGATCAGTTGGTCGCATTGATTCCATTTCCAGATGTGGTAAGCGATATCTCTGGTCGCATACAATGACGAACCATCGCCTCTGCGGAAGAAGAATTCTGTTTTACCTTTCAAACCCCGTGCTCCCAAGTCCAAATATTCAGCACCGTTATCTGCAACTCCATGAATCTCAAAGGTCTTGAATTTCTCCATTAATTTGGCAACATCACCATTGGTTACAAACATCGACTCTTTGGTAAAGGTGTCAAATCCAATTCCTAGCCGATGTAAAGTAGTGAGCATGCCATCCAATACCGGTTGGTATGCGTCTTGGAATGCTTGTAAGACCGCTTCATCACCGTGTTCGCTGGCGTGAACCATTCGTCCGATTTCGATTTCGATTTCTTCTTTATCTGAACGTTCTTGTCGAATTGATTGTGCGGCTTGATACCATCGAACCCGTTCATGGTCCGCTTTCCCTTGCCATTTTGGATTGACAGGGTCTCTTTGGTCGAGCGTTTGCTCAACTTCTACTGCGGAAAGGTTTGCCAGTGCCCAGGCTAACACACCCACTTGCTTCCCCATATCATCAACATAGTATTCTGCACGGACATTGTTGCCGTGGAGACGATGTAGGCGAACCAGCGTGTCGCCCAATATGGCGTTACGTGCACGACCTACATGGAACGGGCCGTTTGGGTTCGCTGAAGTATGTTCGATGAGGATTTGTTGTTCAACTGCAGGTTTTTTGCCGTATGCATCACCAATTCGAACGCCATTATTCATGACTTGATTTGCTAGCCAATGTGGGTCTGCTTTGATGTTGAGATAACCTGCTACGGCATTGACTTCTCCAAGAGCAGGATTACTCGAAAGTGCTTCGGCAAGTTGCTCTGCAATTTCTATCGGAGATTTTCCAAGTTCCTTTGCGAATGGAAAACAAGGTAATGAGAGATCACCTTGAGCGTGCTCTCTCGAACGTACGAGCATGCTTCGCCAGTGTTGCGAAGTGACACCGATGCTTTGCAGTGCAGTTTCAAGAAGAGGTTCAAGGACGGTTCTGAGCATTTGCATGAAAACACCTCACATCATGGGATAGCGGCAGATGCCAGCAAGCCCTCCAAATCCAAGGAGTAATTGCGAGCCTTCTTCGGTGTCAACCGATATATAGACTATTTCAGTATTGCTTTTAGATGCTAAAACTCCGAGTTCATCAATAAGTGAAACGTTCTTCAATTCTTTTGCAGCATCGCCTGATGCATCACATGAAGGGCAGTTCGGTAATGCTTCCATACGACCAACGCTTGCAGTCCATTCGTGATTACATGAGGCGCATTCCAAAGTAATCGAATTCTTTCGCAGACCTTCAGATACTAATAAGCGGCCAACAGCGCCTTGTTCAAGTGCTTCACGTATCATCTTCTCACCGTACGTTGCTTTTGGTGCAGGTTTGACGAGTTCACTAAGGAAGGCATTCATCACTTGACGTTCAGCATCAAGTTCAATTTCGCCCATCATTGCTCCAGCATTCTCGACTAATTCACGAACCCCACTGTCGTTTGAGTAACCAACGTCAAACGTAGTCTTAGCGATTTTCTTGACGATCTCGTGGTGAAAATATTCATTTTTGACAACGAAATCTTTGGTAGCGCCTGGGCCACCGACGATAATTGCCTGAATGTTCTCTAAATTTGGCAGCCAGTATGAGGAGGCATGTTCAGATGCTCTCTTGAAGAAATTATGTGCGGCTTCTTCAATTAACCGTTCGAAACGTTGAGCGGATTGACCACCTTGTCGGTGTTTGCCCATTATATTGGATACCAAGTGTTCTTGAACGTGAATTCTCTTTCCTGAAGCAATACCAAATGCAGCTTCGGAACGGTCGATAACAAACAAACCGTATGATTTCTTATCGACCAGCATATCTTCGAGTTGCGTCAACTCAAATACCGAATCGCACCGGTATCGGAATGAAATCAATGGTTGTGGAGGTTCTTCAACAACGACGTTTATCATTCTGTTCTTATTGTTCCCGATAATGATTGAACCAACAAACAGAGCAATGCCATGTTCGCCGGCATTTTTGTATTTAGAAAGTGTTGAAAGAGCAGATTCAATTGCACCTTGAACATTTTTTCGTGTTCCTTTGGATTTGATGTTCGCAGCCTGCCCGTGTTCGTTTTGGAGCAATGAACGTGCATCAGAAACTTGTCGGTCTGGTGGGATAATAATTGTGACTAATTCTGTTCCGAATCCCTTCATTTCTCTCAAATCTTCGAGAGCGATTTTCAGACGAAGTCGTCGCGTTGCGAGAACTGCATCATCTGACATAGGAGTTGGCCTCATTTCAATGGCATGGTTGAGGGGTCTTCAACTCTCTTATGCAGTACAATCGTTTCCTTTCAGATTTTCACTCGATTGATGACCGTAACTCTGTGTTCAAGGGGGATAGTCTCAAAGTATGGAGGCGTAAGGAGTGTTTGATGACCCGTCGTCAAGTCGTTGCTTTGGGAGGTAGCCTCCTGCGCCCTGAAGAGTCTGAGCAACGTACGGCGTGGTTTGGCCAAATACGGCAACTTGCGGTACACATTGAGGGGAATGGCCGACACCTTGGAATTGTAGTTGGTGGAGGGCTTCCTGCCCGTGAAGGGATTGAACTTGCCAAGACTATGGTTAGCGACAGTCACCGTCTTGACGAAGTTGGAATTGCTGCAACACGTCTCAATGCAACTATCATTCAACAAATTCTTCTCGACATCGGCATCGATGTGGCCCCTGTTATTCCTACAACCACGGAGCAAGCCGCAGAACTTCTTGCCAAGCACAACTTGGTCATCATGGGGGGAACGACACCCGGCCATACAACCGATGCTGTTGCGGTCGCCTTTGCTCGAGATGCCGGCGCTGGACACTGTATCATTGCCACAAATGTGAGCCATGTTTTCGATAAAGACCCTCGAGAACATGAAGACGCCCAATCTTTCAGTACGATGACCTTTGATCAACTCGCAGAAATTACTGGTATCGATGAACCGCTTGCACCGGGTGCATCTGCAGTCATTGACCCCATTGCGGTTGGATGGGCAAAAAAAGCCGCCATTACTCTTGCTGTCCTTGATGGACGTAATATGCTACTTTTGGAAGAAGCATTGGATGGAAAATCATTCGAAGGAACACTTATTCAATGAGGTGTAATGATGGTAGATGCAAATAAAGTAAAGGAAAACCTCGCCAAAATGGGAAATAAAGCACGCAATTCTCTTTCCACAGGTAAAGTACAACCTCACAAACATTGTCGGATTTGTTTCACACCGATTAAGTTGTCATCTGAACCTCGTGTCTGTAAAGACCAAGCTTGTATTGACAAGAACGGTCGTGATGAACGAAATCAAAAGCAGATGCGAATCTGGATGTTTGTCTTCCTTGGCTTGTTTGCCTTCAGTTTTATTGGCCCAATCGTACTTCGTTCAGTCTTTTGAACCGAGGGCGGATTTCCTTCTGAATTCATCAAGCATCTCTTGAGGTTCCTTATCTCCGAGAGAATCAACCTTTGAAATCGCTTTCATTTGGTCTCCAAGTTTGAACAATTCACTAAAGGCTTCATCTATATTCTGAACTTGCTTCAAGAATCGAATCGGTGGCCATCCGCAATCGATGACGCCAGGTTCGAGTGTACTTTCTTCAACCCAAGCCGCACAAGCATCACCGTGGCACAGTGCTGAGAAGTTGTCTAAATCCATCCAGAAGGTTCGGCGACCACAGACCGGGCAATCCTTGCACTCCATTGTTGAGAGTACATTTACTCCATTTTCGCCGATGACATCGATGTCCCAAACGACAACAGTTGAAGAGGTGAGTAACATGAGTTCACTCTTTTTGAGAAAGTTTCGTAAGACTTGCCAAGCCGTATCTTCACTCGAAAAGCATCCAAGTGCCAATGAATTACCGCCTTCTTCTACGACTGAAGCAACATAGACACGCTGGACTTCATCGGCCATAGCATGTCGTGGATGTTGCTGGGTTTCAAGCCTCGCTCAGTTTCGAGTCCATTCCAGTTCAACAACAGCTAAGCCACCTGAGTGGGGGAGAGGTGCTTCTGGCTTTTCGATGCGAACATGTAATGTTTCAACTTGAGCCTTCACACAGAGTTCATCGACGACCTTTTGGGCCATTGTTTCCATAAGGAGGATTGGCTTTTCCGATTGCAACATCACTTTGTCAATGGCGATTTGGATATCAGCATAGTTCAATGTTTGATCGAGTTTTTCTTCGATCTGGGAGTTTCCAAGCGTTGCCCAGACGCTGAACACGAATGGTTGATTATGCTCATGTTCATGGGAGTAATAGCCATGTTTAGCCATCACTGTATAGGACTCTAAAGCAACACGAATTGTCATAGAATCACCTATTCGTCGCGCTCATGGACCCAAATCAAATGGTAGCCGAATTGAGTTTTGACCGGTTCCGAAACAGTAGCTACTGGCATTGTCCATACCGCTTCTTCGAATTCACGAACCATCTGACCCTTGCGGAACCAACCGAGGTCTCCACCTTTTTGGCTTGAAGGGCAGGTGCTCTTTTTACGAGCAAGTTTCTGAAAATCTTTCAATTTCTCAACCTTATCCTTGATTTGAACTGCTTCTGACTTTGAAGTCACAAGGATGTGAGATGCCCATGCACTTGGAGCGACCATGTGGCTACCTGCTGGCTTCAGTTATTGAAACTCTCGCCATCAAACACTCAGGTCGTAGGCGAGCAATCTCATGTAGGTTCCATACACTGTTGTTGAAATGGCTAATGATTCTTCATTAAATCGGTCCATTGTGTCCAGATACGTATGGTATTCCCAACTACCGCTTCCGTAACAAACAACGGCACGTCCGTTTTTGCCACCCAAATCATAGACGAAGGGGCAATGGTCGGAATTACAAGGCATTTGATCGTCGTCTCCTTGGGCTCCATCAAGTAAACTAAATTGAATATCATACTTGTCAGCAATCTCACTTCGTTCTTGTTTATAGAGGTCAGTGATACGGACAATGTGCCCGTAATCTTCTTCGTTATTGGTGAATAATTTCAAAGAGTTACCACGGTTCGCAAAATCAGCATCAACGTGATTCATATCGAGATTAATGTACAAGCGAAGGTTATCTCTGAGACTGCTTTGCATCTGTTCAACATATGCTCTACTGCCCCACAATCCTTCTTCTTCTCCGCCCCATGTGCAGAATCGAATTGTACGATCTGGGGTTCCTGTTTCATTGACCACTTCTGCAATTTGGCGGGCCATTTCAAGAATACTCGAAGTTCCAGAAGTATCGTCAACAGCACCTTGTCCATGATAGACGGTGTCATGGTGTCCACCAGCGATGACCAATTCAGAAGTTCGTCCTTGAATGGTTCCACACGGCACATATATGGTTCGTTCTTGGTCGTTCGTCACATCGATAATCAATTCGATGGAGGCAGGTTCAGTTGAATTAATAACCATGGTTTCAAACATTTCACCTGCGTCTTTGGACATCGAGATGAACGGAATGTCAGTTGGAAGGTTGCCACCGTTTGCTGCGACCAATGAATCATAGTTGGTACCTTTGAAAATTGGTACACAGTCGTTGCCTTCGATTTGGCCACACTGGTAATTCTTATTGACACTAATCAGTCCAGCAAGGTCATTGATTGCCGCATTGCTGTAGAGTTCAGTATTACCGACTTTTGAACTGTCTCCACGAACATAGCCAATGGTTCCAGTAGCAGTTTGCCACAATGCTTCATCGGTTCCGTTGCCGAGGTCGGTCACCGTAATGTCTTCATCAAACATGTATTCAGATTGGCCGGAGAATCCTTGGATGACGTAATCAACTCGGTGTTGGAAGGGTGTAATTTGAGAACCTCCTGAAATAATTACACCTTCGCAGGCAAGAGAAAATGCACCACGGACACAGAGTCTGAAACTGGGTTCTGAATTGACATGATGCATAGGAACTTGGAATTCGTTGATTTCTGCAGCATAACCCATCTCTTGGAATTTCTGACTGATGTATTGTGAAGTATTTGCTTCTTCTGTTGTCGCACTCATTCGCCCTTCCCAATCAGGATGGCCAAGATTGACGAGGTCTTCTGCAAAGTTCCGAGCTTGTGTTTGGTCGAAATCAATCAATTCGTAATCATAGTCACGCTCAAATCCTAGCCATGCTGGTTGAATGATAAAAACAGTAGCCGTCACCATGAGTAAAGCCAATCCGATAGCAACCAGTCCACCGAGATTCAACGGGCCATAGACGGTTGTCGACATGCGTTGTTTGAAGGTAAGAGGAGATTCAAAGTCATCATCTTCTAAACTCAAATTTGCAGTCATTGTTTCCTCTTTTGCGGTGGAAGCATCATTTCTTTCATCCCAAACACCTTTTGTTGACGCCTCAGATGAAACGAGGCGTTGAATGAGGAGAGATTTGTTACCACTGACGGCAAGTCCTTGACTGCGTAGCATATCTTTGAGCTCAGCAACAGAGTGCTTTGACAATGCAGATTCGTCCATGCAGCGCTTAGGGGGGTTTGGTTCAAGAATGCGGCGGTGCGATGCTTACTCTATTTCTTCACCAGTCCAGCGTTGACCGAGTGTATGTTCAATGCCAATATGGTCGAGGATCCGTGCGACGACAAAATCCACAATGTCATCTAGCGATTTTGGATGATTATAGAATCCTGGAGATGCTGGAATGACGATTGCACCCCACTGGGAGAGTTTGAGCATGTTTTCCAAATGGACAGTTGCATACGGTGCTTCACGTGGTACAATGATGAGTTTTCTTCGCTCTTTCAAAGCAACAATGGCAGACCGAGTAATCAAGTTGTCACCGATTCCAGCACCCAACTTGCCAAGCGTGGTCCCTGAGCACGGGCAAAGAACAACTGCGTCTATGTTTGCAGAACCCGATGCGGATTTCGCACCGATGTTTTTGTCACTTTCGAGAAGTGCACCTGTTGATTCTGCCAACTCTTCTTTGGTTGTGTTGCATTCGTGCTTGAGGGTGATTTCACCAGCATTCGTGACGACTAATCGGACCGGAATATCCTTCTCTCGAAGAACTTGAACCAAACGTTGACCGTATACTGCTCCAGATGCACCAGAGATTCCTACAACAACTTCGCCCATGTTTGCTGGTTGGGCTTCTACCTTTTATGCACTTGTTTTCAAGGAACTCGAAGATTCGAGTAGAAATTGAGCGGACTCTCTTATCTCTTATGACTTCGATGAATCGATTCGTCCATTGTTTGGAGAAGGGCAGCAAGCAATTGGTCATATTCGATGGCATACCCAAGTTGAGCAAGGGAAGTTGTCGTATCGTTTTCGAGACCGCAACCGGCAAGCATCTCGACTCTTCCTTCTGGAGTGTTGTAATTAATGGTGAAACCATGGCGTGATGTCCATCGCAAGAACGATAGTCCAATGCTGGAGATTTTTTTATCATCGACCCAGACACCTTGCATTCGTTCATCCCTGTAGCCCTTGATTCCACATGTACCGAGTGCCTTAATGATCCATTCTTCAAGAAGTGCTATAATTGCAGCAACAGAGACTTCACCTTCTAAGTCCCATTTGAAAATGGGATAGGCAACCAATTGCCCTGGGCCATGCCATGTCAAACCACCACCCCTGTCCACTGGGTGCGTGAGGTAATCTTCAGGGGGCAGGATTCCGTCGTTTCGTGCACGTGGTCCAACCGTTACAATTTCAGAATGTTCCATAATCAACATTGTATCGATTATTTCATCGTCAATTCTCTGCTTTTGCAGTTCCCTCATCAAATCAAGGGCCTCGGTATAGTCGACTAAACCAATGAGGCGGACATCGACTTTACGTTCTCCGCTCATGGTTGCTCCAAGGCGCAACATGGCATCAATTCATGCCTTGTCAAAATTGGCCGGTTGAACCAAAGCCACCTTGGCCACGTTCTGTTTTGCCGAGGTCTTCGACTGAAGTTTCTACAATATTGACCTGAGGGACGGGTGCAAACAAAAGTTGTGCTACCCGCTCACCTTTAGCGACGACAAATTCTTCTCCTTCTCCAATCCAGGTTGCAAGAACCATCAATTCTCCACGATAATCAGAGTCAATGGTTCCTACGCCGTTGGGCATTATCATTCCCTTCTTACCAAGCGAAGAGCGGCAACGGATTTGTCCTTCCCATCCTTCTGGAATGGCAACTGCTAATCCAGTTCGGATCATCGAACTTTTTCTTCGAACAACCACGGTTTCTTCAAGTGCATACAAATCCCAACCAGCAGCTTGAGGGGAGCCTTGAGTTGGCAAACGGGCCTCTTCATCAAGTCGTGCAAATTCTACAGTCAGTTGTACTCTTTCCATACCTCTGTTAGGTCTGAGGGGGTTCTTGACGCTTGGCTTCACTTTTCTTGAACCAGTTTTTCCACGTTGGATCTTATGCGAAATAAAAATAAACTGACGTGATTGAGAATACGGCAACATACATCAAAGCCTTCAAAGATTGAATCCACCATTCGTTTTCTTCGGCATCAATGAACTCTCATATGAACTCTACTGCGGATTGAATAACTCTGGGCCATACATTCTCCAATTCTTCCCTATTACGAAAATTTGGTTGGCTTTGAGCAGTTCTTCAATTCTTGAAAAAGATTTGAAATCGTTCAATGTTCTGTATTTCTTGCTCTCCGGCTTCTTTTCTTCATTCCATCCCTCTTTCTCGCCACTTTGGAGGCTATTTGGCCTCTATTGCCTCTTTTCGGCGCAGTAATGTCGTCGAATAATCGTTCTTTTGGAGGGGGTATTACCCACATAGATAATATACCACTAGTAAAACCACGAAGCGTGGCACAAGGTACAGTCAAGTGGTTTAACCAAACAAAAGGATTCGGATTTATTGAAAGAGAAGGTGGCAATGACCTCTTCGTTCACATCTCAGAAGTAGAAGGCGAAATAACAGACGGGGACACCGTCGAATTCGAAGTCGGCGAAGGTCCAAAAGGACCGAACGCTGTCGGCGTCCGTAAGGTCGAGTGAAATCACCTCTCGCATACTTTGATGGGCGGAAACGCTCTCCAAGGTTTATGAGCGGAACTCTCTTCATCATTCAAACTACACTTCCACGTTCGTGGGAAGAATTTGAAATCGGATCATTCTCCCAACTCTTAATAGAAGCTGGCGCAGCATGCGTCCAGAGAACACAGATTCATTCAATGTACAGTTGGGCTGATACGCTCCATTCTGATTCTGAATGGTCTCTTGAAATTAAAGTGAGTTCCTCAAAAAAAGATACCGTTCTTCTGAAAATAGAAGAACTTCATCCGGATGACACCCCGCAACTCCTACATTGGGAAGTCCAAGCATCTCAAGGGTACGCTGATTGGACTCAAATAGATCGTAAATGACGATGTTATCATTTTTCCAGATGCTTGATTCATTGAGGGTCACTCCCTTCAGTTCGAGTGGAAACGCACCTCTCTCTCTGAGGATTTCAAACCCAATGGTTTTTGTAAATCAGGGGGGGCTGTTTGGAGTGGAAACGCAACAAAACATAGTGTACTTATTACAGCAAGAACGAGGCCTTTATACTCTGTGGGTAGATATTGCCTTTGTCGACCGCAAGGGATGTTTTTAGCAAACCAATATCACTCGCCAAATCGCTATGCTACATGGGGAGATGGGGGTGAACATTATACACTACCTCGGAGGGCAAATGAATTCCAGCAAGTGAAACAAACGGGGGTACGAGTCATGGTCATCGAACAAGGAAAAAAATCAGCAAGTAATGATGGGTTTGAATTAGACCTCTCCCAGGAACATATCGAACCAATGTTACAAGAAAATCTTGACCGCTTTGTTTTGTTCCCTATACAACATGCAGAAATCTGGGAAATGTACAAGTTGCACGCTGCCTCTTTTTGGACTGCAGAAGAAATCGATCTTGCTGAAGACGCCAAAGATTGGAAGTCATTGAGCGATGACGAGCGCCATTTCCTCAAACACGTTCTCGCCTTCTTCGCAGCAAGCGACGGAATTGTGAATGAGAACCTTGTAACCAATTTCGCTGATGAAGTCCAATGGGCTGAAGCACGTTGTTTCTATGGTTTCCAAATTATGATGGAAAATATCCATGCAGAGACCTATTCTCTTCTCATCGACACCTACATCACTGATGACAAAGAAAAAGATCACTTGTTTAACGCTCTAGAGACGGTCCCATCAGTGAAGAAGAAGGGCGACTGGGCTATGCGCTGGTTATCTCGTAAGCAGGGTTCCTTTGCTCAACGATTGGTCGCCTTTGCTGCTGTTGAGGGGATTTTCTTTTCCGGCTCTTTCTGTGCTATCTTTTGGCTCAAGAAGCGCGCTCTCATGCCAGGGCTCACCTTTTCGAATGAACTGATTTCTCGAGACGAAGGCCTTCACTGTGACTTCGCATGTTTACTCCACAATCAATTGATCCGTGGAGCTGGAGAAAATATGATTCACAGAATCATTTCTGAAGCAGTGGAAATTGAAATTGAATTCGTTACTTCTGCACTGCCAGTCTCATTGATTGGGATGAATGCCGACCTCATGCAAGAATATATCCGCTTCGTTGCTGACCGATTAATGGTCTCACTCGGTGCGACTAAATTGTATAATGCTACAAACCCATTCCCTTGGATGGAAATGATCTCAATGCAAGGTAAAACGAACTTCTTCGAAAAGAGAGTTGGCGAATACCAGAAGGCTGGTGTCAAAGACGGCGGAAACCTCGGAAGCGTTCAACAACGCTTCTCAGTAGACGAAGACTTTTGAACCGTATTGGATGAACTAAAGTTATAGCGCAATCACACATGAATTAATGGAGGAAAAAAAATGACAATGCAAGTAGTCAATAGAGAAGGCGAGCGAGAGGATGTTCGTTTCGATGCGATACACGATAAACTCAAAACATTAACCTACGGTCTTGATCCAAATTGGATTGACCCAGGGCATGTTACCAAATTGACCATCGAAGGACTCTATGATGGAGTTACGACCCGTGAACTCGATCAACTCGCTGCTGAAACCGCAGCTTCTCTCGCTTCTCAACATCCGGATTATAGCCGCCTTGCAGCACGAATTTGTGTTGATGACCTCCATCGCTCAACCAAGACCGTCTTCTCAGAAGTCATTACTGATTTGCGTGAATACATTGATCCTGAATCAGGGAAGCACGCACCGCTGATTTCTGAAGAAGTCTATTCAATCATCATGGCGAATGCAGAGGTTCTGGATAACCATATTGATTACACTCGTGATCACAATTACGACTATTTCGGATTTAAAACTCTCGAACGTTCCTACTTACTACGCTTGTATGGCGAAATTGCTGAGCGCCCACAACACATGTTGATGCGTGTTGCAGTTGGTATTCATCACTCCAATATCACGAAGGCCCTGGAAACATACGATTTGATGAGTCAAGGCTACTTCACTCACGCAACACCTACTCTGTTTAACTCAGGGAACCCCAACACCTCAGATGTCATCGTGTTTCTTACTCACCATGCAAGACGATTCACTTGACGGAATTTACGATACACTCAAGCAGTGTGCTTTGATTTCAAAGTCGGCTGGTGGTATTGGTCTCTCGATTCATCACATTCGTTCAAAGGGCTCTTACATTAAGGGCACTAATGGGCAGAGCAATGGTATTGTTCCAATGCTGCGTGTCTTTAACGACACAGCGCGATATGTCGACCAAGGTGGCGGCAAGCGTAAGGGCTCCATTGCCATTTACCTCGAACCTTGGCATCCCGATATCCTTGCCTTCCTCGATTTGCGAAAGAATCACGGAAAGGAAGAACTTCGTGCACGTGATCTCTTCTATGCTCTGTGGACTCCTGATTTGTTCATGGAGCGTGTTGAACAAAATGCCGACTGGTCTTTCTTCTGTCCAAATGAGTGCCCAGGACTTCAAGATGCCTATGGTGCAGAATTCAAAGAACTCTTCGAATCCTATGAAGCACAAGGATTGGCCCGAGAAACACTCCCTGCACGAGTTGTCTGGGACAAATTAGTTGAATCTCAAATTGAAACTGGAACTCCATATATGTTGTACAAGGATGCAGCAAATGAAAAGTCCAACCAAAAGAATCTGGGAACAATTCGTTCATCGAACCTTTGTACTGAAATTATGGAATACACAGCTAAAGACGAAGTTGCGGTCTGTAACCTCGCATCGATTGCCCTCAACAAATACGTAGATGTAGCAAATCAATCTTTCAATCATCAACTCTTGTATGACGTGGCTTACCACGCAACTGGGAATCTGAATCGAGTCATCGATGTCAATTACTATCCGGTTGAGGAAGCTCGTAATTCGAACATGCGCCACCGACCAATCGGTCTTGGTGTTCAAGGTCTTGCTGATACATTTGCTCTTCTAAAGTTGCCTTTCGAGAGCCCTGAAGCCCGAAAACTCAACAAAGAAATTTTCGAAACAATTTACTTCGCTGCTTGTACCGCTTCGAAGGATGGAGCCATGGTCGAAGGGCCGTACTCAACTTTCCAAGGTTCACCTGCAAGTAAGGGTGATTTGCAATTCGACCTTTGGGGAATGAATGAACACAGTGGACGATGGGACTGGACTTCTCTGAAAGCAGAGATTGTTGAGCATGGAATGCGTAATTCACTTCTTGTTGCTCCAATGCCGACTGCTTCGACTTCACAGATTCTTGGAAATAACGAATGCTTTGAAGCGTTCACATCGAACCTCTATGTTCGTCGAACTCTTTCTGGTGAATTCATTGTATTGAACAAGCATCTTGTTCGAGATCTCATTGAATTAGGAATTTGGGGAATTGAAATGAAAGATGAAATCCTTCGTCACAAGGGCTCAGTTCAGAACATTGCAGGAATTCCTGACCATGTCAAAGAGTTGTACAAAACAACTTGGGAAATCAAGCAACGTCACGTCTTGGACATGTCTGCTGACCGCGGTGCATACGTTGACCAAAGTCAATCACTCAACATCCACATGGTCGATGCAAACCCGGCTAAAGTCACTTCAATGCACTTCTACGGATGGAAGCAGGGACTCAAAACTGGAATGTACTATCTCCGAACCAAGGCTGCAGCAGATGCAATTCAATTCACTGTTGAAGCAAAGAAAGCTGAAGATCAAACCGTTGGTGGATTAGCTGAGCGTGCTGAAGACATTTCAAGTCTCGAAGCCATCGCTTGTTCACTTGATACGCCTGATGACTGCCTTAGTTGCGGTTCATGAATCGATTGATTGAAGTTTATAGATACTCGAGGGTGTAAACCTCCACTCGGGGATTTCAAGTCCTACGGGTGAGGCCCTGAGTGCGTTTCATCACGCTTCTTTTCCTTGCTCGTAGGCAACTTCTCATTTCTTAAGCCGAATGAATCGCATGGCCAAGAGTTGCAAGAACAGCTTCATGGGTCATTTCAGTCATGGTCGGATGTGCATGGATTGTTCCAGCAATGTCTTCGAGTAAAGCACCCATCTCAAGAGCGAGCGTCCACTCACCGACCAGCTCACTGATGTGAGTACCGACACCTTGGATTCCAAGAATACGATGATCATCTTCCCGTGCGCATACTCGAACAAATCCAGCAGTCTTTTCTGCTTCTTGAGTGAGTGCGCGTCCGTTTGCTCCCAAGGGGAACTTTCCGATAATCACTGGGTGTCCAGCAGCCTTTGCTTCTTCGGGTGAAAGTCCAACGGATACAATCTCTGGTTCAGTGAACACAATTGCAGGAACTGCGACTGGATCGTATGCCCGCTTGTGACCGGCGATGATTTCAGCAACCATTTCTCCTTGGAAAGATGCGACGTGGGCCAACATTTCTCCTGAATCACATACATCGCCAATTGCATAAACGCCACGCATGTTGGTTTCACAACGGTCGTTGACTTTTACAAACCCACGTTCATCCAAAGCAACGCCTGTTGGCGCCAGAGATGCTGAGTTTGGTTTTCGGCCAACCGTGACCAGTACTTTGTCGACAATGATGTTCTGCATTTTCGATTCGTCTTTTTCATTTTTGTCAATGAAGTTGAGTTGTGTGCGACCGTCTTTTGCTTTTTCAACACCTTTTGCGAAACACACCGAGATGGGTCTTAATTTTCTGCTTCTTAATTGAAATTTCAAGCGGTCGTCGCAGTTCCTTGTCAAAGATTGGCAGGACACTGTCCATTGCTTCAACGACAGTCACTTCAGAACCGAGCATTCGGAATGTGATCCCAAGTTCAAGCCCGATGTACCCTCCACCAACGATGGCGACGTGCTTTGGTAATTCTTCAAGCGTCAAAGCCTCACGAGAGGAAATGACGTTTTCGTCATAAGGCATGAATGGAAGTTCAATTGGGACTGATCCATTGGCAAGAATGACATGTTCAGCTTGGATGATGGTGGCATCTTTCCCTTCACCGACTTTGACTGTTTTCGCGTCTTGGAATTCTGCCCACCCGATGATGAGTTCAGCACCTGCATTCTTGAGCAAATGTTCGACGCCTTTGTTGAGCCGAGTGACGATCCCTTCTTTCCATGAGACTAAGTTCCCCATGTTCAATTCAGCAGGCCCGGGGATTGAGATCCCCATGTGCCCATCATTTGATGCATGCTTTGCTAATTTGTGGAATTGATGTGCGGCGTGGATCAAAGCCTTCGATGGAATACAGCCTCTGATGAGACAGGTTCCACCTGCTTTTTCACCTTCGACGATGATGGTTGACAAACCGAGTTGTCCTGCGCGAATGGCAGCAACATATCCTCCAGGGCCGGCTCCGATGACGAGAACTTGACATTTTTTAGTTTGCATTTTTTAGCACCTCACATGAAAATTGTAGCCGGATGTTCGAGGTAAGACTTCACCAACTGAACGAGGCTTGCTCCGTCATGGCCATCAACAACTCGATGGTCCCATGATGATGAAAGATTCATCATTCGACGAATGACAATGTTGCCATCTCTGACGACTGCACGGTCCTTTGCGTTATGGACGCCAAGAATTCCAACTTCTGGTTTGTTGATGATTGGCGTTGCACCGAGGCCTCCAAGTCGTCCGAGGCTGGTGATTGTGAAGGTTGATCCTGAAAGGACATCAGCGGTTGCTTTACCATCGCGAGTTGCACTTGTGACTCGCATCATTTCTTCAGCAGATTGCCAAATATCCATGGCTTCAACATGTTGGACAACAGGAACAAACAATCCACGGTCAGTTTGAGTTGCAATTCCAAGATTGATCGCTTCGTGTCGGGTGACGACGTTTGAATCGTCATCATACACAGCGTTGCATTCCGGACGCTCTCCCAATGCCTTGACCAATGCTTGCATAATGAAAGGAAGATAGGTCAATTTCGGTGCACCTTCTGGTCGAGTTGCGTTGAGATGTTGACGCAATTCTTCGAGAGCGGTGACATCAACTTCTTCAAAGTAAGAGAAGTGAGGAATGGTTGTATAGGATGAAACCATGCCTTCTGCAATCTTTCTTCGCAGACCAATGACCTTGATTTCTTCGGTTCCATTTCTCTCAATACGGGCAGAAGCCCCGATTGGTCGAGCACGGCTTGCGCCACTTGCTCCACCGGCAATGTGAGCATCAAGGTCTGCATGACTGATTCTACCTGCAGGTCCGGACCCAGCGACCATGTTGAGGTCAATGTTGGCTTGACGTGCACGTTGTCGAACTGCAGGGCTTGACAATGCTTTGGTTCCTGCTGCACGTTGAACGGCGGGTGCTGCTGCAACCGGTGCTGCTTTTGGAGCAGGTGCGGTTCTGACTTTTGGTGATGCAGGTGCCGGTTCTGCTTTTGGAGCAGGTGTTGGCTCTGCTTTTGGTGCATCATCAGGTGCTGCAGCGTTTCCATCTCCCTCAACTTCGAATTCGATGCAAACAACGCCAACCGGTAGTGTGTCGCCAGCTTCACCAACGACTCGAGTTACTTTCCCATCAACAGGTGAAGGGATCTCGACGGTTGCTTTATCGGTCATCACGGAAAGAATTGGATCATCTTCTTTGACAATGTCACCAACAGCGACCATCCATTCTACAACTTCGCCTTCGACGACTCCTTCTCCAATATCTGGCATCTTAAATGCAAATGTTCCCATATTTATTCCTCCTGTGTTTTCTTTATTGCTTCAGCTATTCGTGCTGGACTTGGGATATAATCCCATTCCGTAGTGTGAGGGAAAGGTGTATCCCATCCGGTCACTCGAGTAATTGGTGCTTCTAAGTGGTAGAAGCATCGTTCTTGAATTGATGCACTCATTTCTGCACCAAATCCGCTGGTCTTTGGTGCTTCGTGAACAATCACGCAGCGACCAGTTTTCTTGATTGAATTGACGACAGTATCTCGGTCCCAAGGTACCAATGTTTGCAAATCGATCAGTTCACAATCAATTCCAGAGTCTTTGATAGCCTGTTCACACATGTGAACCATGGTACCCCATGCAATCACAGTACAAGCACTGCCTTCTTGGACGATACGAGCTTCTTCCAAAGGAACGATGTAATGGCCTTCTGGAACTTCAGCGTCCGGATGACCACTCCATGTAGGAACGTTGTGTGGGTCGCCATAAAATGGTCCTCGGTAGCAACGCTTTGGTTCAAAGAAAATGACAGGGTCGTTGCATTCGATCGCAGCGGTCAGTAGGCCTTTGGCGTTGTATGGAGTTGAACAGTAAACAACCTTCAAACCCGGCGTATGGGTGAATTGAGCCTCAGGTGATTGTGAATGATGGTGGCCACCTTTGATTCCTCCACCGGCAGGTGTTCTGAATGTCAATGGTGCAGTGAACTCTCCACCGGAACGGTGTCGAACTTTGGCAATTTCATTGACAATTTGGTCATAGGCTGGGAATATATAGTCTGCAAACTGGATTTCAGCAACAGGTCGCAGGCCATTCAAGCCCATGCCCATTGCAATCGCTGCAATTCCACCTTCAGCAAGTGGGGAGTCAAAGACCCGGTGTTCTCCGAATTTCTTTTGCAAGCCGTCAGTGACTCGGAATACTCCGCCAAAGAATCCAACATCTTCTCCAAAGATGACGACGTTCTTGTCCTTCTCAAGTTGTACTTCCAAAGCGGAATTGAGTGCCTTAATCATGTTCATATCAGTCAAATCATCTCACCTCACTTTCCAAGTTCCTCTCTCTGTTCTTGGACATGCCAAGGTACAGTTTCGTAGACTTCGGTAAAAATAGTTGATGCAGGCGGATAAGGTCCACTTGCCAAATCTCCAAACTCACATGCGGCTTTGTATGATGCCATGACTTCATCATCAATTTTCTTAGCCAATGCCGTGTGGCGGGTCTCATTCCACAGTTCTGCTTTCATGAGATGATCTTTGAGTCGTTCGATAGGATCTCCACCAGGCCAATATTTGAATTCATCACTTGGGCGGTATACCGAGGGGTCATCGGAAGAAGAATGGCCACCAGCACGGTAGGTATACACTTCAATGTGGGTTGCTCCTTTGCCAGCAGCAGCTCGCAAACGTGCCCACTTTGTTACGCTGTAAAGTGCGAGGAAATCATTTCCATCCACTCTGAAGGAGGGGATGTCATAGGCTAATCCACGCTCTGCGAAAGTTCGTCCACCTGTTGCAAGGTTGGCGTGAGTTGAAATTGCCCATTGGTTGTTCACTACATTGAGAATGACTGGTGGCTTAAACGTCGAAGCGAAATTCAATGCGTAGTGATAGTCACCTTGTGCAGATGTTCCATCACCGAGCCATGAGATACAAACTTCATCATCGCCTTTGTATGCACTTGCCATCGCTACACCGACTGCTTGGGAGAATTGAGTTCCTACAGGAGATGAAATTGAAATGAATCGTCCTTGTTTCCAAGTATAGTGGACTGGCATCTGGCGTCCTTTGACATTATCTTCGGTGTTGCCGATGCAATGGCAAATCATACTGACCATGTCGCGTCCTCGAACAAATTGAGCACCAGGTTGTCGATAGGATGGGAAAATCCAATCTTGTGTTTCAAGCGCCATGGTTTGGGCGATTGCAATTGCTTCTTCGCCAAAAGACCGCATATAGAACGAAAGTTTACCGGTTCGTTGCATTTTGATCATCCGGTCATCAAATATTCGAAGACGCATCATGTATTCGAGTCCTTGAATCAAGGTCTCTGCATCCAAGAGAGGGTTCCATTCACCTTCTGCTACACCGTCATCATTGAGAACACGAATCAAACCTGATGCGTGAGCGACTGTATCTTGTGCAGAACACTTTGCAGGGTCTGGCCGATTCAAATCGCCGGGCTGCTCAGTAAACTTTCCGCCAAAATCAGCATCTTCACCAGGTCGGAATGGAGGCCGACCGATGGTGTACGGCTTAGTCGTGGCAGTCACTCTCTCGGTCATTGTTCCACCTCAGTTCATCCCGCCCTTAAGAGGTACGGGTGAATCGTTTTCATCTTGAGCGACATACACATATGCGCCAGGCATTACTTCCGAGTTCTCGGCATCCAGTGTTTTTCGCAGTAAAAGTCCAGCCTTGAAGGATGAGCGTACGAGTGGTCCACTGGCAATTCCAGCAAAACCCATTGTAATCGCTTCCTTTGCCCAGGTGTCATACATCTCCGGCTCCGGGAAACGGTCAACCGTCAAATGGCTTGACGAAGGAGCAAGATATTGTCCAATGGTGACGAGGTCCACACCGGCATCACGCAGCAGTTGTAATGATTCAGTAATCTCTTCATCACGTTCGCCAACTCCGACCATTAACGAAGATTTCGTGATGATATCTGGCCGAAGGATTTTCGCTTGACGGAGAATCTCGAGCGATTGAGAAAAGGATGCTCGGTGGTCACGAACGGTTTTGTCAAGGCGGGGTACACATTCGACGTTGTGGGCAAAGACCGAAAGTGGACTTCCATCAAGAAGATGAGCAAGAGCCTCATGGTCTCCTGCTAAATCTGAGCAAAGCAATTCAAGCGTGACATTTGGCTGGCGTTCATGAACAGCAGCAATACATTGCTTGTAGTGATCTGCTCCGCTGTCGGGTATGTCATCTCTGTTGACGACCGTAATAACGACGTGTCGAAGATTCATCGATTCAACAGCAGTTGCCAAGTGCGAGGGTTCCTCAAGGTCAAGAGGTGGAGGTGTTTTGATTGTACCAACAGCACAAAAACGACATCCACGTGTACATTCTTGCCCAGCAATCATGAATGTTGCATCACCACTGGCCCAGCAATCATGGATATTGGGGCATCGCGCTTCTTGGCAAACGGTGTGTAAGGCATTGTCTTGAACAGCCGCTTTCGTCTTGTTGAAAAGAGCTTGCTGCTCTCCCGAGGGGAGAGTTGTACGGAACCAATCAGGTAGCCGTTCACGTTTTGGTTTTGGACGTAAAGCAGGAGGCGTTTTACTCGCCATCGGTAGTTGTTTGCTCGACATACATGTTCCCCCTTGTTTCACCCTATGCTTTGCCTTTCAAAAAGATGTGCCGTGGTCTTTTTTTGTCATGTACTATGCAAACCGAGATTCCATGTCATTTTCGCATGATTTTTTTTTGAGAGCATTGATGAGGGGCGAACGATTCGAACAGTTCATGGCGCAACGAGTTGCATTGATTACTGGTGGTGGAAAACGTATTGGTGCAGCAACAGTTTCTCTTCTCTTGGACAATGATTGGTTCGTATTTATTCACGTCCGATCTTCAATCTCAGAAGCCCAAGCAATTCTTCAAACATATGAGCAAAAAAACGGTTCAAAAGCACAGGCTGAAATCATTCAAGCCGACCTCAATAGCGATGAGGATTTGGCTACGCTCATCGGGGTCGTTCTGAACCATGAAAAAGTAAAATTGAATGGTGGATTACATGCTCT
This sequence comes from uncultured Candidatus Poseidoniales archaeon, assembly GCA_905182715.1. Taxonomy (GTDB): domain Archaea; phylum Thermoplasmatota; class Poseidoniia; order Poseidoniales; family Poseidoniaceae; genus MGIIa-L1. The sequence continues at coordinate 46,400 of CAJJCP010000028.1, forward strand.
AATTCACAATGCTTCAATCTATAGTTCAGAAGACTATGCGTCAGTAAGTCTTGAATCTCTCCGACTTAACACCCGCCTTCATATCGAAGTCCCCTTCCTTTTGACACAAGGTCTTTTGACGCCTCTCAAATCGGGTCAAGGTTGTGTAATTGGAATGATTGATACTTCATTGGGACGAGCTTGGAAAGGCTTGTCACATTACACAGCAAGTAAAGCAGGTTTACGTCAATTAATGATGAATTTAGCAGGTGACCTTGCTCCGGAAATCCGAGTGAACTGTGTTGCACCTGGTGCCATCATTGCCGCCGATTGGGAAAGCGAGCACTTCGCCTCAGTCCTCGAAAAAGTACCCCTGGGCCGTGCAGGTGAACCAACTGATGTTGCTCAAGCCATCCTCTTTCTTCTCAATTCCACCTACCTTTCTGGCCAAACAATCAATGTTGATGGCGGCTGGTCAGTTTCACCTTGAAGCAATGTGCTTAGGGGTTTTCTTCAAATCCTCTGTGCAGTTCGGAGGTCTGCAGGGGTGGCTGAGGTGGTCAAAGGCGCCGGGCTTAAGATCCGGTCCCGTATGGGTTCGTGGGTTCGTATCCCACTCCCTGCACCACTCTCTCAATACTCATTCGCCCCCTCGTAGAGGGGGGTTTTGTTGAACATTCAATGCAAAACCGTTTAACACTCGGTTGAACAGGCCACGATGGTGAACAGAGTGTCCTCAACGCATGCAACTTCCGTCAACCGCCTTTTACCCGTCCTTTTGGTCATCTTGCTCATCGGCTCAATTCTTCCGATGACAGCACCTTCTTCACCCTCGACGTCATTCGATTCTGTTCTCGAAGATGAACCGAGTGTATTGCCCGCAGGAAACGATTGCAATGCGTGCCAATCATACGACCTGTATCTCGATGAAATGACCTCAGAGGCTGGCGGAGATGGTTCAATCACCACAGAGGAACCTTCAGGCTCTCACCAAGAAATGAGTGCGCTGGGTGGAATTCAATTCCGTAGTAATGAAATGATTTCCGATCTCGCAGTGTATGGCCGTGACAATACCGACAAAGTAACTTTGACTGTATTCATGCAATTCAAAGGTACGGAAGGTTCCACTGCTGATGTTACCTACTCTTTGGACTCTGGTGGCTCAGAAATTGATTCAGTCTCTGAAACTCGAGATGACCCTTGTACCAGCAATGTCCTTGGAACAAGCAGTTGTCCCTGGGTGACCACTACAATTGATTTCGAAATACCTTCGAGTGGGTTCATGGTTGAAAACGGTGAGCAACTCGAGTTGAACATCGATGCTCAGGCAACATGTGAGAGCAGCACCGGCGGAGTTGGTGGCGGCAGTTGTGAAGTGAATGTCGCTTTCGGCGATGTTGAAGATACTTCTGGAACTTCCAAACTCGAACTCAAAGCGAATGCTCTTGCAGACTCTTCTGTCCGAGTTCACCGCCCAGGAGCTAGTTTCCTTGACCAAGAAGTGACTGAATGGTCACCAAATCACCGCCCAGATTTCCGTACCATGCAATTCACTGTTGATGTTCGAAATGCTTTCGGTCGTGATGATATTCAAAACGTTGATTTGATTATGAGTACACCTAATGGTGCAAATTCTGAGTTCGATAAAACATTCGACGATGATGAACTTAAGTTGGATAATCAAGGATTGATTGGAAATTATACGTGGACGTATGACTCTGGAATAAGTGCTGGAGATTATCCATTACGACTTGAAATCAGCGACGTCCAAGGCCATACACTTGTCTTTGAACATTCAGGAATCACTTTTATTGAGCATGACATCTACCTTTCTCTCCCTTCTTCTCAGCCAGATACTGTTCTGATTGCTCCAGGGCAAACGTCCAGTATTGAATTTTTGATAGAACATACTGGCTCTACCTCTTCATCAATGAATATCGTCTTTGATTTGGTAGGTTCACCTTTCCCTTCATCATGGTCTGACCCTATATGGGATCAAGCCGGTGGATATACGCTCAATGGTGGAGGCACCTTTGCTCGCCCGATACTTTCCTTTGATGTGGTTGATGGTGATCTTACCAATGCTCCAAGCAGTATTGAAATCGAAGCCCGAGCATATGCAGATACTGAGAATGCCCAAAACGACCAAGTCGCGATTAAGACAATTGTTCTATCGATTGAAGAATCCGATGTCCTCGCGCCACCCCGTATTGCAGTCTTTGAAGACTTTGAACATCAAATACAAATTGCCGATTCAACTCGTGTTGATGCCTATGATGAGACACTTTCCCATTATGTTGATGCTGGTGATACCAAAGGCGAATTCTTTGTTGATGTCTTTAATGCTGGATTTATTACCGATTCGTTCCGATTGCGGGTTACGGATTTACCCGACGCTTGGCAATTCAAATTCTTCGATAACGACACAGGGATGGAACTGACTGAAGAAGGAATTTATTCAACCACTCCTGACATTGGTTCAAATCAAATTCTCACTCTGCGCATGGAAATATTCCCTCCAAATGAGCGCGATGCCCAAGATATTGGTTTGGTTGAGTTTTCAGTTTCCAGTACCGCCGATACCGAACTCAGCACACAAATAGCGTTCACAGTCCATCGAACCTTTGGTATCTTAGTGGAAGTCATAGCAGACTCTGACGGGGGGACACTCGGGACCGTTGGTCCAGTTTCACCAGGCTCAAGCATGTATTACAATATGCGAATCACCGATTCAAGTGAAACACTTGGTCAAACGACATGGCGGATTAAAAATCCTGCTGAATTAGATCGAAACCTCGAAACTCCGGACGGTAATCCCGACTATGGTACTTGGGATTATGATATCTCGAATGGGACCGAATCGAACATCGTTGTCGTCTATCTCGAAGCAGATGAGCACGTAGATATCAAGCTTGATTTGACTTTGCGTTCCAAGGTCGAGGCCGGATTCCATACGATTTATGTCCGTGTCATCGAAGAAGGCGTTGATTCTGAAGAGGCGCGATACTTCGACTTACCAATTACTGTTGAAGTCCGAGATGATGTTCAACCAGGGCAACTTGAAATCACCGATGCGAGTACCGAAATTATCCGATTTGAATCGGATGAAGAACGTAACATCAACTTCAAGATTGATAATCAAAACAACATACCTCTCGACGTGGTCATCACTTTGGAAGAACCCGATGGCTGGGATGGCTTGATTCGTGCATCCTCTGACCAAAACGGAGGAAGTTTCCTCCTGCTCACACTTCCTGCTTACTCGAGTAAAGATTTCTCAGTTGCAGTTACGCCACCTTCAAATTTGAAAGACGGTGATGATGTGAAATTCACCCTTACAGTTACGCCGATGGATGAGGAAGTACCTTACGATAGTGAATTCACACAAATCATGTCGTTTTCATACCAAACTGAATGTTCTGGAATCGCATGTCTACTGAATGAGATTATGAATCCAGAACCTCAAACTTTCGCACTTGGAATTGGCCTGGCATTTGTTCTCATCTTTGCAGTATATCGTCGTGGACAAAATGCTGGTGTTGGGAGCGAACCTCATCAAACTTGGGTCGACGAAGAGTTCGATTTCGGACTCGAAACAGTCGAACCAGTTGTGGAACCTGTTGTCGAAGAAGATGATGATTTGGAACTTTTAGATGAACTTGAAGATCTTTGAGTTTTTTGCCGACACTTTGGCTGAGGAATGCTCTACTGCGGCCCCCTTTCTTTGAAAGTCCCGTCGAGTTAATACTCCGTGAAATGAAGTATTGTATGAACATCGCACCATTTCCCTTATGAGGCATCAAACCAGCCCGTCAACAGTGAATCCAATGCGCACGACTGTTTCTCCCTCCGAGCCGCGCTTCCAATGGCAGATTCTTCAACATCGGAACGCCTTCAAATCGTTCTCCTTAGCGGCCTTGATGGTGCTCTCAACATTTGCTGCAATCCCGTATATTTCGATGGATGCCCTCGCCGCTTCTGACCAAGATGGAGATGGTTTGACCTATGGTTTGGAATACCTCATGAATACCGCTCCAAATGACCCTGATTCTGATAACGACGGTTTGCCTGATGGATGGGAATGGCAATACGGCCTCGATCCTCTTTCGAGTAACGGCGGAGATGGCGCAGTTGGCGATCCTGATGGCGATGGGATGTCGAATCTACAAGAGTATTCATACTTACAACCCCAAAATTGGGACAGCTCCTCAACACCTGGAGTTCTTGACATGGGTGTTTGGTGGAACGGTACAGTTCCAGTTAACGATTGGAATGAAGAAGGCGCCCTACAATACAACAGACCTGGCTGCGGTGATAGTGGCTCAGATGGCGTTGGTAGCGTGATTCTTTGTGACGAAGACCCCGTAGGAAATATTTGCACGAATGGTTTCGATGATGATAAAGACGGCCTTGTTGATTCTGCTGACCCAGATAATGATGGGGATGCAGATTGTTCTTCCAATGATGATGATGGCGATGGTATTGCTGATGAAGACGTGGCCGGTTGGGATACTGACGGCGACGGAATGGATGACGGTTGGGAGGCTGCAAACGGCCTCAATGCCACATCCGCTTCCAATGCAGACGGACCGAACGGCGACCCTGACGGTGATGGCTTGACCAACCTCATGGAATATGTCAATCCTTCATGGACAACGATGTGTGGTACTTCTCCTTGTTTCCGTAATGGCCCAGATGGTGTTGTTACTGAAACTATTTCACCTTGCGACCCTGTTTCTGGAATTGGACCAGGTGGCTGTGCAACCTCTACTGCCGAAGTTGATGGTATTACGAGCACAAACCCCCAACGCGCAGATACCGATGGTGACGGATTAAACGACTCCTATGAGGCATTGACGCTCTTGACAGATCCAACATCTGCCGATACAGACCGCGATGGAATCGATGACGGCGTTGAAGTCAACGGCGCATATGGTATCCCTCCTCAACCCAGCAATCCCCGTGACAACAACACCGACGGTGACGCCTTTGATGACGGTGAAGAAGATACCAATTTCAACGGTGTTTTAGATGCAGGTGAAACCGACCCTACGCGAATGGAAGATTCAGGCGATGAAGACAATGATGGTATTCAGAATTGGGAAGAAAATCTTTCATGCACGACATGGGATATTGCCGATACCGATTTTGGTGGAATAAACGATGGTGATGAGCGCAATATTTCACACGGAACAGACCCTTGTGACTCGATCATCAATTTTGATACGACCATCGTCACTTGGAATTCAGGTACCAGCCAACTTCAAGTTACAGATGGAACCGGATTCAATCCAAGTGGTGGTGTCGGATGGTACAACACTTCTGGTACATGGATTCCTTTTGCTTATGTGAGTACGGTGAATAATGCCATACAAGGGGTATCAACCGCTCCAAATGCTGGTGTGACGCAAGTCGCAAACCGCAACGGTTCTTTCTGCCATACATCGGCAACAGCCGCAGGAACGATTGGTACAACTCAGCAATATTGTGACGATGATTATTCTGATTCCGATGGTGATGGCCTTGCAGATTGGCAAGAGTTACTGGGAACCTTCGGTTGGTTTTCGAACCCAACACTCGCAGATACAGATGCTGATGGTGTGAGTGATTTTGATGAAGTCTTTGACAACACCGATCCGAATCAGCCTTGTACGAATTTACTCGATGAGGATTTAGACGGCTTGAACAATTATTTTGAAACGACAACTGGTTGTGACCTTTCTTGGATTGGAATCCTCAACGGTTCAACAGATGTGTGGATTACTGATGATGTGACGGGTGATACCGATGCCGGAGGCGTTGGAGACCGTGATGAATATTTTGATGGTACTAACCCGCAAAACGATCCGACCGATGACTTATTGCCTGCTGATTTTGATGGCGATGGTATTCCTGATGCTGTTGAAAACCAAACAGGAACTGATTGGACCAACCCTGATACTGACGGTGGTGGAATGATTGATGGCCTTGAATGCCCTCAGGAATTCTGGATTATCGGTTGTCAAGGTTCGCCTTTCGACCCGTTTGATCCAACCGATGATTTGATTTCATCTGAAATTGTCTTTTGGGCAAACAACACCACAGGTGTTGTTGACATTGATTCAATACATCGATGGCGCCAAACGACCAATGATTTCTACACCGGTACAACCTATGCTCATCTTGAAGCAGTCCATCCATACGAATCGATGGTTCTTCCTTATTCGAATCTGACGCATCTTGCAGACCTTACCTTTTCAAACGAAACTCTGGATTGGATGATTACCTATCAGAATCCATTAAATTCGGGTAATCTTCCCGTCCCATATTCACTTTCGAACTTATCGTTCTTTGTGGACCTTGCAGGGGAATTACAACGTTCCAATGATACACATAACGTCAATGTGATTACTGGGCCGATTCAAGAAATCTTTGTTCAGCAACCAGAGTACTTTTTCGATTGGGCAACACTTGCATCAACAACAGTGCCAGGTATAAATTCGAGTTATAATTTGGTTTTGCCACCCACCTTCAGTGATCCATCACACCCTCACTCCTACCTCCTCAACGTTACGACTGCAGTCATTACTGAGGCTGGTGCGACCAATGCATATGACAGTGCTGCGGCTTTGCAAACCTTCCTGACTGAAGGAAATGCAACGACTGATTTCAAGCGTAACTACGACGGTTCTGGAATCCCTTCTTCCGAAGATTTGAGCGTGACCTTGGTACAAGCCACTGCGTGAAGGGAGTTGTTCAGAATTCAACACAGCATTCGTCACTATGGCTCGTCTTGCTGGATTGCCTGCCCGAATGGTGACCGGTTTCTCTGGCGGTATTTGGAACGGTGATGGTTATTCTGTTTACCCAACACATTTGTCCACATGGGGTGAAGTTCGATTGCAACAAAACTCTGCGAGTGGCGACACTGAACTTGGATGGATTGCATTCGATGCCTGCCCCGCTGCTGAAGAAGTTGAAATTGTGAATCAAACTATTTCCTCTTTCACCTTTGACCGAGATGGTACGGTCTTGCTCAACGTGTCCGGGCAATTGCGCTACAGCGAAAACTTGTCCTCCATTTCAGAACATTCACTTACCGGATATCTTGTCCCAATGGCCTTAGAAAATGAAATTCCTGGTCAGGCTGCAGTTCCAAACTTTGAGTTTGGTTCAGACATTACGCTTGCTGATGGAACCTTTACTTTCAACGGAACTCCTCCTGAATTGGACGGGCCGGGTATGTATCGAGTGGTTGTCAAACTCCTTCAATCAGGCTATGTTGCTGAAGCAGGAGTGATTTTTGAAGGATACATTAACGTGACAGAAGATTCAGTTCTCAGTCACACTGCTCCAAATGCAATCAATGCTCCAATTGCTGGTGCCGGAGCTTTAACAGTCATTGAAGGTAGGCTTTCATTGGAAAATGCCCCTACGAATAATATTGCAAACATTGGAGTCAATGATTTGACGCCACCATCGGTCTGGTTGACCTATACATCTTCCGTGACCGGTTTCACAAACTTGAGCAGTTTCATGAACATTGACGGTACTTGGAGTTTTGATTTGAATCTCGACCCACTTGAAACGAAGACAAATCTTTCTGCAATTCTTGGATTCTCTGGATGGCAAGATACGCAAGCAACCGGTATTACTCCAACTCAATTCCATTTGCGTCCTTCGACCACTTCGATTGTAATTGATGTGCGTGATGCGCCAAACTTGACCGCAACTCTTGAAGGGCCACTTGCCAATAACAGCGTCCTTCTCATCGGCGATAACCTATGGGTAAACGGTACGACTCTCACGACTGGAGCATCACCTGTGCCAATGGCAGGTAATCTTTCGCTGTCAATTCGAGAAAACGAGACTTCACAGGATTGGACTCAAGTGTTTAACCAAAGTGTTAACGGAGCGTTTAGCATCCAACATTTACTTTTGGCAGCAGATGCTCAAGTCATGGCTGGAATTCTCGAAATTCAGATACGCTTCTTCCCCAACGCTATCGAAGCAACCGATGACGCGAATGTGACTGCAGGTGGCCCTTACCTACTGCGTGGCACGCTCATTTTCGAAGTACAAGCGAGTGCCCAATTAAGGGGGACAGATGCTACTGTCTTAGTCAGTGCAATCGATCATCGTGGTGTGAATACAGACCTTCTTCTCTCTGGTAATTTTGATTTCACCTTCAATGGAAACTGGGTCAACACAACCGTCGATCCGCAAACTGAAACAATGACTATCAACTGGTTGATTGATTCAACCCTCTTTGCTGGTGATTATATTTCATCACAATTCCATCAATGGTTCCGATTTGTATCAACCATCAATCGGCATGAGTACGGTTCGTGTTGCTGCTGAAGTGGCATGGAATTTGAGTCTCAGTCAAGATTGGACTCACTTGGGCAATTCGAGTTATCTGTTTGGAGATATCTTTGACGCGCAATATACCAATATGAGTGTGCTTGGTGACAACATCACCATGCTTTCAATTATCATGCTGACACCAGATGGTATGCCAATTGACCTTTCACAGGGATTGTTAGACAATACGACCGGAAGTTTCCTCCTCAACTTCACCATTCCAATGACGAACCCTTCCGATTCATACGAATTCCTTCTGAATATGGACTTCGACTCAATGGCACCGGCTGGCGGAGCATATTTCCGATTTGTCGATTCAGCTGTTCCACCCGCCCCACCCTCGCTTCCTTCAACACTTGTTGGTATTGAATCTGAATTTGTTGTTAAAACTGAACGGAGTTCATTAATTGTTGAAGCCAACCAAGCCATCGACTTTAATGCGACCATTACTGATGTTGCAGACCAATCCAACGTATCCGGTGCCGTAGTCGAATACATCTTGGACTGGGGCAATACCAATGTTTCACTGGGTCTTGATACTTCAGATTCTGAAGGTAATTCAACCCTCCAATGGACTGCAACAGGTATTGCACCAGGCTATTACGATGTATTGGTAATTGTTTATGACGATTTGACCGACGCTCTCGGTCAAGGCAATTCACGCCGAACTGGTAACTCCTCTCTCGTCAATTTGACTGTACAAGTCCCGAGTGTGATTCGTATCGACTCGATTCCAACTGTTACAACAGCTGGATTGAATTTCAACGTTCTTGGACAAGTTCTCGATGGAGATAACGCTGCACGACCTCTTACAACTCCAGTTGAAATGTCCGCATTTTGGTTAAATAATCCCGATGAACTGTTGGTTGGGGCTTACCTCACAACTTCGAATGGAACCTTCAACATGAGTATTCCAACTGATACTTCCGGTAACGGCACTGAGCGTGGAAACAAGATTTTAGTTTTGAGTGTGAATGAAGATTCTTCGCCTTTCTACCTTACTTCCACTTCGCAGAATGGAATGTTGGTCATGGGTGTGAGTCAGTTTAACAATCTCCAGCCGCTTAATCCAGTCACAGTGAACCGTGGAGATACCGTCAATATTACAGGACGTTTGATGGAATCCTCTAATCTCTTTGCACCATTATCTGGATTTGATGTCGATATTCAATTCCATGAAACATGGTTGGCAGGCACCCAAACAGATGGAGAAGGATATGCAAACTTTAGCCATCAGATCCCTATGTCACATCCACTTGGATTGATTATTGTATCATTGGTATTCAATGGTTCTTCAGACTTGTTGAATACCCAAGTGAACCTTTCAACCATTACCATTCGCTCGACGACCATCATGGTGGTTGACCCTATTGCAGCAAATCCCGTTGCAGGTACTTCCTTCAATGTCACTGGTCGCGTAGTCAGTGATAATGGAAGTGGACTTGAACAACGTGATGGAAGCGTTTTGCCTTCGAACATTTTGTTCAGCCTTAATGGTCTACCAACAGGGTTCTCAGTCACAGGTGGTTCAGTTACCACTGGCGGTATATGGTCAGCCAACATCCTTCTTGGAGAAGGCTTTGAGGCTGGAAACAATTCTCTCGAGGCATCCTTTATTCCAAACGTCAACTATTACATTGGTTCGACGGTTAACACCTCGTTTGATAGTCGAGGGTTTACTTCACTGATCTTCGTTCAACCTTCACTTGATGGCATTGGTTTGCCGTCTTTGAATGACCGTACAGAACGTGGCAACGATGTCCAAATTCAGGTGCTCTTGCGCGACAATACACAGTCCGCAGTAGCAGCGCAACAGGTCATTGTGACGCTTATCGGTACAGATGTAAGTATCATCCTCACGACCTTTGAAAACGGAACTGGAGTTGGTATACTTACTGTCCCAAGTAACCAAACGATTGGTTTTAATGATCTTGAAGTGACTTTTGCAGGAACTCCAGGAACAACTGGTTTGATAGGCTCAAATGCCTCTACTCAATTCGTAGTTCTTGCTCAGACCAATTTGGTGATTTCATCCTCGCCTTCGACGCTTGTTGCAGGTGACTCATTCATCGTTCAAGGAATATTGCTGGATGACCTCAACCAAACCCTTGCAATCAATGGCAACTCATCACTTGCAATTGTCCACCTTCTTGTCGATGGAATCCCAGTTTCGAGTATTGAAACAGATGCATTGACTGGAAACTTTTCCATTGGATGGACATTGCCAGAGGATACCTCTGCAGGTTCACACTTGATTGAAGTTCGTTTCCTTGGTGGACGTGACTGGGTTGACCCTGTAGGAGTCGGTGACCCTGCGAACCCAGATTTCTATCTTCCAAGCAGTGCTCAAATCAATTTTAACGTAAGTGTCCCTACGAAAATTATTCTTTTGACACCAACCGGCACAGTGGATCGAGAAGCAACAATGACCCTTGAAGGCCGTTTGCTTGATTTGGTAGATGTACCTTTGACGAACCTTACTGTTGAAGTCTGGCTTGATGGACAATGGATGACCAATGTGACGACCGATGATACTGGACTCTTTACAGCCGTTTACCCAGTACCTGCCGATGCCAAACTTGGTCCGCTTTCGCTTGAAATACGTTTTACTGGTACAACATTCTATCTGCCGAGTAACGCAACTGGAACCTGGACAATATACAGTCCTACACTGGTCACGGTTTCGATGGAAAGCCCTGTTGCAGTCGGTCAGAACACGACCATTACCGGTACTGTTGTCGATAACCAACTGATTGGGGTTTCTGGCCATACAGTTCAACTTGAAGTCGAAGGTCTCATCATAGCGACCATTGTTACAGATTCTGAAGGCCAATTCACCTTTACTTGGAATGTTCCTGATACCTTTAGTTTCGGCGACCATCTCCTGTTTGCAAATGTCGATGCTCAAGGTTACTACCGCTCGAACACGGGTAATACTTCCTTTTTCTTAGCCCACCGTTCCGATGTGACGCTTATCTTTGATGAAGGCAAAGATGTAACTCGGGGTAATTTCTGGGCACTTTCGGGTCGTTTGTTTGACATCGACACGGTCAACAACGACGGCTTGAGTGGAATGGAAATCAGCCTTCGCTTAGATGATGTCGAGATTGCAACCTTGGTTACAGAATCGGATGGTAGCTGGTCAACACTTGTTCCTGCGACATCCGATTTAACTCGTGGTAACCATATTTTCACCATCTTCTTTGAAGGAACTGAAGCCCATCTTGGAACCGAAGCAACCGGTACTGCTACTGTATGGGCCAATGCAAAAATCACTATTGATGCAACCTCTGCCAATATTGTGGTACGTTCCGATTCCACCTTTGCACCGATTATACTGACTGGTTCAGTCTCTGAAATCGGCGGACTTGGTGAAGTGTTTGACAATGTCACACTGTATCTTGGTAACGGCTCACAATGTTTGGCTCAAAAAGACGGTGCACGTTGCTTAGAAAACCTCCTCATTGATTGGTCGAATGGAAACTTCTCTCTCACGACGACTGCACCTTCTTTCCTTAGTGCTGGAGCGCAATACCTGCATCTTGAAACACCTCGACAAGACGTACATTACCTCAACTCGGCAAGTGTGAGTCACTTGATATTCGTCAAGATCAATGCGGATATCCTCGTTTCACTCGATGATGTCATCGAAGATAAACAAGAAGACATCGGTGGAAGCATTCTCATCACTGCACAAGACACTCAACAGGGCGTTGATGGGATTACAGTGACAATCTATCTCTATACCGAGAATGGGACGCAACTTTCCACTCCACTGCAACCTCTTACCGATGCAGATGGTGTTGCAGAGTTTGATTTCAATTCAGACCCTCCTTTTGGCGATACAGATTCTTGGGGCGAATTATACTTGGAGATTCTTATCAATGACCCTCGTCTCTCAGAACAAACACTCTCTGATTTTGCTTTGCAGTCTGGTGAAGAATTTGCTCCTTCGTATGAATACCAAGAAGCAGCAACTGAAGTTCCTACATGGGTATACATCCTCACACTTCTCATCTTAGGGTTGGCAGGTGCAGGCACCGTACTTTACCGTCGCCGTAAGTCTTCGGAATTGATGGAAGAAGCCGCTGAAATCTTTGCCTATACTGCTGAGTTGTTGGCTGCGGGTGATTCCATCCGTGAATCGATCTTCACCTGTTATCAGAGTCTCTGTGCCACTTTCCAAGAACATGGATTCCTACGCCGTGATTTCGAAACAGTTCGTGAATTCGAGATGGCTATTCGTCAAGCAATGCCTCAAATCTCTGATGAAGCGTTACTAGCTCTTGACAACATGTTTGAGCAAGCACGTTACAGTCGTGAGGAAATGGGACAGCAGCATCAAGAAGCAGCTCAACTTGCTTTGGAACGAATGGGTCAAGAAATCTCAACACTGAAAGCGATTCCTGCACGTTGAAGGAAATCACCAGCGAAGGTGAAGTCGACCATTGAGGAAATGGGCACTGATTTCACTCGCTTCAGCCGGTAATGGGAGAATGCGTAGCAGGTCGTCATGGCCAGCTTCTTTTACGATAATGCGTAATTGGCGTTGAGTTTCATCTTGGAGAGTAGAAACTTCGATGTCGGAATTGTTTGCTCCATGCAGTGGTATCATGAGCCCATCCGGGTTCACAGTTCCGTGCAATTGGTCAACCATCCAAGCCAAACGTCGCTCAGGTTCGATTTCAGCGAGATGGGTTTCTGGAATCATTCCTGATGCAGTGAGGACGCGTTGATGGTTCATTTGGACTTCAGATAAATGTCCGGCTTGAATATGGAATTCCGCATGGAGTTGTTGAGGTTCTGCTTCAAGTCCCAATGTCTTTCTATCCATCGTTTTTTCAGTGACTTCATCGGAACTTTCTGTTTCCAAGTGAACTGTTTCCCATGTCGACATGGTGTATCGGTTGTGTGCGGCCTCCATGAACCTTCGTCCTCCAACATTTGTATTCCGTTCACACTTCTTCAATGGTGTGGACTTTTGAAAAGAAGCGACGAGCAAAGCTCGCGGTCGTTTGTGGGTCATTGGTGGAATTCATTCTCAAATCGCTTGGATAACAACTGATGTAGTTTCGGTCGGTATGTCGCTGATCGAGAAGGAGAATCAATGCTCGGTCACCAACCGAACGTATTGGGCGCCCCATTGCTTGTAAAATCGCATTAATTGCAGGTTGTGTTACGGTATAACGCCAAGCGTTATTTTTCCCAAACCGGTCTCCCGCATAGGCTTTGAGTGAATCTGAGAGGACGGACGGAGGTGGATTCGGAATCCCTATACAAGCTACAGCGTCTAAGATGCCTCCATTGTAGTCGATTCCCTCTGACAGCCGTGCTCCATGAACCCCACACAGCAAGATACGTTGACCAGATTCTTTCTCGCTACGGAGCGTTTCAACAATTGAATCTATGTCGTTTTTTGTCCAGTCTCTACTTTCCACAACTTTTCGAATACCTTTGAAGTTGGTTTCGGAAAGGATCTCTTCCATCATTCGGTATGAAGGTGAAAAAACCGCAATATGTCCGGGGGTTCCATCGATGAGTGCTTGGATATGGTTTCGAATCTTTGCCCACATCATCGGTGTTCGCTGACTGTACTTGGTGGTGACATCACCTGCAACTAAAACGGGTCGGCGTTCTCCAGCAAATGGGGATGTATACGCTGTTTTGGTAGTTTTTCCAGCAGGGAGGTCAAGCATATCCGCATACATTTGAGGGGGATACAATGTTCCCGACATCAATATGGCTCCATGTATGGATGAAAATACAGGGCCAGACACAAGTCCGGGGTCCAAGAGATGTGAAGTGATTGTCCCATCCTTGCCTTTTTTTGAACTGAATACCAGGCTCAAGGCGGTTGTTTCTCCAAATGTCTCGATGCATTTTAGAATATGTCCCATTCGATGAGAATCCGGTTCCATTGCATCTTCATCATCTCCTGCTTCCAAATCAATTTCAACTCGGAGGAGAAGGTCGGAAAGACGGGGTAACCTATGACTTCGTTCTACAGACAAGTCTGCCAAGTCCGGATTGTCAGTCAATGTCTTTTGACCAGTCAATCCTTCATATTCGTCGCATGAACGGTGAAGAATCTCTAAGAATCTGGACACCTCAACACGTGATTCATTGGAGTCATTCGGTAGATCCGAGTGGAGTTGCCGGAACAAATCAGCAATTTTTGTTCGAGCAATTTTCATAATTTCAAATGCCCATGTGGCTACATCGAGTTCCAATGCACTTGATACTGAATTCGATTTGAGGTAATGTGCAGTGAGTGTACCCACATATTCTTCCAATTCCATCGTTGCGTTTCGAGACATGAGGGGCGTGATGATTTTCTCCATCGTCATTCGAATCCTATTTGGTAGGTTGTGCGCTTCATCGACAACAACAATAATGTCTTCAAGAGCGACTCCCATGGCTTCTAAACTTGATTTGCGAACACCTTCATCAAAGATGTGATTGTAATCTCCTACGAATATATCCGCATGGCCTGCTGCTTCTCTCGCAGCCTTCCAAGGGCAGGTTTGGGTAATTTCTCCTCCAACTCGGTGAATTTTAGTTAAATCGACTAATTCATCAACGTGGAGTGGACTGTCAAGAATTCTCTTTGTTAATCCCGGAGCACTGGTAATCCACGGGCGGCACGATTTTGTCTTTCGAGCAGTACTGCACATCATGGAGAAAACAAGTGAGGATTCCTTTGCAAAGGGCTGAACACACATTCCCGATTGACCAATCATATCGACCAATGTGATTGGGTCTTTGCCAACACGAATTTGATTTATTCTGCGAACCGTGTCAACAACGATTCGATGTTGGCTCTGGCGAGATGTAAGGAAGAATACATGTTTCTTGTTTGGAGAATTCTGGGTGATCTCAAGAGCAGCCGCTAATGCAGCAGCCGTCTTTCCGATACCAGTCGGTGCAGCCGCTAAATGATAACCGCCGCTTCGAAGAGCTTCTGTAGACTCTTGAATCATCTCGATTTGACCGGGGCGGGGCTTTTCATGAGCCAAATAGGAAAACACATGTTCCTTTCCTTGACTCCCCTCCACTGTCATAATGATGGTTCAGCGTCGACCCCTCTAAAGGATTGGGGGGAATTAAGTTTGCAGCGGTAGCACTGTTGTGAATAATTGTGCCCAGGTATGTGGGGGTCCTGAGCACGTGGGAACCATCCAACTTAGGAAGCTGGATTGGAATTGGAGTCCCCCCGCCCGTCTTTCGAGGGGAGGTCTGTTGGGTTTTGTTCTAGTCCAGCGCGTGCAAGACGGGCACGCAGACGCAAAGCGGCAAATCCGTACGGACTGGACAAGTCCCGTTCGGCGTTGAAGGTGGCATCGCGAGTCTCGCTAACATCGTTTTGCCAATTCATTTTCCATCCCCTCCTGCACTCTCACCCACTATTCGTGGTATTCTTCGCGTCGTATCGTCGAACTCTTGGCTTGAACCAAGAGGTCATCGAGTTGTTGTGTTAATTCAGAACGAGACTTGATAGCCTGTTCTATGTAGAGTGAAAGCCCTTCTTGGGCAGCTGTTTCTGGTGTTGTGCCTTGGAGTTCGTAGAGTTGACCAAGAAGCATCTTGTCGCCATGTCCGAGAGGGATCCGGACCGAGTCCATCCCGGTGAGCATGGGTTGACCCTTGAGGATATTGTTGGATGGCTGCTCGGATTACATCCGAGCGGTTTCGGGCACCTTCAAGTCCAACGCGTGCATCGAGTCGATGCAAGTTCTTCCTCAGTAATTCTGAGTGAAACAAGGTTGCTTGGGGTTGTCATTTTGAGTCCTCCGTATCCATTGGGTAGGTGAGAGGGTATATCAAGGTAGCGCGAATGATGACATTTTGACTTACAGACTGATTACAATTGCCTTTGCAGTTCAGTGCCGCGTCTGATTCGTTTTGGGCGTGAACACTACCGTTCTCCCAGGTATTGGTCTCGATTTTCTGTATACGGTGGTGGGATTGTGGTCGCTTCGCCTTGAGTTGGAAGTAGAACCTTCTAATACGGGAAACTTTAGCAGACTTCATGGCTCTTGAACCATCCCGAGGACTCTATCTTTACCTGCGAACGCTCACCAGTGCCATGGACGATTCGATCATCACTGATGATGAAGCAAGCATTTTGCATGTTCTTGCTCTTGCACTTGGCGTTCATCCAAGTGATACTGCTTTTTGCCTTGCAGTTGTCCGCGGAGAAGAAACCAATCCCTTCGACGGAACTGAATTTGATTACTCTGGACACCATACTGGGGATGTGACCATTTACCAATCAGCTCTTATTGCAGCTTTGGATGATGAAGTCATCTCAGAAGATGAATGGTCTATGCTCACAACACTTCGAAACTTTATCGGTATTCAAGAAGATCAGCACACTATGATTGAAGAAGCAATTCAAGCCATGGCAGATATTGATTCCAATGGTGTTCGCCGACTTGAACGATTAAAGCGATTCAATACAGTGTGTCCATATTGAATTGCAAATATAATTCTTGTCTCAAACCAGTGCTATGAAGAGTACTTTCCATGGTAATACTTAGAAAGGGTCTTTCTTTGGCACGGCTAACACATACGTGAATGGTGCTATTATGAGTGTAACAAAAGAAATCTATGAGTCAGTGGTCGCCCGAGATCCGAACCAACCTGAATTCCATCAGGCTGTTTGGGAAGTTTTAGAATCATTGGAACCAGTTATCGAAGCTCATCCGGAATACCGTTCAATCGTTGAACGAGTTGTTGAACCTGAGCGCCTTATTCATTTCAGAGTCCCTTGGGTTGATGATGCAGGAGTTGTCCAAGTAAACCGAGGATACCGTATTCAATTCAATGGTGCTATTGGACCTTACAAAGGTGGACTTCGTTTTCACCCAACCGTCAATGCTTCAATCTTGAAGTTCCTCGCCTTTGAGCAAATTTTCAAGAATTCTTTGACAGGTCTTCCAATGGGTGGCGGAAAAGGTGGCGCAGATTTCAATCCAAAGGGGAAGTCGGATGGAGAAGTCATGCGCTTCTGCCAATCGTTCATGATGGAACTTTGGCGACACATCGGACATAACTGTGACGTTCCTGCCGGCGATATCGGCGTTGGTGGACGTGAAATCGGTTACATGTTTGGAATGTATAAGAAACTCCGAAATGAATTCCAAGCAGGCGTCTTAACTGGAAAAGGTCGCTCATATGGCGGTTCATTGATTCGCCCAGAAGCAACTGGATACGGTTTAGTCTACTTTGCTCGTGAAATGCTTGCCACGAAAGGCAAGTCATTCGAAGGTGCTACAGTCTCTCTTTCAGGTTCAGGCAATGTTGCTCAATTCGCCTGTGAAAAAGTTCTCGACCTTGGTGGAATACCATTGACCATGTCTGATTCAAGTGGATTCATTCATGATTCAGAAGGAATTGACCGAGAGAAGTTGGCTTGGATCATGGATCTGAAGAACAACCGTCGTGGACGAATTTCTGAATATACTTCTAAATTTACCAGTGCTACATTTACCGCATCTGCACCAGAACCATCTTCAAATGCTCTTTGGGGCGTCAATGTGGATGTTGCACTTCCATGTGCAACTCAGAACGAAGTAAACGGTGCAGAAGCACAAATGCTTGTTGATAACAATGTGATTGCTGTGGCAGAAGGTGCCAACATGCCGTGCACACCTGAAGCAGTTGAGGTGTTCCAAAAGAGCGGTGTTATGTTTGCTCCAGGCAAAGCAAGTAATGCCGGTGGCGTTGCTACCTCTGGTCTTGAAATGTCACAAAACTCACTTCGATATGGCTGGACTCGTGAAGAAGTCGATGCAAAACTCGACAACATTATGGTCAATATTCACAAGAACGCTGCTGAAACAGCCGAAAAGTATGGCCGCCCTGGCGACTATGTTTTTGGAGCGAACGTTGCAGGTTTCTTGAAAATCGCTGAAGCTATGATGGCTCATGGTGTCGTTTGAGAAGGTGATGAGATGGTTCTTCTCGTAACGAACCAAAGCGGTAAGGAACGAAAAGTACGTGCCATCGTTGGTATTGTTCTCATTATTCTCGCAGTGAGTCTAAACCTTGCTTCCATGATCACAGTTGGACTTTTGGCTGCTGCAGGTGCTCTTTTGTTCAATGCCATTTCTGGTAATTGCTTCATTTATCGAGTGCTGGGCTACAGTACATGCCCAATTTCTGATTCATACTAATCAAGTTCTTTTGGACGTAGTATGTGCTGGCAATGCCATTGCCCATTCTGTTCAATAAGAAGGGCGCATGCAGCAGCCGGCATTCGATGGAACTGCTTTGTGATTTCATACAAGACCAATTCCGTTGCAGGGTTGTGGCTGAGAACCAATACAGTTTCACCTTTTTTTGCAGATTCAATACAAGCATGAATCGTTGCAGTGGTCGGATGATAGAGTTCTTCCATCGTTTGTACAGGAAGTTCTCCAAATTCAGTTTGTAGTAACGCTAGAGTTTCGAGTGTACGTTGTGAATCACTGACGAACACTCGGTCGGGAATCCAATCCATCTCCTTCAAAGCCGCAGCGATTCGAGGTGCATCGCTTCTCCCCCTTTTGTTGAGGGGCCTTTGATGGTCAGTCAGTGCTTTATTCTTCCAACTGCTTTTGGCATGACGCATGATGAGAACTCTGCGAGACATAACCATGCTTCCTTGGTAAATGGGGTCAATGACTTTTTTGCACTTCATTTAACCTTGGTATGGAATCCAAGATTCAGATGCAGAATCGTAATACGATAAACTTCCATCAGCAGCTTTTGACCAATTGACGCCATTTTCTTCCCATTGTTGAGATTCTTGTTCAATGGCCGGGAGTTCCTTTGTTGTTTCGTATACCATGTTAGAATCAGTTGCCGAATCGGTATAATTCTGCGCTGCAAATGGTGAATCATCAACAACTGTTTCCTGACCCTTTCGAACAACGAGTAATGCGCCAAGACCACAGAGTGCTAAGAGTGCGAGAATTGCGTAAACAAGGCCGCCTCCACTGGACTCTGCTTCTTGTTCTGTGCGCGCAGCATCTTCAGGATAGTAATCATAGGTATCTGATACTCCATCTCCATCCGTATCTGTTGTCTCATTACGGTCCAATGGGAAATCATCTTCAGCATCATTGATGCCGTCTTGGTCAGTATCCATTTGAGTCAAAGCACATCCATCTTCGAACACAATAGAACTCGTTGGAGATAATGGGCAATCATCGTCAATATTTTTGACTCCATCTTCATCATCGTCTTTTTGATGTTCTGAGCAACCATCGAGATCGACTCCGTGAGATTCATCAGTGTCTGGGCACAAATCTTTGTGATTGTTAATGGTGTCATTATCCTCATCAATTTGAGAATCAGCGCAACCTTCAGGATTGACTTGCTCTCCTGCAGGTGTTGCTGGGCATGTGTCGATGGTATCGTCAATCATGTCGTTATCTGCGTCTTTTTGATTGTCAGCACATCCTGAAGCATCGGTAATGAGGCCAATTTCGGTATCTGGGCAGTCATCAACATCGTTCATGATGGCATCATCGTCATCATCTCGCTGTGCATCAGAACAACCATTGGAATCCGCTTCATCTTCGTTCCCAGTCATTGGGCAAAAGTCGTCCATGTCATTGACGCCATCTTCATCTGTATCACGTTCAGCAGATGAACAGCCAACGCCATTGACGAGGGTTGATGGTGATGTAGTTGGACATTCATCCAGTTGGTCATTGATTCCATCTTCATCGGTGTCACGTTGCATATCTGCACATCCAGCACTGTCAACAGCAGAGCCGAGTGGCGTCATTGGACAAGCATCGAATGCATCCATGATTCCATCATTATCGCCGTCTTCTTGAGAGCCTGAACATCCAGTAGCGTCGACGTTCTCACCTGCGGGTGTTGATGGGCAAGCATCGATATCATTGGTGACTCCATCGAGATCATCGTCCTTCTGTTGTTCTGAACATCCCATTGAATCAACGGATTGACCTGCGGGTGTGTTCAAACAATGGTCAGGAGTATCGCCGTTTGGATTATCACCATAGCTGTCTCCATCTGCATCAAACCATTGTGTTGGTTCAGTAGGGAATCGGTCAGCCATGTTTCCATTTTGGTTATCTCCGTATCCATCACCATCTGCATCTTCCCATTGAGTGCCGTCCATTGGGAAAGCATCTGGGTCGGTGCCTGCTTGGTTGTCTCCGTATCCATCACCATCAGTATCTTCCCATTGAGTTGCGTCATTCGGGAATGCATCGCCGTTGTTTCCGGTTGGGTTATCGCCATAGCCATCACCATCGGTGTCGGTCCATTGGGTTGAATCAGTAGGGAATTCGTCAGGAGTGGTTCCAGTTGGATTGTCTCCATATCCGTCACCATCCTGGTCAGCCCATTGAGATGAATCGGTAGGGAAAGCATCACCGTTGTTTCCAGTTGGGTTATCTCCGTATCCATCACCGTCTTGGTCTGCCCATTGGGTTGAATCAGTCGGATACTCATCAGCATAATTGCCGGCGGCGTTATCTCCGTAGCCATCTCCATCTTGGTCAGCCCATTGGGTTGAATCGTACGGGAATGCATCAGAGGCATTGCCGGATGGGTTGTCTCCGTAGCCGTCCCCATCTTGGTCATCCCATTGGGAACTGTCGAGCGGGAAAGCATCGGGTGAATTGCCATTTGGGTCATCGCCATAGCCGTCTCCATCCATGTCTGAATATTGGCTGCTGTCGTAAGGGAAATCATCAACCATGTCGTTGTACCCATCACCGTCGGAATCTTTCTGAGAAAGTTCACAACCATACATGTCGACTGATGCACCAGCAGTTGTGTTGGCACATAGGTCATATTCATTGGCAACTCCATCATTATCATCATCAATGGTCAGTGAGAAGCAATCACTGTCGCCAATTAATTGAACACTTATACTCGAGTAGAGATTGACGACTGCGCAGTAAATACCACTCATGTTTGGAGTCGTATAGGTGAATGTTGGCATGCTCATGTTTTGTGCTGTTGCAGTAAAGGTACTGAGGGTCGAAGTAGCCAGTGATGCACCTGAACTATCAGTGACTAATATTTGGTATTTGTAATCGTCTCCTGTAACAAGGTCGCTGCCTTTGACCATGACATCATTGGTGGCTGAAGTTGAACTTGTTGAATATGAATCAATCAACATGGTCGGCAATTGTGGAATGAACTCATCATCATGAACGCCAATAAACCCTTCATTGGAAGTCAGATTAACTTGAGTGTTATTGTATGAAAGGAAAGTAACAAACCCGTGATCATTCATGGTTGTTGGTCCATTCCATGTGATTTGCCACGATTCTGAGGTGGCCGTATCGGTCGTAAACGTGACGTTCATTTGGTCAATCATTGAGGCTGTGAGTGCCATGTCGACATCCATCGAAGTCGTGTAATTGTTATCAAATTCGACCATATCATAGACAAGCCACCATACTGTATAATCGGTGTATGTACTGAGGTTTGTTGCATATATTTCACCTGTTGTTGAAGAGGTTACGTAAGCTTCGAGCATTTCGATGTAGATGCAATCTCCATCTTCATCGAGCATTGCTCCAGTAGCGTCTTTCAACACTGATACAGAACAGTATTCAGATTCTTGCATTACAGGGCTTGCCGATGTTGCATTGGCCATCATGGTCGTTGCTGTAGCACTGAAGTTACCATTGCTCGGCATGGACCAACTTTCAGTGTCATTCAAGAAAAACTGAACATTTGAATGGTTGTAGAGGTATGTATCTCCAATGGTTAATCCCGTGAATTCAAGCATTGAATCGGTTGTTCCATTCATGGTCACAGTGACGGACTGGAAACTTTGCCCTCCGCCTGGTAAATTTGTAGTTAATGAGATGTCATAATTATTCGTAAGAACACCTCCCCCAAATGATGCGTAATGATATACTTTGAAGTATGCTGTGAAATTTGATAGGGCTGTATATGCTGCTGCTTCATTATCTGAAGAAGAAGACATTGAAACAAAACTATTGAAAGAAAGTAAACTACCAGTAGCATCTTCTAAAGTTGCATCAATATCGCCACCTGCGTGCAAGAATGTTAAATTGAAGTAGTATGTGACCCCACTCATCATTTGAATTTCGTAGTAATCATCATTGGCAACTCCAGCAGAATTTATTTCGACACTTAATCCAGTACAAGCAACCGGCAATATGGAGGCTAAAGTTGCAGTAGCAGGTGTATCATTGGGTTCTAAGATATCCGGGGCATTACCGTTTCCAGTACATGGGCTTGGTATTGCGCTCCCATTACCACCCGTTCCGTTGCCACCGGTTCCGTTGCCAGTCGAGGTGCTGAATGTCCAGATGTCAAGGGTATAGAATCCATACCCGTCATAACGGTATATTTGTACATAAACAGTCCCTCCATGTGGAGTTGCAGAATTATTTGTGCTTACTGATTCGGGGTTAAACATATATGATTCATCGATAAAAGTTCCATTCGCATCATAGATTGCAAGATCAAAATCGTTTGTATATGTGGAACCGTTTGCAGAAGTATATGTTGTGTTAAAGGAAAGTTGCAGCGCTAATCCTTCATTGGCTGCAAGGTTGACTGCGACCCAATCTTCATCATCATTGACATCGAGTTCGCCGAAGTCCGAAAAATACACAGGTGCAAACCCTGAAAGGTTTGCAGCAAAGGATGAATTGACTCCTGACATGTTGTCTGGTAAATCCATGGATAATCCAAAATCGTTTTGATTTGCACCGACTGCAGATACGCTTGGTGCAGTCAATGTCAGCGTCGTTATGACAAGCATCAAGGCCAAGAGAATGGAACTCGATTTGTTAGGATTCGTAGAACTCAAGGAAGAGGACATAAACTTGGGACTGAGTGATAGTTTAAGAGACTCTCTACTCGGCATTAAATTGCTGTTGGAGCAACATGGCCCTCTTTTTTGTCTTCTGGTTTACGAACCCGTGACCAAACTCCGCCCATTAATTCATCATGGTGATTGCCACAGTAATGGAATCGGCGGTATGCCTCTCGAAATGAGTAGGCTTTTTTTCCAGTTGCTACAAGGAAACCTTCTGGTGAGAGGCGGGATACGATGGTTCCTTCTTCCCCACAACCAAGGAAATCGCATACTGCTGAGCCGCCCATGAGAGTGTTAGAGGCTTACAGGTCTTTAATGGTCGTATCGAACCCTAGAATTTCACATGAGTTCATGCGAAAATCATTCAGCTTCTGGAATCGGCTCAATAACGACCAATGGAATATTCGCTTCAATTGCTTGACCTTCTTCACAAGTCACAGAGATGACGGTTCCGGAGACAGGTGCTTGAATTTCATTTTGCATTTTCATGGCTTCCAGAATGAGAATCACTTGTCCTTCAACAACTTCGTCACCAACATTGACTTCGACAGTAACGACTTTCCCAGGGATATTGGCTGAAACTGTGCCCGACTTTTTCTTTTTCCCACTGGCGTTTCTTTTCTTTTTCGCCACAGGTGCTGCATCAGGTATTTCGATCTGAAATGTTTTTCCTTCCACAGTCGCAGACCAAGAAGTACCTTCGCCTTCAATGACGACTTCAAATTCGGTTCCATCAACAATCACTTTTCTTGTTTCAGTCATACTTTCACTTCCAAGGTGAGCGACTTGCTCGTTTCTGCATTAATGAGGAAAGACCCATGTTCATTCTTCGATGATCTTGGGACCATGCAAGGCCAGGTTTACGGGCAACTTGACCAGGGTCGTCTCCACTTTGTGAGAGTAGGGAATAGACTGCAGCAATCGCTGCCATTCGCAAGGTCTCTTCATCGTGGCTTGACATATGAACGCCTCAAAGGGGTATATTTCCATGCTTTCGAGCAGGGCGTAATTCTTCTTTATCCAATAACATCTCGAGCGCACGACAGAGTTTACTTCGAGTTTGGTTTGGTTCGATGACATCGTCCAAATATCCGAGTGCTGCTGCAGTGTACGGATTTGCAAACTTCTCATTAAAATCTTCAGTCAGTCTTTGGCGTTCTTGTTCAGCGTTTCGTGAGTTTGCAATTCGCTTTCGATGAATGATTTCGACTGCACCATCTGCACCCATTACTGCAATTTCACCGGTTGGCCATGCGACATTGTAGTCTCCACGGATGTGCTTCGATGACATGACATCATATGCGCCACCGTAGGCTTTGCGAAGAATGACTGTGAGTTTCGGAACAGTTGCTTCTGCATATGCATAGAGGAGTTTAGCACCGTGTCGAATAATTCCTCCCCATTCTTGACTTGTACCCGGTAAGAAACCTGGAACATCTTCAAGGGTAATGATTGGAATGTTGAATGCATCACAGAAACGGACGAAACGTGCTGCCTTGTCGCTTGCATCAATGTCCAAACATCCTGCTAACACCTTTGGCTGATTGGCAACGACGCCAACAGTATGGCTACCAAGGTGACCAAACCCTACAACGATGTTTTGTGCCCAATCCGCTTGGACTTCAAGGAAAGCACCATCATCGAGAACTTCTGAAATAACATCAAGGACATCGTATGCTTTTGTCGCTTGGTCTGGCATGATGGTGTCAAGTGCCTCGCAAGAACGGTCGATTGGGTCACTGGTTTTCTTATCCGGTGGTCGCTCGAGATTATTTTGTGGAAGTAAGTCACACAAATCGCGTGCCAACTGAATTGCTGCTTCGTCATCTGCTGCTGAAAAGTGAGATACTCCTGACTTGGTGCCATGCGTTGATGCACCGCCTAAGTCTTCAAAGTTCACTTCTTCATTGGTTACTGTTTTGATGACTTCAGGACCTGTGATGAACATGTATGAGGATTCCTCTACCATGATGACAAAATCCGTAATTGCTGGAGAATAGACTGCTCCACCTGCACACGGGCCCATAATGACAGATATTTGGGGTACTACACCAGAGGCGCGAACGTTTCGGAAAAAGATTTCAGCATAACTGCCGAGAGATGCCACGCCTTCCTGAATACGTGCGCCACCAGAATCGTTCAAACCGATGACTGGGCGCCCTGTTTTGAGTGCCATGTCGAGAACCTTACAGATTTTGAGCCCGTGCATTTCACCCAGTGAGCCACCGTAGGCGGTGAAGTCTTGAGCAAAAGTAAACACTTGCCTGCCGTTGATAGAGCCATGACCAGTGACGACACCGTCGCCTGGGATGATGTCCTTGTCCATGCCGAAATCTCTGCATCGATGCTCAACCAACGCATCAAGCTCTTGGAATGTCCCCTCGTCGAGGAGGACATCTATGCGTTCACGGGCCGTCATTTTGCCCTTGCCGTGTTGGCGGTCGATTCGGTCTTGGCCTCCGCCCATTTCGCTGCGAGATTTACGATTTCGCAAATCTTGGAGTCGTTCCTCTGATGATGTCATAGGCTTCCCAAAGGGGTCTACGGAAAACCCGCCCTTATGCGTTGCCTTTGTTTGAGGTCGTATGGAGCGTTCTACAGATACTTCCTGAAAAGCGCTTTTTTGAGTATGAATATACTTCCCATTTCATCAATCCACCAAGCACCTCGACTTGAACGCCATCGAACTGATGTCGAACGTCTGAAGTTTAGGGATGATGATGGTGCCCAATACATGTTCCAACGGTTCAAGGGATTCCTGGGCTTAACAATTTGATTAGGACCAAGCAAATTGATTCCTCTCCAGAAAACGGTGAAGAGTAAATACTCCGTTCATGCCTCTTGATGAAGCATAGGAAGAGTGAAACAACACGGTCATGAATGCGTCTAAGGGGTGTGTTGATAGGGAGGAGATGCCTCCAACAACCATGAGCGAACCGTGGAGAATCGTGGTTGCAAAGCCCGGCTTAGATGGGCATGACCGAGGTGCCAAAGTCGTTGCACGAGCATTACGTGATGCAGGCAACGAAGTCATCTACACAGGTTTGCGACGTAGTGCCCAACAAATTGTCGATACTGTTCGTGATGAGGATGCACGTTTCCTCGGGCTTTCTTCTCTTTCTGGTGCTCATGAGCATCTTTTCCCAAAGGTTTGTGAACTCTTGAAACAACAAGGTCTCAACGATGTGATTGTTTTTGGTGGAGGAATCATTCCTACTTGGCGATCGTGAACCACTGTATGCTTGTGGTATACGTGCTATTTTCGGCCCAGGTACACCTACTTCTGAGATTTTAGAATTTATAGAACAAGCAACACAGTTGGAAAATACTGGCGTTGGCCAAGACAGCGATTGGTATTGGACCTCATCGGCATGAGGTGATGGTATGACGTTCGAGTTCCTTGAGCAAGCCAAATCTGGTGACCGCCGTTCACTTGCGCGAACATTAAGCAGTCTTGAAAACGGTTTAGTCAAGATTGAAGAAGTACTCGATGTAGATTGGTTCAGTCCCTGCTTCCTACGATGGTGATTGGCAAACTTTAGCGATTACCGGAGCACCAGGTGTTGGTAAATCATGCCTTCTTGATGGGTTACTTCGCTCGTGGGCCGAAAAAGGACTCCGGGTTGCAGTCTTGGCCGTTGACCCTTCATCTCCACGAACGGGTGGCGCTTTACTCGGTGACCGAGTACGGATGACTGTCGTCGATGATAAGGAATTAAATGAATTAATTTATTTGCGTTCAGTTGCCACTCGTAAAGCATCTGGGAGTGTCCCAGTCATCGTAGAAGACATGACCAAAGTTCTCCTCGCTTTAGGCTGGCAGACGTGTGATTATCGAGACGGTTGGAGCAGGACAGTCCGAAGTGAGATGTGCAGCATTGGCTGATCGAATTGTGGTTGTTGAAGGGCCGGCACGAGGCGATGGAATTCAAGCTGAAAAAGCAGGCTTACTCGAATTAGCAGATGCAGTTTTAGTGAACAAATCTGATTTGCCTGGAGCAGAACTTCACGCTGATGAAATACGAGAGTCGTTTGAATTGGGTGCAGGAAGTACCCCGCCGTTCTCTTGACTTCAGCCATACAAGGTACTGGTATTTCTGAGGCTGCTGAAATGCTTCTCATGCTTTCATCTTCTGGTCGCTCAACACGTGCACGATGGCGAGAACGCCTTTTGGCATACCATGAACGAAAAATCCTCGAATCTCCTCAACTCGATGAATTACTCGAAAAACTGGCGAAGGGTTCAATTCTGTTAGATGAAGCGTTACATATTATTGGTGGTGAACAGCAATGAGTGAACATGTTGAATTAACAAACCCCGTTGAATTATCAGTTGGTGGAATGGGCGGGCATTTATTTCGTCGTTCAATCCATCTTGGTATGTCCCTTCTGCCTTTGGTCTTCTTTGAATATGGTGAATCACTTGCCGACCTCGTTGGATTAACAGTCCCTCAATTATTATCATCAATGGTTTTTTTATTGTTTCTTTTAGAAGGCCTTCGTCTTGGTTTTGGGATCACAATCTATGGGCAAAGAGAGTATGAAGCCCGACAAGTTTCCGCTTTGGGTTGGGGCGCATTTGGTATTGGTCTGGTCTTTTTGTTGGCGCCCGTCGAAGCATACGCATGGCCAATTATTCTTTCTTTATCCTTAGGTGACCCCTTTCTTGGTGAAATGAGACGCCGAGGTATTGGAACCCGTAATGTTATTCTTTCATCCGTTGCCTTCTTGTTCCTTGTTTGGGTTGCATGCTGGCACTTCTTTTGCTACACCATTATGGCTGGCCTTTTTGTTTGCGCCTTTGTGCGTAGCCTCTGAATGGCCTCGTCTGCGGTACATCGATGACAACGCAACCATGGTCCTCATTCCACTTGGAATGATTTTACTGTTCGAGCCCTTTCTCCAACTGATGTAATCAAATTATGTGTAGAAGTTGACTCAATATATTCAAATGATGGTTAGCATTGGCAAGGTTGAGGGATACAGATGAGCGAAGAGACCAAGGATTCAGCACCACCACAAATCGCCTACTTTGTTGTGTTTTCTCTCGGTGTCATTTTCCTCGCAATCTCCATGGTGAGATATCCTCTTTGGGGCCTTTGATTTCTAAGGGATGCTTGAAGAAGGTCACCGTTTTGGTCACCTTATGTGTGGCATAGGTGGGATGTTCGGTGAGCCGGACCCTGCTGTTGTTCAAAGAATGAATACACTCCTTCACCATCGTGGACCAAATGGCAATAATGTCTGGTCTGATGACCATATATCTCTTGGACATACTCGTTTAGCCATCGTTGACTTAGGCGGAAGTGACCAACCTTTGTTTGGCTCAGCACGTGAAGTCCTTGTAGCGAATGGAGAAATCTATAACTATCGAGAAATCCGGTCTCAGCATCCCTCTTTTTCTTGGAAAACGCAGGGTGACTCTGAGTCGATATTGGCACTTCTTGATGCCTCGAAATCGAAGCATTCCGGCGTGTTAACTGCTCGACAACACGCACAATGGATCTCACAATTGAATGGAATGTATGCATTTGCTCTTTGGGATTCTGAGACTCGTCATTTACTTTTAGCGCGTGACCCACTTGGAATTAAGCCACTTGTTCGGACATCAGTTGACGGTTCACTTCTTTTTGCCAGTGAAAGTAAAGCATTGCGGGCACATGAAGGCCATGTACCTGCACTGGATGAGGAAGCACTTGTTGCTCGTCTTGCATGGGAATACCCGCTTGATGGTACGACGTTACTGAAAGATGTCACTCAGATTCGACCAGGTACTGTTGAAGTTTGGGCATTGGACCTTGAAGGTAAAGCCAAACTGTTTGACCGTGCTACCATCGAACAACAAAAAGTCAATCCTTTGAATACATGGGGTCCTGAAACCGATGCAGAATCCCTGCTGGAAACTTTCGTCGAAGGTGTTTCAGAACGCCTCATGTCGGATGTACCAGTTGGAATTGTTCTTTCTGGTGGACTTGATTCTTCATTGGTAGCAGCAGTTGCCCATGAGGCTGCAGAACGTGCCCATCAGCCGGTTCCGGCCTGTTGGACGGTCGCAGAAAGTGAAGAGAACCCTGATTGGATTGCTGCTGAAGAAGTTGCTTCCTCGTTTGATTTGGTCCACCATCAACATATTCTCGAACCAGATTCATTTGACACGCTCCTTCCAGATTTGTCATGGCATGGTGAAGACCTTGACGTCACCGTACTCTTTTTCCAGCCACTCTTCCAAAAGATGTCACAACATGTGACGGTTGGATTGTGTGGACAAGGGGCAGATGAGTTGCATGCAGGTTATCCCCGCTACCGAGATCTCAAGGCACATGGCGAGGTTATTGATGCTCGTTTGGCATCGATGGAACATCCTTTTGCACGTCAAATGGAGAATGAAGCATTGCCTGTTGGTGAGCACTGGTATGCGAAGGGTCATGCAGGCGGTAGCCATACGGGTTCACTGGAAGAGTTCCTTCAATTCGAGCTCGACCACGGGCAACTTTCAAATTTCCAATTACGATTGGTTGACCGCCATTCAATGGCTCATTCATTAGAAGTTCGAGTTCCATTCCTTTCTAAGTCTCATCGACAAGCCAGTCATCAATTGCCGATGGAATGGCGACTTCCTGCCGAACGGTGATGAAAAGCTGGCCTTACGGGCCGCAGCATCGCTCACCTCGTTGCCAAAGCATATTGTTCGCCGCCCTAAACTACCTGCTGGTCGGGCGACATCCCCCACTTTAATCGATAACCTCCTTGCAGAATACAAGCCCCAAACCGATGCTCTTCTTCGGCGTTACCCCTCATTTTCTGGGGCTTTAAAGACACAGCATGATATAGCCCTGGGTTTAGGATTGTTTGAGGCAGTTCACATTTTGGATAGAGGGACGAAGAAACCTACGGGTTCGACGATGGATTTACTCAACGAGGTGATTGGTTGACATTTGTTCATAATTTAGCACCTGTGCTTGAAAGCAAACGTGAAGAACTCACTGCATGGATGTCCCAAAAAAGAACCGAAGTGCCTATTCCGATCTATGGTAGTGTCGACATTCGGGATGCTGGCTGGAAAATCAGTGTCGTAGATGCAAATCACTTTCCTGCAGGTTTCAACAATGTTTCATCAGAAGATAAACCGTCCATTGCCGCACTTCTCAAAACTCATATCCTGCGTGAATACACAGACTGCGAATGGGTCCATCTTTACCCTGAATCACATACTCGGAACAAAGGATATGTTGAAAATCTTATCGCATTGAAAGAGTTACTGGAAATCGCAGGATTTCGATGCACTGTTGGTTCCGTGGATTTCGTTGAATTGGGCCACCTTATTGGGCTCTCTGGAGCATTAAAGCTCGACCAAGTTGAGTCAAAATCGAAAGATGGTGAAGACATCTTACTCATCGACGGTCAAAAACCCGATCTCATTCTTCTCAATAACGACTTGACGGAAGGAATTGTTGCGGGTCTTGGTAGTCAAATTGTATCTCCACCTCCCTCAATGGGTTGGCATCGAAGAAGGAAATCTCAACATTATGAAGTCCTTCAGGAATATGTTGAGGAAGTCGCTCAAATGCTCGACATCGACCCTTGGCACTTCATGGCAGATTGGTTTGTATCGGAAAATAAATGCTTAGAGAAAGAAGCATGCCGAATCCAACTCGCTGCTGAAGTCGACACGTTCTTAGAAAAATTACGTCAAAAGTATCTGGGACTCGGCGTGAAAAGAGAACCTGTTGTATTCATAAAAAATGACCGAGGTACATACGGTCTTGGAATTATGACCGTTCGCAGCGGCAGTGAATTGCTCCAACTCTCAAACCGTAAGATGAATCGACTAATGTATTCAAAAGGTGGTGTTGATGTTGAAAATTTCCTGATACAGGAAGGGGTCCCTACTATTTTGCAAGATTCCGAAGGTGCACCTGTCGAACCCGTCGTCTATTTGGTGGATGGGCAGGCTGCCTCATGGTTCTATAGAATCAATTCTAAAAAATCAGATATTGATAATTTGAATTCTCCAAGTGCGCAATTTGAATCTTTTTCACAATCCGATGGTCAATACGGTGAACATGCGCACGGTTGGCATGCCTTAGTTGCAGAACTTTCCATGTTAGCAATGGGTAAGGAATTACTTTCCTATGGGCATCAATAACACCCGTTCTTGCTAAGTGGTGGACCTCCTCGTATGAACATGAACAGAGCGTGGGTCTACATTGGCACCATTGCTCTTGGACTTTGGTTTTCAGCAACAGCCTGTAATGGTTTGATTCCAGATGAGTATGCAGAATTGCCAGTCAACCTGTGGTGCTGGGGACTTTTTGCTTGGTTTTATCGGGGTGGAAGCCGAAAGCAGCGTATTGAAATGATCACGGTGATTGCTATTGCTACACCTATGGAGTTGTTCTTTAGCGAAATTTGGCTGATTTATGAATATCAACGTGGTCTTATGCCCCTGTTTGTTCCTGCTGGACACTACTTCCTGTTTGACCTCGGTCGTATGGCAGCTGACAGGATGAAAGAATCTTGGGCTTTACCCTTACTTGCACCCTTTGTCCCGTTGGTTGCGTATGGTGCATGGACTGGTGGCGACACTTCGGCAGTTTTCCTTTTGGCTCTTGTTCTAATTTTCACGAAGTGGGGTCCTCAACCACGGTTGTACTCAGCAATGGCTTGGGCTGCATTGGCTATGGAAATTTGGGGGACTTCACTCGGTAACTGGACATGGGCCAACCATGTCCCTTGGACGAACTTAACTGCTTGGAATCCACCATTGTTGGTCGGTTCTTTCTATTGTTTTGGAGACCTCTTGGTGAACATGGCGGTCGTCAAGTTTGAAGGGAAGGACCGAGTGGAGGTGAATGTATGACCTCATCCGACGAGTTGCGAAAGCGTCGAGAACAAGAGGCTGTTCGCATTCGAACGTCACTCAACAGACTTCGGGGTGAACAACGTGCAGCCCTCAAAGGTGGTGAGTCGGCCGTTGCTTTTGTTGAAGAACGGCTCTGCATTGGTTGTGACCAATGTACGATTGTTTGTGATGACGATGCCATTGAGATGTACAAGGTTGCCATGGCAAGTCCTTTGATTCAAGTGGAGTCAAATCAAAAAGCTAAGATTCTACGTGCTGATTGCACGGGTTGTCGATTGTGTGTTTTAGCATGTCCAACCGACGCAATCACAATGATTGATCGATGAGGTGAACACGATGTCAAAGAAAGATAAACAAGATACTGCGCAACGTTTTGGTGGAGAATTTGGGCCATATCGTAAAGAAGGAACGCCTGGCGTTTCTCTCTCAACATTCAAAACGCTGGTTTGGACTTCGAATATAGGTGGCATGATTTTGGTCGTCATTGCCCTTGAGATGCTTTTCGTTCGTCAGATGTTCGGCTGGGGCCTTGGTTCCTTGATTTTGGGCGTCGTCATTGCTTTGTTTCCATCAAACTATGAGATTGTTGGAATGGATGATGGACAATCACCTGCGCAAGAAGATTGACTTAAACATTCATTTGAGATTTACAGGTCGGGCACTCAATTTGTCCTGAGTAGTCACTTGGGACTCGTAATTCCGCTTTACATGATTGGCACTCGATATTTTTCTTACCGTCCGTCGACTGGTTTCTGTTCAAGAGATTTTCAATTGGTATAGGCCATCCCCCTTTGAGTTTCGAAAGCATTAACGGCAAAGCTACAATAATCATACAAGTAAATGAGCACATGAGTGAAGTCATGATCATTGCCTCACCCCACGCGATGGATACAGGGTTTGGTTCGTCTCCGTGAAATGCTACACTAAATAAGCCCGAGACTGCGAGGATAGCAAGTGTGATATATACTCCATTTCGATAACCAGAATAGGTAATAACTCCTCCAATTAAAAAACCGACACCTAACAAGAAGGCTACTGGAGAGAGTAACCAAGCCTCAGCCCCTCCTCCTCCTGTTGAAAATATAACAGCCCAAAACAATCGAAAGATTGCATAAATTATGATACATGTCCCAATTCCAATTGCGAGTTCATCTTCCTTCTTGACATAGATTGTTTGTGCAGGCGCATAGCCACCTTGGACGTGCTGTGGAAAGGACTGTTGAGGGGTTTGAAGTTGTTGTGGTGGGACTGAGGATTCATCGTTTTCCATCAATCGGATGACAACTTCTGATTTGTTACCAGATATCCGGAGACCTCGTTCTTTACACAACGTTTTGAGTTGCAATACGGTCATTCCGTCGTAGTTCATGGCAGTCGATACCATGTAGGAAACATAAAGTTTTAGCCGTCAAAATTAGGCTTCGACTTCGAGTACCGTACTTGATTCAGATACAGCTCGTGCCTTCTTCGCTTCAACTTGGCGAGCAAGGAAAGAAACAACATCGAGAATCTCGATATCTTCGTATCGCTCATCGCCTTCAAACTTGAGACATTCAAAGTGTGAGACACACTTTGGACAAGAGGTCAGCATTGTATCTGCACCAGTAGCACGAATTTCTTCCATGCGAGTGACACGGAGTGAACGAGCGTTTTCGTTACATGACATCATGCTCGAGACTCCACAGCACATTGCATCTTCGCCACTGTGTTCCATTTCGACGATCTCTACGCCTTCGACACCAGCAATAAGTTGCCTAGGTTCTTCATAGATTCCCATTTGACGTCCAAGCCGGCATGGGTCGTGGTAGGTGACGGTTGTTTCCTCCTCGGCCTTGAGGTCCATATCGAATCCATTTTCAATCAAGAATTCAGTCGTATGCATGACTTTCACTCCTTCAAGTTCGTAATCACGAGCAAAGGTTCGGAAACATTCAGCACATGAGGATACAAGGGTATCGATGCCAGATTGTTCAATCTTCTTTTGGTTGTAGGCTTTGAGTTTGTCAAACACTTCATCGAGTCCTTGCCACTTTTGGTCGTGGCCACAGCACTTCAAGAAGTCCCGTCCAAGATACGATACATCCATTTCCATTTCATCGAAGAGGGTGAAAGCTGAAGTTGTAGCATCACCAAGATTCATGTCACCTTCGTTGACGTGGGAGAAGACCATCTCTTGGTCGAGGTAGTCGACACATCCAGGATAATAGCCAATGTTCGAAGTTAGTGGGTAATCTTGTACTGTGATGAAATCATCATTTGCAGTTTCCTCTGCTTCTGCTGCCAGAACTGCTTGAAGTACAGTGTGAGCGATTTCAGCTTGTGGTCCACCAACAATGAGGGAACGTCGAATGTCAACGTATGAGTCGTAATCAACCAGTTGAGGGCACGCATTGGTACACGCTGTACAGGTAAGACAGGAATACATAGGTACACCATCGTCCTCATTGTTCCACGAATTGTAAATGATGTTGAGTTTATCTCCACCGTTGAACAAACGAACAGGGCAAGCATCGTCACACAAGTCACAGCCGTAGCACTTGTTCATTTCGAACTCATATCCACGGCCCATTGAGCGTAGGAGAACAAAAACCATGGCTCCAAAGGTCAAACAAGGAATGAACATTGCATAGGTGAGTTTCGCATCGAGTGCCTTTGGATTGGTGTGGTAGGTTGGGTTTTCAACAGATGCAAATTGTGTTCCACCGATTGCCATTTCTTCAGCATTTGAAAGGTTAACAGTCATACCTGCAAGTGATGCAGGTGCATCTTCGTTCCAGACCAAGAGTGGCTGGAAAGAAGCGATGGCGAAAGAAGTTTCAGTTTGAATGCTGTTGTTGAGGGCAAGAGCACCGCTGGCGATCACCGAGTAGGTGTAATCATAGGTACCAACTGGCAATTCAACCGTAGCACCGAGACAATTGTCGAAGGAAGAGACAACTTTTCCGTTGCTGTTGGTTACCGTCAAAGTGCTCGCAACCATTGATACAGTTGAGATACATCGTTGATTTTCCGCTCGGAAGAACGGTATTCACAAATGAGGTCGGTGGTGAGTGTCTCCACAGCTTTCGTGGTGGCCATCAGGGAATAATGCCAAATCTTCAGTAACGGTGAAAGAGCCAGTAGTGACCCAGCCTTCGCCACCATTGAAAATCGTTGTAGCATCGGATGCGGCGTTGATTCCGTTTGCAGCATCTTGATGTCCATTCGCATCATTAAAGTCAGTAAGGATATAGCGAGCAGGTTGGTAAATTACCCAATCCATCCAAGCAGTAGTCGGTACCGTTTCCGATTCACTCCAGCCTCGGTCATCTGTGAATTCGTTTGTCGCATGGACATGAACATCGGTTGGTTGAGTACGCATGGCTTCGAGTTCAGGATAGTAATCGTGGGTCAATCCCTTGATGGTAAGCAATCCTCCTTGGTCCCAAAACCCATCATCGTAAGTGTCCCACGTAGCGACAGTTCCCGCAGTTGAAATCAAGAGTGTTCCAATGAGTATTTGCTTTGCATGGCTTGGTTTGAATCCAGCTCCCCATGCTTTGACAATCAATCCACGTGCCAAGAAATAGATACAGATCCAAGCAAGAACACCGGTCATAACCCAGGGGATGGTATTGAATGCGTCAGCAACCCAAGGTTCTCTTGTACCGCATAACAAATCGCCGTGACTATCGAGTTTACAAAAGTCCGAACGGTTTTTCGCATATAACTCCAAGAAAATATTGATTGAAAAGACGGAAATAAACCAGATGTGAGCCAGATAGACTGCACCAGCAGTAGCAAACCAAGGATCTTCTACAGGTCGCTTTTCACGTCCACCAAGGAAAGGAGGTAGAGCGAGGATACTGACTGGGATTCCAGTGAGTGCTGCTCCCCACCATGCTGCGTTCCATGGGAAAACAGGTTGGCCAACTATTTCACCAATAAATCCGGTTGGGACTGTGAATTGCGGGAGATATTCTCCCCAACGTAAGTACCCATATGAGAACAATACATACCAATCAGGGAACACGAAACCAGCTTGTGCATAGGGGTCAGCAGCACCGTGAAGTGGTGGTGGAATCAACCATGCATAGAACAGAAGTACCGCAGTCATGAAAGAAAGCAGTATGGCGTCACGAAGAACTTCGTGTGGCCAGAACCCATGACCTGTGCGAGTACGAGTACGCTTACCCTCGACTGCTTGCAATTGCTCTTTTTCTTCCATATAGGAAGAAGCTACACGTCCAAAATTCTCTATTAGTCCCATATTTTATCACCCGAATATCAATGTGGTTCTGCAATGCCTTGTACCCAGACAATGAATAAATGAATAATGATCAATGTGGTCACGATAACTGGGAGAATAAAGACGTGAATGAAATACATTCGAGTAACGGTTCTCGCAGTCAATGAAGAGCCGCTAAACAGTAAGGTGGCAATGTACTTCCCAATGAGTGGGCTGGAGTTGGCCAAATTGATTCCAATAACAGCTGCACCGTAAGCCAAGGAATCCCATGGTAGAAGGTAGCCAGAATACCCAAAGACGATGGTTAATGCCATCAATGCCACTCCAATCAGCCAGTTGAGTTCACGAGGGTTGCGGTAAGCACCGGTGAAGTAAACACGGCACATGTGAAGGAACACACTGGCAACCATGAAGTGAGTCGCCCAGTGGTGAACTGCACGGATGATATAGCCGAATGGTAGTTCGGTCATGATGAATTGCATGCTTGCGTAGGCAGGTGAAGGGTCTCCTTCTCCACCAGGAACGTAGTAAATGCCGAGGACAGTTCCGGTGATGACCAATATGATGAACGAAAGGAAGGAAATACCTCCAAGACAATACAAAGGATACCAATACCAAATGATTCTGAGTTTGTACTTTTCAGCGTGAGATAGTGGCATCTGTCGGTGCATATTGTAATAGGCACCCTTGGACATATTCCAGTAGTCTTGGAGTCGGAAACGAGTATCAAGCCATGAGAATACCCACAAGAACAAACGCTCTGCGAAGCCCATCTTACCAGTTGATTCAACCGCACGAAGAATTTCACGCCGAGGCATATCGCTGCTCTCTTGGCGTAGAGTCAGTGCGACTAATACGACCACGAAGGCGATGAAAAACCAAAGAATCCAAAACATTGTTGTCATACATAATCACCTCAGTCACAATATGTGTACCAATCAAGATAGTCCACGATGCCTTCGATTGCATCTCCATTCAGAACAATTGGAATAATTGGTAGTCCGACTGGAGCAGGTCCTCCAGCACGTCGAATACCTGCGTACTTGAACGTTGAACCATCGCCACGGTTCCGATTGGTATTCATCTCGAGAACCGTCGGGTCGAATCGGGATGAGTGACAAATGCAGAACAGTTTGGTACCGCCATCGTCTCCGCCGCCAGGTGTCCATGAATCTTCGGTAAAGGAGTTTGAAACCAATTGCCAACCAGGTATACAGCACAAGTGAGTGCAACGAGCAAAGATCATCACCAAGTTGTCAGCGGGGAGGAGTCGAGGGTCAGCGTCACTCAAATCTTCAAAGTGGCCGATCGTCTTTCCGGTTTCATCGACACCTTCAGTGAATTGGAATCGTGCCTTACCGTTTGACAAAGGAGTGTTTGCGTATTGAGAGTGAGTAACATAGGTGACCACGACAGGGACTCCATTCCAAATTCCTGCAGCACCGGAAGTTTCAGTGTTCGACTTAGCAGCTTCATCGACAAAATCTTGCCGCATCATCATTTGTTCGTGCTTTGCACCGTACCAAGCACTGTCTTCTCTTCCCTTAGCCCAGAACTTCACGCCGAGTTCACCTTCGTTTGTGCCGCCTGGAGGGAGCA
The DNA here is from genome assembly GCA_905182715.1 of uncultured Candidatus Poseidoniales archaeon. GTDB lineage: Archaea > Thermoplasmatota > Poseidoniia > Poseidoniales > Poseidoniaceae > MGIIa-L1. The sequence goes on from CAJJCP010000028.1 coordinate 84,245, forward strand.
GGATTGAGGCGAAGCCAAGAACGCCGAGCGAAGCGGCCAAGACACCTGTTGCGGTGTTAAATCCGTAGCGTAAAAATTGACGGCGGTTCACAGAGGAAGTGGTGCTCTCTCCGGAACTGCCTCCGGTTGAAGGAGCTGGTTTGAGGTCGTATTCACGTGCCATAGATGATCACCACTTGTATTCCTTCCAATCTTTTGTATGTTCTGGGATGAACTTATTCATTCCATGCTTGACAATAATTGCGTTTGGCAAGACGAACTTAAGGTAGGCCATGCCCATTAAACAGAGTGTAATCAACATCATGGCCAGATGATAGGCGAGTTGCTGTTGGTCCCAGCCTTTTGCGAGTCCATAAATCATTGAGAACACCCAGTAACAAGCCCAGAAAAGGCCCCAGGCGAAGAAAATCATAATGAGGTTTGAAGCGCCTGACGGGGCAAGAGATGCACTGACAAGTGTTCCGGATTCTGCGAGATTGAACACGCCATGGTCGATGGCAGATTGCATTTGGTCTTCGGTCATTGAAGCATCTTCAAGGGCAACACGTGCATCCTCTACACTGACTTTCCCACTTGCGACCTTTCGCAACAGCGTTGTAATTGTGTCGTCCATCACTGGTCACCTCGTCGCATGAGTTTGTAGCGCAATCGCAATTGGTTTGTTCGTCCTGTATAGGATGTAGAGAAACTGTATCTGAGCATAAGGCCTGCAAAAATAATGACGACAATAACAGCTCCAAACCCAAGTAATCCTAGCCAGTGTGCTCGAAGTTCAGCGCCCATGTGTTCGAGGTCGACGCCATAAGACTCTGGTTGTGGTGGGCTAACGTTTCCGTCGCCTGCAAACAGAGTTCTCGTTCCAAGTGCAGTCGTCGTATCGCTTCCTTCTTGGAGAGTGAATAACAATTGATTCCAGCGGTCTTCTTCAGCACCGGCATTATTCAATTGGTCGCCGTTGACCGAATTTCCAGTGATCCAGAAATTGACGGTGTCTGAACCTGCTTCGGGTGCTTGCCATGTGAAGGTCCACATTCGTTCAGGTACAGCGGCGGTCGCTTCGGTGTGAGTGAGGGTCGTGACATCGTCTTCCCAATTTTGCAAACCGTCGCCGGAAAGAACGCCATCTGTAGTTCGTATTGCAAATCCTGCGGTGTAGGTTCCAGTTGCGGCCGGTCCACCGATGATTTGGAGAGTCAGTGTGTATGTCTCGCCACCAATCCACCCGAACGGAACATCGTCCAGAATGATTTGGACTGAATTATCTGCGGCCCCATTGTGGCAAAGACATCCTTCTTTAGCGACGTCATCAATCGTTTCTCCGGCATTATCTTGCGCTCCACCAACACCTCCGTGGAGCGAAGAAGCAAAACCCGGAACGAAAAGTAAAATGGCAAGCACGAGTACCACTCCGGAACGTATGGAAAATGTGCTCCCGCGCATAGCCTCACCAACTGATTGGACCCACTCACATGTGCCCCTTAAACATTCCCAGCCAAAGCCATCAAAAATACCGACGCAGTATGTCGTTTGTAAAAACCAAAATGGGCTTATCAATGCTTGTATTTCATCATGGGATTCCATTGAATTTAGGCTAAAACCAAGCGTTTGAGAGGGAGACTTATTCAATGACTGCCTAGACCACTCATCGGAGACTTACTATGGCGAACCATTTCGAAAACACCTACGAACTCACTCCAGAGCAACTTGAACAACTTGACCAGGCGGAAGAAATGATGTTGCGTAACGACTTGGGTGCTGCAGAACGGTTACTTCTTTCGATGATTGAGGCGGAAGCCGAATGCATTCCAGTACTCTCAAATCTCGGTCATTTGTACGGACGGCACCTTTCCGAATTTGAAACGGCGATCGAATATTATGACAAAGTGTTGGCCCTCGAGCCGGATAATGCTTGGGCCAGAGATGCTCGTCGACGATATTTACGCTATGTGTGACGAGTTTAAACACAGCCAAAGTTCATTGATGTTCGGTTCAAAGGCCCACCATGGAAGCGTCTCATATCCTCATCGCAGGTGTTGGGGGGCTCGGTTGTTCTTGGGCCAAAGGTGCCCATGCACGGTGTGAAGGCTTTGCCGACATGTGTTTGGTCGATGCTGACGATTCAAGTTTCGAAAACAGCGAATCAGCACATCTTCTACGCCTAGGCCATGCACTTGACCCGTTGGGTTGTGCGGCATTACCGCCTTTGGCGGAGCAACGTATGCGTGGGTATTCTGCTCTCGCTCGGACCGTGCTGGAGCCTGTCGAATTGGTTCTCTTACTGGTCGGCCTTGGCGGTGGTACCGGGACGGGTGCTGCACATGAATTTGCACGTCAAGCACGCCAATCAGGTGCAATTGTTGTTGCAGTAGCAGCATTGCCTTTTGATGTTCAAGAAACCCGAGCAACCATTGCCGAAGAAGGCCTGCATAGGCTCGAGAAAAATGCGCATGTGACGGTTCGTCTTTCGCTGGAACGTCTTGCAAGGCAAGCACGAGAGCGAGGTACTGCCTGGCAGATGGGTGCTGAATGGGTTGAAGATTTGGTAGAGGGTTTAGTACGTACTTTGATGCGCATGGGTCTCATTAATTTAGACCTCATGGATTTGAGAGCGATTGTCGAGAAGAAAGGCGAAGCAACCATGTTGGTCGGCATCGGCAAACCCGATGACCCTGAAGGAATACTCGAATCTGCAATGATGGCTCCTTTGGCTGAACTCGATGTTGGAGGTGCTCAAGGCTGTTTGATTCAAGTTGAAGGCGGAATCGGGATGACTATTGGACAACTCGAGGAAGTCGCTAACATGTTCACGCAGGCTTTGGACCCAAATGCGCAAGTCATCTTAGGTGCTCGAGTCAGCGAAGACCTTGAAGATACAATTCGGGTCGTTACTCTACTTTCTGGAATTCAACCGAGTTCCTAGTCGTCTAATTCGATGACGCCTGTCCAGTCTACGTCATCGCTGATCGTTTGTCCCACTGTACCGTCCCATTGAACTTCAATTTCATCTGCTAAAGCCACGGCATCTTCTCTTGGCTTCGTGTCGTTCTCAGAATCGTTCGTCGGCGCAGGCGTTTCCAATTCAGTAGATGATTTGTGTGTGGTCCGAGCTACTTTTATCGCGAAGTCGTGTTGGTCAAGAATGCGTACTAATACGTTCCTTTGCATCCAAGTAATGGTCAAGAATGCAATGATGTGTCCAGTGACCATTACGTAGGTAATGTCATTAAAAGCAGTTGCTAACATGGCAACACTTCCCGCATAAGCATAGCCAAATGCGAGTCCCCATGGGAGAGCATTTTCCTTTGAAATGAATCTGTACTTCGCCCCTACCGATTGCGAAGTAATGGTCCAGATGGCCATGAATACAGTGAACATCATCAACAACACTTCTTCGATGAAGACTTCTATTGAGCCAGGTGACATCACAAGTTGTCGCCATACGGTAAGCAAGTGCCATGTTGCAAACACATGCGCAAACATTGTCCAACGTGATGTGAATTTTTTGAGTGCCTTATCCCGAAGTGCCATTTGTCGATATTTCCAAGTCCAAGCAACGGTCAAACCATATGCTAAAATCGCCAAGATAAAGAATCCAATGTTCGACATAATGGCGTCAGATACATCCCATTTCTTCTCATACAGAAATTGGAATCCGGTAATTCCGAGTACAGAAATCAATACAATGGCACTGATTTGTGTCGTTGTCATTATCTTTATATTCCCAGTGGTACTTTCTGATTCCGGTAATCTTTTGGCTGCAATCGAAGAAGACCATGAACCAAATGAACGTCCTTGAGCAATAGCCCAAAATACGAACAGTGAGCCGAGGCCCAAGGGGAATGCAGTCGGTAAATCTACCATAGATTCCTGACCAAACATCAGTATGATCAGTAAACCAAGTGCGGCAGACACAGCCAATGGAAATATGCAAATCTTGAAACTCGAGAGTAATCGTGCCAAGGGATTTGCTTTTTCTTCATGTTCTACTCGGTCGTTAAGTGTAATCCACGCAAGAACACGTTCATGGTTTGAAAACATTGCAGTGATGCCATAGCCGCACGAGAGTGAAATGAATCCAAGAGCAGCGAACTCCCCTGCATTATCGATGTTGGCAATCCAGTAGAGAAGAGTGGAAAATACGATGATTAATGCCAAATGAGGGAGCGTTTTTGGCGAGAGTAAAGTTCGAGCTAATCCGAACAATGAGGTTTCATTTGCAGCCAATTGCAACAATATGTCGCCATCTTTCGTTGAATCTCTGTTCTCTTCAACCTCTGCCTCCATGGTCTCTCCTCGCGTGTCTCTATTTTCAGTTTATGCACGGTTTTTACGGTCAAAGGTCTTGAAGGAGGAGTATCTCGACTCTACGATGGCTAAGCGCTTGACCAAGGCATTACGTGGGAAACGTAGATGGGTGGGTATCGAATGTACTTCCCAATTTGAGTCTCGTTCTTCTCTTGGTGGCCACCTTTCCAGTTTGTTTCAATCCATTGAGCAATCGACCACCTTCCGTTTAATGGAGTTCTATCCAGCGGACTCGGAAGTCGCCAAAGCTACGGTTTCGGCCCTCGAAGGTTCCGAGCCCCGCGGTTTTGGGATTCTTGAGATCCCTCATCCAGCATATCAAGAAGTTCGCCTCTTGATTGAGTCAGAGAATTCTCTTTTGGACCACGCTGTTCGTAGCCTAACCAGTAGTGGTAAGATACGATTGGTGCGTGAACGTTTGCATCTGCCTCGGCCAAATCGTAATCGTTAACACCATCACCTTCATTTGATTTCGCTTACTCGTTGTACCATGTCTGGAGGCGGTGCAGCACCTGCAATGAAGATGAGTGATGTCTTCCTGCTTCTTGGAGTGACATTTTTAATTGGCGGTCTGTTTGTTCATGGCCTCGTTTCACCTACCCCACTTCATGCAGATGATGAACCATATTCGAATGGAGCTTCGTTGTTAAAAGGTGATACGATTGAATTCACAGTTACGGCAGAAAATGAGTCTTCGGTAATCGTTGAGATTGCCAATGAAGAAGGAGATGTTGTTTTATCAGAATCGTTTTTACTTCCAAGTGGTGATTCAACTTCAATTGATTTTGAGGCTGATGGTAAAGGATTCTATTCCTACACTGTTGATTTTTCTGAAGGGTCTGGGGAAGTCGTTGTCGACGTAGACCGCAAGTTACTCATCGACTTCATCATCTATCCACTCGGTATTGTTTGCGTAATTTTTGGATTTTACAAGAGAAAGGATGAAAAAATGGATGAATCCATCGACGCAGTACTCGTATCGAACGACTAATTTGTGGCGTAGTTTGTCCAAGTAATGTCCTCGCCGTCTTGGATGAGATGCGTGTTTTTCAAATGATCTTGAAGTATGATTCTCCCTTCACTTTCGGTCTTCAAAAACACCATGCATTTATTTCTATAGATTGGCTCTCCGAGTGAGTTCATGGCGCTGGAAAGGGTAGAATCATACTGGGCGATTATCGACTTTGAGTTCAAGTTCTTGACTCCACTTTTTTGTTCAAACCATGAGGCAACTGCTGCTTGAATCGCCGCTTGAAATGAAGTAAGTGTGATTTCGGTATCGAACTTCTTGAAGTGTCGCGATGGAATATCCGTCTTTTTCCAATTGAAGTGAAGAGATGTTGCACCCGATGCCGAGAATGACTCGTGAGTATTTTCCTTGGCTCTTTCCTTCGACTAAGATGCCACCAACTTTACGTAAATCTCCATCGATCGAAAGAAGAACATCATTTGGCCATTTCAAGATTTGAGTATCATTTGATTCAGTGAGGGCTGCTATTGCTTCAAACAAAGCCAAACCACCTTGAAGTTGAAGTAGGCCAGGATTCGGCATCGTTGAGCGTTCATGAATGACCCATGAACCTGCAAAGGCCACATCTTCATGCGACCATGGACGACCTCGTCTCCCATGGCCTGCTGTTTGGCGCCCTGCTTGCAAAAACCCCCCCTCCTTCTCATCGGAGTTGAGCAACGAAGTGTTGGTTGAATTGATTTCTTCTTCGTAAGACTTTGAATGATGTTGAAACGGTCTCCAAACCCCAAGAACTTCCAAACATTCGTCATCATCAAATGTGTGTGTTGTGATTGTTCGAACTGCAAATCCATTCCGTAGGCAAAGTGTTCGTGCAGCCTTTCCTCTCTCGTTCTGCGATACAAGGAGGTACACGACTCCATCATCAGCGAGAATATTCGAAGATTGAATATGGTGCAAGAGGCGATTAACAAGACCTTTGTCATCTGTGTCGAGCAGTGCGGCTTCTTCCAAAGGACCCAGGTGCTGAGTATTTTTTTCAGGCATCAAGTAGGGGAGATTCCAAACGATGACATCGTGAGGAGTATCTCCAGCCCATTGCCGAACTTCTCCATCTGTCTTGGGGCCAGGTCCACCTTCTCGAACATCGATTTCGAGGTTATTGCTCTGAGCGGAGTTCTGACTGCTGGCAACGGCATACGGGTTGATGTCGCATGCAGTGACTGAAAACCCAAGTTGGGCAGCGAAAAGAGAAATTGCGCCCGAGCCACAGCCAATTTCAAGAAATCGCTTACCACTTGGATGAGGGTATTGCTGAACCACCTGTGCAAGAACATCCGTGTCCTCTCTCGGAGGGTAAACGGTTGGAGGTATTGTAAGGTGGATTTTACGGTTTTGAGGTGTCGTCCAAAAAAGTTGTTTTGCGACACGACTCAATCGTTCAATTTCTTGCTCGGTGTCATCCGACCCGAAGTATTCATCGTCAGGCATTTGGTTCAGTTGGGGCCAACCTTTCGGAGTCTTTATGACTATCCAATCGGAGCGAATCGTGCAACCCGAGCCTCAAACCGGTGTTCAATGCCTTCGGGATGTGGGTGAATACATCAACTCCTCTACGATACGAAGCCACAGGGTGCTTGCGTAAGGTATAAGAGCAGTCTCAAAGTCGGCCAAAAAGCCCAAGTTGCTATTTTGGGCCTGTAGCTCAGTCAGGTAGAGCGTCGGACTTTTAATCCGATGGTCGCGGGTTCGAACCCCGTCAGGCCCGCCTGATTGCGCTACCGGCTCCGAATGGTAGGGTCGATCGGGGTCTGAGCATGGTAGTAAAAAGCGCAACAAAGAAACGACTCATGGAACTCGGTGTTTCAGAAGAGTTCGCACATAAATTAGCAACAGACCGAAACATGACTGACATTAAGGCCATGTCTTCCGATGAAGTCGCCTCGACGCTTGGTGTCTCCAAAGATTCAGAACAATTCATTAGCACCATGTCGGTTATTGCCGAACAAGGTTCTCGTCGACGTTCCAAGTCGAAGAGTAAGAAAATCACAATTCGCTCAAAGGCTATCGACGATTTCGACCGACCTGAAATCACCATGCGATTCAATGCACTCAACCACCATTTGGTTCCTCACCAAGAACTGGTTGGCGCAGCAAACATTTCCGTTGAAGATCAATTCGCTATCGAAAGCGAAGAACTCGCTCCATGGGAAATGGTCCAACCTGATGAAGAAACCGGCGAGCCAAGACTGGCAAAGGAATGGTTGCCAAAAATCCTCATTACCGACCCTGTTGTTCAAGTCATTAAAGAAATGGCTGAGAATGCAGATAACGCACGACTCGCAGCCGACCCAGAACACAAACCACTCGCAGCAGGTTGGATTGCCGACCGTGTTGTGAAAGTAATCCGTCAGTCACCATCTGCGGGTAAGACAGTTGCCTATCGGCTCATTGTAGAGGGGAACTAAGGAGGTATTAATATGCAAGAAATTATTCAATCATTTTTCAAAGAACGTAGCCTCGTCAACCACCAACTCGCTTCCTATGACGACTGTATTCCGTCAGGCGACAACACCATTTCTCGTATGGAAAAAATCATTCGCAACATCCGTGTTGGAACTGATGAAGAAATCCACGACGATGAAGGCGGTTACATCAAACTCGACGTCGTTGATCACGACATCACCATCCGTTTGAAGAACATCAAACTCGGTGAACCAACCATTCGTGAAGCTAACGGTGCTGAACACCCATCGACTCCTATGGAATGCCGACTACGAAAGTTGACCTACATGTCTCCAGTCACCATCGATTTCCAAATTTCTCGCAATGGCGTACCTTCTCCAGTCGAAACCGGCGTTCAAGTCGGTAGCATGCCAATCATGGTCCGCTCGACTCGTTGTAACCTTCATGCAAAGCACATTGCTGGAGAACGTCAATTGTATCCAACAACTTCAACTGAAGATTCAGCTTTGTGGGACGACTTGCTACGAAAGCGTGGCGAAGACCCTCTCGACCCTGGAGGCTACTTCATCATTAACGGAACAGAACGTGTTTTGATCTCTATGGAAGACCTTGCACCAAACCGTGTAACTGTTGAAATCAACAAGCGCTATGCAAAGCGAACTGAAGTTGCAAAGATTTTCTCACAAAAAGACGGAATGCGCAAGCCATTGAATGTTGAAAAGCGCCGTGACGGTATGCTTATGGTCAAAATCAGCACCGCAGGAACAACTGCAATTCCAGTTGTCTTGTTAATGCGCGCTCTTGGTATCGAAAACGACCAAGAAGTATTCCAGACTGTTGCAGGTCCTACAGAGACTTTCAAGTACATCGTGGCAAACCTCAACGAAGTCAATGACAACGAAGAGTATGCTGTTCAATCTATGGTTGAAGCACACGAATGGTTGCAAAAGAAATTCGCAGCAGGTCAACAGAAAGAATACCGAGAACAACGTGTCAATCAATTGCTTGACCGTGAACTCCTTCCTCACTTGGGCGACCAACCGACCGACCGTAAGAAGAAGGCAATTTTCCTTGGGCGTATCGTTCGCCAAGTTCTCGAAATGGCTTTGACGAACCGTGAACCAAACGACAAGGACCACTATGCGAACAAGCGTGTTCGTCTTGCTGGTGACCTTATCGAAGATTTGTTCCGTGTTTCTTCCGGGCAACTTGCTCGTGACCTCAAGTACCAACTTGAACGTCACCACAACCGTAAGCGAGAATTGAAAATCACTTCTTGCCTACGTCCTGACGTTTTGACTTCAAAGATCATGCACGCATTGGCAACAGGAAACTGGGTCGGTGGACGTTCTGGTGTCAGCCAATTGCTTGACCGAACAACCTACCTTGCATCCCTTTCTCACATGCGTCGTGTCACTTCTCCTTTGGTTCGAAGTCAACCTCACTTCGAAGCTCGTGACCTGCACCCTACACAATGGGGCCGCTTGTGTCCTAACGAAACACCTGAAGGTCAGAACTGTGGTCTTGTAAAGAATGCAGCTCAAATGATTGACATCTCAGAACACATCAGCGAAATCGAAGTTCGAGAACAACTCGATGAACTTGATGTGAACAGTGAACTTGAAGACTGGAGCTCCGGTGACCGAATTCACGTTAACGGTGACATCTACGGTATTCACAAGAACGGTAAGAATTTGGTTCGCCACTTCAAATCCGCTCGTCGACGTGGAACAATCCCTGCTGAAGTCTCCATTCGTCACGACAAGGAGAACAAGGACATCTTCATCAACACCGACAAGGGACGTATCTTGCGTCCTCTCGTTGTTCTTTACGACGGTGCTCCACGCTTAACTGGTCAACACCTCCAAGCACTCCGTGATGGTGAAATGACGTTCAAGAACTTGGTTAACGACGGTGTCGTTGAATGGGTAGATGCTGAAGAAGAAGAAGACCTTCTCATTGCTGCTCGACCATTCGTTCTCCCTGAAACCATCCCATCTGGTCCATTCGAAGGACGCCCACTAACCAACGAAAACGTTGAATGGGTTAACCTTGGAGAACCTGGCGCAACTGAAGCACAACTACGTGCGAAGGTTCGTATGCCAAACGGTGCTTGGGAATCAGCTGAAGTTTCAGTTCCATTGTTGTATGATGAAGAATATACACACTGTGAAATCGACCCTCAACTCGTATTGGGTGTTTGTGCTTCTTTGATTCCATATCCAGAACACAACTCAACACCTCGTGTTACAGGTGGTACTGCAATGGTCAAGCAATCATTGGGTCTTCCAAGTTCGAACTATCGAATGCGTCCCGATACACGTGCTCACATTTTGCACTACACACAGACTTCGATTACTCGAACAGCCGCTATGGAATCAACTCACTTCGATGAACGACCTGGTGGTCAAAACTTCATCGTTGCGATTATGTCTCTTCACGGATACAACATGCAAGACGCTGTCATCATCAACAAAGGATCCATCGACCGTGCACTTGGTCGTTCTACCTTTAACAGAACCTACAACGCAGAACGTCGTCGGTTCCCTGGTGGTCAAGTCGAAGAAATCGAAAAGCCCGGCAGTTCTCTCCAAGAAGTCAAGGGTCTCAAACCTGAAGAGGCTTACCGACACTTGGAAGCAGACGGTCTACCGTTGCCTGAGATGTACCTCGAAGGTGGAGATGTGCTTGTTGGTAAAACAAGTCCTCCTCGTTTCCTCGAAGAGTCCGCAGGTGGAGCTTTCCTCCTCGCTCAAGAACGACGTGAATCTTCAATGCTTGTTCGCCACGGCGAAAAGGGCTATGTCGACAACGTCTATGTTACCGAATCACTTGACTCCGGTCGCTTGGTACGTGTAATGGTTCGAAGCCACAAAGTTCCTGAAGTTGGGGACAAGTTCGCTTCACGACACGGTCAAAAGGGTGTCATTGGGCGCCTCGTTGAACCAGAAGACATGCCATTCACATCCGATGGTATCGTACCTGACTTGGTCATTAACCCGCACGCTATTCCTTCTCGAATGACTGTGGCCCACGTTCTCGAAATGATTGGTGGAAAGGTCGGAGCTATGGAAGGACGTCGTATTGATGCGACTGCATTCCGTGGTGAAAAGGAAAGCAGCCTTCGTGATGGACTTGTTCGTAATGGACTTGCACACACTGGCCGTGAAACTATGATCAACGGTGAAACTGGAGAAGTTTATCCAGCAGACATCTTCATTGGTTGTATTTACTACCAACGATTGCACCACTTGGTGTCTTCAAAGATTCACGCTCGTTCCCGAGGTCGTGTCCAAATTCTAACCCGTCAACCTACTGAAGGTCGAGCCCGCCAAGGTGGTCTCCGATTCGGTGAGATGGAACGTGACTGTTTGATTGCCCACGGAGCTTCCATGGTCATCAAAGACCGCTTACTCGATGAGTCCGATGGTATCGACATGTATGTCTGTGCACAATCTGGTCACATTGCTTGGTACGACCCGAAACGTCGTACCTATGTCAGCCCAATCCATGGTGATGGCGCTGAAGTCTACAAAGTACAAACCTCATATGCATTCAAGCTGCTCTTAGACGAAATGAAGAGTTTAGGTGTGGCCATGCGTCTTGAACTGGAGGACCGAAGATGAGCCAAACAAATACAATGATTCCAAAGCGTATCGCTCAGATCCGCTTTGGCCTGATGGAACCAAAAGAAATCCGACAAATGTCTGCTGTTGAAGTAAAGACTGCAGATACCTACAAGGATGATGGACACGCTTACCGTCAAGGTTTGATGGACCCGCACATGGGTGTTATCGAACCTGGATTGGTTTGTCCAACTGACAACTGTAAGTACGACGAGTCCCCTGGTCACTTTGGCCATATCGCTCTCGAACTTCCAGTGATTCACATTGGTTTCGTAATGCTCATCAAGACCGCTTTGAAGGCAACCTGTTCGAAGTGCAGCCACATTTTGTTGCACGACACGAAAAACACTCACCCTTCCAACCCGGAATTGAGCGAGCAAGACTACTACCGTGCACGTATCCGTGATATCATCACCAAGCACGGTGTTGGTTCAACTGAATTTTCTAAGATCATCAAGGAAGTTGAAAAGGTCACGACTGGAACACGTCGTGGACAATGTATGCACTGCCAAGCAATGCAGGGTAAGATTATGCTCGACAAGCCTACGACCTTCAAGGAAAAGTTGGAATCGCAAGGTGCCGGTAAAGCAGAAGTTGAACGTAAGCTCAACCCTCGAGATGTTCGTGAATGGCTCAGTGCCATTCCATCAGAGCACTTGATTTTCATGGGTATGGATAAGAAAAACCGACCTGAATGGGTTGTTCTCAAGGTTCTCCCTGTGCCACCTATTACTGTTCGACCTTCGATTACGCTTGACAGTGGAGACCGTTCAGAAGACGATTTGACTCACAAATTGGTCGACGTTCTTCGTATCAACCAGCGTCTCCGTGAAAACAGAGACACTGGTGCTCCTCAATTGATTGTGGAAGACCTTTGGGAATTGTTGCAATACCACATTACAACGTACTTCGACAACCAAACTTCTGGTATCCCACCTGCTCGTCACCGCTCCGGTCGTACGCTCAAAACTTTGACCCAACGACTGAAGGGTAAGGAAGGACGTTTCCGTAGTAACCTCTCCGGAAAGCGTGTCAACTTTTGTGCTCGTTCAGTGATTTCACCTGACCCTTACCTCGGTGTCAATGAAGTCGGTGTCCCGAAGAAGATTGCAAAGGAACTCACTGTTCCAATCCGTGTTACTTCTCGTAACCGTGAGCAAATGCGTCAAATGATTCTCCGTGGTCCTGATGTTCACCCTGGTGTGAATTACATTATCCGTGGCGACAACCGTCGTGTTCGAATTAACGAACGCAGCCGTTTGATCAACGCTGGATTCCGCTGTCACAACCCTGAGTGTAACGAAGATACCACACTCCGACCTGATATGCATCAATGCTTGCCTGCTCCAAACTTTTTGCCAGGTCTTGTCATCAAGCCAGAAATCTTCGTCAACCCAGTTGATGGTAGCCAAGAAACCACCTACGTCGTTGACGACGAAGCAACTCTTGCAAACCTCCGTGGAGAAGACCGCGAAACTTCAGAGAAACTTCCTGAAGACGACCCACGAGCAAAACTCCACTACCGATGGATGCATGAGTTGTCACAAGCTGACAAGGTCGACCAAGACCCTCATCCTGAACATTTGAGCGTCAGTTGCCCACACTGTGGAAGTCCTTCTGATGAATGGGGAGACCGCACACGTGTCGAAGACCGACTTTCAACCATTGACCGAAACGGCAATCCAAAGCCAGGTCTCCTTGTTGAACGCCACTTGATTGATGGCGACGTTGCTATCTTTAACCGACAGCCATCTCTTCACCGAATGTCAATGATGGTTCACGAAGTCCGAGTTATGGAAGGACATACCTTCCGTTTCAACCTCGCAGTTTGTACACCATACAACGCTGACTTCGACGGTGACGAAATGAACTTGCACGTTATTCAATCTGAAGAAGCACGTGCTGAGGCTAAGATTTTGATGCGTGTTCAAGAACACATCCTCACCCCTCGTTACGGTGGTGCAGTTATTGGCGGAATCCACGACCACATTTCGGGAGCATACTTGCTCTCTCGTCCTGGAACCCTCATCAACCGACGTCACGGGCTGGAAATGCTTGGAAACATCGGATGGGTTGGAGATGTACCTGAAATTGTCCTCGACGAAAACGGAAAAGAATGCTTCCGTGGTCAAGACATCATCTCTTTGATTATCCCAGATAACATACACCTGCGATTCCGAAGCCGTTCCAATGACGATGTCGTTGTCAAGAACGGTCGAGTCGAAGGTACACTTGACAAGCGAGCCATCGGTGCAGAAGATGGACGTCTTCTCGATGCTATCGTTCAGACCAACGGTCCTGAACTCGGTGCAAAGTTCCTTGACGATTTCACACGCCTCACTATTGCTGCGTGTACATCTCTTGGATTTACCACCGGTATTGACGATGAAGATCTCAGCGCTGAAGCATTGCAATCCATTCGTGATGCAAACACAGAAGCTGGTGTTCTTGTCCAAGGTGCTCTTGACAAGTTCGGAAAGGAAGGCAAAGGATACGAAGTTCGACCTGGTCGAACACCTCGTGAAACCCTCGAAGAAGACATCATGGTTATTCTTGATGAAGGAAAGCAGCAAGCTGGTGACGTAGCAAAGAATGAACTGGCTCAGTCTGGTTCGACCAACGCTGCAGTTAACATGGCTATTTCCGGTGCTCGTGGTTCAATGGACAACCTGAACATGATGGCTGGTTCGATTGGACAAGCAAAGGTTCGTGGAAAGCGACTTGAACGTGGATACAACGAACGTGTTCTTCCTCACTTCCGCCGTGGCGGTCGTGCAGCTGCAGACCGTGGTTTCATTGCCAGTTCATTCAAGCGTGGTCTTGAGCCGACGGAGTTCTTTATGCTCTCCATCTCTGGTCGAGAATCTCTGGTCGATACAGCGGTTCGTACTGCAAAGTCGGGTTACATGCAACGACGATTGATTAACGCAATGGACGATTTGAAGGTCTACAACGACTCAATGTTGTCTGTTCGAAACACTGCAAACCGTATCATTCAATTCAGTTACGGTGAAGATGGAATTGACCCTTCACGTGGTGTGCACGGTTCTCCGTTCAACATCGATGTTATCGTCGACGAAGCCCTCGGAACTGAAGGCGCTACTATTGACGTAAGAGAGTCAAAAGAACGTGTTGAAAAGGAAGAAGACTTTGGTGGATGGGAACATGATGAACCCGATACTCCTGAAGGAGGTGAGGCTTGATGGTCGTAAAGAGTGCAACAAAGAAGAAGCTTATGGATCTGGGTATCGCAGAAAATCATGCGCATGCTCTTGCTGATGACAAAAAGTGGGACGATGTAAAAATCCTCGCTGCTGGAGAAATCGCACAGATTTGTGAGACTGATTCCGAAACTGCTGCAAATATCAAGTCAACAATCGACACTGCAAGTAAGAAAGGTGGAGATTCAAACAGCGAAAACACTGGACCAACAACTTCAGTCCGACTTCGCCGAACAGGACGAGCAATTGCTCGTGCAAAGACTTCAGTCGCCATGACTGACTACGACAGTGCATCCAAACTCTTGCAATATGAAGATGAGTTGGCTGAAGACCCAGTTTTCAAGTCCCTCGTCGCTGCAGTTGATGCGAATGGTTCTTCTCGATTTACCAATCGAATTTTCCATGACCTCACAGTCGCTATTCATGCTCGTGGCAAGAACAAATTGACCAAGCCTCAAGCAAAGAAAGTGATTGATGAATCAGTCGTTGCTCTTGACCGAGCCAGTATTGATCCATATGAAGCAGCAGGAATTATCACTGCTCAATCGATTGGTGAACCTGGAACGCAGATGACTATGCGTACTTTCCACTATGCTGGTGTTGCAACAGTCAACGTCACTCAAGGTCTTCCTCGTATCATTGAGATTGTCGATGCACGAAAGGTTCCAAACACGCCTACAATGACTATTTTCTTGGCTGGTGAAAAGAAGACCTCTGCTGATGAAGCACGTAAACTTGCAGCAGCTATTGAAGAGACTCATACAGTGAACATCGCTTCTTTGGAAACTGACGTTGCACAACGACGTCTGGTCTTGAAATTGAACAAAACCAATCTCAAGCAGAAGAACATGACAGGTGCAGAAGTGAAGGACAAACTGGAACGTGCTACACGTCTTTTGGTTCAAGCAGACAAGGATAAGAACCCTTCAACCTTGACCCTCATACCTGGTGTTCATACCGAAGAAGATTTGGCTGAGATCGCTGAAAACCCACCTTCGTATACCATGCTCCTTCAACTTGGAAGAAAAGATTCGTGACATGCGTCTCAAAGGTATCCCAAACATCACCCGTGCGAACGTCCAATTGGATGACAAAACTGGTGAATATTATCTTTCGACCATCGGTTCAAACTTGACCCGTGTCAGCGAAATCGAGACCATTGACCGAAACCGGACCTACACCAACAACATCATCGAAATCTTTGACTTCCTTGGAATCGAAGCTGCTCGACAAGCCATTGTTGACGAACTACAAGCAACTCTTGACGGAGCTCGTTTGGAAGTTGACGTCCGACATTTGCTCTTAGTTGCTGATGTGATGACTTCTGAAGGCGAAGTTCGTGCTATTGGACGACACGGTGTCTCAGGAACCAAACACAGTATCTTGGCTCGTGCTGCTTTCGAAGTTACCGTTAACCACTTGCTCAAAGCCGGTGTTATCGGTGAAAAGGATTACCTCACCGGTGTTGCAGAGAACATTATCGTTGGTCAACCAATTTCCCTTGGAACCGGCAGTGTGGAACTCTTCTACATCCCTGACAAAGAATGATTTTCTACCCATGAGAAACGATGTGGAGTATGGAGGAATAAAATATGGATCTAAACCGACAATTAAAGAATGCAATATCAACTGGAAATCTACGATTTGGACAACGCCAAGCACTCGATGCGTGTGCTCGTGGTGAAG
>CAJJCP010000029.1 GCA_905182715.1 uncultured Candidatus Poseidoniales archaeon
AGCACGATGCACTTCCTGAACAGGCAACTGGATGGAATTTGACGACTGCAGCGCTTATGGATGATGGAAATCTCGCACTCAACTACTCCGTTCACTCGACCTTTGGAACCAATCTCCTTGGAATCAACGGAACTGATGCTCCTACAGACTATTCTTGGTATTGGCAACTTATGCTCTGGAACGAGACCGCTGCTCCCCCTAGTTGGGAAGTCAGCAATGTAGGCATTGACTCGGTGATGATACCTGAAACTACAGAACACATCGCTTGGGCTGCTAACTCTTCAAACATGTCTCAATTGCCTGACCCAACCATGGGTGGCGAACACGACGACCACGGCGAACATGAGGAAGACGATTCTTTCTGTTACAACACGGTCAGTCACGAAGTATCGATGGACAATGAAACAACATGCGGTCAGTACACTTACCTCGAAAACAGCACCATGCCAGACGGTTCATCCTTCACAGGATGCTACAACACTGGTACACACGTTGCGGCAAACTCAACTCAAGCAGAGTGTGAAGGTTACCTTTGGATCGAACTCGAACATCATGAAGAAGAAGGACATGACGAACATGAAGAAGAAGGACATGACGAACATGATGAAGAAGGACACGACGAACATGATTCTCATGATGAGGACTCAGCCGAAGAAATGTCTGAATTGATGGAAATGTTCAACCAATCAGATGTTGACGGTGATGCACTGCTCAACCTCAGCGAACTTGGTACATTCATCAACATGATGGAAGAACATGAACACCATGTTTCCGCAGAACACATGCTTGAAGATTACGATGCTGACGAAGACAGCCATCTTTCTTGGGATGAATTTTGGGCCGGTTGGAACATGAGCCACGACGCTCACGGCGACGACCACGGCGACGATCACGGCGAACATGAGGAAGACGATTCTTTCTGTTACAACACGGTCAGTCACGAAGTATCGATGGACAATGAAACAACATGCGGTCAGTACACTTACCTCGAAAACAGCACCATGCCAGACGGTTCATCCTTCACAGGATGCTACAACACTGGTACACACGTTGCGGCAAACTCAACTCAAGCAGAGTGTGAAGGTTACCTTTGGATCGAACTCGAACATCATGAAGAAGAAGGACATGACGAACATGAAGAAGAAGGACATGACGAACATGATGAAGAAGGACACGACGAACATGATGAAGAAGGACACGACGAACATGATGAACATGTTGAAATGAGTGCTGATGAAATCAAACAATTGTTCAACGCATCTGATGCTGATGGAAACCAACTTTTGAATGTCACAGAACTCATTGACTTCCTCGAAACGATGGAAGGACATGAGGAAGGACACGATGAACACGATGAACACCCTGCTGGTTTCGTTGAAATCCACATTAACGCTGAAGGCGACTATGGATTTGCTCTACCAATGGATGTTGAATTCCACATCTTGATGGCCGAGGGCGGCCATGATGATCATGCAGGTCATGATGACCATGCCGACGAAGACGGTGATGACCATGCTGACGAAGACGGTGATGACCATGCTGACGAAGACGGTGATGACCATGCTGACGAAGACGGTGATGACCACGCTGGCGAAGAAACTCTTGCTTATGACGCTCACAGTTGGCTCAACCCACTGGCCTTCAGAGCGCAGGTCAACGTTGTCCTGGAGGGCCTCACCGCTACTTTCCCTGCTGGAGAAGAAGTCTTCAAGGCAAACGCAGATGGTTATGCATTGCAATTACTCGCATTACACGCTGCATTTGATGCTGCTTTCGGAGAAGGCGGAGTGTGCATGACGGGAGACCAGATGAAGACTGTAGCTGCAAATCACAACGCTTACTCCTACATTGCAGTACAGTATGGTATTCAATTCGTTACCGTTCATGGACTTGACCCGGAAGGAGAACCTTCTCCGGAGGACCTTGCTAAGGTTGTCAACTTCATCACTGAGGAAGGAATTACCGTACTGTTCGTTGAAGAGTACACCGACCAATCTTCTGTGCAAAGCATCGTCGATGAAACCGGTGTGTCGATTCAGATCCTCTACACCATGGAAATGGCTCCGAGCGACTCTGCGGACGACTACATGACAATGATGGCTAAGAACCTCGAGAATCTTGTAGCCGGTATTGGCTGCTGATCACCAACAGTTACCTCTCAACAGGGAATCTGGATTCAATACAAGGTGAACGTTATGGATGTCGTAGATACACTTCCAATTGCATTCGTAGGTGGTGTGTTTGTCGTGTTGTTTGGCTATCTTTTGATTGAATCATTCTGGCAAAGAGCATCACGTAATGATGATGTTGTTTGATGAATGAGATTCATTTGTTGAACAAGGTCATGTAGAATTTACAAATGGGTGTGCTTTAAATGCAATCTCCTACGTTCGTCAAATTGATGGAAGAGACGCAGGTTCTCCACATCGAGGGTTTGTCAGTCAGCCGTTCAGGAAAAGTGGTAATCTCGGACATCAATTTAAAGATCTTGAAAGGCGAGTTCGTAGGTTTAGTTGGACCGAATGGAAGTGGAAAGTCAACCCTTCTTCTCGCCATCCTCGGTGTTTTGAAATCGCAACAAGGCACCATCAAGATCTATGGTGGAAAACCAATGTCAAAGAGTATTCTCGGTAGAGTAGGTTGGGTTTCGCAAGCAGCGGCAGTGATGCCCAAAAACGTTCGAATCACAGTTCGTGAACTCATCCAACTTGGCACCTTAAACTCAAGGAATATGTTCTTCAGAAAAAGAGGGGCTCATCGAGAAAGGGTCGAGCAGGCCATCGAGATGGTCGGATTAGGCGATGTCGCTGACCGTGATATTGCTCGTCTCTCTGGTGGGCAACGACAACGTGCAGTCATTGGCCGTGCTTTAGCGTCCAATGCAGAATTTATTTTACTTGATGAACCACTTGTTGGCATTGACCGTGAAGCCAGAAATTCTTTGTTAAAATTATTAGACACGCTGTGTCATGACGAAAACAAAACAATTCTGATGGTTTCCCACGATCTTGCTGCAATTCGTCAAACTGCTCATCGTATGATTTACTTAGAAGAATCAATACGGTTCGATGGACTCACTGAAGACTTCCCAGATCTCAAGGCGCTCGCTGGCTTACGCGGCATTGAACCTGTGCATGGACATGAACATGAACACAATGGAAAACAACACCCCCCTTCCATTACGATTCAAAATCGTGAAGAAGACGATTCAAATGGAGAGGATGAATGATGGGCCTAGGTACGACTCTTCTGGACTTGGTAGGACCAGTGATGGAGTTTATCGCACCGATTGTCCCTGGAGAGATTTTTCCGTATTTTTTCACGATGGAGATGTTCCAACGTGCGCTGGTTGCAGCCATCCTCGTGACGGTTGTTGCAGGTGTTCTCGGGTCGTTTTTAATCGTTCGGAATCTCGCTCTTATTGGTGACGGGTTGGCTCACGTCTCCTTTGGTGGCGTTGCAGTTGGCGTGGTTTTGGGCGCCTCATCGCCGCTTTGGTATGCTCTGCTCTTTAGCGTGATTTCTGCGATTCTCATTCATGAAATGCAGACGAGAGAAGTGTTGACTGGAGACGCCTCAATTGCTATATTCTTGACCGGTATGCTCGCATTAGGTCTGGTTGTTTTACGTGTATTCGGAGGAGGAATTACCAGTGACATCGAAGGTTATCTGTTTGGCAGTTTACTGCTTATCGATGAACAAAGCCTTGATTTAATTGCTACAATCAGTATTTTATCATTGATTTCTCTCATGTTTTTGTATTCAGGATTACTCTCAACCACCATCGACCCACTCGCTGCACGTGTCCAGGGACTCCCTGTCAGAGCGATTGGTTTGGTGTTTAGTATCATCACTGCAGCTGTAGTGGTGAGCATGGTTCAAGTGATTGGAGCCTTGCTGGTTACAGCGTTGTTGGTAACGCCGGCTGCAACCGGTCAGTTGGTAGGACGTAGTTTCCGAGCGTGTCTTATTTGGACTCAAATTTTTGGCGTCTCTGCTATTTTCTTGGGACTCTATCTTTCTGCAGAATACGATTCAGGAAGTGGTTCGATGATTGCTTTGGTGGCAGCGCTTATATTCGCTTTTGTAGCCATTTCGAAAACTTTACTTCTTGCAATCATCAAGCCGAAAGAGAACCTGTGATCGCCACCTTGGTCGGCCGTGACGCCTTTTTGTCAACCTCACCGAGATACAAAAGAGCAATGTGAGTCATCTCCAAGTACCCTCAAGGTCGAAATGATTCAAGGCTGATTAATAATTTTTTAGTAGGTATTATTATTAACAGAGCCCCCATATTCCAAGACATGAGTCAAATAATATCGTTTAGCGTCGACAAATCTTTTTCGGAAGGACTTGAAAATCTAATTGAAAAATCAGGATACAAGAACCGGAGTAAATTCCTTCGAGATGCTGCGTTGTATTATGCTGACGTTCAACAGAGAGGAGAAATTGCGAGCATGAAAGATGATGAAACCGTTGAGGCTCACTTGATCATTTACTACCAACATGGTATCGAACCCAAGTTAATGGAAATACGTCATTCAAATAAACTTGAAATCACTTCTTACAGCCATAGTTGCCTCAATCACAGTCACACCTGTGTCGACGTCATGCATGCCATTGGCACGGCCGCTCAGTACCGTGAAATCGTTGAACAGTTGCAAAATATTCCAAACGTCGACAAGGTTTCCATAATCTCTGCTCCCATGCGCGATTCCGGGTGTTGTTGAAACGATCAGTTGTTTAGTATCACAAGAGTTCCGGCAGACTGTTTTTCAAAGTTGAATGGGTATACTCTTTTCGCCTTGTGAATTATTATTTGCCATAGTGTGAATTATTAACTATTTGATAACATTTATTATCCACTTCTTCGTGGGAGAAATATGAACAGCCGCACCTCCCAAACCCAGAGAAAAGTTCGACTACCGAATGTACTCCGCCGTAAGCCTAAGAAAGCAGTCGCAGAAGAAATCAAACAAGAGGTCGCTGTTAAGGCAGATGATCCTTCTTGCCAAACACGTGGCTGCGGCTGTGGAAATTGAGTGCTGAATTCAATTTCATTTGCTCAATATAGCATTGTATATGCTCCACTGCGAACAGTTTTGAACACCTACTCTTCCTTGGTTTATCTCAAGCCTCAACCGTACTTTTGCCACTCGGTTCCAGTCCACCAATAGGTCAATCCGTCATCCATTGCTCTCCATGTATAACCACTTTCGTCAGTCCATTGGCGCAAAACAGTGGGCTCTGCAACAACAGGCTGTGGGGTCGCTTGGACCACTTGGACAGGTTGTGCTGCTTGAACGGCCTGAACCGGTTGAACAGCTTGGACGGGTTGCGCTGCGTATGCAGTAGGCTCGACCATTTGCAATTGATTCATAATGCCGCCTTGGGCGAAGTCCTTTGATGCATCTTCCTCAGGTGCGCGACTGCGCATGAAGAGCACAACACCAACGCCTCCGCCGATGAGGGCGAGGAGGACCAAGACAATGGTGAGAAGACCGGAGTCTTCGTCAGAGGATGAGGAGGCCCCATCGTCGCCTGAATCTTCGACTTCATCAGCGGGTGGCATCAAGACCTTGTCAATCACATGGATGACGCCGTTCGAGCCAATGACATCGGCCAGTGTGATGTTGGCACCATCGATTGAAGCCTGACCCATAAGCGAGAGCGTAGCGTTGTCGCCGTTGACCATTTGGAGTTTCATTCCCTCGGTGATGTCTGCTGCCGAAACTGATCCGGAGTGGACGTGGTAGAGAAGAATGTCCGTGAGGGCTGCTTTGCCTTCTGGCGTGTCGAGCGCTGCCAAGTCAATGCCAGCATCAGTGAATGCTTGATCGGTTGGGGCGAACAGCGTGAACGGTCCTTCGCCCTGGAGCGTAGCAAGTAATTCAGCTTGGATTACTGCGGCAACCAACGAGTTGTGGATACCAGTGCATTGAGCGGTGCGTGGAAGATCGTTTGGTGTATCGGTTGGCGTGAGAACCTTATCGATGACATGGATCACACCGTTGCTGGTGTTCACATCGGCTAAGACAACATTGGCTCCGTTAACCATGACGCCGTCACCGACGGTGAACGCCAGTGGCTGACCGTTAACTGCTGTAGCAGCCATACAGTCAGTGACTGCTGAGGCTGGGACTGCACTGCCGACGACGTGGTAAAGGAGAATGTCTGCAAGTGCAGCCTTCCCTTCAGGTGTGTCGAGCGCTGCCAAGTCAATGCCTGCATCGGTGAATGCTTGATCGGTTGGTGCAAAGACCGTGAACGGTCCATCACCTTGGAGCGTTGTCAACAACTCAGCCTGAATCACAGCGGCCACAAGCGAGTCGTGGATGCCAGTGCATTGAGCAGTGCGTGGGATGTCGTTCGGTGTGAGTGTGGGTGTGAGCACCTTGTCGATCACGTGAATCAAACCGTTGCTTGTTGCTACGTCGGTTGCGGTAACGGTGGCTCCGTTGACCATGACGCTGTCACCGACGGTGAAGGAAAGTGGGTTTCCGTTGACGGCGGTTGCTGACATGCAGTCGGTCACTGCTGAAGCAGGAACTTCGCCAGCAACGACGTGATAGAGGAGAATGTCACTGAGGGTTGCTTTGCCTTCCGGTGTATTGAGGTCTGCAAGAACAATTCCCGCATCGATGAACGCTTGGTCTGTCGGCGCAAAAATCGTGAACGGTCCGTCGCCCTGTAGGGTCGGCAACAATTCTGCTTGAATCACACTGGCCACGAGGGAGTTGTGAACCCCAGTGCATTGTGCAGTGCGTGGAATGTCGTTCGGTGTTGCAGTTGGCGTCAGCACCTTGTCGATGACGTGGATGACACCGTTGCTTGTGTTGACATCTGCAAGCGTGACGGATGCATCATTCACCATCACGCCGTCGCCGACGGTGAAGGAGATTGGGTTGCCGTTGACAGTGGTTGCCGTCAAGCACTCAGTGACCGCAGAGGAAGGAACTTCCCCAGCGATGACGTGGTAAAGCAAGATGTCCGTAAGGGCTGCTTTGCCTTCTGGTGTGTCGAGAGAGGCCAAATCGATGCCAGCATCGGTGAATGCTTGGTCGGTCGGAGCGAAGAGCGTGAATGGCCCATCTCCCTGGAGAGTGGTCAACAATTCTGCTTGAACGACAGCGGATACGAGGGCGTTGTGGATTCCAGTGCATTGTGCTGTGCGAGGGATATCATTTGGACTCGCAGAGGGCGTGAGCACCTTATCGATGATGTGGATGACCCCGTTACTTGTGGTAACATCGGCTGTAGTGACCGTTGCGTCGTTCACCATCACAGTGGTACCGACGGTGAAGGCGAGGGGCTGGCCGTTAACGGCAGTTGCCGACATGCAGTCAGTGACAGCAGAAGAGGGTACTTCGCCAGAGACGACGTGGTACAGGAGGATGTCAGTGAGGGCTGCTTTACCTTCTGGTGTATCGAGGGATGCCAAATCGATACCAGCATCAGTGAATGCTTGGTCTGTAGGGGCGAAGAGCGTGAACGGTCCGGTGCCTTGGAGCGTTTCAAGCAGTTCAGCTTGGATCACACCAGCCACGAGGGAATCGTGAACGCCAGTACACTGTGCTGTGCGTGGAATGTCCCTTGGTGTGTCTGTGGGTGTCAAAACCTTGTCAATGACGTGAATCAAACCGTTGCTCGTCACAACATCAGTCGCAATAACGGTCGCACCGTTGACCATTACAGAGGTTCCGACGGTGAAGGAAAGTGGTTGTCCGTTGGCTGCATCTGCAGACATACAGTCGGTTACATCGGCAGCAGGAACTTCTGCGGAAACCACGTGATAGAGCAGGATATCTTGGAGTGCTACTTTCCCTTCTGGTGTATCGAGGGCGCCGAGGTCAATGCCAGCATCTGTAAACGCTTGGTCGGTCGGTGCAAAAACCGTGAATGGCCCGGTACCTTGGAGGGTTGCTAGCAATTCTGCTTGGACTACAGCAGCCACGAGTGAGTTGTGAATGCCAGTCGTTTGCGCTGTTGCAGGGATGTCAACTGGTGGCGTCAATACGGTGTCAATGATGTGGATGACCCCGTTCGATGCCGGAACATCTGCCGTTGTGACCGTTGCGCCTCCAACGGTTACTACGCCGTTGTTGACTCCAAATTTGACCTTGTCACCGTTGGCCATTGTTGCGAGCATGCCATCGGTGACAGCGCTCGAAGGTACTTCCGAGGAGACCACGTGATAGAGAAGGATATCTTGGAGCGCAACTTTTCCTTCCGGAGTATCGAGGGCTACCAAATCGATGCCTGCATCAATGAATGCTTGATCGGTTGGGGCAAAGAGCGTGAACGGCCCTGTACCTTGGAGGGTTGCTAACAATTCAGCCTGGACCACAGCGTCCACGAGTGAGTCGTGAACACCTGTTCCTGCTGCGTTTGTGGGAATGTCTTCGGACGCATCCCGCACTAGCGATGAGAGGTATGCTTGAAGCAAGGAGGAGTGTAAGCATTAGGTATACGGCGGTCTTTCTCATAAACGCAAATTTAAACTGAACAGTATATAATGCAGTGTTTTCGATTGAACATCAATCATCGTCAAACTCAACCTTGCTCTAAGCGGGACATCATCCTGTTGTTTTTTGTTACTTTGGGGACTTGTGTACTGAAGTTCACTTCTCCATTTGCCCCTTTCGTTCGTCCTTGACCCAAAGGGTACGGTTGTACACGTATACGGCTACGAGGGAACCCGTTGTACACAGCTAAACAGCCGGAAAAATATTCAAACAGAAAAACCCTTCTGAAATTCTCTTAATTCGTCGCGGGACCAAAACCTGCCCATTTCTAACACTTTCAACAATAATTCTGTTAATAGTTGATATGATTCGTATAACTTCTTTGTGTTTTCACCTTCGATTTTAGGAATCTCAGTTGAGAGGTCAAAGTCTCCAATGTGTGAAAGCATATCGAAGTTTTTCTTGCCATGAATTACCTCACACCGGAAGTCGTACAATTCTCCAATTCTCTTAAATCTAGATTTTTGTTTTTCTACTTCGTCTTCCAATATCATCGCACATCTTGACTTTATCGATTTCCTAGTTCCCGGCGTTTCTGAAAGGATAATAGATTCGATACCAGACCATATTGACATGAGTTGAACCGACATGTTTGGGAAATTCAATGTGATCGTATATGTCATGAATAAAATTCATTCTTCCATCCTGGTTAAGCCGATTTATAACGGAGCAATTCTCTTCAATCCATTTGAAATCCTCATCTCCAGGCAACCTTGGATTTGGATTTGGACTTGGCATAAATTCAATTAATGATTGAGCAGATCTAACTCTTAGTTCTACAGTTTTTGATTTTCTTCTCAAGTCTTGGAAAGTTGAACCTGTAATGTCAAATGGTGTGGTGAAATTTGTTAACCCTCTGACCCTCAAAAGTAAGATTATGTCGCTGGAGAACTTCAATATCAACTTTCTTCTATCCTCTGACTCCAAGTCGGTGAATCTTTCGTCATCAATCATAATGTGTTCCCAATCATCTCTCGCAAGTCGTTAACTCGGCCATAAGATTCAACACGAACGGCGCATACTTCCCGTAATCCGATTTGTTACTGAAGGCATCAGGAACGACCACCGTGGTTCTGGATCAGTGGATTCACAGGTTGAAATGTAAAAAGTCCGATTTGATACGGTTCCTTGCTAACTCCAAACGCTGGTTCAAAAAATGCAAACCCAGTGGAGTGGGTGACTTTCTCTCTCTCTCCTTGCAATCCGTTGAGATCTTCGTCCTAGCGCGAGATTGGGAGGATCTCTTTTGTGATTGAGATTTCCTTCCCCTCTTGAAGTCAGCCATATGAAATCCATTGTCCGAGCCGTTATCAAGATTTATCTTTTCATTTTGCTAAGGATAAGTGAACTTGGCATGAACTCATTCGGAGATTTGCGTAATGCCCTTGTGCACAAATCCAACCAGACAACGAGGGTTTCACCATAACACCCTTGTGCACATGCTACCTGTAAACAAGGATTCGCAGTGGGCCATATTGAACCGTACCCATCCGAATGTGTTCTACATCATGTAAATACGAAATCACAACCATAGGTTGATACATTGGGGCATCGAGTTGAAATTACAAGCCCAATGGTGAATTGAATGAAGAAAAAAATGTCCTATTTACTCACTCTCCTTTTTTCCCTAAGCAGTCTCTCAGGATGCATGGGTGCCGAAATGGGAATGGCGGATGATTCAATGGACATGATGGATGGTTCAATGGAAGTATGTACCGAAGAGAATATTCCTGAGTGGCATGTCGGTTGTGAGTTTCCACTTTTTGACATTGTTGATCAAAACGAAACACATTGGAATGGGTCTTCCGCTAATGAAACTGGGCGCTGGGTTGCCTACTTCTCTGCCTCTTGGTGCACCCATTGTAAGCCAACAATAGATGCCCTTGACCAATCTATTATGGGAAATCATTTACTCGTGTTCAACAAACATGCTGGAAATGACAGCTCGAATATGACCAAATGGCAACTTATGATCGAAGATGAACTGAATCGCTCGGTAAATCGTCCGTTTTTACACGCTCCAATCTTATCTGAAAATTTGTCAGTTACTTCGATTCCACACATATTGCTCATCGAAAATAACACCATTCTTTCCGCACGAGTTGGGTTGTGGAACAGCGCACATGAAATGAGCATGTGGTTCAACGCAACGACTCCTCAATCGGGATATACCCAAGCCATGGATTCCGATATGTCTGGTATGAAATGATTTTCAGCAGTTTTTACACGAAAAGAACAAAGTAATTTGTTTCCAAGAAACGGTGAGAACAAAACAGATGAAAAGGAGTGCCGGGGGCAGGATTCGAACCTGCGAAGCTTTACGCAGAGGATCTTGAGTCCACCCCCTTTGACCGCTCGGGAACCCCGGCTTGTTGTTGAGGCTAGAACCAACTGTTTTTGACTATTCCTCTTGAGTTAAATCAACTAAATCCTTCGGGCGAGGGGGCGGTAGTGTCCGATGGTCCATTGCAGAGTTGACTTGAAGTGCAGTAAATTGATTGTTCTTTTCTCTGCGATGAAGCAATGCAGCCACAAAAACTCCACTTGCAAGTAGGAAGACAAGTCCTGCAAAGCCAAGCGCTGTAACGGCCTGACTCTCCTGATCTTGATAGGCTTGAACATCAGCCACGGGTATTGGGACATTGCCGGTATAATTCACAATTTTAACCGTAATTCCCAATCGACCAGTCTTCCAAGCCTCAACTTCCCATTCATAATCAACCCAAGAACCTCCTTCAATCATACTGGAGTTCGATGCCAAAAGTCGGCCGACGTCATCATAACATTCCACTGTCATATTTCCTGAAAGAACACCGATGTTTGAGACGCGAACAAAGATCGAGAGTTGTTCACCAACCACCGGCCGATAAGGTGTGACAATAATGTCTTCAAACTGCGGTTCAAATGCCATCCACCTGAATTGCGGCGTCAATGGTAACCCTTCGGTTCCAAATCCTGAGATGGCTCTACCGGAAAGGTCACTACCGCTAAACCAAACCAGTAATCGGTCATTCTTGACAAGTAAAGATTTATTTGAAGGCTGAAGGTTTACGCTCGAAGAAAACGTAGAGGTCGGGCCAGACCCACTCAGGTACTCAAGAGTAGAAGACCCTGCTGAATTTTCAATTTCTATTCCACCTCGAGTGAAGTACCAATGCATGACAACCGAATCGAGGTTCATACCTACCTCATCACTGACACTTACAATCACTTCTTGCTCTTCAAAAGAGTCTGAATCGACGTGCGAAAGTATTCCAGGTGGTATTGAGAGAATTGGAGAGTCTTGGTCAAAAGTGATATTGAATGTACGGAAAGAGAGAAGGTGAGGGATTCCAATAACTTCCAAATCCAAGGTTGCTTGACGATGACGGAGAATCAAAGAGTCCAAAGGAAGTGACATCGAGAGAGTTCCTGTTAAGGAGAAACTCGAATTATGTTGAACAGAGCGTTCACCGTCAGAAAGAGTTGCTTGCAAGTACACTGAGACTGGTAGATATTCCGCCTGTAGGGTGGTATTCGCATGATAGAGGGTCGTTTGAACCAGAGAGATTGTCATCAGCATGAACCCAAATATCGGTGTCTGTTAGAGCACCGAATGGTTGAGTTTGGTCTGTCATCTCGAATGAACCAAGGTATAATTCACTGGAGAGAGACCAATCAAAGACTGTCAAACGAGAAAGACCTAAACCAAGGTTTTGACCTTCATCAAAAATTTTCAATGAAGGGGTGCCGGACAAGTTCGAGGCATTGGTTACATTCCATGCAATTCTAAATTTGATTTCGATGTTCCATTCTGCCTGTAATGGTGTTTTCAATACTTGAACGACTGGGGGGGTTTCAAAACATGTTGTGTCGTAGACGATGGTCTCAAATCGAGGATAATATTTGATTGCACAATCTTCGCTTTGTTCGCGGCTAAGGAGTGCTAATTCGATATAATCAAGAGACGAAAGCCCGTTTCCATCGGTGATTGAGAATGAAAAGGAGTGTTGATTGCCAATGAGAAGAGACGACTGGTATAAGTCAAAAGAAAGCGTTTCAGTATCGATCAATGTCGCATACCGTTCTTGTATTTGGAAGGTGGCTAAATCAAGTTGCTCACCAAAACTCCCTCCACCGAGAAGGGCGTTTCCAGCCAAATCAAAACCTGAGATGACGATACTTGCTTTTCCGGAAGGTCGTCCAACTGGAAGAATTTCTTGCCATGAAAGAAGTGGAAGGTCGATTTCAGCAGAAGTCAATCCAGAGTTGAAAGTAACAGCTTGACTCACATATTCCTCTTCTTCCATTACTCCGTTTTCATTTGAATCATGGCTTGCTTCAAGCCAATAACTGAACTGGATAGAGTTCGATAAACCTTCAGGGTCTTGGAGCATTAACCGTAATGCTACATCTTGTTGTGCGGTCCAAATATGTTCATCTGCTGGCGCATAACCACCTGAATCCAAAATAAGTAAAGTCGTCGTCGTGGGTTCTACTTTATCGAAAATAAAGGGGATGGATTGCGATGGATTCGTTTGGTCGTGACTTGTTACTGCGTTTTCGGAGAGTGGGCCTGAGCGCTCAATATGAGGTGAGAGCAGGATGCGTGTATTACTCGGTAAGGCCTCAGTATTTGCAGGTGCATGTATTGAAACAGAAAAATCACCATTCGAATCGACGTCTGCATACCATGAAGATTCCCATACAATTGGCTCACCTGGCCATTGGTCGGGTCCGCCACTCAAGTTGAGTGGGGGAACAGCAGTTGCATCAATTCGAATTTGAGCATCCCCTAAGCCAACAAATGCCCCCAATATACCTTCGAATCGAACCGTACCCGTTGCTTGCATACTTTGGTTTGCGTTGAGGTGGAATGGCCATTGAGGGTTTGACCAATCACTTAGAACTCGGTTGGAATCATCGATGACATTGAAATTGATGACTTCTAAATCGTTCTCAATTTCATTGAATAAAGTCTGCCTGAAGAGATGGGTAGGACCTGTTGAAAAGCCATCGACATCGATTCCTTTGGCAAAGAGGTAGATGTCATCAACATCGTCCATTAACCAATGGCTGGTAAAGGCCCATGTGACTGAGCATGTGTTCACAGTGCATTGAATCGTGGATTGATTTTCGAGTATGGATGCAAAACCAACGCCGTAGAGTTGACGGAATTGCGGTGAAGTATCGAGGTTGTATGCCTCTACTTCCACAAAGTGATCGGCATAAGAATCAGATGATGAGAGAGTGAAAAGAATCGATGACAAATCGGGAGCATCCCAGTCCAAAGAATGCGCGTCACCTCTCCAATGTTGTGTTTCAAAAACGACGGTTTGTTTGGGGAGCCAGCGGGTATGAGAGGGTGGCAGTATACGGTCAACAAGTTTGGTTTGCATTGCATAACTCAAATTAACCATCACAGAACCTCTGGATGTTTGGACATTGAGAGGGATTTCGAGAGAGAAGGCAGGGGATGTGTTGTAGGCATTTTGCAGAATGCTGTTCAGTGTTTGATGAGAGAGTTGAGTCATCAAAGATTGGTGATGAGGAATAAATTGTAATTGGGAAAGGGCAACTGTAAAGTTACCATTCAACTGTAATTGTATGACGCAGAGATCCAAATGAGCAGTGAGTTGCGTCTGACTATGGCATGTGCCTGTTGTTTGAATTCGGTGGTATTGAGTCGACGATACTGATTCAAAAGAATCTCCTTGGGAAAACGGTGCGTGGCGTATCCAAGCCGGATTGCCATCTGTTTCAACCGCCATCAAGAAACTGATGTCATAGGCTGATGTTGTTTGTCCTGAATCATCATCCCGAGCAACAAGTACGGTCAAATTAGCGAACGTGATTCCTCCTGTAGAGGAGAAGTGAAGTGATTGTGCACTCGATTCAGTAGTGGTGTCATGTGTTTCAATACCGTGGAAGTTTCGGTTGAGACCAAACTCATCACTTGCATTTGATTCGGGCCACGAAAAGAGAGTAGTTTCTTCCATCCCCAATTCAATGACTGGTTGAGCCGGTGCAAGGGCACAGGTGGGTTCGAAAAGGAAACCTGCGAGCGATTCTCCAGGGAACCAGGTCAACGAAAAGTCCGTTGCTAATTGAGGTCGGCCTTGCCGTTCGATGGTTTGCGTGAGTGTTGGGCGGTATTGTACCATCCCATTGACTGGAAATCACCGAGTATTGACCATGGGTGGTCGTGAGGTTACCTGCAATCGTTTGGAATTTCGCATTTTGGAAAGGACAGAGAGCGTTCGTGGTCCAAAGGAGAGATACAAGGTTCGTAGTTGCTTTCGATACAACTGTATTATCAGCATTGGTTTCGAGTTCGTGGAGGTTTGAACCACTGTACTCTCCAAGGTGAGAGAGGTGATAGCCATCAAAGAACGTCAGTGTTCCGATTGATAATCGTTCAATATACGGCGTAATTAAACGGTCAAGGCTTGTCAGATGCACACGAACATACAGATGAGGGAATTCGATGACATCAAATGGTAAATCAAGCGGAAGCGTTTGATTTTGATAGCCTAGAAGTGCCGTACCATTGGCATCAAGAATGTCAAACAGCACCGTTGTGTTGTCTGGCTCATGAACAAAACCATCCAATTGCCCCCAACCGAAGATTGGGTCGGGCGACAAAACTTCAGATGTCCAAGTCCCTGTAGGTTCATACACATCGATTTCAATTCCTGCATCATCGATATACCATCCATCTAACTCGATCAGTTGGTCAGAAAAGAAACTGAATTTGGCTCGAACAGTAGAACCTGTGAGATTGGACAAATCAAATTCTTTGAGATCGAAGCCTCGTTGAACATTATGACACCCTCCAACAACAGATGAACCGTCAAAAATTCCTTGATTGAAGAATGGTGAGAAACTGTTCACCGTCGATAACTGGTCATGGAATGTTCCAAAAGTCGGTGGAATAAACCACCATGATTCACCACCGTCGGTCGAAATGGAGACTGCACCGCCGTCCCAGCTTGTTTCTGTACAAATCCAACTCCGGAAAGTGAGGCGGGAGGTCGAATTCTCTGGAATCAGATATTCTGGAGAATAGAGGTCAGTCCACATGTTATTTCGATATTCATCATCCAAGTAGATCCCAGCGCCGTTCATTCCAGAATGCCAAACTCCAGGGCCAAAGCCTGATGAATTGCTTGTAGGCCCGACTTCCCAACGTCGATTTGACTGAGCCCATAACGCCCAACCTGCGGGTAATTCATGTCCTGATTCAAAATCATAGGTGATGGTATTCGGAGCGTTATGCTCGAATTGCGTAAGCCATTGCCATTCATTTGGTCCCGCAGGGCTTTCTAACCAACCATCGGCTGAACCGTTGATCCCTGTTGGCTGATTGGTGAAATTATTCAATCGACGTATGACTTCAGTTGGCGTACCTCGATTGGTCCAAACGCTCAAATCATCAAGTGCAATTCCCTCCCACCCAGTAGATGCTGTTCCGCCGTAGTTAATTTGAGAATTCGTTTGTACACTCAATCGTAGTAGAGCGAGACTGGCGTTCTGCGGAGCGTTGATGGTCCATGGGAGTGAATACCGTACAGGGCACCATTCATTCAATGAATCACCTCCATTGAACCAACTGCCACTGCAAACTGCTCCCATGGATGGATGGCCAGGATGCGTCGAGATTGGCCAGTAAGTCGAACCATTGTCCAGCGAAAGCCATGCGGTGAGATAATCACTGGCCCCTCCCTGAATGTCCCAGTTCACCCAAATTTCCAATTCGACATTTTGGCCTGTAGCGTTTGAAAGGTTGAGGGGGAGCACCAAGTCGCCGTAGGCATTGGCAGCGTAATCTCCAGACGTATTACCATGGAACCATGCACCGAAGTCATCGCCTTGGTTGTGTAATGCGAAGTCATCAATAAACCATCCACCGCGTATTCCGGAACTTGAACTCGTCTGAAAGCACAACCGGAATTGAACGCTTGTCTGCATATCCGTGACATAATCATCAAGTTGGAATTGCGATTCACTCCAGTTGGTGTCTTCCCCGTTCCAAACAGTTGTTGGAGAGTTGTTCAGGTTTGAAGTCGAAGAATAGCCATCGAAGGGTGAAAGCAAACCCCATGTCCCGTTTGTATATCGAATTTCGACCCATGCTGCATCATCACCGAGCAGAGCAGTCCAATGCTCAAAAGAGAGTGTGTAGTTTTTGACAAAGGACGGAGTTGAAATCGCTGGTGAACGAAGGCATCCCTCCATTTCTGGTCCAAGATCGCCTCGGGCTTGCGTCGCTAAAAAACCAATTGAGTTCGAACCATTGGTCGGAACAAGCATACCAGAACCGGAGGAAAAAGGAACAAGGCTTGGTTGTTGGATGGACCATGCTTCATGGTCGCTACCCGTCCCCATCCACCCTGGTGCGACAAGAACAGATGATTCAAAATCCGTAATGGTCCCAAGTGATGAGTTTGTAGCCAATGTCAATTTCCCACCGTGCCCAATACCATTGGTCGATTGATGTGTACCATTCCATTGATTTGAGGCAGTAACGCCGAATTGAGTTCCGTTGTTGGACGAAACATTCCAAAGAGGTTCAACTTCAAGTGTTCCACTCAAAAAAGTGTTATTAGAAGGAACAACAACTGTCGAAGATAAACTGGTATTCACACTTGATTGATTCAATCCTGGGTGGAAGAGTAATTCGCCAGTTGTATCTTGTTTTGGCTCTGGAAGTAAGGTCGAGGAAAACGAAGCGTCTGAGGCAGCGCCAAGCGTACCACTCAGCATCAAAAAGACCAGTAAAAAAGCAGTGCATGACGACCTTCGATAGTCGTTCGATGAACCGTAATTTTTCACCACTGCAAAAACACCTCGCTTCGCGAGAATTGGCCATGGATTATCAACCAGCGCGCTTGATGTTTGATAAATCAACGATGAAGGGTTCAAAGTATGTCGGCCATAGGAGTGAACGATGTCCAACCTCGGCGACCTTGACAGTGCTCAGTCGCGCGAGATCGAAGAGCAGTTATTTGCCACCCATCGACTGCAAATTAATCGCCATGTCCCTGTCCCTCTTCCACGTCAGGACTTCTGGAATAAGATACATCAATTACTCACAAGTTTAGATTCTGAAATTCAAAATATGTTGATGAAAGGCATGACTGGTATGCGTTTGCAGAATTTGCAAAAGCGACAAGCAAACATTCGGCTCATCGCTTCGGAGTTGGCCCGTAAGCGGTTAGTGTCCATGATGCAGCACGTATCCTCGCAATCGTTACGGACCTCGACTCAACCTGGGATTACCCAAGATTTACCTGCACTCGATTGGCAACGCCACGATCCGGCGGAGAAAGCGATTTACCATATGATGCAAGTACAAATTGACCGATTTAAGATGGAAGTCGACTGGAATTCAATGCAAAATGGAATCGCTGGTGAAACGATTCCTGGACAAACTCGGCATGCACCCGGTACGGTTCAACTCGATTCCTTCATCGAAACAAACCTCACAGGTTCTGCTCCACCCGATTTAGCGTTCGAGGACCGTGAGCCGCCCGCTGAAGTATTCGAATCCACTGGGGATGAAGAAGAGCGGTTTATCGAAGAAGAATGGCCAGACTTGGATGAGTATATTCATGCTGATTTGACCGAAGAGGTTTCGAAGAAAGTTGAATCGGTTGGCGAAGTCGGATCTGTTGACTCAAAAGTAAAACATGCAGCTGCATTAGAATTAGCGCCTTCAAAGAATCCTTCCTCGATTGAGATGTTTGAGATGGAAGAACCTGAAGTGAGGCCTGACGAACCAGCAGCGGTTGAATCGCCAACTCCGAATGTTTCAGAAGAAGTCACTATCGAACCAGTCGTTGAAGAGGAACTTGAACGTATTCGGGTTTTGATGGCAAGTCCAGAACCCATTGCTACAAAAACAGGGGAAGAACTCACACTCGAAGAAGGCGACATACATTTTGTCGATTCTGAAACTGCGCAATGGCTCATTGATTCGGGTGTTGCAGAAGCCGCCCCGCTTTGAATACCTGTACGAACAAGGCTTTTGCCGTGTTCCTGAAGAAGTGAACTGTCGCTCTTGGAACAGCCTTTCGGCATACCACGTGTTGTAAAATCAGTTCGTTTGACGAATCAGTTGACAGAGCGCATTGAAAGTTCAATGCTCACAGTATCTGGAATTTGAATTCGAGTCACTTGACGAAGAGCAGATTCGCCCTTACCGGAAGTAATGTCCATTTCAAGCAAACGCTTGTGGACACGGAGTTCCCAGTGGTCGTATGTTTCAACGCCTTCACCATCAGGTGCTTTGCGAACAGGAACAACGAGGTGTCGAGTTGGCAATGGGATCGGTCCACGAAGAGAAATACCACCACTATCACAAATCGTTTTGATTTGACTTGCAACGGTATCGATATCGCGGTGGTTTTGTCCCGTGAGCTTGATGATTGTTACTGCTGCCATAGTGATACCTTCCGATTCCTTCCGATTTTAAGTGAAAATCACTTCTTGTCAATCTTCAAACAAACGCCAGCTGCGACGGTCTTACCCATGTCACGGATAGCGAAGCGAGAGAGTTCAGGGAACGTGTCCATTTGCTCAATTGCCATTGGCTTGTTTGGTTGGAAACGGATGAGACATGCGTCACCAGTCTTGAGGAAAGACGGGTTAGCTTCCTTACCAGCTTTGTTGGTCTTCTCGAGAAGTTCGAGGAAACGAACAGCAACTTGTGCGGTGTGTGCGTGGAATACAGGAGTGTATCCGACGGAAACAGCCTTTGGAATGTCCATAAGTTGAATTTGGCCAACGAATGTTTCGTCGTGACGGACGAACATAGGTTCGTTGTCAGTGTATCCAGCAACGTCACCACGACGGATGTCGACTTGTGCAA
Source organism: uncultured Candidatus Poseidoniales archaeon (assembly GCA_905182715.1). GTDB lineage: Archaea > Thermoplasmatota > Poseidoniia > Poseidoniales > Poseidoniaceae > MGIIa-L1. The sequence continues at coordinate 19,378 of CAJJCP010000029.1, forward strand.
GACCACGGACGTTGAAACCAACGTTGTCTCCGGGTTCTGCCTTAGGGACCATTGTGTGGTGCATTTCGATCGACTTGACTTCAGCAGACTTTTGTGAAGGGTTGAAGACAACAGTCTTTCCAACATTCAAAGTTCCAGTTTCAATCTTACCGACAGGTACTGTACCGATACCGGAAATCTTGTAAACATCCTGAATTGGCAAACGGAGAGGCTTGTTGATTGGCTTGCTTGGCATGGTGAGTTTGTCGATAGCTTCGAAGAGTGTAGGACCCTTGTACCATGAACAGTTTTCTGACTTGTTGTAAACGTTGTCGCCGAGCAAAGAAGAAGCAGGGATCATTGGGATATCATCCGGCTTGAATCCTGCCATCTTGAGAAGGTTACCGACTTCAGTGCATGCAGTGTTGTACTTGTCTTCGGACCAGTCAACACCGGAAATATCCATTTTGTTGACGTGAACGATGATTTGCTTGACACCAAGTACCTTTGCAAGGAAAGCGTGTTCCTTGGTTTGGGCGTTAACACCGTCGTTAGCAGCACAGAGGAGAACCGCTGCGTCAGCTTGTGAAGCACCAGTAATCATGTTCTTGACGAAATCTCGGTGACCTGGAGCGTCAATAACAGTCCAGTAGTAGTTTGGTGTGAAAAATTCCTTGTGAGCAACGTCGATGGTAATACCACGTTCGCGCTCTTCCTTGAGTCCGTCCATGACGTAAGCAAGACCGAAACCGGCTTTACCAGCTTCTTGTGCGAGTTTTTCGTTCTTTTCGATAACGTGGCCTTCAATATGACCGGAATCCAAAAGTAGACGTCCGACTGTTGTTGACTTTCCGTGATCGACGTGTCCGATGAACACGATGTTTAGGTGAGGCTTGCTCTTATCTTCCCATTGACTTCCCATGATAATAACTCCTTATCGAGTCCTCCGAACAACCACCCCTATTTGAAAAGCGCGACGCGCCAACACACAAGAAAATCTGGAAGTATGTGCCATAATTCCCTTTTTAGTGCCTTCATCACAGATATTTACAAAGATTTGTCACAATGGTTCATTCTGCACCGTGAATGGTGCCGTCTTCCGCAATTTTGTACAAACGAATGGTACTTGTGGCGCCTGAGATGGCTTTCGGACTGCCTGATATGGCTACAACCCGGTCGCCAATACCAATGGTTCCTGCTTCAAGAAGTGAATGAAGTGATGCTTGCATAGTCTGAGAGCCGCGGTCGAATTCTTCAACCATTAAGCCTTCGACACCGGGAATCAATTGTAAACGCCGCATGGCTCGGATTCGATTACTGACTGCCGTAACGGGAATACCCGGACAATAGCCAGCAACCAAGCGTGCTGCATTTCCATGTTGTGTGGCGACAACGATTCGTTTTGCCTTTGAAATCTTCGCGAGTTCAACGCCTGCATGCGCTACTGAACGGGTTGAAACAAACCTCGCTAAGACGCTTGGGCGTTGTTCGGAGGAATTCAATCCCTTCTCACTCGCCACTGCAATTTTAGCCATTGTTTCAACAGCTGCAAATGGATAGTCACCAAGCTGTCTCACCAGAAAGCATAACTCCAGTAGCGCCATGTCGAATCGCTCCCGATACATCGCTGACTTCAGCGCGAGTTGGACGGGGTTGCAAGGTCATTGACTCAAGCATTTGAGTAGCGACAATAACGATTTTTCCTCGAGTAAGCGCACCATCAATGATTTCTTGTTGGCTAGGGCACGTTCTTCACAGGAATTTCAACACCTAAGGTCACCGCGTGCAACCATCACACGCATCTGCTCACATCAAGAATCTCGTCAAGATGTTCAAGAGCAACGGGGTGCTCTATTTTCGCTACCAAAGGAACATGTAAGCCGGCTTCACGAATTGCTTTTTGAGCAGGTTCGAGGTCCTTTGCTGTTCGTACATAACTCACTGCAATGTAATCTGCCCCTGCCTTGAGTGCATGGGCTAATGCAGCTTCGTCGTTGGGAC
>CAJJCP010000030.1 GCA_905182715.1 uncultured Candidatus Poseidoniales archaeon
ACCACGATGAAGATGGCTGCAAAGATGATGATGCAGAAGACCCCGACGATGATGACGATGGAGTTACAGATTTACACCCTGATGTATGTCAAACAGGGGTATTAGGTTGGACTTCAAACAGTGGAACCGATTACGACGGCGATGGCTGCAGAGATTCCGACGCTGAAGAGATTGATGACGATAACGATGGAGTTCTCGACGATTCTGATGCTTGTAATGCAACGGTTTCTGGAAACTTGGGTTGGATATCAGTTCAAGCGACTACTGACCATGATGAAGACGGTTGTCAAGACTCTCTCGAAGACACAGATGATGACAACGATGGTATCCTTGATATCAATGAACAAACGTGCCCAAAGGGGGACACTGGTTGGACTTCCTCTGCGGCAACAGATTACGACAGTGATGGCTGTCAAGACTCCAATGAAGACCTCGACGACGATAACGATGGCGTCGAGGATTTGAGTCCAGACCTTTGCCAGACAGGAGTTCTTGGTTGGCTATCAGTCCAGGCAAACACTGACCACGACGAAGATGGTTGCAAAGATGCTGACACTGAAGACCCCGATGATGATAACGACGGCGTCCTTGACCTTGCTCCAGATGATTGCCAGACTGGAGTCGTAGGCTGGACATCGGATTCCTCAACAGACCACGACAGTGATGGCTGCAAAGATGATGACATCGAAGACCTCGATGATGATAACGATGGTATTGCTGACTTACATCCTGATCTCTGTCAAACAGGTGAATTGAATTGGACTTCAAACGGTGCCAATGATGCTGATAACGATGGTTGTAAAGATGATACTGAAGATTTTGACCTTGACAACGATGGCGTTGATGATGTTGATGATTCTTGCCCAACTGGCAGTCAAGGTTGGCTTTCCTCTGCGGCAACAGATTACGACAGTGATGGCTGTCAAGATTCTGGTGAAGACCTCGACGATGATAATGATGAAATTTGCGACACTGGAGGTCCGAGTACTTACGGCACTTCGAGCGAATGCGATGACTCAGCCTCATCTACTGGAATCGATGACTGTGACGCAGCACAATTAGGTAATTTAGATTGGATCTCTTCATCAATAACAGATTATGACACTGATGGTTGCGAAGATGCCGATAATTCTGAAGACAACGATGATGATAACGATGGCGTTCTCGATAGTAATGATGATTGCGATGCAGATATTTCAAGCAATTTAGATTGGATTTCTGTTCAAGGATCAACAGATTATGACCAAGACGGGTGCCAAGATGCAAACGAAGATCTTGATGACGATAACGACCAAGTTCTCGACATCAATGATAACTGCAGCGCATATGGAGGCGCTTTAAGTTGGATTTCTATTCAAACGAGCACCGATTATGATAGCGATGGTTGCCAAGATTCCGGAGAAGACCTTGATGATGATAACGATGGTGTTCTTGACGGCAGCGATTCCTGTAACCCGTACACAAGTGAATACAATTGGACTTCCTCGCCGACCACCGACCAAGATAATGATGGTTGTAAAGATGATACTGAAGACGATGACATGGATAATGACGGAGTCAAGGATGTTGACGATGACTGTAACGCTGGTTCTGTTGGATGGAATTCCAATCCGACCACCGATAACGATGGCGATGGCTGCGAAGATGCAAATGAAGACCTCAATGATGACAATGATGATTATTTGGATACCGATGACCTGACTTGCACTGCTGGTTTTACCAATTGGACAGCCACCTCGATAACTGATTATGATTCCGATGGTTGCCATGACAGCGAAGAGGACCCCGACGATGACAACGATGGAGTTTTTGATAACCATCCCGATGTTTGTACATCCACCACCTCTCCAACTCCGGGCGCTTTAGGCTGGATTTCAACGGCAATAACCGATTATGATGGTGATGGCTGTAAAGATGATTCTGAAGACCTTGATGATGATGATGATGGCATTTGTGATAGTAATGGTCCGAGTTCATACGGTACAGCAAGTTCTTGTGTGGCTTCCTCTACGACAATCGATGAATGTGTGAAAGGTGCATTTTTCACGTCATCCTCATCTACCGACCACGATACAGATGGTTGCAAAGATACCGACCCTGAAGACCCCGATGATGATAACGATGGCGTTCTCGACGGCCCAGGCGACGGCGTGTCAACCGGTCCCGATAACTGTACTCGGGGTTCGTTAGGTTGGACTTCTGTATCAACTGGTTCATCAATCACCGATTATGATGGTGATGGCTGTCAAGATTCTCACGTTGAAGATAACGACGATGATAATGATGACGTTTTCGATGTCATTGATTTTTGTGATGCAACTGAATTAAGCAATTTAAATTGGATTTCTGTATCAACTGGTGCATCGATTACCGATTACGATTCCGATGGCTGCCAAGATTCACTCGAAGACCTCGACGACGATAACGATGAAATTTGTGATTCAAATGGTCCCAGTACGTACGGATTATCGAGTTCTTGTGTAGCTTCATCGACTTTGGTCGATGAATGTCCTGCTAATACTGGCAATTTAGGTTGGATTTCTGTATCAACTGGTCCATCAATTACCGATTATGATATTGATGGTTGCGAAGATGGAACTCCAGAAGATCCGGATGCAGATAACGATGGAGTCGATGACAATGTTCCTGACAATTGTGTAAATGGGTTGAAGGATTGGACTTCGAGTCCAACAAACGATTACGATGGTGACGGTTGCCGAGACATCGATGAAGACCCCGATGACGACGGAGATACCGTTGCGGACATTGATGACAGCTTGCACCGCATACACAAGTGAATTGAATTGGATTTCTAACGGAACCACCGATAATGATGGGGATGGATGCCGAGACAATTCTACCGAAGACCCCGATGATGATAACGACGGAATCCCTGACACCAGTGACCTGTCCTGCCCAGCCGGAGATGTTGGCTGGTCACCTGGAGCTTTAACTGATTATGATTCCGATGGCTGTCGCGATGCAGGAGAAGACCTCGACGATGATAACGATGGGATTTGTGATATTGATGGGCCAGGTTCTTACGGCCAATCGATTCTTTGTGTAGCCTCACCTACTTTAGCAGATGAATGCGCTAAAGGCAATTTGCTCTGGTCTTCCACAGCGATAACAGACTACGACACAGATGGCTGTCGCGATGCAGGAGAAGATCCCGATGACGATAATGATGAAATTTGTGATACTGGTGCAGCTGCTACTTACGGCGATTCCAATCAGATGGAGTGTCGGCCCTCATCGACTTCAACAGATGAATGTCCTGCTCCTACAGGCAATTTAGGTTGGATTTCTGATCAAGCAACCACTGATAATGATGAGGATGGTTGTCAAGATTCCGGAGAAGACCTCGATGATGACGAAGATGGAATTGGTGACGGTTTCGATGATTGTTCAGCTGGAACCGTAGGCTGGACTCCAAGTTCAGCCACTGATTATGATTCCGATGGTTGTCAAGATTCCGGAGAAGACCTCGATGATGATAACGATGACATTTGTGATAGTGGCGGTTCGAGTTCTTACGGTGACTCCAGTTCCTGTGAGCCTTCATCGACTGGAATCGATGAATGTACAGCGAACTCTGGTCGCTTAAACTGGATTTCTATTCCATCAACTGATAATGATGGAGATGGTTGCCATGACGATGAAGATATCGATGATGATAATGATGGCGTTAGCGATGGCCAAGATAATTGTCAATTCGTTCCGAACGGCCCACTCTTGGGAGCCGACAACCAACTTAACTACGATTTGATACATGAATCCGTAGAAGAAGGAGATGCTTGCGATCTTGATGATGACGAGGATGGAGTCGATGACGATGCCCCTGATAATTGTCCAAGGTTCGATAGCGCTTTGGGCTGGACTTCGAGTCCACTACAACGATTACGATGGTGATGGTTGCAGAGACATCGATGAAGACTTTGATGACGACGGCGATGGTGTTGGCGACGGTCTCGATGACTGTAATGCATACACAAGCGACTTAGGTTGGATTTCCTCTGGAACAACAGACTACGATACCGATGGCTGTCAAGATTCGAACGAAGACCTCGATGATGATAACGATAATATTTGTGATGCGAATGGTCCAAGTTCTTACGGCCAATCGAGTTCTTGTGCGCCCTCAAATTATACCACGGATTTCTGTCCTACCGGCACTTTAAGCTGGACTTCTACTCCAGCAAACGATTACGATACTGACGGTTGCCGAGACGATGAAGACTCAGACGATGACAACGATGGAGTCGCTGATATCGCTGACAATTGCCCGAAAGGAAATGGTATGCCTTGGACTTCCACCCCTGGTAATGACAATGATGGCGATGGATGTTCGAATGCCGAAGACGACGATGATGACTCCGATGGAGTTATCGACGTGGATGACAACTGTATCTTTGTAGCGAATCCTGATCAACTTGATTATGATAACGATAGTGCGATACTTGGAATAGGGTTCTCTGGAGATGCTTGTGATGATGATGATGATAACGATGGTGTCCTTGACATTACAGATCTCTGTCACTTTGGAAACTTAGGATGGACTTCGAACACGTTTACCGACCACGACGGCGACGGTTGTCAGGATTCAGACCAGACAGAAGACTCAGATGATGACAACGATGGTGTCGAGGATAGCATAGATGATTGTCAACTCGGCGATATCAACTGGATTTCGGATGACGTAGGACCTCCAATCACCGATTATGACTCTGATGGTTGCAAAGATGCTACCGAAGACCCTGATGATGACAATGATACAGTGCCTGATGTGAATGATAATTGTCAGACTGGAGAACTCGGTTGGACGTCAACACCTGCAAATGATTACGATACCGATGGATGTCGAGATTTAACAGAAGACCCGGATGATGATAACGATGGAATCGACGATGTTGACGACTTACTCTGCCAAAAGGGAGATTTGGGCTGGATTTCTGGACCAGTCACCGACCATGACTCTGATGGATGCAGAGATGCTGGTGAAGACCTTGACGATGACAATGATACAAAACCTGACATCGGCGATGACTGTAGAATTGGTGAACTCGGCTGGATTTCTGACAGCGTTGGACCACCAATAACCGATTATGATAATGACGGTTGCCGAGATGCTACCGAAGACCTCTGATGATGATAATGATTTAATCACCGATAATTTAGATGATTGCAATTTCGGTGATATGGGCTGGATTTCTACCCCTGCAACAGACCACGATTCAGATGGTTGTAACGATATTACGGAAGACGATGATGATGATAACGACGGACTACGTGACTCAGACGATCAATGCCAAACTGGCGATATCGGATGGGGATCAACGGGCCCAGCCATTAAAGGAAGCACTGACTACGACGGCGATGGTTGCCAAGATTCTCTTGAAGACCTTGACGACGACGGTGACGGAATTCTCGATATGAACGACAGATGCCCGAAAGGACCTGAATTAATTGAACACTATCCGCTTGAAGACGATCCGAATGGATTCACAGACTATGATACCGATGGATGCATGGACCAGTGGCATGATTTGGGAGAAGAAGACTTCGACGATGATGACGATGGCGTACTTGACGTCAATGACGACTGTCAATTCGGGGATTTAGGATGGATTTCAACACCGGCTAACGATAACGACGGTGATGGCTGCAGAGATGAAACAGAAGATGACGACGATGATAACGATGGAGTCATCGATAGTGAAGATCTCTGCTCTGGCGGTGATGCTTCATGGATTCCTGGACCTGATACTGATTACGATTCAGATGGCTGTCAAGACTTGCTAGAAGACAGTGATGACGACAATGACGGAGTATTCGACATCATTGATCTGTGTCCATACGGCTTACTCGGTTGGATCTCCGATGAAGGAACTGATTATGATGGAGATGGCTGTAACGATGAATCGACAGCACCTGTTGAGGATTTTGATATTGATAATGACGGAATCCTTGATGAATTTGATTCCTGCAAAAAGGGTCTAAGGTTTTGGATTTCCGATACGAGTAATGATTACGACCAAGATGGCTGCTACGATGGAACGGAAGACCTTGATGATGACAACGATAAAGCCATTGATACTGTTGATCAATGCTCGAGAGGTAACTTGGATTGGATATCTGATAACTCGACTGATTACGACCGTGATGGTTGTAAAGACGATACAGAAGACCTTGACGATGATAATGATGGAGTTTTCGACCTCATTGATAATTGTCCGACTGGAGAACTTGGCTGGCTTTCAACCTCTTCTACCGACCATGATTCAGATGGTTGCCGAGATTCAACTGAAGATTCAGATGACGATAACGATGGCATGTCTGACCTTCTTGACCAATGTCCTCTTGGAAGGGATAATTGGGAGTCGTCGAAGTTTGACTACGATTCTGATGGTTGCCGAGATGATATTGAAGATTCCGACAATGACAATGATGGTATTTTGAACGTACAAGACCTCTGTCGCAAAGGAACTCTAAATTGGATTTCGAGTACTAGCAATGACCGGGATTCTGATGGATGCCAAGACAGTTCAGAGGATTTAGATGATGATAACGACGATGTATTGGATGCAGCGGACGTTTGTCCTATAGGCGAATTGGACTGGCCTTCTTCGGGCATTGAGGATTATGATTCAGATGGTTGTCGAGACAGTACAGAGGATTTGGATGATGATAACGATGGTATCTTAGATGCAACTGATTTCTGTAACGACGGGAAACTCGGACTGGACTTCATCTCCTGCTACTGATTATGACGCCGATGGATGCTTTGATGACTCGCCGGAAGACGAAGATGATGATAATGACGGTATTTTCGATCAGAGTGACTTGTGTTCTCGCGGAACACTTGCGTGGATTTCGGATTCGACAAATGATTTCGACCAAGACGGTTGCATTGATTCTGGTGAAGACCTTGACGATGATGGTGACGGAGTAGGCGATTTAGCTGACACATGTCCTCTCGGCGAAACAAAATGGGTCTCATCAATGAAAACAGATTCAGATGGTGATGGTTGCCGTGACTTAACTGAAGATCTTGATTACTATCCTCCAGTCGGTGGTAGTGACGGTGAAATTGTCTGTAATGAGTTTACTGAAGATTGTGAAGATGCTGAAGCAGCTTCAGATGTGATTACGCAAGAATCTACAGATGACCAAGTGAAACGCCTCATTATGACCACACTTGCGATTGCTATCGTGCCTACTGTGATTGGTATTCTCATACTTGCATACCGCATGAAATGGTAAGCATTGTGATACTGACAACTTCAAAGAGGTTGAAGGTTGTGCGAATGCTATGGGGAACTTGTTAATCTTAGCAGCGTCTTCGGGTAAGAATCTCGATTTGGCCATGTCGATTCAAGCAGTAGCAGAATCGATGAAGCACAGTGTCGAAGTTATCGACATTTGTGGGCTCAATCTTCCGTTATACACTCCGGATACCGAAGATGAGTTCAAAGGTTTAGAACACATCGAAACATGTATGGCTCGTATTCTTTCCTGTGACGGAATGATTGTTTGTGCTCCTGAGTATAACGGTCTAATTCCTCCAGTCTTGAATAATCTCGTCGCTTGGATTTCGGTTCAATCCTCTAATTTCCGTTTAATGTTTAACAAACGCAACGTAGGTTTAGCATCGGTGAGTGGTGGTGGAGGACATCAGGCAATCTTGGGTATGCGTATGCAATTCTCTTACCTTGGTTCAAATGTACTGGGTCGTTCGATCACGATTAACAAGAACAAAACGCTGAACTCTGAGTCTGTAACTGAAATGATCAAGGGTGTTCTCAGATGAATACATTGCGAACATTACGGATGACTGCTCCAACGCATACCGTACTTGAAGGCGGAGGCTTTCCAGTTCGAAGACCTTCAGCCATGGGTACGCTCATGAGTCCGTTCCTTCTTTTGGATGAAATGGGTCCAGTTCACTGGGACCCAGGTCAAGCGATTGGCGCACCTGCTCATCCCCATCGAGGTTTTGAAACTGTCACCTATATGTTACAAGGAGCGATGAAACACGAAGACAGTGCAGGCAATAAAGGGGATCTTAACCCTGGAGATGTACAATGGATGACCGCTGGCCGCGGGATTATTCATTCAGAACTTCCACAAGATGACTTCCTTGAACAAGGCGGTGTGACTCACGGTTTCCAAATCTGGGTTAACCTTCCTTCAAAAGACAAAATGATGAATCCACGATACCAAGACATTCCCTCGGAACAGATACCGAAAGTAACTTCTGAGGACGGAAAAGTCTGGGCCAATGTGATTGCAGGCTCTACTTTAGGGGTTCAGGCAGTTATTGATACAGTGATTCCAATTACCTACATTCATATGAAAATTCAGCAAGGTGGTACGCATCGTCAAGTCATCGAGCGAGGGCTGAATGGGATGATTTACGTGTTTGGAGGTACGGTTCATATTGACGGAAAGCCGATTCATGACGGTCAACTTGGAATCCTAACCGATGGCGATGAAGTTGTTTTTGAAGCACGAGAAGAAGATGCTGAGTTTTTGATTCTCGCAGGTCCCGAAATCAACGAGCCAATTGCAAGATACGGGCCGTTTGTGATGAATACACGAGATGAAATTCAACAAGCATTACTCGATTATCAAAACGGAACGCTCGCTTAATACGTGATTTGGCCTCAAAGTCGAATATATATACCAAAGTTGCATGGGATAAACATGCACACCCTTGCCAAAGTAATGTTGATTTTAGGTACCCTCACGACTGTAGCAGGAATAGTATTGTTTGCCGGTGGCTCTGTTGCTGTTGATTCAGCAATAGACCCAATCGGTAATGCGGAATGGGAAGGCACAACTGGAACGTTCGACGGGAGTTATGATAATTACTATCAAGTCTATTCTCTAGCACCTTCGTGTGATTCCCTTACCTACACCATAAACGATGTGGATGGAGATACTTCTACTTACGATTGGGAATGCGATGATGGAATGTACAATGAATCGGGATACATTAGCATTGGTTCACTTGGAGGATATGGACCTTACAGTATTGAATCATCAGAAAAACTCTATATTTCTGATAGTTTAGAAGATGTAGGTGAAGCGGTTGGAGGATTCTTTGCCATTCTTGCATCTTGGGGTGTAATGTGCTGTGGAGTATTCATGTTTGTTCTTGGTGGGATATTCGCTCTTACGCTTAAGGAACCTGGTGTTGTAATGGTCGGCCCCGGTGGAATCCCTCTTCAGCAGAACCAAATGATGGGTGCTCAATACCCACAGCCTGTTCAATCGCAACAATACGCACAGCAACCTGTTCAACAACAACAATACGCACAGCAACCTGTTCAACAGCAACCTGTTCAACAGCAACCTGTTCAACAAAGCCCATTCGGTCAGCCCCCTGTTCAACAACAACCTGCTCAACAAAGCCCATTCGATCAACAACCACCTCAGGGTGGCTTTTGAGAACGCTACGCTCTTGAAATTGGTTTACGTGTTCCAGTTCTGGATTGCTGAAATAGCTGCATGCGAAGACGCATGCTTTCTCTCCAATACTTTCGAAGTGCTCGTTTGAGTGAACTACGCATTGTCCTGTTTTTGTGAGTACCTAGGTTCGAGAGGGGGTTCGCGCACTTTGACAATTTATCCATTTTCAAAAACGCAGTAGCCTGTCTTCTCTCAAAACAGGTGGTAAGTGCTCGTGCCGGGATTCGAACCCGGGTCGGCGGGATGAAAACCCACTATGATGGACCTGGCTACACCACACGAGCGACAGCCGTTCCACCGACCACCCCTTGATAATGATTCGCTCTATGAAAGACGATACAATGGTGACTCATTGATTCGTTTTTGGATCAAGAGTGGGCGAATCGATTTCAATATTGGACCACCATTTCCAACCATACCAAAGTGGTATTGCCGCAAGAATCATGACGAGGCCAAGAATAATCTCATTGTCGAGGAACCAATTTAATGCATCAATGGCAGCATTTCCGTACACGCCAATCAACACTGCTTCCAATCCAAAACGTAGACCTCTCCCACAAAGTCCGGCAAGTAAGAACGGTTTCTTTTCCATTTCCCCCATTCCTGCAACCCAACCAAATACCTTGTAGGGGATTGGAGAGAATGCAGCGATGAAAATCCCAAGTGTTCCGTATTTGAGTGTAAGTGCCTCTATCTTATCCAGATGAGACTGTTTTGCAAATCGACCGAGAAGATTTCGGCCCCAGCGTTTCCCAATCCAATAACCAACCATGGAACCTGCTACAGAGGAAAGGGTGACTGTTAACCATAGCCAAATCACCATTGGTACATTTCCAATGGTGTCTGCAAGCATAGGGATGTAGATCAAATCTGGAGGTATTGGTTGAATAATCGATTCAGTAAAGGAGACCATTGCAAGACTTGCAGGTCCAAAGATGTCGAAAAAGTCGACTATCGTATCCTTCCACGACATAAAGATGGCTCAGTCCACACACCAATGAAGGTGTGGGTGTGCGGTGGCTTCAAGGAGGGCATTCTTCAGTGGAGAAATTGATGCGAGTCCTCGATACAGCAGCATTGCTTCATTGGCCCGTGAGTGAACTTACCGGCAATGTTTGTGCTGTGCGTCAGCAGGAAGAACTTGAGCGTGTCAGTCCACAACGTTGGATGTTAATTCAAGCATTGGATATTGATTGGCGCGATGTTTCTCCAAATTTGCTCAACGTGGCCAAGGAATGTGCTGCACAAAGTGGAGACCTTCCCCGCCTTTCAGATGTCGACCTCGATGTCTTAGCACTTGCACTTGGCCTGAATCTTCCTTTGGTTACCGATGATTATCGTTTACAAAATACGATGAAATCTGCTGGAAAGCAAACGACGTCAGTCGGAACTGTCGGTGCTAAGAAAGTCTGGAAATGGGAATTGCGTTGCACTGGATGCCGTGTTTCTACTGATGTTCCGGAAAACGTTTCTCGCTCTAAAAAAGGAGAAGTTGGTGATTGCGACCGATGTGGGTCGCCACTGGTTTTGAAGCGCAAGAGATGATTTATTCCTCTGCGGATGAATTCAATGCCTCAAGAGCAGTCACTTTCCGTTCAAGTTCATCGACATCCATGCCTGCAGGGTCGAGTCCAACAGCCCGAGCACGTTGTGCCAGAAGTTGAGAAGGGGTTCGGCCATCTGCTTCCAGGTCAGTGATCGTTCGTGAGGTGTCGGCTAATCCCTTCTGGAATTGACCTTTTGAACGGCCGAGTGCGTTTGCCATTTTTGGTAAGCGTTCTGCACCAAATAATATGAAAAATAGTCCGACGAGAATCGTGAGTTCGAGAGGTCCTAGGCCGCCAATCATGTTTCTTCCTCAACCCTTGGAGTCGGGGTGTAGTGTTGAAGGCTTCGGCCAAACGAAATCTTTTTTTGTTTTTTATCCACCTGATACGGGTGGAAGGAAGGCCAATTCGTCACCATCATTCAATTCAGCAGACATCTCTTGCTGTAAACCATTGATAGCAAAAACAAGGCCTCGCTCACTCCATTCAAGAATTGAAAGTATACCGAGTACATCTTCAATCTTTGAAAGGGATTGGAGCATTAATTGATGACGCTTCCAACCAAGTTCTTCAGCGAGTGGACCAAACGCGAGAAGAGTGATACTCATGCTCTGCGCATCGTTCATGGTGATGCTTTGAAGCGGTAGTTTATCAACGCACTCGGTTGTCCTTAAGGCATGGGACCGGTGATGAAAGCAACCAGTTTGTGGAAAATTTATCCATCTGGAGAATCTACGATTCAAGCAGTCAAAGGTGTCAATGTCACGATTGAAGCAGGAGAGATGGTTGCCATAATGGGACCATCGGGTTGCGGTAAAACCACTTTGCTCAATATCCTCTCTGGAATTGATGAACCGAATTCAGGAGATGTCACGGTCAAGAATCGACCTCTCTTTGGCATCTCAGACGATGACCGAACCCGAATGCGAGCCGAACATCTTGGCTTCATTTTTCAAGATTTCAACCTTCTACCCGTGCTTTCTGCAGTCGAAAATGTTGAATTGCCACTCTTGTTACTTGGTAAATCTGCTTCTGAAGCTCACAAGGGAGCGCTTGCTGCTCTCACATCCGTTGGCCTCGAAAACCGAGCAGAACATCGTCCTGCTGAGTTGTCCGGTGGTCAGCAACAACGTGTTGCAGTTGCACGAGCTTTGGTTCACAATCCTGCAATCATTCTTTGTGACGAGCCGACGGGCAATCTTGATTCTGCGACTTCTGCGGAAGTTCTCGAACTTCTCCTTCGCTTGAATCATGAGCGTAATACGACTTTCCTCATTGTCACACATGACTCGAAAATCGCCGAACATTGTACGCGTACTCTACAGATGTCGGATGGCGTAATCATCGAAGACCAAAGGAACACCAAGGAGGAGTGAAACTGCTGATTCCTTTGGCCATTCTTTCACTTGTGGTTGCTCTTTTGAGTGCAGCATCCACTCGCGGAATAGGTCGCTGGAAGCAACTTGGTGTCGGTAAAATCTGCTTTCTGATTGTTGGTCCTGTCGTCGATGCTCTTCTCGGTTACCTTCTGCTTGATTGGCTCTCCATTTCTGGACTCACTCTGTGGGCTGGTGCCTTTGCTTTGGGAATGACGAGTCATGTCTTGATGCAACCGTTACTCGTTCCGCAACGACTTGTCGTTTGGCGGCTGGCAAAACAAAATATTCTCCGACGAAAACGGCAAGCAGCACTCCTCATGGTTGGTTTGATTATTGCCTCTGCAATCATCACTTCCTCAATGGTTGTTGGCGATTCATTAGATGCCACCGTTCGGTATGAGGTTGAAGGAGCATGGGGCGAGACAGACATTACCATTTCTGGCTTCGACCTTTCGATTGGCGAGCGCGTTACTCTTTCTGAATCGCTTGCAAATGAAATGTGGCATGGAATTCAAAATGATTCTTCACTCAACAGCGCCATCAAAGGTCAGCAACAGGGTTTGGTTGCTTCAACCAGTGTTGCTTCGGGTGATGCTTCACTTACCGGAGTCACTTGGATGGCGATGAACAGCACGATCGATAATCAAAAAATCTGGCCAAAGATCGGTTCTGAAACTCAAGGGATACGTTATGCTAATTTGTATGAGGCGAACCTCTTTTCTCAACAAAAATATGTTGCGGTGAATGAAGTTTTGGCCGATGAGTTAGGTGTTTCTGTTGAAGATGAGCTGGAAATTGGTTGGTACGTTACTCAAGATGGCAAACGTATCCGAGTCGAATCCAACTTGAAAATTCTCAGCATTGTTGGAAATGAGGGCCAAGGGGCATCTGCTGGTACTCAAGCCCCGGCCTTATTCACCGATTTAACGACGGCTCAATCGCTTCAACGTCTCAATGGAAGTATCAATTCTCTCTACTATGCTGTGGATGACTCCCACGATGATGCTGGGCACATTGAGCCAATTTTAGAAGACGTTGAGCAACTCTTGGACCGTTTGATACGTGCAACTGATGTTGGATTGGACATCGATTTAGACGAAACTACAAAATCGATTACATTGACTTCAAGTCAGGGTCTCGGTCGCCTTTCAGGAGAGTTAGTGCGCGGTTTAAGGGGGAACTTGAGTCAGTTCGCACCAGGTTCGAGCATGATGGAAGTCTTGCAAATTCCACTGATTGAACTGGAAGAGAACAACCAACAGATTCTCACTCTTGCAGATTCGGATGTCACTGAACTTCGTGCTGGTGAACGTGGCCTTTGGCATTTCTCACCGAGCGGTGCTGGTTTTCAAATTGATGGGGCGGGTGATGCTTGGGTTTGGAGGGTCGCTGAAGGAGGTATTGCACACGATTTCACGCTTGATTCTTCGGGCGAATACGGTTTGATTGCAACCGATGAAGGACTTGTTATTGGTTATGAAGGGGATGTTGAATTGGATGAATGGGCCTCCTTTGAAAGCGAGGGTGAGATGCTTTCAGTAACGTCCGATTCTCAACATTGGTGGGCACTTGAAGAAACTTCTTCATCATTCAGATTACATTCATTCTCTCTTGACTTACAGCAGCACTCAGTTACGAATCTCACACTTGACCAGCCCTCTACTGTGCTTTCTGCACAGTTACATTTTGATCAGAATCTCTATCTGGAAATAGAAAGTCTTCTTTCCTCTACTCGCTATCAATCGTCAATTTCTACTATCTCTTTTACTGCCTTAGAGAATGCTTCTCAATGGCCGATTATACCTCTGTATTCTGCCAATATCCCTCTTCATTCTTCCTGCGATGGCCGTGCTTCTGTTACTGAATCGCATAACGGTCACCATTGGTGTACAGTTCCGAACGGTCTTATCCGATGGGATTCTGTAAACGGTCCGATTGAAACACTCCGGATACCAATCGTTTCAACTGCGGGTGGGCTCGGTGTTCTTCCGCAATTATTCTTGGCGTTTGGAGGTGAACAATCACCACTTGTGGTCGAAGAAGGTGAAGTGCTCTTCAGTCAACGTCTCAATGAACTCAATTTGACTGAACAAGAAAGTGAAGTTTGGGTAAAAGGACTCATACCCTATGCTTTTGGCGATAATACCGCATTCCGTTTGAATTTCTCAGGCTCATATGGTGACCTTGAAGGGATGGAAAGTCTTTCAGAACTCGATGCAGTCATTCTTGGCCTTGTCGCTCTCTCCGATGGCGAGCAGTTAGCTTCTGCAGGTGAAGACGAGAGGTCGATGGTCGTCCTTTCAGTATCCGGCCAGTGGAATGATTCGATTGCCTCACCTCTCATTTCATGGCTAAATCTTGAATCAAATGCATCTGATGCAAACCTCAATGTTCGGGCAGTAAAGGTGGAGGCTGCAGCAATTGCTGAGGAATCCTCTGGCATTCTTGCTGCTATGTTCTTGGTCTTTGGAACCTTTACGATTGCAGCAGGCGTACTACTTGTACTCACGATTGTCATGATGTTAGCCGAAGCCCGGCGCTCAGAACTTGGCACAATGCGGGCCTTGGGAGTCACTCAATCTGATGCACGAGCCCTTGCAGTCCAAGAAGGAATTCTTCTCTCAGCCTTGGCGAGTCTCTTGGGAGCAATTGTTGGCTTGGTTCTTGCATGGTTCATCAGTATTGGATTCGATAACATGTTTTCATCCGTAGGTTCGAACCAATTTGCTTTTGCTTGGGAATGGACCTCTTTGTTTTCAGGTGCAGTTTGGGGCTTCCTTCTTGCAGTATTCACGCTCTGGGGGTCCGCTTTTTGGACATCGAAACTCAACATCATTCACGCACTAAAGGGTGGCCGAATCGCTCGTTCCGAAGGAGTACCTTGGTTTCTTCTTCTCCTTCAGATTCTTGCCCTTGGCGGTGGTTTGCTTTCTCTCCTCATTTTACTTGTTCTTGGATTTGAATCTGGTGTTGCGTATTTCTTATGGATGGTTTCAGGTGTTTGTGCAATCATCACTCTTGTTCCGTTCTTCACTTGGGAGTTACCGGTTTTCTTACGAACGAGGAATGATCTTTGGCATCGCCTTTGGAGGAATGCGAGTCGCAACACGTTAGCCATGGTTGGAACAATGTTGTTGGTTTGGACCGTCGGTCTTTCTTCACTTGACCCGATTCGGAAAGGAATGGAACCGGATGAACTTTCGTTCATTGTACTCGGCTTAGTTGAAGTGTTTGCAGGTGTTCTTTTGCTGACCAGTGCTGCACCACTTCTTGTGAAGCGATTAGGTAAAGCGAAAATCTTGACTCGACGATGGGGCCCAGTGTTACCCGTGTCTCTTGCCTATCCACTTGCGACGCCTGTTCGCACTGCCGTTGTTATGGGTATGTTTTCAATCACCGTCTTTTCTGTGATTGTGTTAGGTGGTTATGCAGAACAATTTGATAATTATACGAGTTCCTTTGTCGAGGATGCTGAAGGCGATTATGAATTGTTATTGACAGGTTCACGCTCCAGTCCAATCGAGTTGTCCGAAAATATTTCCGACTGGAATCTTTCTTCAACTCTTGAATTCCAAATTGATTCTGTTGCACGTGTACATCGGGGCGAAGTTTTCCTTGAGGATGCTGAAGGCGAACGGATGCCCTATGTTGTCCGAGGTTTCGATGACGCTTTTGCCCAACATGGTGGTTTACCTCTTTACACCTGGGACTCTTCACTTGGTGCCGATGAATTTGAAGTATGGAATGTCGTATCTTCACGTGATGATTTGGTACTTCTCGATGCCTCATTTGGTCTAGAGTCAATCACCGATGGTAGTGGTATTTCTACCTTAAGTTTTTCAATTGGAGAATCAATTTCGCTAATTGATATTTCAAACCCTGGAAATACCCGTTCTGTGAAGGTTGCAGGCTTTCTCGAACAATCTTCATATCTGTTTTCAGCAGGGGTTTGGATGAATGATGATCTTGTCATCGAACAATTTGATGGTCGCCTCACTCGAATGTATGTGAGTGTCTCGGATGATGCTCAACCATCTACCTCATATCAAGACAATACCGTGAGTGACTTTTCTCCAACTGGTAAGAGTAAGGATGTCAGAATGGCTGCTGCAGAATTAGAATCAGAACTCTCACCGTTACTCAATGGCAAGGGGGTGCAGGTCTCCGTCATTTCAGACGAAGTCATGTTGCTTCAATCCTTAGTGCTTGCATTGCTCGGTATTTTTGAGGGGTATCTTGCATTAGGACTCATTGTAGGTATTGCTGGAATTGGAGTGGTCACCGTACGTTCAGTATCTGAACGCACCAAATCTATAGGGGTTCTACGAGCCTTGGGCTATCGTAAGAACATGGTACTCCTTTCATTCTGGATTGAAGTGTCCTGGGTGAGTGTACTGGGTATGTTGAATGGAATTTTAGTCGCTGTAGGTTTTCATCGGGCTCTGTATGTCGCCTTTTGGAAAGACCAAGGTGCGAGTTTTAGTCTTCCGATGGGTTCAATATTTGCGGTGTTCTTCGGGGGATGGTTACTCGTGTTGCTCGTTACTCTTGTCCCCATCCAGAAGGCTGCTAAGATTCCAGCTTCTGCCGCATTGCGCGAATCCTGATGATGTAATTTTACCAAACAAATGTGATAATTTTGTACTTTACCTTCTTTTCTGTTGAAATTCACCACTTTTGAGGGGTCTCTACAAAATTACCGTACCACACATTCTATAATCGCTTGACTGAATGGCTAATTCTTCCACATCATGTGCGTGATTTCACTCAATAATAATCATTATTTGCACTCCTATAGTATAAATACGACGAATTTCGTGGAGTGAAATACCGAACCATCGGAGGTATAGATATGCGAAAAATAACCCCTATGATTCTCGTCACCTTGATGCTTGTGAGTGCGCTCTCAAGTTTCGATTTCGCCGAGCTAGAAGAAACTGAAGTAATTGAAGATGCAGGTGCCCGTGCGGGTGCTGATGCAGAAATGGTTGCTATCACAAACCCGAAAGAAACCGTTTGCCCGCTTGGGGCTTCATGCCGTAACGTCATGAAAGTTGGAGATGTAACTGAATTCTCCGCCTACATCCAAAACAGCGGTGATGCAGCGATCACTGAAATGTCTTACAGTGTTACTGTATACCTTTCCGATGCGGATGGCAATCCAAGTCTAGTTGCTAAAGATGCGTCTGGTGCTGATTTGACTTGGACCAATAACGATGTCATCTGTGCATCTGCTGCAATCTGTGATTTCACATCCCTTGCTGCTGGTGACGTCCTTGGTGGCGGAAAGCACACAATGTCTGTTTCAGGTTCACCAATCACTTGGACTCCATTGAAAGGATTGTACGTCATTGAAATGGTTGTTTCTGCAAACCCTGATGTCGATGTTGGTAACGACGCTCAACAAGTCTTTGTGAGTGTTGAAGACTGGTATGATATCGAACTCGAACTCGCCTGGAATTCCGGCAATGAGGTCGAAAGCGGTGCAGGGTCCAAAGATTGGACACTCACTGTAACTGCAAACGGCTCCGATACCTTTGATCCTCGTGAAGTACAAGTTCGCCTACAATCTGTAGGCGACGTGTCCGCTGCACAAGATCGCCATGGAAACTCTATTGACAGTTCGACCACAAATCTCTACACTGCTGGAACCTTAATGACTGTAGATATTTTCGAAAACATTTCAACTGAACCGGCAACCATTACAACAGATGTACGGAATGTACTCTCAACATGGACACTTACCGGGAAGTTTGACTGTTGCTGTCGAAAACACTGATGACGCATCCTATGGGATGAAAGCATCTCTCGTCGATTATACGCAATACGGCCAATGGTCGAGTTGTGTTTACACAGATACTGAAAACGTAACCTACGACAACTTCTGTGAGGAAACAGCCACTGAGGACGCATACTCCTTCTACCGACTCTTCTACAATCGAAGGATTCGCAAGTGTCTTTAATGACATTCGAATCTCTCAGATGTCTGTCGTCCAAGGCTTCGAATCTGATGGATCTGGGCAAGGGACTTCTGTAGTCTCTGATACTGATGATGCAGACCTTAACGTTGGAACTTCATACTTGCATGTTGAAGTTGAACACCGAGGTAGTGAGATAAATTCGAACTACCACTGGTCTGTTGACTTCACAGTCACTGATTCTGCTGGTGCAACAGTTGCTACAAACGATGTAACCACTTGTGAAGCAGTCGAACCTGAATACCCAATCTACGGGGCAATTGGAGTCGGCCAAGGTACAAGTCTTCAAGCCTATGCCTGTGTCATGATTGAACTCAGCATGGATGGCGAATACACATTCACTGCTAACCTTGTGAACGATTCAAAGATGAACGACGCAAAGCCTTCAAACAACGATCGAAGCATGACCTTGAATGTGCGAAACAACGCACCAATCATCACCTCTCTCGATTTGTTGAATGAAGGAGACCTCTATCTTGGTCAAGAAGATGTGCTTGGAATGGCAGTGCAAGTTTTCGATGTCGATGACCCATCTGCAACCAATCTCGAAATTGAATGGAGACATGCTGGAGCAGCCCTTCCAGGTTGCGAACGTGCAAGCATGCAATTGACTTGCTCTATTCTCATCATCGAGTCATACGTCACAAACTTCCCAGTCTCAGTGACTGTTTACGACGCTCATGGTGGAGAAACAAGCCAAGAACTCATGCTTCAAATTTGGAACGATGGTAGTTACGCTGCTTCAACTGAAAGTGGATTGAGTCTAAGTTACTCCATGCTCTATTGGGGTACATCTCCATTTACACTCACTGCTACTGATGGTGCTGCAGTTTCTGGAGAAACTCTACCTGGATATACTGGGTCATATGACTCGGTCGGTGTAATCGACTACAGTCCTTCCACCACTTACTCGGCAAACGATGTATTGACCCAATCTCTGAATGTTCAATTCGACAAGAGTACTGGAGCAACTTCCCTTTGGTATGTGAACGGAGCAACTTGGACATTGATTGCTGATGCATCAACTGATGTCGATGCAACAACTGGAATGTTCTCGTATACCTTCCCTGCGAACTCTCCAGTCCTCTCTGCTGGTACCATGGTACTCATGGGCGGTTCTTTGGCTCAGGCTCAAGCACCATCTGCAAGTATTACTGGATTCAATGCAGCGGCTGGTAAGGCTGGTGCAATCCTGCTCAACTGGAACGTTGATGGAACCATGCTAAGCGGCGACAGTATTGATGTCACCATCTGTGAAGCAAGTCAACTGTACGACTGCATTTGCTACTGGGCTTGGAGTTGGAAACACCTCATACACCTACTCTGGACAAAACACTGTTCACGGCATGAACTACACTGTACTCGTTGCAGTTTGTAACGAAGTCGGATGCAGTTCACCTGTTGGCACTGGATTTGTTATTGCAGACAGTGCAGTCGACGGTGGTGCAGCAGCAACTGATTTGACCATCGCAGCTGCAGGAACCACTTGGACTGTTTCTTGGACCGCTTCAGGCGACCAAGGCGATGTCGCAACATGGAAGGTCTGCTATAACCGTGGAACGTTCACTGCTGCTCAAATCGATGAAGTAACATGTGTTGATGCTACAGGAACTTCGGTTGATATCGATACTTCAACCTGGTCTGCTGGTACATACACGTACCACTTCACAGCAGTTCCAGTTGACGCCCTAGGTAACTCCGTTGCCGCAGGCGCAATGAACAGTATCGATTACCAACGAGACGCTGATAACACCAATGTGGACGACGGAACAGTTGTCGTCGGAGACGATGTCTCTAGCGGTGTTCCAACGTGGACATGGGGCGTCATTGGTGGCGTCGTAGTTATCGCTTTCATCGCCGGTGCTTTCATCCTCTCTCGTGGAGGATCTGGCGACGAAGGAAAAGATTGGGATTACTGATTTCAATACTTGACCTCTAAGCAATCATCCCTCACCTCGAGGGAAGAGCCGCTGAGGGGGCCGTTTCGACGGCCCTCTCAGCCCCCCCCCCCTTTCTCTCTTTCATTCATTCTGATTCTTCCTAATTGGAAGAACTTCTCTCCTTGAAATATTTATAATGAAAGTTCTTGATTTTGCTTATTTACTATTTTTTATCTTTCTGAAAATATCATCATGGTGAATCGAATTTTTTCAATTCTTTTATTACTTCGAAATCTATACTTTGTAATTTTTACAAATGGAATGTACCAGTAATTCAGCTGATGCCGTTCAGTAAGTCGTTTCTAATCGTAATTTCAATGCCTAAAATCAAACATTTTGCACCCCAATCCCTATAAGGGGAGCAAGGCGTGGGATGCTTTGCATACAATCCGTATGAAGGTGAATGACATGTTGGGAATAACAAACACAAAGAAAAAAACTGTCTTTAACGGAATTGGCGTAGCACTGTTGTTGTGCGCATTGATGGCCCTAATGCCTATGGCTGGGTTTGTCGATAACAACGCAGGTGATGTGGAGTTTGTAAACACAAACGAAACAACGGAGAATGATTTCTTCGCTTTGCCAGATACCAAAGAAGCAGTTGAATACGAAAATGAACCATCCGATGAATTAATCGGCATGAGAGACCAAACAACCAAAACGTTCGTCCAGGAAGATGGCAAGTTCGTGCAATTAACGCACGATTCTCCAATCCACTTCATGGGTGACGACGGGGCATGGACAGACTTGGATCTGAACATCAAAGCCACTGCAACCGGCTGGGAAGTAATGGATAACTCCTTTACAACTCAATTCGGTCCAGAGATGGCATATGGTGTTGCAATTCAAGTCAACCAGTTTGTCGACCCAATCATCATTGGAATTAATCCAACGTTGATGACGATCGATGAAACAGGAACTGCTCCTCAACCATTTGACGTCGCTCCATCCAACGATGAAGTGACCGTAGGTGGTAACATGATTCGATATCCTGTCGCTGAAGGGTTCGCTATCGACTATGCAGTCGAGAACACACAGCTTAAGCAGAATCTCGTAATCAGTGAGCGTCCGGTTCTCGAACCGAACGCTGCTTGGTTCGGTTTCTCTGAAATCATGCAAATCCCAACTGGATATGCTCTTTTCCTCGGAGAAGACATGCTCGGTGAGGAAATCACTCAAACTCAAGAAGCCCTCGATATTCGAAACATCGAGACTGGTGAATTGCTCGCACAAATCCCGTCTCCAGTTGTTATCGAAGATGGTGCTGAAGAACCTTACCTTGCTACCTACTTTATCCAAGTCTCTGGTTCACAAGTTCTCATTTCAACAGTCGTTGAAACTGATTGGCTGTTGTCCGATGACCGCGTTTTCCCGCTCGCCATCGATCCAACAATCAAGGTTTACAGCTCGACTGGTGGATATTGTTACTTGAATTACAACCGCTGCTACGTTGCAACCAACCGTTACTTGTACACCTACTACGCGCAACAGAGATACCAACCATACAGCAAATACGCGTTTTCAGCATCGAGTGGCTTGCCAACCGGTGCTACAGTTGATGCAATCAAAGTCCACCAACGGTGGTCTTACAAATCTGGTGCCTCGACTACGAACGGCGTGAAAATGTCAGTTCTAGAATCCTGTGGTAATGGTCGGTCCTCTTATGGTTATACCATTCCAACAGGAACTTGCTCTGGAGTACTCGCAACATCTGTATACAGTTTCGGTTCGACTCAATACAACTCTGGTAACGCAAAGAAGCTACTTGCTTCAATCCACAACAGTAACGTTGTTGATTCCTTTACACCAGGTTCAGGTTGGAAGGTCGGAGATGTCTGTACTTCAGCAACGAGTTGTGCCTCTAGCACATCTGCTGGATACATCACAAGTGCTCAAAATGCATCTTCATCTGTCGCAATCGGTCTGAAGTTCCCTACAAGTGCGTACCTGTATTCGTACTCTGGACACAGTGGTTCAACTAATTCTTACATTGCTATCACCTATTCAGGTGGTACTGATGCCGATGCTCCAAGTTCAGGCTTCACCGCATATACGGATGTCACTTCATACATTGAAGGTTCTCGAACTTTCTTTACTACCTTGACTGACCTTTCAGGAATCGACACGACCTCTGCTAACAAGCCAACACTCAACTATGCTCTGAACAACGGTTCATTCTCGAGCGTTACAACAACAAGCATTGGAACATGCGCCGCATCTGCGTCATCATGCCGATTTAGTGCAACAATCCCTACAATTTCTGCAGGAGATTACGTTGAATACTATTGGAAGTTCCAAGATCTTAATTCAGGAAGCAATGGTGCAAACGTTGGATACGATCCAGTCCTAACAGGAACGCAAACAACACCAACACCATACTTCTTCGCAGTCGAAGATATTGAAGACGCAGGCGATGACAAAATGTTGAAAGTACTAACAACTGATGTTTCCGCAGGCGGCTACGGTCAAATGGCAAACACAAACATCGATCGCCAATTCACCCACTTTGACGGAAGCGACGAATTCTACTTCGAATTCGATGTTTCTGACTGTGGAACTGGTAGTGCTGCATGCTGGTACACAGCAGGCGGAAACTATGCATACCAATACGACAACTGGGCATCCCAACACACAACTATCGCTCCAGCAGGGTCTTACGGAATGTCAACTTCTTCAACCCAACGCTCAAACATTGACTTGTTACACACTCGAAATGAGGGTTACCTTTCAGTCCATGCTAAGAACGGTCCAGGAATGAATTTGCTTTTCCACTTTAACAGTGGAGAGAACGCATTCGCTATGGTCGGTATTGGAAGTTCACCTTCCATCGACACAAAGCTATCTGCAGGAACATCTGCTGCTTCATCAAACGGATACGGCTACACTGATTCATTCAAGATTAATCTTGAATCTGACAGTGCAGCAACCGCAAGTGGAGCTGAAACCTACGGCGGTAACATGGGTCTCTTTGCATTCGGTAACGCTACTGGCGGTGCTGGAACAAATGCTAACCGACTTTGTGTCACCTCAAACGGTTTCACTTACTTCATGCGCAGTCCAGCATCTTACCGTGATGCTTGCCGACCTTACTACCTCTATGGTGGCTCATCATCTGGTGCTCCAACATATGCTTGGTCTGGTTGGGTTCTCGGTATGGGATACTACGGATCAATGGCTGGTTCAGGAGATGTCACCTACAAGATTGGAGGCGTCAAACCATTACCTGACACCTTCGCTCCTACAGTCGACCACTCCGGACTTGCAGATTCGCACAGCAAATCTCGAACAGTCTCTGCAATCATGTCTGATGCAGGAGACCCACCGAGTGGACTCAATGTCAGCACAACTGCTGGTGTCGGACCAACAATGGTTTACCGCGTCACACCAGACGCGCGGTACCGCTGGTTCATGGACATCGAGCGTTATGTCGCCTGGTACTGGAACAACACGCGCACAATGTGTTCTTGCAGCATGTACTTGGTCTGCCGATATCGAAGACCTTGACCGTGGAGACTCTGTCGAATACTACATCACCTCTCAAGACGTTTCAACTGTAGCTGCTGGAGTAAATCTGTAACAACTGCAACTGAATCTTTCACAGTTGGCGACCCGAACAAGATGTTCATCGTCGAATGGAGAGACATGCAATACTCAAACAATGCCGACCGATGTACTTACCAAGCTGTCTTCTATGACGTTACAAATGAAATCGAATTCAAGTACGATGATGCTTGTTCAAACTCATATGACGCTGGCACTGTCGGTTTCATGGACCAAACCCGAACAAAGGGTCAAACCATCCGACATTCAACCAGCACACAATACATCACTGGCACAAACCCTCACACCAACAATTACCGTATCTCAACAGACAGCGGTGATGGATCTTGGGAAGCCTTTGACCGTGGAATGACTGGTCTCGTGAATGCAGAAGCATCTGATATCATGGGTTCATCTGGTGGTACTCCAACAGGATACTACTGTGCATCCGGATATTACTGGAACACTTGGAGCTCCAAGTGTGCTGATAACATCGCAATGCCTGATGGTTTCAACTTTACCTACTTTGGTACTGACTACAACCATACTGACTCGAATGACCGTGTCCATCTTGGTCGTCACGGTAACATGAACTTTATCAGCAACGGAGCCACATCCGTCGTGCGCAGTATGACCACTTGGTATGGAAACATGCCACAGTTGCCATACTCATCGAGCAGCTATGCTCGTGCAGGATTGATTGCACCTTACTGGTCTTACTACGGAACCTACTACTGCTACCAAAACTCTGGTGCTGATTGCGGTGTATACTACCGAACCATGCCATTCGAAGGCAAGGGTACTGATGTAACATCTGACATTACTCAAGACACTACTTGGGATTTGGCAGACAGCCCAGTCCGTATCAATCCAACCAGCGACTATCTTTCGATATCCGCTGACTTGACCATTGAAGCAGGAACAATCATTCAAGTCGCAGCAGGCAAGGGAATTTCCTTTGACGGCGCATGTGACCAAATGACCATCAACGGAAACAATTCAGCTCACGTTCTTTTCGAATCGCTTGATGCTGAATGGATCGGAATGGCATTCACAGACTCCTGTTCAACAGGAACTGATGATCGTCACGTCTTCTCTTACGTTGATTTCAAGAATACCTCTGATGCCGCAATTGCTGCAGGTTCTCGCCACGGCGCTTCACCAAGCAGCAGCGGTAACGTTGGTAACTTCACCATGGATC
>CAJJCP010000031.1 GCA_905182715.1 uncultured Candidatus Poseidoniales archaeon
AGGAAGACGCAACCCCTTATTTGCCGTATTCAAATAGGGCACTGATGGATAACGAGCGGTCTTACTTCCTGTATTTTTCGAACCAGAAAGAGCGGATACTTTCTTTGAGGGTTGAGGTTTTGATTGATTCACCGGTTTTTTCGATGATTTGGAATGCTTTTCTTTGTTTGACTTTTGGTTTGGTTTCGATTCTTTTTTCTTCTCGACTTGTTTTGTCGGCTTCGAATCTTTGACCTTTGACCGACTTTTTTCGGTAGCGGAAAGTGGTGGAACTATTTTGAGAACTTCAGAAGCAGAATTTACGATCATCTTCGTTGGTGCTTTATTGGATGTAACCCAAACTGAAGACCAACCAGGGATTGCCTTGATTTTTTCAAGTAAATGAGTGAATCCTTTGTCTCCATGAAAACTAATGTATGCAACTCCAGTGATTCCCCGTTCAGAGAAATCTCTCACCGTTTCATAGGCATCCAAGGACATCATGATGTCGGCATTATTATCTCCAGAATCAGC
Source organism: uncultured Candidatus Poseidoniales archaeon (assembly GCA_905182715.1). Taxonomy (GTDB): domain Archaea; phylum Thermoplasmatota; class Poseidoniia; order Poseidoniales; family Poseidoniaceae; genus MGIIa-L1. The sequence continues at coordinate 514 of CAJJCP010000031.1, forward strand.
CTGAACTAAACGGAAACCAGCGTTTCTGTATTTCTTACTTTCAACACTCTTCGCACTCCATTTCGAATAGGAATACATCTGTGTTGCATCACCGCCAAAGTGATTTTCAATTGATTCACGTATCGAATCCGGTTGTGCATGAGCGTTCTCCGCATCAACGTAAACCAGAGCAATTTGCTTATTCTCAGGAGGGGTCTCCTTTCTAAACCTGTCAAAGAGACCCATAGTAACACGAGATGTTACCACCGACGAATGATAAGGCTTTGCAACAGTGTACTACACTGGTTCTTGTGTTCGAAATCTGAAAGACCCGTCACTTCCGGTTCTGTATTCGTTGAGTATTCAAAGATGTTTGCCAGGCATCAAGTGCCTTTTATCATTACATGAACGAACGAATGGATGAATCCGTGTTACCAAATCAACCGGTCGAGTACGTACTCACTCGGAGTTGGTATGATGCGAAATCGTTACGATTATTGCTTCTTGATGACAAGACCGTTACCGTCTTTGTATGATTCTGTAACGATCATAATGATGTCAATCAATGCCCAAAGCCCACAGCCACCGAGAGTGAAGAGCTTGAGGATTCCTAGACCAATGCTTCCAGCATAAAATCGGTCGACTCCTAAACCGCCGACTAAAATAGCCAAAAGCAAAGTAGTCATCCAGTCTTTATCTGAGTTCATTGGCATTCCTTGTTGTTGCATTCCTTGTGGTTGCATATCTGCTGGTTATTCTATTACCATTTAATAATTGTGCAGGAAAAAAGACATTAACTGCGAAGTAAAGGTCAATTTATGAAGTGGACGGGGGTGAATGCAGCATCAATTACTGCTGCAATCACTGGTGGTGCCTTAGTGGTTTCAGCAATCTTACCACATGGAAGAGTCGACGGGTTGAAATTGTGCCCCTTGTATCATCTCACAGGCCACCTCTGCCCATTTTGTGGAATGACACGGGGTTTTGTTGCAATCACTCATTTTGACATTTCAGCCGCCGTTGACTTTAATCCTGGAACTCCGTTGATCTATGCCGCTTTTGTCTATATGCTGTGGGCATCTTTTCGAGCACTACAGCGTGGTGAAACTGAATTAAAGCCTGTGAACAAAGGCTTGTATTACGGTTGGATTATTCCGACCATCTTCGTGTTTTCGTTCATGTTCTACCAGCGCGTCATCAAGATTTGGCTGTTGTAATGCCAGAGGCGTCGAAGGTTTTTTCTTCAAATTTCAAATTGAATACCCGTGATCTTCTCAGTCATCTCCCAGAGTCGGCGGGCAACGTCTTCATCTGCTGCACGGTCTGTGATTTTGGCTTTACCAGTCCAGCCTCTTGCCTCAAGAGCACCCACAGGACCCCAGTAACGATGTATGAGCGCATCGGATTCAGTGGCTGCATAAAGTGTTGGAGCCGCTCCTTTAACAGGTGCTATTCCCAACAGTGGATTCAGGATTCGCGCTATCGAGTGCCGTTGCAAATCAGTAGCGGAATAGCCGGGATGACTACCGAGCGATTCGATATGGGAACCTGCTGCTTTGAGACGGCGGTCAAGTTCGAGAGCAAACAGAAGATTGGCCAGTTTACTTTGACTGTACATGCCCCATTTGTCGTACTTTTTGTTCTCACCATTGATGTCTTCAAAATCAATTCGACCCGACCAGTGGGCGATGCTCGACAGTGTGACAATCCGGGGTGCTTTTGCCGCAGAAAGAAGCGGCATGAGGTGCGAAGTGAGTGCAAAATGACCAAAGTGGTTTGTACCAATCTGTAGTTCAAATCCATCCTTCGTGATCGATTTTGGCGGAATCATCACGCCGGCATTGTTAATCAAAAGGTCCAGATGCTTGTGAGATTCTTTCATTCGGTTTGCAAAACCTTCGATGCTTGCAAGGTCTGCAAGATCAAGCAGTTGTACTGTGATGTTGGCACCAGGAGAGGTCTTGAGCATCTTTGCCTTCGCCGATTCTGCTTTCTCTTCATTTCGACATGCAAGAATGACATCTGCACCTTTGTCTGCCAAAGTGAGTGCCATGTGATAACCGATTCCAGTGTTTGAACCGGTCACGACAACGAGTTTTCCATTCTGGTTTTGAGTGTGCTCAGCCTTCCATTTAATTCCGATTTTCTTCATCTTAATCGTGCCCCAAGGTGTTCACGATGTTCGCAGACGAGTATGAAGCATAAACCAATGGTTGGCAAACCCTTGTGTTCACTCTGCCAAATTACAGAACAAGTTTTTATTAAACACAGATTGAATCAGAGAATAAGGCGAAGAAATTGACATTTGATTCAGAGTACGAACCTTTCTTCCAACCCCCTGGATGGGTTGTTGCACCGATATGGGCGGTCCTTTACACCTGTATTGCCTTCAGCTTCAGTTCAGTTTTGAACCACCGTGATGAATTAAAACATTCCAATATCGTCATCGCGTTGTTTCTCGTTCAACTTGCACTGAATCTTGCTTGGCCTTCAGTCTTCAATTCTGAACGTTATCTCCTTTCACTGGTGATGATTGTCTTGATGATTGTTTTTACGCTCATCTATGCATACCTCACCTATGCACAGATTCCCTCCGCATCGATGTTGGTTTGGCCCTATCTCGCATGGATTAGCTTTGCTGCTGCCATCAATGCTGCGTATTACCTTCATACTAAATGATCGAAAAATTGCTCAACCCATCAGTCACATTTGAACTGCGTTTGGATGGAGACTCCACGTGGGTTCATCAGCGGTTGCATCGGTATGGAAGGGGAGAACATCGTGAAGCACTTTGGGAATGTTAACACACCATAACATCTCAAACAGGGGTGATTCAGGGGTGCCGATTTTGTCGGTCAATTTCTCCCACATCTTGATGATGCCTTGGGTCTTTTGTCGCTCGTATTGGAGCATCAGAGCTGTCGTCTGGATGAGACCTTGGATACCGAGGATGTATCGCTGCTCAACTTCCCTGGCTTTGAGTGACTTCCACATTTCTTCCCAGTCCTCATGGGCATGCCAGTAACGACCTGTATTGAACTTGATAATGCCGGCATCAAGCCACCTTTGCTCTTGTTGAGAAAGTGGGCAATCAACCTCCATAGTTGGCGCTTTACTTGTTTGCTTTCAAGTTACGCCCCTTACAGACCTTTCTTGGTGAACGTTTGGCCGGATTCTTGTGCGTCCAAACCTTACGGGGTTCAAACTCTTTGACGAGGGTGGTGGACGTTGGGGGATTTGAACCCCCGACTTCTTGGTTGCAAACCAAGCACTCTTCCAACTGAGCTAAACGCCCCTGTATTTATGGCGTCGAGCCAATCCTTTTTGAGTCTTCACCTCAAAGCGACTCGTTTCAAACTGCATCAATCGTTGCATAACGGTCCGGACCAACACCAATACTGGTGCAAGGAACGCCTACAAGTGCTTCGACCTTCTTGATGTACAATTGAGCTGCTGAAGGTAAGGCAGCGTAGCCAATACCCTCATCATTTGCTTTCTTTGCGATTCCAAGCCATTCTTCGAGTGAATACGAAGGGAAACCAGGCATTGAGACATAGATTGGCTTGCAACGTTCAAGAGCTGTTGCACTTGAAGGCATTTCCAAAATCTCTTTTCCATCCAACTCGTAAGCCACACAGATCTTGATTTCATCAAGTCCACCGAGAACATCCAGTTTTGTCAATGCAAGTCCTGTGAATCCGTTGATTCGATTTGCATGTCGCATGACCACTGCATCAAACCAACCGCAACGACGCTTACGGCCTGTGGTTGTACCAAATTCATGGCCGACAGTTCCAAGGTGCACACCATTCTCATCATCAAGTTCAGTTGGCATGGCTCCATGACCAACACGAGTGATGTAGGCTTTGGTAATTCCAATGACCTCTTCGACATGGCCTGGATGAATTCCAGCCCCATGAGATGCGTTACCACGGCACGTGATTGAGGAGGTGACGTAGGGGAATGTTCCTTGGTCGATATCCAAAAGACAGCCTTGAGCACCTTCGAGGATAATGTGTTCTCCAAGTTTCAGTGCATTGTCAAGCATAAGTCCAGTGTTTTGAATTGAAGTACTGTATGCATTCCAAATCCATTCAACATCAGCCTTCAAACCAGATACTGTGATTGTATCTTCACTTCCCGCTGCTGACAGGGTTGAGTTCATTCGAGCAGTCGTTGCATCCATCCAGTCATCATCGGCCATTACTTCAGAGAGGTCTCCAAAGCGCAAACCAATTCGGTTGGTTTTGTCTGCATATGTAGGTCCAATACCTCGACCGGTCGTTCCGATTTTCTTATCCAGACTGTCGAGATAACGATGGAATGGAAGAATAATATGGGCTCGTTCGCTGATGTACAAGCGTTCACCACGAGGGTCTTCGCCGGTGGACTCTTGCCATCCAGTTAATTCAGTATTGAGGACCCAAGGGTCGATGACCATTCCGTCTCCGAGAACGAGATTGCATTCTTTGCGAGTGATTCCTGAAGGTAAAAGATGGAATTTCAAGACTTGATCACCGATGACGACGGTGTGGCCTGCATTGTTTCCGCCTTGGAATCGAGCAACCCATGTTGCCTGTTCCGCAATACGATCGACAATCTTTCCTTTTCCTTCATCTCCCCATTGGGCTCCAAGAACTACGGTGGCTGGCACTTTACTCTCCTCAACCCCAATGCCCTCGCGTACCGTCTTTGAACTATGCGTTTGTTCGATGTGGTTTTTCGAGACTCTTGGCCATGTGAAGGGGGGGTAATCGGGTAGTGGAAACAACCCTTTATATCCGCTACTTCATTTTACCAGTCTGTAGCCAACCATGGTATCCACAGTGTAAAACCGCAGTACGCAGTTTCAGCCACAGTGAGCACTCCCTCACGGGATTTATATACCCTGGACACGGACTATGTAACAAGAGGTTAACAAGATGAAAATGAATCCGGAAGGAAATGCTGGTGAAGAACCAAATCGCAAACAAAGGGCTGATGCAAACCGTAGCGGGAACGATGTAATTCGTAGAACGCTCGAAGGTCACACACGACCGTGTGTCGACTGTGGCGTAACCGATTGGCAGATGGATGACTCTCGTGGCGAAATTATCTGCAACACATGCGGACTGGTTGTCGAAGAGAATGTCATTGACCCAGGAGCTGAATGGACCAACAGAGATCGCAGTCAAGACCGTTCTCGTGTTGGACAACCACTCACTTACACGCTTGCTGACAAGGGTCTGAACACGACCATCGATGTTCGTGACCTTAACTCTGGAAGTGCAGGACGACATGGAATTTCCTCTCAGTCACGCCGAGATTGGCGACGTCGTCGAGTTGTCGATGAGCGTTCAAAAACTCGCAAGAGTCGTGAGCGCAACCTCGTACGTGCGAATCAATTCATTCGAGACCATTCCGGACTCCCAAAACCATTGCAAGAAGAAACCGCACGTCTTTACCGTAGACTTTCCGGTGAAGGCTTCGTAACCGGCCGCTCAATTGCGGGCGTCACTGCAGCTTGCGCCTATTTGGTTGCACGTCAAGAAAACTTACCACGTCAAATCGTTGAAGTTTCTGAAGCCTTTGACGTCAAGGAGAAAGAACTCTCACGCCTCATCCGTCAAGTCTCACGTAAGTTGAATCTTCACAAGATTTCCTCACCAGACCAATACTTTGACAAGTTCATTTCCGATTTGCAACTTCCTCCAAGTATTCATACACAAATTGAACATCTTTGGTCTGCAATCAAACCACACGATGAATTGTGGCAAGGAAAGAAGCCAATGGGTGTTGCTGCGGCGCTGATCTACAAGGTCTCTAACGAAGCTGGTTCACCTCGAACCCAATCCGAAGTGTGCAAAATTGCCAATGTCTCAGAAGTCACATTACGAGGCTTACTACGCTTGATTGAAGGCTTGCTCAGTCAACTTGGTGAAGTTTCTAAACAGTGATTTCGAACATTTCGCAGGCGAACCTTGATGAATTGCCACCACTGCCATTGAGTCATGGGATTCAAAGCGAAGGCTCGTAAGCATAAGCCTGATTCTGAAAACGATTCTGATTCAACAAAGAAATCTTCGATCAAAGAAGGCGAGATTCCGTGTGGTGTCAAAACCTGCGATGGCTATGCTGACAAAAGTTTTGGCGGTCGTTCACTCTCACTTGACAATGCCATCGACGTATGGGGCGATAGCGGCTATGTCGAACGCAAGGGTCGTGTTCGAGTCTGCAAAAGCTGTTATCGAAAGTGGAAGAAAGACAACAAGTCTGAAGACTCCTACTGAGATTATTCACTTTCAGTTTAACTGAAGGGTGTCGGAAAAGAAAGTATACCGACGGCTCTGCTTTCGTATGTATGAACAACAGAGTAGTGATTCGAAGTTTAGTTACTCCAGAGGGTTGTCTGGTAGCAATGGATGATGGAGCCATTGTATGGAGACCCATACACGGCACACGCACTCAGATCAAATTAGATGCCATTGCAACGGTGCTCCTTGCACTGAAAGGCCCTACTGGATGTTACGATATTGCAGCAATAGGAGATTCAAATGGCGGAGTAACTCTCCTTTCGCTCCCACGCCTTGAAGAGATTGAGAAGTTTTCAATCGATGGTGGAATTGTTCGCTCAATCACTGCTGTACAAGACACCTTAGGGAAATATCTCGCAGCCACGCAAGATGGAAGTGTGTGGGTAATTGGCACTGAAGTCCCTGGACGAACACTCCACCTTTTCACACACTCAAGTCCAATAACCAGTTTGCGACTCCTCGATGATAAGATACTGATTCAAAGTGGATGGAATCGACATACCTACGATTGGACTGGAATTACAACAGATGAATTTGATGGCCAACAACAATTCAAGATTAAGGCAACAAACCGAGCGAATCGACGAGCGAGAATTCTAGAATCCGAACAACGTCGAATTCAAAAAAATCAACCGTTAATGCTTGATTTACCAGCATTTGGTTAGACTTGCTCCTGTTCGTCGAGTGGCCAAGGGGGATGCGGAGAATACCATAATGCTGTTTTCGCAGGTTTCGGAACTGAGAGTGAGACTTTACCATCATTCTCAAGACATGCTTCGAAAAAACCGATATGACGTTTCAGTATCTCCTTGACATGTTGTACCCCTTTGATAGCAGGTCCTTGAAGCGGAATAATCGACTTTGGCTTGTAGGCAACTACTCGCTTGAGACTTTCCAATACATCCGGCAAACAACCTCCCGGCAGATCCCAACGAGTTGGGCGGTCCGCACGGGGAAGTAAAGTGCCAAGAATCATCATTTTTTGTTCTGGAATCCAATAACCCATCCCATCAAGAGAATGGCCTGGAAGTGAAAGTGATTCTACCTGACCATCACCGAGTGCAAAAACATCACCTTCATCAACGGATTGTGAAACTACCGGAGGCATATCGGAATCGAAACGGTTCGCCCATGTCGTGAAGAAATCTCCAATTTCAAGGGCAGCTTGACCGTCCGGATGGATGTGAACAGTACAGTCGGAAAATGATTCCGAAAGATGCTTCGCACCACCAGAACATGGATACCGTTTGCTGGTGAGGATGATTCGGTCGAGGCGATTTTCATCAGCAAGAACCCCTTTGATTCGTTCAACTTGGAGACTTTGGTACCAAGAGGTCCCGGCATCGATGAGTAAATTGCCAGCAGAACCTTCCACGACGACCAAATTGGCATCGTGATGGATTGCAGGCAAGCGTAATACACGCATGTTCACTCCTACCGCTTGCACTCCTTGAACCATACTCTCGTTTTTGAAAGACGAAGATTGTAGAAAAAGCAACGATGTATCCTTTTTACTCATTGGTTGCGATTAAATAGGGGGAGTGAGTCGCAAACCCATGGCACGATTCCCTGAGGCTGAAGTCCGTTTACTTCATCGAAAGATTTGCATGCGCTGTAATGCACGCAATGCTGTACGTGCCCTTCGCTGCCGAAAGTGCAGTTACAAAGGTCTACGACCAAAGAATATCGAGCGCAAGGGTGCATGATTCGCACTTTTCCCAGGCTGGTATTTACCTTACTCTAATCCTAACAATGGCATGATTATTGCCATTGGGTCTCCAAGAAGAAACATTGGAATGATTGCTGGGAAAAGGAAAACTAACAACGGAAGTTTCTGACTCACCCATACCTGTTCGACTTCTTCCTCTTCCAATTCCAGCAATGCTGCGATAAGTTGTTCATCTGTTGGTGTCTTACGAGGTGCTCTCTTTCGATGGTACACCTCGACCGAACCATCGGGCTTCTCGATGAGAGTTGTTAACAGCCATACATGTTTGTCCATAACCTCGGACCGAGGTAGTTTACTCGCATGCCATGCTAACAGAAGATCACTGAATTTTTCAATATCTCCTCTGAATATATTCAGTAGAAGGAGAATAATTGGAATCAACAAGAAAGAGAGACCACCCCACATCAAGAGCGAAAGGGTAGGCGGCAATGCGAACAGGGCATCTGATGTTGCAGATGAAAAGGTAAGAGGAACGGTCGACCAATTTGGAAGAAGCAGTGCAACCCACATCAGTGCCTTTGCATCAGCCCCGCCATGAAGCATCCGAAGGCGCCAGGCAACATCGATGAGAACAATGATTGGAAGAACTGTGAACGTCGACCACCATAAGGCACCTAAGCCCACTTCATTGCCAAGTATGACATCGAGTGGATTGACTGATTGATACTGTACTGCACCAAAAATGAGTCCGCAAAGACTGGCCAGATACCAGACTGCTACAGTTTGGTCCATACGAGATCCTGTTTTGATGTCAGAAAGTGTTGGGCGTCCAAGAACGGCACCGCTCGCATATGCAACCGCTGCTGAAGCGGTGAGATAGATAGTCCAATCAGCACCGAGATACATCAATTCCAAAGCCCATAGGAAGAGGGCTGGTTTCACCCATACCAGCCAATGCTCATTTTTGACACGGCGTTCCTTATGGTCCATCCAAGCAGCCCAGCCCATACCGAGGAGGAGCGTTGCGATTCTCGACCAGCCCAAGATTTGAATTTCTGTGAGGCTCATAACCTGCGGATAGCGGCAATGAACTTAAAGACGGCCTCCGCGCAGGACAGAGTACGACCAATGAGGCTGTAAATATGGATATCGAAACCCGTCTTCTACAAGTTGCTTCCGTAATCAATCAAATTGATGACCCGAAAGTACCTCGAAACATCCGCCGTCAAGCCAAGGAAACATGTGAACAATGGTTGTTGAATAAAGCGAAGAAATTGGACGTTCGTATCGCTATGTCACAATCAAAGTTAGAAGAACTCTACGAAGACCCAAACATTCCTCCGGAATTTGGAACTCTTATTTTGATGATTAACACTGAACTTGAAAAGATTCTTACAGAAGTTCTGTGATTTACTCTTCTTCTAATGCAGTGATAAATTTACCAAGTAATGGACGCAAGTTTTTGTCCAATTTACCTTCACTTAGAAGTGAAGTTACATCTGCTGCAATTGAATATTTCTCACCAAGGGCATCAGCAGCTGATAAGATAATGTCGATTTGGTCGTCTGAAACCTTGTTGTTTCGGAGAACCCGTTGGGATGCAATACGACCAGCAATGAGTTTGATATGATGATCTGAATATCCGAGCAGTTGTTGCAGTTGGTTCAAAGATTGGGTTTCAAAGTTTGAAATCTTACCATCTCGAATAGCATCGACCCATGCTTCATCAATCGATGGAGCACGTTCTGACATGAGAATTGAAAATGGACGTGTGGCATCAATATTCTCTAAAACAATCTTGATAATAACTGCAAATGGAACTGCAAGTATCATTCCAAGAATTCCCCAGCCGGCAAAGGAGATGGCAGTCACTAAGAGAAGAAGTACAGGCGAAAGGTCAAGTGCGCGACCTGCCCATTTTGTTTCAATAATTTGACCCCAAATTTGTTGATTCGCAAGAAGCAAGAGCGTTAACAAAATCAATGTGCTTGGTTCCAAGAGAATAAGTCCGAGAATGATTGGAGGGACGGTTGCAATTAACGAACCAATATATGGGACATAGTTGAACAAGAAAGTCAATAATGCCCAGGTAAACCATAAATCGATATCAAAAGCGAGCATGATTAACCCTGCACAGAGCGCAGTTCCTGCTCCAACACCAGTTTTTACAATGATGTAGGTATTCACGCTTGCTTCAATTTTGGAACGGATGATTTGTACTTTTTCACTTCCTCCATTCGGCCAAGCTCTTTCGATTCGACCAGGTAACAAACTTGCTTCAAAAATAATGAAAATTAAGAAAAACATCACTGTTATGCTGGTCGTGATGAAACCCCCTACATTGGCAAGCATACCTAATGCCACATCCGATATTTGTTGTTCATCTTCAAGAAGGCCCATTGATGCAAGGTCTTCGACCAGAGTGGTGTTTGTGGCTTCACCATCCTCACCCATCATTGCACCGATCAGTGGAGATTGTTTGAGATCACTCCACCTCTCATCGAGTTTCGTATTATACACATCCATTTTCTCTTCATCTTGAACTAAATCGTTGGCTTGCTGGAAAGCAACAAATGATGCCGCAGTAACGATCATCAGTGTGAAAAGAACCATCGTCAAATAGGATAGAATCAGTGGAAAGCCATTATTCGAAAGCATGTCCGAACCTGGCTTGAGCACAAAGTAGATTCCTAAAGCAATGAAAAACGGTTGAAGAACTCCTTTGAGGACAATCAGCCAAATAACCAACAATGTGATCAGTAAAGAAATGTAAGCAAAGGTCGAAACCCGGCGGTTGAATTGACCTGAATCCCATGCAGGTGAGGCAACTTCCATACTTGGGGGGGTAAGTTCGGCTTCTTGATTGTTTAGGCGGTTATTCTTCCGCATGAGCAGAAGCATCGTCGTCCGCATCTAAAGGAGGTAAACGGAATGCCAAAATCGATGCAATCAACATCATCACACCGCACAAATGGAAGGCGGTATGGTAATCAAAGGGCCAATCACGTGAAGCGGTAAGCGTCCACACTAAGCCACCAGTGAGAGGACCTAAGATACGAGCGAATGCACCGAGTGATTCTTGTGCCCCCAAGACGATACCAAGTTCATATCCGTTAGATTTTGCAATACGGGTCAAAAATGTAGAAGATGAGGGTTGAAAGATTCCATTTCCTATTGAGATAAGAATGGCGACAACCAATACGTGAGCCCATGCGCTTTCAGCTTGCGTATAGGGCACCAATACCAAACCAAGGCCGGTAACTGCACTGGCCATAGGTATGAGGCGCCTTGTGCCAAACCGACGTGAAAGAGGGCCAATAAGGAAACCTTGCGTCACAATTCCAGTGATGCCAATCATCGCAAAAACACGACCGTTATCTGCCTCAGAAAACCCAAGTCCTCCGTTTGCTGTGCCCATTTCCGTATAGAGGATAAAGACAGCATGCATAATCGTGAAGCCAAACGTGAACAACATCGAAACCCAAATAATCAATGAAACATTCTTTGCTCGAAGCATTGAAGCTGAATTCTTCATGATCCCCATCATATCCTTAAGCCATGGTTCAGGGGTTTTTTGTGACCGTGATTCAACTGGAAGAGATTCTGGCAGTGAACGGAAGGCAATGAGGAGAGAGAAAATGGAGAGAACGCTCGCCACCGCACACGGTAGAAGATAAGGGTGGGTATCGAAGATGGTATTTTGAAATAAATCCCAACGTGCTGCAGGATTCGACAACTCACCTCCAATGAAAGGACCAAAAGTAAATCCAAGGCCAAATGCTGCACCGATGATACCCATTCGAGTTGCCAATTGTTGAGGTGTACTGACATCTCCAATATAGGCCCGTGCTACAGCAATATTTCCGTTGAAGACGCCTGCAAGGAATCGGGCAATGAAAGCGATGAGAAGGGTATTTGCAAGACCGAACATCGTGAAGAATACGGTATTGCCAACCAAGCCGACCATCAGAACTGGACGACGACCGATTCGGTCGGAAAGTGAGCCCCAAAACGGTGCGAACAAAAATTGTGCCGCAGAGTAAGAGGTCATCAACAAACCAACCCAAAGGCCGATGTTGGCGGTTTGATTCGCAGGTGTTAGGTCTTCGACCAAGTACGTCAAGAAGGGGATAACAATACCGAACCCAATCAGATCAATCATGGTCACGAGGAAGAGAACGAGTAAGGCGCCTTTGCCCGCATCACGAACCTTCGTCGGCTCCATTGAAGTCTGTTCCATAGTTAAGTCACACCACTTTGTTTCCGAATACCATATCTCAATATCAAGCGACTCAACTTCTTCTATCGAAAGGATAGGGTCAAGCAGAAGTCGACTTGGTTGGAAGTGGTGTCAACCGGTCGATAACTGCACCGAGGCGCTCTACCAAGCCTTCTTTCTCAGCATGCTTGATGAGGGCGAACTCCATGACTTCATCGAGTGAATCGACGGGTACAACGTTTACCATCTTCTCGTATTTTTCATCCAAAAGAACGTCTTGCATATTTGCTCGAGGAATAACGATTGTTTTGATTCCTGAACGGGCAGCTGCTTCAATTTTGGCTGTAACTCCACCAATTGGTAAAACTTCACCTCGGACCGAAAGGGAACCAGTCATAGCGAGGTTTTGATGAATTGGGATATTTTCAAGAGCAGAGATAATTGCAGTTGCGATGGTAATTGATGCTGAATCACCATCGACTCCATGCGTATCTACAAATTGAATATGGATGTCATAATCCGAAATATTCTTTCCAGTTAATTTCTTGATGACTGCGCTCACATTGGTTACGCTTTCCTTTGCCAGGTCCGAGAGTCCTCCAGTCGCATGAATTTTACCGCCACCACCTTGAGAAGGGGTAACAAGCGCTTCAACAGGAAGCATAATTCCACTGAAATCAGAAAGGCCAGAATTTGCCCCGAGTACAGCAAGTCCATTGACCCGCCCAACACGTTCTCCTGAATTTACGACCATTGCGTAATCTTGACGGCGTTCAATCATTCGGTCAGCAACTTGCTGTTCAAGTGGCTTCGCAATATTACGTGCACCAAGAACATGGGCTGCAGTTGCGACTGGAGCGCCTTCTTCCATTGCCAAATCACCGGCAATTCGAACGAGACCACCGAGTTCACGCAATCGAAGTGAAAGTTTTCCACGACGACCAGCACGGCGTTGAGCTTCTCGGAGAATAATAGCGACTGCAGATTTATCGAAGTGAGGAATCTCACGTGAAGTACCCATATCTCGGCGAACTTCTTGAGCGATGAATCGGATGAGACGGCGACGGTTACGAGCAGTATCCGGCATTTCGGAATTCACATACACTTCATATCCATATCCACGAATTCGACTTCGCAAAGCCGGATGCATTCCTTGAATCGCATCGAGGTTACCTGCTGCAATCAAGATAAAATCACAAGGAACTGGTTCAGTCTTGGTGAGTGCACCAGACGAACGCTCTGAGCGTCCAGAGATTGGGAAGGCTCGCTCTTGCATTGCAGTGAGCAAAGCTTGTTGCTCCTCAAGTCGTAGCAAATTGACTTCATCGATGTAGAGCACACCTTTGTGAGCACGGTGAATTGCACCGGGCTCAACACGGTCATGTGCTGGAGTTTCCATACCGCCCGATTGGAACGGGTCGTGACGTACATCTCCGAGAAGTGAACCGGACAAAGTCGCTGTTGCATCAACAAATGGAGGCAATTCTTTGCTGTCATGCTTTACCAAAACTTTGGGAATACGGCTTTCATCACCAGAACTCAAGCGGCCACGGATAAACATGTAACCGAACATGAGAAGGAATCCACCAAACAGCAAAGTGAGTATGTCGCCGCTTTGAATGGTTGCGAGGACGAGAAGAAAACCGACTGCGGCAAATGCAATGAGAAGCATCTTTTGTGAACGTTCCCTTTGCGTACGCATCGATTCCTTTTGGATTTTCACAATCCGGTCTCCACGGCCAGCGGGAACTGAACGAACACGAGGTTCATTTTCATCATCTTCATTCGGGTAAATGAGAAGGTCTTCAAGAGATTCTTTTGGAAGCAAGTCCGTCATTGAACGTGCAAGCATCGACTTACCAGTTCCTGGGTCACCAATCATGAGCATGTGTCGGCGTTGCTCAGCTGCTTTCTTGATAACAACAGAGCCTGCTTCTTGTCCAATCACTTGGTCGACGAGTCGATCTGGAATCGGTACATCTTCCGTCGAGATGAAATCTACAGATTGAATCCATTCATCAACACTGAGCGATACAATGTCATCAGAATCAGGACCGGGCTCAGGAGCCCAAATAGTGACTTCATCGATGGCGACATCCGGCAATGAATCTTCATCAACCAGTCCATTTTCCACCTCAGTGGAAGGCGCATCTTCAGCCTCTTCAGTGTCGCTCATAGATATCCCTCCGCGTCGCTCCCCTTTATGGGTTTACAATCGACCATGTTTGAACATGGGCTAAATTCACCCGATGAGAACATCAAAGTGTTCCGTCAAGGAATTGTTGACCATAGTAAGCCCATTGCTCTGCAGTCCATCCCGCAGGAAGGCCGCCAGCTGGCAATGGTGGGCCACCAGCAAGTGGAGGTGCTGCCACAATGGCGACAGGTTGTTGGAAGATCTCTTGGGCACCGCCGTACATTGAATTTGCAACGGAGTCACCAGCTGGTACCATGTTTGGGTTCCATGCAGTGTCGTTCCAAGCATCAGGCTTTTCACTGCCTCGATTACGACGGGTAATCATCAATGTAAGCAAAAGGCCGAGAAGAACAACTCCAGCAATAATACCAATCATTTGGATGTTCAATCCACTTGAATCTTCTATGGAAGTTGTTCCAGATTGTGAGTCAGTAATGCAATTAGCACGTGAGTCTTCACATGCGGTTTCAAGTTCACCCTCGACGGTAGTGAGTTTCACTTCGAGTGAAGAAGTGTCTTCTCCCTCAACCGCAGATTCAATCTTTGCCATGAGATCAACTTTTTCTGCTGTGAGGTCTTCAAGGTAACCGCTGAACATTGTATCAGACATGTCTTCAATGGCTGGAAGTTGTTCAGTAATGTTCCACTTTGTACTGGACATTGTCTTGTATTCCGAAGTTCCATCCGATGCAACAATCGAGAGTTCGTAATAATCCCTGAATTGTGAACCATCTTCACGAGCAAATCCGCTGTTTAGGACCGAAGGAATAACCAACTTCTTGTTCCAATTGGAGGCAGACAGTGAAACATCCAAATCTTCTTGCAGAAGACCATCGCAAGTCCCAGTCAATTGACTGCAAAGATTCCATGTCACAGAGATGTAGTGAAGGTAGGTGCTGCAGAGGTGAGTTTCATTGTAACGGTTGGTAGTTTGACCAATGTACAGGTCCTCAAGGCCTACAAACATGTACCCACTTCCATCGTCAGTGAGTGAAAGAAGGAATGGGTAGGCATCGAAAACTTCAACATTCATCACATAGATATTGGTGTCATACTTGTCGATAACTGAAATAGTCACCGTCTGCATACCCGTTTCTTCAAACTGGAGAGTGAGACTTCCATCGATGAAACTATATCGTGCCGCACCGGGTTCTGAGGATGAAACACTAATGAATGCTTCAGAAGCAGGATTATCGACATCGACAACCCGACTGCCAAGGTCAACCACAAATTGTGTGTTACGTTTCAAAGTGATCGTTTCGAGGTCATCGAAAGGAGTAATCCGAGGTCGCATCGTTAACAGGTTGGAATATTGACGGTTAGAGGTCGTATCAGAAGTCTTCTACACCATCGCTTGCACGAATTGTAAGGATTGCTAGACCGTTTACATCGTCATCCATTGTTTCGAAAACCAATAATCTTTCCGTTGAGAGTGGCCATGATTGCTTCTTCATTGGAATTGCTGACCAGTTCAAGAGTCAGAGTACTGGCATCAGCTGGTTGCCCTGAATCATCGGTGTCTTTGAGATATGGGAGAAGAGCCAACAGCCCGCTTCCACCTTCAACGA
Organism: uncultured Candidatus Poseidoniales archaeon; assembly: GCA_905182715.1. Classification (GTDB taxonomy): domain Archaea; phylum Thermoplasmatota; class Poseidoniia; order Poseidoniales; family Poseidoniaceae; genus MGIIa-L1. The sequence continues at coordinate 16,439 of CAJJCP010000031.1, forward strand.
CTGATTGTGTCGGCAAACCGACCCATCTTGGCTGTCCATTTTCAATGACGTTAAAGAGTAAAGTTCCGTAAGGCAGCTCACCTGTAGCAGAGTAATCTCCTCCATCATCAACTTGAACTTCTATGCCTTGTTGACCGATAGGGCAAGCATTGAGTTCGGTCCCTTGGAAATTGACTTCCAATTCTTTAGTCGATGCGTGCCATGCGACAAAGGATTCGATGAGGATGTAACGATAAGGTTCTCAAGAGAAGTTTCTGGGTCAACGATGTGTCCAGCCATGGAAACCATGGTGGGGGTGTTGCACATGACGGATGGGATCGGGTCAGAAATGACTTGAGGCACTCCGTTTTGGAGTTCGAAACCGGAAGTCCCCGTAATCGACATCCAAGAGCCAGTTTGGCCGCGAGAATCGATTGCTTGAATTCGCACATCATACCATCCCGAAGACATAGCAGCCGTAGGTGTGACGAGGTATTCACGGCCTTCATTAGGTGTACCTGAATTCACAATTGATTGGCCACCTGTAACGACTGAACTAATCCATTGATTAAGGCCAGTCGGTGAAACTTCCACATTGAAAGTGGTTGAAGCGGCATCATCTACGAAATCATTCGAGTTGCTTACATCTGATTTGGCAAGTACGACAGCCGGATTGCCTCGTTCAACTGTTTGATCTCCGACAATTTGTGGGTTCTTTGTGATTGGTGGGCGATCGTGATTGAAGATCATAGTAGCCTGATTGTTCATTGAACTGCTGTCGCCGACAAGTCCCAGTAATTCGAACACCGAATGTTTTGAGGTAATCACTTTCAGGGAAATTTGTTGTATCAACTGTTGTCGAAACAGTCATGGAATTGGAACCAGTGAAAGGTAGAGTTCCGACTGAAGAAGTATCGACCGATATGATGTTGTTATTTTCTTCGTAGTAGAATTCTACAGTGCCGCCGTCGGAATAATCGAGATCTCCGACATTTTTGACGGTAGCCTCGAGTGTAAGTGTATCTCCGCGAACATAACCTGCCGATGATGAAGGATTGTTGATTGCGAAATTGGAAATGCCAATATCGATCTTTGGACCCATTGTTGAGTCGCTTGCAGCATAAACATCATTCCAAGTCGACTTATCACCGTTCATGATGGCACCAACGGAGACGAAATTATCAGCCGCAGAAGTTGCCCCATTGGCACGTACCGAACTGACCGGTTCCGTCCATGTCTTTGTTACGGGGTTATTGGGCGTCAAGGTAAACGATTCGAAATTGTTATTGGCGGAGTTCAACAGCCATGAGCGGATAACATTGTGTGGTTGAGTAGAACCATCATTGTAGGTATCGGGACCGGTTTCTTCAACCACTACTGCAAGAAGGTAAACTGTTTGACTTGGGGAACTACCGAGATATTCGAGCTTGTAGGTGATATCCATGTTAGCACCGTTTTGCGATTGAGTAATTGAAAGTTTGAAATCGTTGACTGACTTCATATCCCCACCGTTGGTGAACTCAGTATCATACGCAGTAGTGCCAGTATTAGCACCGAGTTTGTGGTACGAACTGCCAGATCTTGCATCGCCGAAAACAGCAGCAGGAATACTTCCTGTACCATCACGCATGTGACTCAATCGATTAAGAGGGTCACTGACGCCTTGTCCATTCGCTTCAAAGTATGAAATGTAAACATAGTCATCAGGGAAGCTGGTTTTCAGAGCATGCATGGAAGGAGAGCCACCGTTCTGGCAAGGTGGGCACCAATCTGCACCGTAGTATTCGGCAAAGACTGAATGACCTGGAGAGGTTGCTGCACGAGAAACCACGGGCTCATCGTCAAGCGTATTTTGTTGAGGCCTCAAGTTCGATTGGGCTAACAAGAGCGGTCATTGTGCTCCCGATAAAAAGGGCTGTAATCGTTAAGGCGAGAAGGCGAGCGGACATCTTCATGCCTACACCACGATAGAGACAGTATATGAAACCCTCCATTTGCGGTGAGGAAACTCATATTTGTAAGAAGGTACATTTGAACAGCGAATGATTACAATACAACGGTAAAGTTTAGGCCGTCGAGTCAGTGCCCGAAACATGAACCAATCGCTGTGGTCCGCTTTCATTGAAGGCGAAGGAAAAATCCACATTATCGAACTCATACCAGGCGTTCGTAAAATTAAGGGATTGGGTGTTTTGGATGCATTTGAAACGTTTTCTAAAATAAAATTTGGTGAAGAAGTTCTCGTCGGCCAGAAAATATTGTCTCGCGTTCCTTTGCGGCTACCTGAATTAAGCAAGGGTATGCTTCGCAGAGCCCAAACAATAAGTGCAAAAGATGCTGGTTTCATGACCTCAAGACTCGGCATTGGTCCCGGTGACAAAATATTAGAAGCCGGAATTGGAAGTGGTGGACTTTCGATGTATATTGCTCGGGTTCTCGGTAATTCAGGAGTTCATGTTACGGTTGAGCCACGGAATGAACATGCTGAAGTTGCACTTGAAAATCTCCGACGTGCGAAGGAAGGATGGTCTGAATTTCCATCCCATCACCACATCGAAGGAGCAATCGAGGATGTCGTTGATCAAATCCAACTCGCATCTCCAGAATATGATGGTATTATTCTCGATTTGCCTGAACACACAAGTGCCATTGAGGCAGTGGCGCCATTGCTCAGCATTGGCGGACGCATCGCATGCTACTGTCCTGTAACAAGCCAACTTGAAGCCGCTTGGATTGCCTGTGAAGAAGCTGGTTTTGAAATTGAATGGGCCGGTGAACTCATTGAACGACAATGGGGTAAAGCATCAAAGGGCGGCGTGCGACCTGTCAATGGTCCATTTGGACACACTGCATTTTTGCTCGTCGCTTATCGACGGAATTGAATCATTCAACAACACGAATCATTGTCGAACATTTCGGACAAGTGAATCTGAACGGTGGCTCGCTTCCGCGAGGGACGCCTAATCGTGCGCTACAAGAAGGGCAAGATACTTTTCCATCTTCCATCCGACATTCATTAAAACCGAGTGGTGTTTCTTTTTCTTCCTCTTCTTCCTCTTCTTCCGCATCTCCCTCAGCGTTTACTGTATTCTGCTTTCTTCCACGAACCAAAAACAAGACGCCAAGAAGAAGCAATGAGAATCCCCAGCCGCCGAACAAGGCATTCAACGAATCCGATTGACTCAACTCCATTCCGAAGGGCAATCGGACGCCATTTGGAGGCACTGCAGGCCCTTCGATTTCAACTTCGAAATCATTTGAAACATCAGAAGAAGTGCTCTCTCCAATTTGGTACGCACCACGTATTTGCAAAGTTGCAGATTGTGAGGTGGAAACCAGCGAGGTGAGCGTAAGAGAATATTCGACAGATGAACCCGGACTGAGAGTGTATTCATTGCTTGAAGTATTGTCTGAAAGACGGAGCCATTCGGTTGCTAACAAGCCGTCACCAAAACCTTCGATGGACAGGAGACCTGTCACTTGAGCATTCGCCAAATTTTGGACAGAAACCATGACTGTTGAGCCACCTGATGAAGGGATTGAAAGAGATGGTTCTGCAAAAGTAATTTCCAAAACACCGGAACTTCCCCAAACAGGTTCAATGGTATAGATTTCGCTGCTTGAAGCCGAGAAGGAGGTTCGAGAAGAACTGGTCACTCGGAACTTTAATTCTGACAATCCTGCTTCTGCATCGTCAGCAAGAACGCAAGACCACGGAAGGGCTGACGATGATTCGCCAGCTTCGAGTGAGAGAACGGTTGAGACACCACAATCGAGACCTACAGTACTCAAGAGCAACTGATCGGTTCCCGTTCCGGTATTCGTTACAACGACGGTCCCGTGAATGCTCTGCGATGGCTCTGCTGAATCATCATCTGCGAGAACGAGTATTTCCGCACCTGCAACCAACGATTCAATTGAGACATTGAGGTGTGAAGTAATTGAATCATCACTCGATGATTGTGAGACGAGAGTGATTTCGATACCACTGCTTGGAGCGCCTTGAGTTGTTTCTCGAACGCTCAATGTAACCTGAGAAGATTGGCCTGATGTGAGAAGGAGAGATGTTGCCGACAGTTCAAAGTCAAACCAAGTCGATGCACCGTTATCAAGGAGGCTAAGATGGAGAGTATCTGAATTCGTTCCAAGGTTGGTTACTTCAAATGAATACACTGCACTTGAACTCGGCCCTGCAACAATTCGGCTTCCTGTTGAACTCATCAGTAAAGCAATACGTTCTTGAATTTGCAAGGAAAGTGAGAGTTCAACCGAGACATCTGAACTTCCGTAAGCGAAGGAGATTTCATGGGTGCCCGCAGATGATGAAGTAGCGATGGTCAAAGAAACATCGACCACAACGCTCTGACCAACGCTGAGAGTGACCGAAGGATGGCTCAAAGTGGCTTCTGCTTCAACCGGCAGGCCAAGAAGACTTGCGACCAATGAAAGATCTGCAGTCCCTGTGTTTTCTAAAGTGAAAGAGGTCAAAACCGTTTCACCAGGCCGAACAAGGATTCGACCGTCTAAAGGCCCTGAAAGGGATGCTGCACTGACTCCAAGTACCTCGAAATCTACGGATGCTGCCACTGAATCTCCACCGTACGATACCGAAAAGGATTGAGTCATAACACCTGATTGCCCAGCATCTGCATCTGTTGAGAGCGACCAGATCCCGGCCTCTCCAGCCAAAACAGTGACGCTCGAAGAGGATTGAAGCGAAGTGCTCAAACCACTGCTCGAGTCGTGATCAAGATAGAATGTAACGGTCTCACTGCCGTTATTTTGAACCCTCATTTCATACGAAACTGGGGAACCGGGAGTGAGTTGAAGTTCTCCAAGAGGCGCAAGCAAGGTATAGGATACAAGTTCGTCGATGTCAACGGTGAAATCGAATGGTATGGTTGAATGCTGTTCCGTGAAGGAAGTCCCCATACCGTTCAGTTGCAGGTCACAAACATTCGATTTTGTTGCTTCGCTGTGAACAGAGAGTTGGAACTCCAAATCAACAACATCATCAGGAGCAAAGGAAGGAGTCGTGGCCATGACTAAAGCAGCAGTACAAGGCCCATTGAGAACATCAAGTGACCAGTCATAATCCACTACTGCGTTCCCAGAATTCGTGAGTTGAAGAGATGTAGTGGTTGATTGCCCTGGAATAAAGAAAGCACTTTGTTCAAGGAAAGATACACTCAGGTTATGCTCTTCGTCAACATGAACGACAAGCAAGGTTGAGGCTGAGACATTGCCTCCTGTTGAAGCACTAAACAATCTAAATCCGTAATAGTCCGGAGCAGCGTTGCTCGGGACACTCACATGTAAACTGGCAGATTGAGATGAGCCAGCAGGCATGTTTGCGAATTCATCATCAACCCATTGAACATTCCAACCGGCAGGAATCCCCCCACCCAATCCTTTCGGAGATTGCATCAACATACTGGAGGATGTGGTCACCGATTCCCAAGGATACGATAAGTGAGAAGTTTCGTTGAATACCGTTGCAGCAGCGGCCTGTTGCAACTCAAGTTTGAGGGTGTTGTTTAGCGATACTGTATCGTTTGAACCAACCGGTGAATCGCCAGTCATGGTAGCATACAGAACACATGCAGCGAGATAACTCCCTGCCAATGAAGGGTGACTGCCATCTGCGTTGTAGAGATCGTAGAATGTATTTCCAGACAAGGTTGGGTTTGACCCTGAAGCTTCAACGCTGTCATGGATGAAGGCAAAAGCAAGACCCACTGGAGCAATCCAAACAGTATTTCCAGCTGCAGTCATGTTGTCATGGTAATCGATATATCCCGCTTCTAAACGTTCTTGCATGACTGTAAAATTGCTGTAGAGAATTGGATTTGTAGCATCACCACTTCGACGACCCCAGGTCATCAGTAGAACCGATTCTGCACCTTCATCTTCAATCGCACCTGACAATCCAACTGCACCGTTCATACTGGCCAACCATTCGCTGTTAGTACGAGGGAATCCAGGGACTTGGCTTTGGTCTTGAAGGACAACATAATCCCAATCGAACGTCGTACGTAAGGTCGTATTGGAGACATGTCCGGAAGTATTTACTTCATTCCAGTGGGCAGATAATTTCTTTCCACCACCGGTTATTGCATCTGCATTCTGGACACCGACATTCTCAAGAAGAGTATGTAACGAATTAAACGAAGTGTAACTGTTACCGTACATCAGCGTATTATTGACAGTCAAGGTGCTGGAAGAATTCCCAGTTCCGTTCCCAGTTCCGTTCCCAGTACTATTGCCAGAGTTATTTCCGCTGTTATTACCGGAATTATTGCCCGAATTATTTCCGCCGTTATTGCTTGACCCGTTGGTATAATTGGCCCACCATGAGGCTAAGTCAGGTTGATATTCGACATCTAAAAGAAGGGTATCTTCAACAGAGCCTAAGTTATTGACATCGATCGTAAACGTAGCATTCGTTCCAGAATCCATGGAGGTGAGTGCACCACCCATTGGAGAAAGATCGAGTGAAGAGTGATAGGATGGAGCGACTGAAACATAGATGGTGATGGTACTGCTGATATTCTGGTCAGGCTCAGTCACGATGATATCAAACGAACCACTGTCTGAAGGCGTTGCACCTTCAACAAGCCGTACAACGATTGTTGTATTTTTAGACCAGGTAGGAAACACATTCTCGACCGTTTCCTCGCTTGGAAGAATACTCCAAACTGAAGACAAGCCGGTCACATCGATTGAAATATTGAATGTTTCAATGGATGTTGCATTGTTTTCGATATTCAATGTAACATTGCCGGAATCCCCGCCCATGAGCACGACGTGAGTGGTGTCTGTGGACAAAAGTATGCTTTGATGTGCACTGGCTTGGAACGCCAAAGGAGACATGCTTGCAAACAACAATACGAGAACAAAGGCGACGGCACGAACTGGACGAGACGACATAAGACCAAGTCAAGCCACCCGTGCATACCACTTGAGTGAATCGGCCCAAGGGCCGTTGTGAGAGGCTCTACCTCAGTTAAGAAGCGAAGCAATTCGTTCTTGTTCGATTCGCTCCCAAGGGAAAGTTCCATTTTCTCCTGGAGTTCGACCAAAGTGACCGCCAGAAGCAGTGACGGAGTAAATCGGGTTAAGCAAATTCAAGTCACGTGCGATTGCACCCGGTCGGAAATCAAAAGTAGATTTCACTCGTTCTGCTAATACACGGTCGGAAAGTTCGGAAGTTCCGAACGTTTCAACTCGAACGCTCACGGGTTGTGCAATTCCAATCACATAAGCCAATTGAATTTCACAGCGACTTGCAAGACCGGCAGCGACGACGTGCTTTGCGGCCCAGCGTGAAGCATAGGCTGCCGAACGGTCGACTTTCGAAGGGTCTTTTCCAGAGAATGCTCCACCGCCATGTCGGCCCATGCCGCCATAGGTATCGACAATGATTTTTCGTCCGGTCAATCCAGCATCAGCATAGGGACCGCCAGGATCGGCAAATCGTCCGGTTCCGTTGACAACAAGGGTGTAGTCACCTTTACGCAAACCTGCTGGAATCACATATTCAACCACATGTTGCTTAATTTGTTGATTGACGTACTCCAGTTCTGCTTCTTCAGAACCGTTGAATTGGTCTTTGAGATCCTTGTCGTGTTGTATGGCGATAATGACTGTATGAACATTTGAAACTTCACCATTCTCATCATACTCCACGGTTACTTGCGACTTTCCATCAGGGCGAGCCCATGGTAAAATCCCTTGTTCACGAACTGCTGTTAATCGGCGAGTAAGGCGTTGGGAAAGAGCTGCTGCAAGAGGAAAAAATCGGCCTTCAAGTTCAGAGTAGGCTTCAGTTTCTGTGCAAGCATAGCCAAACATGAGGCCCTGGTCACCAGCACCTTGAGACAACATATCTTTGTTAACTCCTTGAGCAATGTACGAAGATTGAGTTGTAATATGAACTTGAACTTCGGTGAATTTTGAGGATGTTGCGTCCATTCCAATGGAATGAGATGTGTAGCCAACTCCTGCTGCTGCTTCGCGTGCAACCGCTTCGTAATCAGGTGCGGAACCACTCAAAGAAACTTCACCTGCAAGGACAATGAGCCCCATGTCTTCTTTGCCTTTCACGCATGTTTCGACCGCAACACGTGCATTGGAATCAACAGCAAGGCAGGCATCGACAATCGCATCTGAGATGGTATCGCATAATTTGTCAGGATGGCCGCGAGTTACGGATTCGGATGAGAAGAGGTCACCAGTCATGACTTTGGCGCCAATCCCCGCCTATATGAATAAACCGCTTATTTCAAGACTCAATAAGTCTCATAAGGAATAAAAAAGCAGAAAATAGCCCACTGAGGAGGTTTCAATCACGGTTGTTCAAACGAATGATTGATGTTCTCAGCCTGTCCCCCCCCAATCATGAGCACTTGGGTACCGACTGCATACCGCACTCACACATTGGGCGAAATTCAAAACATTGGTGCTGATTTAATTGGCCAAGAAGTTACAGTTTCTGGATTCATGGAAGCAAACAGAGGAAAGGGAGCAATCTGTTTTGTTGACCTTCGAGATGGAACTGGAATCACACAAATATTCCTGAAAGGTGACAATGTTGGCGACGAAGCCTTGGACATGGTTCAACGAATGACCCGTGAATCTACCCTTCAGTTTACCGGAACTGTTTCTGAAAAGAGGCCTCCAAAGGCCAAGGAAGGCGAACCTGTCCCTCCTCCAGCCTACGAAGTCATCGCGACCTCAGTGAATTTGATTGCACGAGCTGTCGCCCCTCTTCCACTGGGAGTTACCGATACAGTACACGTCGCACTCGACACACGGCTCGACAATCGATTCCTCGACTTACGCCGTTCACACGTCAATGCTATGTTCCATTTACGAGGAAAGATTTTGCAATACGGCCGAGAAGCCTCTGATCAATGAAGGATTCTTTGAAACTCATACGCCAAAGATTGTCGCCACAGCAACTGAAGGCGGAACTGATTTGTTTCCAATGATGTATTTTGACACGCCCGCTTTCCTCAATCAATCTCCGCAACTCTACAAGCAATTATGCATGTCAGGTGGACTCGAGCGTGTGTTCGAAATCGGTCCAGCATTCCGAGCTGAGAAGCACGATACATATCGACATTTGAATGAATTTATTTCTTTTGACATCGAATGTTCTTGGGCAAACGATGAAGACGTCATGGGCGTACTTGAACGTATGATTCATCACATGTGGAAGTCAGTTGCTGAAGACCCCGAATCCCAAAAGCACATCAGCACTATCAATGCTTTCCGAGCCACACAAGATGAGGAAGCCATTGAAGTCATTGTGCCTGAATTACCGTTCCCACGATTGTCATATTGTGACGCTATTGCTACCATTCAACGCAAAGGTGGAAAAATCGAATGGGGCGCCGACATCGATGCTGAAAACTCGGACCTCTTAGCCGAGGACCTTCCACAATTCTACTTCCTACCACGCTGGCCAATGGAACTGAAACCCTTCTACATCCATCATGTCGAAGGTGAAGATGGAAGCACTGGCCGACAACTCAGCAGAGGGTTTGACCTCAACTTTGGCAGAGATGAATTAACCTCTGGCGGACAACGTGAACACAGAATTGATGTCCTGATTGAAAACCTCAAAGCAATGGATTTGGATCCAGAAGAATTTGAATTCTATGTGGCTGGTTTCCGTCATGGTGTGCCTCCCCATGCAGGTTGGGGACTGGGTGTTGAACGTATTTTGATGAAACTCACCGGTTCAAAGAATGTCCGTGAAACGGTCTTATTCCCTCGTGACCGTCGCCGAGTTAGTCCTTGAGATCTGGGTCAAGATTCATATAGACCGAGATTGGCGTCAAAGTTATGCATGAAGTTGTTTATTTTGACTCGCCAGGTTTTGCCGAAGTATCCCGATTCTGTCTTGGCATATCCGGACTTGAATGGAAGAATACCGTTGTCGATTGGGACGGATACCTTGAACTCAAAAAGAAAGGAGAACTACCTTGGGGCTATTTGCCAATTATTCGCACACCTCAAGGAACAATTGCAGAATCAAATGCATTGCTTCGCTATACGGGCGCCTTAGCTGGAATGGAACCTAAAGACCTCTATGTTCGAGCCAAAGTAGACGAAATTGTCGAAGTCATCAACGGGTGGAGATCCGCCTTTATACCTACTTTTTCAATCGATGACCTCGATGAAAAGATTGCTGCACGACAAGCATTATTTGCAGAAGGTGGAAAAATGGACCAGGCAATGAGGGCCATGTCGAAAATATTTGAGCAATCTACAACCGGCTGGCTGGCAAACACAGAGTCGATGAGTATTGCAGATGTCAAAGGCTTCATGGACACTTTCATGATGTTCTCAGGACAATTTGATGGAATTACAGCAGATATGCTCGCTCATTATCCATCATTGCTCGCCTTTCATGAAAAAATGTCAAACGAGCCTTTGGTCAAGAACTACTATGAGGATGCCAATGAAGCACGATGGGTGTTCCGTCCGAACGCCTTTGAAGACGTTGGAACTTCACAGCATATCTGAGGGCAAGTCTTTCGATGAGAAGCGAGAAACTGAACCGTCTTTTGAAACAAGGAATTTCTCGAAGTTCCAGCGAATATCTCCCGTGTGTTCATCTGAACCTGTCGATTGACTCAGTTCTGTGAAAAGTGGATGTTGATTCTCTCCCTTTACTTCGATTTTCGACATTAATGGAAAGGTAACCTCGAA
>CAJJCP010000032.1 GCA_905182715.1 uncultured Candidatus Poseidoniales archaeon
GGTTGCGCCACCACCCACCTTTGCAAGAAAACCGTTAATTCAGCACGCATGGAATTCCAATGGATGGACTGCATTTAATGGGTCAGGCAGTCTTGCTGAAGCAATAAAGAAAAAGTCGAACGGTTGGAAAGTGGTTCAGCAAGCGTGGCCAGATGATTTGCCAATGTGTATTCATACACACTTAACCGGAATCGTCGTTACTATCTCCGGGATGCCTGTTGACCTTGGACTCCCTGGTACGCTTGATCTCAAATCGATTGAAAAGAAAGGCTTACTCGAACTTTGAAGTCAGATTTCTCTACGAAGTCGTTCCATTGAAGCATCGGCTTCTGATAAGTGCTTGAGACAATCTTCAACACGTCCCCCGGATAACGATTCGGCAGCCAGTGCAATGGCTTGTTCACATGCTCGGCGATTTTCATCTTCAATAGAAATTCCATTTGTATCGCATTGATTCCGAAGGATTTTCCATTCATCAGTGACAAAGTCATACAGTTCAAGCGCTTCATCACTTGCTTGCCCTTCATTGTCAAGGTCGGTAGTCATGGCATCAAGCAACGAATTCGAGTGGGTCCATTGTTTGAGGTCTGCAGCCTTCTCAATCGAAGCGAGGCGTTCATCCCACTCTTTCTTGTCATCTCTGTCTTTGTATTGGGTGACTAATTTTTTACGCTGTTTGAGAGCACGACGAACATTATCCATGGCTTCCCGTTCTGATTCAATAGACCGAACGACACCATCGGCTAATCCGATGGCTTGACTCGGGCTACCTGCTTCAATGGCTTGTTCAGCACGTTCCAATCGCTCTACCATCTCGGTTGTATCAAGGCCATCGGTTTGTTGTAACTGGTGTTGAGCTTCTTTAACTGCATCAACTGCTCGTTCTTGAGCATCTCCATCTGCCAATAATTGCGGAGGAATCACGCATGCGAATTCATAGGCTTCTTGTGGCTCTTCGGTTGCCAACTTCTTTTTTGCATCGGCAAGTAATTCTTTCAAATGCTGTACACTTTCAGCGTTATTGTCTCCGAGTAAACGACTGGCTTCAGTAATGGCTTGTTCCGCCATTGCCCACCATTCAATGATCTCAAGTGCCAATTTTTTCGATTGACGGAACAATATTTCTCCTTCACGCAATGAACCAAGTTTTACTTCACGCACGCCTATTTCAAAAGATTTCCGAGGACGTTTTGCCGAAGGAGCGATTGCTTCTGCCTTTTCTATCGCCTGGATAGCATCGGCTTGAATAATTTCAACATCTCCACTGAGAGAAAGTGTACGTTCAATATCATCCTGTGCTTCGTCAAGAAGTTTCATGCCATATTCTGGATTGATATGGCCTTCTTCTTTTGCAGTCATTACTAAACTGGAAGCCTGATCGACTGCTGCACCTTGTGCTTTCAATTCTAATAACTGCGTCTCAACCCTGTCGAGCCGTTGAGCAAATGCTTTCCGTTCGGCTCGCTGGTCATCTCCAACGAACCAAATGTAGGCAGTTGCGATGCTGGCGGCACCAAGCGAACTGAGTGAAGCCAGCCATTCATAGGAATTGGTTTCAGGGACCTCGCCGATAAAAAGAGAAAAAGCAGCTACAGCACCGAGTCCAGTCATAATTGCTCGCCACCTCATGACATCAAGCCCACCCCGTAAGATAGAACTCGAGGTTTGGAAGCAAGCATAGGCGACAAGAATGATGAATCCTGAACCGATAAGGGAGGTGTAATCATTGAGATTAAGATGCTTCGAAGCCAGAATCAAGAACACAGGCCAAGCAATAGAAGCAAATGACCCAATTCTCGTTCTTGCTTTTGCATCATCGAGGACTGAATCTTGCAGTATCAGCCCATAGGCGATGATTAGAAGAGGATACCCAAGACCTTCGAATAATCCAGAATCGCCCTTTATCGCTGATTGTAGGCTCGGCCACATCAGCCAAACTGCACCAGCAAGGACGAGTAATGCCGAACTGCTTGTCAGGCGGTCGAGTCGTTGCTGTCTTGATTTTCGTGCAGCAGTAATTGCCGCATCAACATCTGCCCAAGCATCGAGAGCCATAGTCCATCTTGATGACATCTCGGTGATAACCACTCCGCTTTTTCGTTTTGCCATCCCCGTTCTGTATGACCTCCTTTGACTCGACAGAATCAATAAATTCGATGGTAATGTTCATGGGTGTCTTCGACCGCCTCAAGATGAGGGAAGAGAGCATATGGCAGGACTCATTACCATGGACGACTTAACGAATGAACAAATCCTCAGTATTCTAGAGGATGCTGAACGCCTTCTGCCCGTGGCACGGGGTGAGATGTACCTCCCACTTTTACAAGGCAGAATCCTCGGAAATTTGTTTTTCGAACCGAGCACGCGTACTCGTATGTCGTTTGAAACCGCAATGAAAAGACTCGGCGGCGACGTTGTCAATCTCGGCGATGTCAAAACCTCTTCAGTCGTCAAAGGGGAAACACTGTTCGACACCATCCAAATGGTAGATGGCTATACCGATATTATCGCAATGCGACACCCTCGGCAAGGAGCGGCTCAATACGCTCAAGACGCAGCCCGAGTTCCAATCCTCAATGGTGGAGACGGTGCTGGGCACCATCCCACTCAAACAATGCTCGATTTGTTTACAATCAAACAAGCACATGGTCGTTTAGAGGGGTTGAAGGTCGTTCTTGCCGGAGATTTACGGTATGGGCGAACGGTCCATTCCCTTTCTCATGCGTTGACCCGGTTTGGTTGCGAATTGATTTTCGCGAGTCCCTGATTTGTTGAACATGCCAGAAGAAATCGTTTCTGATTTGCGTTCAAACGGTGCGAATGTCATTGAAACCGAAGATCTGTATGGTTCGATGGCAGATGCCGATGTCGTGTATATGACTCGGATTCAAAAAGAACGTTTTGCTGATGAAGATGAATATGCAAGGTGTGCTGGCGCCTACAAACTTCATGCACGCCATCTTAGTGATGTGAAGCAAGATATGATTATCATGCATCCATTACCACGTGTAGATGAAATTGACCCTTCAGTCGACAAGACTCGACATGCACGGTACTTCGAACAAGCTTTCAATGGAGTCGTAGCCCGTATGGCTCTTCTATGCCGCTTACTTGGTGTTACTGTACCTGCCAAAATCGAAGGAGGTGCTCTGTGATGTCCAATGAGCACAGTATGCGCAGAGTAACAGCCATCCGTAATGGCACTGTAATTGACCACATCCCCTCCGGTCAAGCAATGCTCGTCTTGGAAATGCTTGGGATTGCAGGTGCAACAGCGGTGCCAGTATCTCTTGTCATGAACGTTCCATCGAAAAAAATGGGTTCAAAAGATATCATCAAAGTTGAAGACCGTGAATTGACACAATCAGAACTCGACCGATTGGCTTTGGTAGCACCCGATGCACGTGTCGCCATTATTCGTGCTTATTCTGTTGCAGAAAAACTCTCAATCAATTTGGGTGAGGAACTGGTAAATGTTGTTCGCTGTACTTTTTCAAACTGTATTACGACGAATCTACGTGAGCCACAAGCGCACCGTTTGAAGGTTGTTCAAAGAGACCCGTTACAATTACGTTGCCATTATTGTGGCCGCCCTCAAGATTTGAGCGAATTAGCAAACAATGTTCTGTGATCAGTCATTCATCAATGCTCGCATATCGCATGCTTTACACTGTCTGCTCGAGGTAAGTTCTCCACAAGACTCGCATGGCATTGGTGGTGACGGGCGGGCTTCTTTCCCTCCCAACTCAATGACTTGGTCGCGTAATCCCTTGATGTTATCTGCCATCCGTAACAATCCATGACGAGTGCCGGCGACGTCTGCTTCCATTTGAGCAACCATTTCCCGATGGCGCCAACGTAATGCTCCTTTGGCATGCGGGCATTCTTCATGGTGAAGTGGTAACTCTCGATGTAATGCATACAGGTGGACTTCTTGTTCAGGAATCCATCGCAAGGGGACGATACGGGGTGCCAGTCCATCGACAGGTGTCGTTGTATGGGGTGCGAGGCGGAGGGTGCGTTCCAAATCGCCATTGGTCATGTTCATGAGAACTGTTTGCGCCATATCGTCGAGGTTATGTCCGAGAGCAACATAATCAGCATTCACTCTTTTTGCCAAGTGGTTAATGCCTTGTCTGCGAAAAACGCCACAGTAAGAGCATGGCATTCGCGGAGCATCTTTGTTTTCTTTGACGAGTCCAGGGATCCGGCTCGCGACTTCATCCATTTCTTTGAAACTTAATTCAGGGTAAGATACCGTGATAAATTCAATTCCAAGACGGTCGCATAATTCTTGGGCACAAACCAACGATGGTGGTCGGTAACCATCAATTCCTTCATCGACCGTTCCAGCAATAATAGTGACGTCAGGTCGCTTACCGAGGCGATCAACCAGGCTATCCAGTAACACAGCAGAATCTTTCCCTCCAGAGATCGCTACAAATATGGTTGTGTCTTTATCCCGAGGGAGTTTGAGTTGATGACGTAATTCCTTTCCAACTTTCTTCCGAACTGATTTAGCCATGTGCTCTCCGCACAATATTCGTCCAGAATAGGCCTGTTCAAGGATAGCTGGTTTTGAGCAACTATCGCAGGTTGGAACGGAAAATACCGGTTCACCACCCTTCGCCATATACACTTGCGGGCACCGCTATGGTTTGAGTTCACCGCTTGTACTAACGATTACATCTGAGTATCGGCTTCATTTCTTGTTGAAAGTTCCAATTGCATTTTCAATTTTCCAATTGGAAACATTGCCCTACATTTGTCGATTTCGGGGCAAAACGAAGGTAAATATCGGTGATTTCCAAGCGCGGAAAACCGGCTCAAATAGAGGTCTCCGCGAGGTTTGTTTCGAATCTCCAGTTGGAAAATCATTTTGGGTCTTCAAATCCCCCTTTAGGGGGATAAAAGCGCAAAACTACTTGAAGGCTACAGCGCAGACGAGAAGTTTGAGAACCATGCTGCAACGAGTACTTGCCGGATTATGCCGCCTTGAAGGTGTCAGTCAAGCAATGCTTATCGACGATTCTGGCCAATTGTTGGCAAGTGTCGGTGATGAAGGAGTCATGCCACCGTTTGAAGATGCAGTGGAAATGATTCAGGTTGCCCAAGAAACTGGAGATGCCCTTGGCCTAGGCCAAGTTTACGAAGTATGGTGCGAAAGCAAGAAAAGGATGATTATCGATGTGGCAGCTCCAAATCGAATTGTCGTTTTGAGTGGCGATGGAGGGCGATTAGCCCGATGGCGCCATGCCCTTGACCGTGACCGTCGAATTCTCGCGACGACCCCCAGGATGTGAGTGATACCATGTTTAATCTGCCAGATGGAACCCCAATCGAAGAAGAAATAAAGGTCGGAGACGGCATAATTCAGCCGTTTGACAATGGCGTTATTAGCACGTGGATTGGCCGACGAAAAACCCCTGCAGGTCATCGAATCGTCCGTGCCGGACGAGTGATCGGTTGGCTTTCAGAATCTGAGAAAGGCAAGACCTTGTTGGGTGGAAAAGAGGCACGTCAACGTCTTGAAGATATTGAATCCAAAGATTCGCACAGATATACTGCAGGTTCCTATTCACTCGCCGGTCTTGGAAGTGTTGCTGAAGTTGTTCCTGAAGCCTTTGAATTCACGGCAGACCGTCAAGGCTTGTTACCTCGAGGCGATGCTCTTCAACGTTTGATGAGCCGGGACCTTTCCGCAGTCTTGCGAGTTCTTATGGAGCAGGACACCGTTCGTGGCGGCATTGTCGTTGACCAGGGAATGCTGATTGATTCAGTCGGCGAATTACCGGCCGACCCCGACAGTCTTTCTGCTCAAATCCATACGACACTTTCGGATATGCGAATGGAAGGTCTGAATGCCGGACTCGGACTCAATGGTTCGAGTCATTGGACTCTTCACACCAATGACGGTTCTCTTCTTCTTGCAGAATCAGGTGATATCTCGATTGGAGTTTGGACTGAAGCCAATACGAACCATGCTCGACTCATTTCTGCAGCATCGGGGCTTCTCGATGGAGAGATGGGCTCAGTTGGAGTACGAGGCGGCCCTCTGCCCGAAGGTTTTGTTTTGAGGGAAGGACGAGGCGGCCCAGATGCAATCCTATCGATGTTAACTGCTGCTGTGAAAGAAGAAGTCACCGGCTATTTACAAGCAGGTCAATCTGCCCAAGCAGTATCCGTTCTCTTGTCACGGGGCATTCCAGTTGGAATCTCTGCATCCGAAGAAGATTCTTTCGAAGAGGCAATGCTCAAATTCACCGATTCTAAATGGGTCTTGAAACTACATCGTCTACCTGTTGGAAGTATTGTTTCACGTGACTCGGGGACCATTGATACCTTCAGTCTCGATATGTTCCATGAACTCTTAGTGGTTCTTCGTACCCGTTCAGAGAGTCGAAAAGCAAACCTCAAACTCAAATTGAACGATTTGTTTGGTTTTGAAATCGGTATGGACGTGCTTCGTACCAGTAGAGCATCTGTTAAATTTGCAGAAACTGTCGAAGAAGTGAGTGATGGTATTGGAGGAGAAGCTGCCCAATCCTTAGCAGTTGATTCTGGCCTCCGCCGGCGCTTAGAAGCAGCCGACCATCGGATTGATGAATTAGAGAAAGAGAAAGCAGTACTCGCCGGCCGTCTTGATGAATCTCATTCTGCGAAGAATGCCGCACAAATTGTTGCTAGAGAAGCCAGTGAATCACGAATGGAATCGATAACGAAAATCGAAAAGAACAACTCAACACTCGATAAGATGCAACTTGATCTCTCTGAATCACGCGCCATGAGCGAGCAAGCAGAAAATCGTGCTGAACGATTGGTAAAACGAGTTAATGAACTGGAGCACCAAGTAAGTGTTCGAGCAACTGAACTTGCCAAAGCACTTGGCGATGCGACCTCGAGTGAAGTTTTACGTTCCGCCATCGAAGAATTGGCTTTGAAAGAATCCCAATTAAATGCGGACTTGGCTGTAGGAAGTGAACGATTATCGACCATTCGCCAACAAGCGGATGATGATGAACGTCGATTACGCGTTCTCCAAGAGCAAGTTGAAGCAACCCGTGAACGCCATACTCGAGTTCAGGCAGAATCGATGCTTCTGGAAGAGAAGATTCATTCTCACACATCAGAATTAGAATCCATCGATGCTGAAGCAAAAGCATCGCGACGGCGTTCTGAAGAAGACCGTACTCGACTCGCTTCTGACGAAGCACGTCAGGCACAAGTGCAGGCTGAACTCCGTGAATTAATGACTGAACGCCGACAAACGTTGCGTGAACTCGGCGATTTAGGTGCACGACGTGGTCATGCTGAGGCAGAATTAGTTTCACTTGTTGAACGGGCTGAAGCACTTTCACAAGCCCATGAAGAAGCTCTAACAGATATTCAAGAAGCAGAACGCCTCCGTGCACGTTTGGCCGAAGAACCATTGGCTCAAGCCCTACTTGATGATGCTTCGACCTTCGAAGGTCTTGGCCCAGTCCTTGAACGACTTGAAAATGCACGAGTACTTGGCTACTCAGTCACTCTTCTTGACCGAGCCGTCGAACGTGGATTGCAAGTGATTCAAACAACAGTCGACCATGTGGCAGCAACACCTCGCCATCTTCTTTCAAGTGAAGTGATGACTTTACTCGAACGTCAAGTTCCTCAAACAGCCGGTGCGGTTCGTGGTCTTGCACGATGGTCTGTTCAACAAAGACTTGAGCATCAACTTGGAGAAACAGTGGGCCATTCTATCTTTTAGAACATCTGTTAGAAGACTTCGACCGGTCAATTACGATGCTTCGCCGCCTTCGTAATGTCCTTGAGCAACTTGTTCGACTGGGTGCACCTCCTCAAGATGTTGAAGCATTGCTGAATAATTGCTCCCGTCCAGAAGCACTTCCAAGTATCGCACAAGCTACTCGAAAGTTAATTCAAGTTGCACTTGATGATATTTATCTTGAAGCCGACCAACGTGATGCAGGTGAAGCAATTGCACTTGAAGAAACAGCCCGAGTACTTGAAGAATTGATTACTCAACTCGACGCATCTGGACTAGCAGATGGAGTTCCTCGAGGAATGCTTTGGGAATTCCAACGAGATGGATTGCTACCTTATGAGCGAAATTCTGTAACCGATGCTCAACGCACTCCGGTTGAAGAAGAAATGCTGATCGATATGGAGTCAAGCCTTGCAGGACCTGTCCCAGTGTCATTAGATGTTGTGAAGGAAGAAGCAACAATCGATGATGCAGGATGGGAAAGTATGCCAGTTCCTGTGGATGAATCAGTGACCAATAGCACTCTCACTTCTCCTGAACCTCTTTCCTCAAATGTGGCAGCACCCTCCGTTGATCAAAGTGATGAACGCGCACATCTCGAAGCGGAATTGGCACGTTTAGATGCATCTTGGAACCATCGACAAGAACCCGCTGTGGAACATGCAGTGGATCCTGCTTTAGCAGCACTTGAAGCCCGACTCTCCGGTTTAGATTTCTGAGGTGAGCACTTATGTCAACTGAAATGGATACTCTTCTCGCACGAGAAGAAACACACGGAAGACGATATCCACTGTTCGTTGAACGGTTCTTTTTGGTTTTGGTTGTGATCGGTTCAATTGTTCTTCATCCTAAAGTTCTCGAAATGATTGACGGTATATTCGGTACATTTGTTGCTTGGTGTGGATTGCCACTCTTTCTTTTAGTGTGCGCAGAACTGTTAGGACGAACAGTCCAAACACTCCGTTCTGACTCGTAATCAAATCTCTACGACTTCTTTCGTTTGTGAAGTAGCATCATCTTGTGTTCGTCGAGCATAGACCAATCCCCATATGCGTTCCCATGGTACGAAAAACCTCAGTAATGCCATGATACTCAAGAACATCGCAGCAGAAATAACCAATCCGTATGTGAGTGACAATTCAATGGATTCCGAAATTTGACCTGCCCATTGGCTGCCCGTTGAATCTTTGACAACATCTAACAGAACACTGTGGAATCCAAGCGCTACCATTGTGGCAATACCAGTCAGGCCAAGGAAGCCAAAAGTGTGCCTGAGGTGAGTATTGAGAACGTTATCCATCTGTCGAACATATTCAGGGTCTCGCTTGCATGATTCAGGAAGACGGTATGCATATTCCAAATAACGGATTACACCGTATGAAGACTCTTGGAATACCATAATCAGTATTGCAATCATAATGAGGGCGAATTGCTCCTTAGTAACGAGCATTAAACCTAGAATACCAATTGTCGGTTCACTAAATTGCGCTCCAATGACGCTGACAGAATCTCCATAGCCTCCAAGTTGACCGTTGATGAGCGGGAACGCTAGTATTGCGTGAATACCAAGGAACAACAATGTGAATCCAATTGCCCAAGCGATGGAACGGCGAGAAAGACCCCATATTCCTCGAACACCCATAATGACGGGTAAGAGGTAAAGGAAGAGAATCATCAAGGATAAAATCATCAGTAAAGGCCACTCTAATGTACTGAGTTCAGCGGAGTTTGGTAAACGTAAATCGAAACTGAATAACATTCCAGTGAGCCATGAAAGCAAAAGTTGACCTACTAATACGGTAATCAATGTGATGATGAATCCTAATTTCACCCGTTGCTGAACAACTGGTGTTTGGAATGCCAAGAGAGCCATTCCTCCACCAAGTGCTAATCCAAGAACCAATGGAACAAAGAAACGCGCCAAACCTGTTCGTCCTTCACCAGTGAGCCAATCTCCAATCGGCAATTGGTCACCAATGAGTATTTCTATCGTATCGAAAAGCATTGTGTGGTCAATTGAGCCGACAACATACGTCGATACGACTTCAAGATACATTCCAATCAATGCCACAGTTGCAATAACCTGCAAACTGATAATTTGCCATTGTTTTCGGAGCATCTTCAGATGCAAGGTACGTGGGTGAATGTTTCCACTCAAAGTTACGTCACCTTGTAGTCCAACATCTTCAGCCATCTCAGTACCCCCTCACTTGCATCAATGCTTGAGACAAATCCATGTCCGGCATCCAATCAATGACCATTGCACCAGAACCGGCTAATGTTGTTAATCGGTTTTGTCGTTCAAGTTTGAGAACTTCATAGGACATGCGTGGAATACGACTTACGAGTCGTTCAAAGTCAATACTTGAGGGTGAGAGAACAGTCACTTCGTGACCGCGCCCAACCAGGTCTCGTACGGCTGCTGGCACCGTTCCGTCTCCTTCACAGGAAGAGATGATGAACACTGGACTTCCTCTACTGAAGCGACCACTGAGTGAATTGGTTACAGCTTGTAACGGCATCTTCCCTTTTGGAGATACACCTGCAAGCGCACTGAGGATTTTGAAATACTGTTTGTCACCAGTATCTGGCGGTAGGTACGAAAGACTGTCATCAAAGATGGCCAAAGCCACAGAATCCCGACGTTTGAGGAAGAAGGCAGCAAGACTCGCTGCGGAGACAGTACCCATTTCAAGTGGGTTTTTGAGCACCGTTCCAATACGTGCTATGTCTCGACTGTCTAAGAGAATATACAAGTCAGTCACCGCATCACGGCATTTTTCATTGACCATCAATTCACCAGTTCGAGCGTATGCTTTCCAGTTGATATTCTTGAACGGATCGCCGGGGACATATTCTCGGAGAGAGTAAAACTCTGAACCTTGGCCCGGTGTTCGCAATGTTGTTGCACCCGTATACATCTTCGGTGTTCGAGAGCGAAGGAAGGCTTCCTCAACTTCTTTGATTTGCGGAAAAATCACGATATCACTGTGATGATCGACATACATTTCCTCGACACCGAGATTGAATGTGTTTCGAGAGCGTAGAGAAACAGGTCCTATGGAGTAATGCCCTCTCAAAGGGCACCGAAGGACATATCGTATTCGGGCGCTTTCGCCTGGGCGTAGATTCAAACGCATTTGATTCAGCCCACTCCGAAGTTTCATTTCATGAGGGATATTATCGTACACTTCCAATAACTGTGTATTTCGGTTTGAGCGATTCGTGACCAAGAGTTCAACATACAAATCATCACCTTTGTACAGATTATCTGCGGAAAGAGTTCGCTGAACTTCAACATCGCCGTGTCCAGAGATCCAAGAATTAACGACAATAAATGCAATGAATGAGATTCCAAGAATCATCATTTGCAGATTCGCAATCATCATACCGATGAGAATCAGTGCAATACCGCCGGTGAAGGTGAATGAAGCCTTTCGTGTCCACATAGTATCACCTCAAGTGCGTCCCCACGCTTTGATTCGTTTGACGACTGCAACCGTTTGTTCAAGTGAATACTTGGTAGGCTCAATTGCGAACTTTGCCAATACGGGGTCGTTGATGAGTGAAACTAACTCTCGAGCAGGCATGGCATGGAATTCTTCACGGCTTAAGCCATTTTGATTTCGAACTTTAGAGAGGAACACTTGACGGATTTTATCTGTTTTTGCATAGTAAGTATACCGGTTCGCATCTCCGAATCCATAGTAAATAATGCTAAACACGTGTCGCCAAGGTTCAGGGTCTCGCTTCTTAATGAGAACAGCTTCAAAGGCAATAAAGAGAACAAGGAAGAGCAACATCATTGCTAATCCTTCACCAGTGAAGTACACCAAAAGGAAGTATACCGTGTTGTACGAATCTGCAAGTAAGGCATTTTGTGGATGGCGTGATTCATCAAAAATTACCATGGCGTTTTCTGCCGGTTGCCCTTCTTCGTCAGTATTGGTTGACATCAGCGCTTCAGCAATGAAATCCATAGCCCATTTTCGATTATCATTAGCAGGTATACATTTTTCGTTGCTTTCAGAGCATTCATTGGTCCCGTACAACGGGTCGTTTGCATCGTTAAAACCTTCATAGTCGTAAATTGCATTAATGAGGGCGGAACCGTCAGCCATAAACACAATCCGACCGCCATCATCCGGGTCACAAGATTTCTGTGCACATGCTTCGATACTCAAATTAAATTGGCCCCACAAGTCAGGAGTTTCCGAATTTTGTTCATTACCAACCCATATTTCGCCGTCACCATTGACATCGACGGTTGCTTCATTACTGGTAACAGCTCGAATGGAAACTTCGGAAAGAGCACCGCTTACGCCAGGGATAAGTTCCAAGGCCGTGATATTGTTCAGAAGGAGCTGGTAGGTTGCGTTGTACTGAATTTCGCCATTCATCCAGTGTTGAGTGCATAACCCAGCATCTTCCAGAGGCATGGTTTGTCCATCTAACAAACTACAGGGGTGGGCGCCTTCACCGTTCATTCCACTCCAACGGTCATGGACAGAGATCGTTGTAGGGTCGATACTGCTTCCGTTCATTCCACAAGGTGTCGCTTGTACACACATCCAAATATAGTTGTAATCAAGTTCTTCGACATAGGTCGTATCGTAGAGTTGGTAACCTGTGTACCGTACGCCATAGGCTTGAGCAATACTTCCTGCGAATCCATAATCATCAAGAATAAGCGCTGTGCCTCCAGCATCAACAAATTCGACAATGGCATCAATTTCGGAAGGAGAATAGCCGTCCTCTGCTGCAATAGTGATGAATCCATCATTGTCAAATTGAGGAAGTGAAAGTGTATCTCGTTCTACGCCAGCGAGAATGTAAGTTGTATTACGTGGGTCTTCGATATCTGCTAACAAAAGGGGGCTGCTCACCAATGAACTGGTTTTGATACCCATATCTTTGATGTCTTGTCGAAATGCTGACATGTCATTCCAATCATCATCGTAAGCCGACAATTGATTGGTGTTGGAGATGTTGACAAAGTTAAGCAAAATACTCGTTAGCAAAAGAAACATTACCAACCAGAATGCGGCTTGTAGGCCGATTCGTCTGTAATTGAGATTTGCGTTGTCGAGCATGAGGTCACCTTCTAGAGCACTGTTCCGACATACCTACGAGTTCCATTGGGTTTAGAAGGTTGTTATTTGGTGGGAGGCAAATGCTCATACACAGCACGGATATTTTCAGGTAAAACAAAGCGTTCCTAGCGTTTTAAATGAACTTTGGAAGCAATACGGGCAACCTCATCAACAGGAATTTCCATCAATCCGTCAACCATCTCCCACGGAAGTGCAGACGGATCAATATTTTCCTCGATTTTGACTCGAATTCCAGAGATAGAGCCAGATTGCTTGTCAAAGACAATATCGCGAAGCGTTCCGAGGAGTTGGCTATGAGAATCAATGACTTCTCGGTCAATGATTTCACGTGCAAAGACTGCCATACAATTCCTCCTCAGTTACAGGTCCACCACATCAATACAGCACATCAATGCGTCGATTGATGATTCCGCCTCACATCGATTCCATGCCGAATTCAGAATCTCGAGATCGTTTGATATTGGAGAGGCCAGAAGTCAGTAAAGTTTCCATCTTTTGATAGTAAGTGAGCATTTCTGCAGTGACTGTCGGGCGAACACGTTTGACGGCTTCTTCGAAATGAGCCTTTGTGACTTTCTTCTTGTTTGCTCGCATACAGATGAGTGCAGCTTCTCTGCATACAGATTCAATATCGGCACCTGTGAACCCATCGAGTCCCACCATGATATCCTTGAGTGAAAATTTGGACAATGGCATTCCTTGGAGGTGAATATTGAAAATCGTTTCACGGGCACCAGCATCCGGTGGAGGAACGTGGAGAACACGTTCAAATCTTCCACTGCGCATGAGTGCAGGGTCCAACATTTCAGGACGGTTGGTCGCTGCAACAACGATGACACCATCGAGCGATTCCACTCCATCCATACTGGCGAGTAATTGGTTGACGACTCGGTTGCCGACATCACTGCCTTCGGTTCCCGATGAAGAACGTCGACCTGCAATCGATTCGAATTCATCTAAGAAGATGATAGCAGGTGCAGATTGCTTAGCTTTCTTGAAAATCTCTCGAATGCCACGTTCGGATTCACCAACCCATTTCGAAATCATCTCAGGACCCTTGATACTGATGAAATTGGCTTGAGCTTCATTAGCAATTGCTTTGGCAAGCAATGTCTTTCCAGTACCCGGTGCGCCGAAAAGAACGATTCCACGTGGAGGTTTAATGCCAAAGTGTTCAAACAATTCGGGCTTGGTAAGTGGCCATTCAACTGATTCCTTGAGGCGATCTTTGACCTCTTGCAATCCTCCAACCTCTTCCCAAGTGACCTTAGGAATTTCAACATAAATCTCTCGTAATGCAGAAGGTTCGATGTCTTTAATGGCATGACGGAAATCATCCATACGTACTTCCATCTTCTCGAGAACTTCAGGAGGAATTGTTTCTTCTTCCAAATCTATTTCCGGCAGATAGCGACGCAAAGCCTTCATTGCTGATTCTCGAACGAGAGCAGCCAAATCGGCTCCTACAAATCCGTAGGTATTGTCGAGAACCCAATCAATTTCAAAGTCATCTGAAATTGGCATTTGACGGGTGTGTACATCCATGATTTCATTTCGTCCATCACGGTCAGGAACTCCGATTTCGATTTCACGGTCAAAACGACCGGGCCTTCGCAAAGCAGGGTCAAGGGCATCTCTCCGATTGGTTGCACCGATGACGACGACATTGTCTCGTCCTTCCATACCGTCCATGAGTGTTAGCATCTGAGCGACAACTCGGCGTTCAACCTCCCCACTGACTTCTTCCCGCTTAGGGCAAATTGAATCAATTTCATCAATAAAAATGATTGCTGGGGCATTTTCTGCGGCCTCATCAAAAATTTCACGAAGTTGTTTTTCAGACTCACCGTAATATTTCGAGATGATTTCAGGACCATTGATACTCTTGAAGTGAGCGTTTACCTCGGTAGCAACCGCCTTTGCGATCATTGTTTTTCCGGTCCCTGGTGGGCCGTGAAGGAGAACTCCCTTTGGGGGGTCAATTCCGAGTCGACGGAACAATTCAGGGTGTTTGAGTGGGAGTTCAATCATCTCACGTACTTTTTGCAATTGTTGTCCGATTCCACCGATGTCCTCGTAAGTAATACCTTCAGTTTGACCGGCATCAACATCATCAACAGCTTCGTCTTTGATGACAATATCAGTATCGTTGGTGACCTTTACAATTCCCTTTGGTGTAGTTTGAATCACAGCAAACGGCAAGGCCTCGGCAAACAAGGTCATGCCAGGAATGAAAATACGATCTCCCTGAACGACTGGACGCTTGGAAAGCCCCCGGCGAGCGAAACCCTCGATGCCAGGGCCGAACTTGACTTTCTGTTTATTGGCCATGACAGGGGATAGAATGAGTTTGGTGCATTCCTTTGCCTCAACTTTACTCACCGTAACGCGGTCGCCAAGACTCACACCAGCATTCTTGCGGATGATACCGTCAACACGAATGATTTCCATCTTGGCATCTTCCGGTCGGCTTCGCCAATAAATGGCAGCAGTTGAACGCTTTTCACCTTTGATTTCGACGATATCTCCGGGTTTCAAACCGAGATCATTCTCTCCCGATATACGGGCTCTTCCATGGCCTACATCAGACGGAATTGCTTTCGAGACACGCAAGGACATTGTTTTTTCATCTTTCGCCATTTTTTCACTTCCATTGTAGAACTGTCGAGCCTATTTAATGCTGGGCTGACCCCTCTTCTCTGTTCGTTTCCGCCGACCCCCTTTTAACCTTAAGATAAAAATTGATGGCGATTCTTGAGAATTTTCCGTCTGAATCTATCCATCAATTTCAAGAAGGGTGTTCGGTTGGGCGTGATATGGTTCACGTTCTTGAAACAGGTCTCGAATTCCTCAAAGCAGAAAATCCAAATGGAAAACCTTCAGTGAGAGGCTACAATATTATCAACGGACAAATGAGCTTAGCCAGCGATGGTGCAACTTTCACATCGATTAATCCAGCCATCCTTAACGATACGCTTGGAGAATTCCCTCTCTCAACTCGAGACGATGTTCACGCTGCTTTGGACGCTGCGCATGCTGCTTTCCCTTCATGGGCTGCAACACCTGCGCCAACCCGTGGCCAAATTATTGGTAACATGGGCCGTTTGCTCATGGACCACAAAGATGCAATTGTTGCCCTTGAAACACGTGAAATCGGTAAGACACTGAAAGAATCTGCAGGTTCGGTTCAAGAAGCAATTGATACATGTTTATTTTTCCAATCTGAAGGTCGCCGTCTTTACGGTCAAACCGTGAACTCGGAATTGCCAGATAAGGAATTATTCACCTACCGCCGTCCTCTTGGAGTTTGTGGAATTATCAATGCTTGCAACTTCCCAGCAGCCGTACCTTTCTGGAAAATGATTCCAGCAATTATGTGCGGAAACACATGCGTGTGGAAGAGTCCACAGGACGCACCACTCCTCTCCTTCGCACTTGCGCGCATCATGCACGAAGCAGGATTGCCAGACGGTGTCATTAATTTGGTGCACGGCAAAGGTAGCGGTGCTGGTCAATTCCTCGTTGATGCAGTCGATGAAGGCCGTGTGAACAAGATTTCTTTCACAGGCTCTACAGAAGTCGGAAAGATGATCGGCGAAGTCTGTGGTCGAAATTTAGTCTCATGTTCTCTTGAACTCGGTGGGAAGAATCCATTGGTTGTGATGCCAAGTGCAGACCTCGACAACGCAGTAGAAGGCGCCTATTGGGGTGCTTTTGGAACCGCTGGACAACGATGTACCTCACTCGGGAATTTGATTCTTCACAAGGATATCTATGACGAGTTCATGACCAAGTTCATGGCAAAGGTCGAATCGACTACTATTGGCGATTCACTCGCTCATGATGGCGTCTTGTATGGACCAATGTTGTCTGAAAAGTATGCAAAAGATTTCCTCAAAGGTGTCGACATGTGTAATGCATCAGGGGCTAAGCAAATCTTTGGAAAAGGCCGTATTACCAGTGGCAACAAACCAGCAAACTTCCTCGGAACTGCTGAAGACGGTGTGTTCATGTGGCCTCACGTGTTCACTGAAGTTACCGAAGGCATGGAGTGTTTCAATGAAGAGGTCTTTGGCCCAGCAGTAACAATCTGCAAGGCGAATGATTTCGAACATGCTCTTCACTTAGCTAATGCAAGCCCTTACGGTTTGTCGTCTGCAATCTACACCAATGATCGATTGGAAGCCTACCGCTACAAAACCGGAATCAAGGCTGGAATGACTGGAATCAATAATTCAACAACTGGTGCAGAAGCACATTTGCCGTTTGGTGGTGTCAAAGGTTCAGGAAACGGAACCAGAGAATCCGGAATCTGGGTTATTGAAGCGTATTCTTATTGGCATGCAGTGAACGATGAACTCTCCGGAAAACTCCAACTTGCTCAAATGGATGTTGAAGATGTTGAAATGGCTGAAGCTGATGTCGATTGGACTCAATTGGCTTGATGTGCCCGCTTTTTTGTCGATGTTAAAAAACCATAGTTCAAATATGAATAGTTGTGGTTAAAGATTCGGGTGAGCCACATGTCGTCAATATTTCTTCTTAGTGATGAAACCGATTTGAGTTTTGTCGAACAGGTCGAACTTGCTTATGTTGAATGTGAACTCATCGCACGAAGAGCCTCCTCGTCTTTCTTCAGGTCCTTTCGACACCTTCCTGAATCAAAAAGAAAGTCTGTGAATGCACTCTATGCCTTCTGCCGTCGAGTTGATGACATCGTCGATGGTGATTGGTTACCGGATGAAGATTTGAGCCATTTGGACTTGTTAACAAAAAAGCATTGTCAAGAACTGCTTGAGGAAAGAACATTCAACGCATTGTATTCCAAAGAAGAACATTTCCTTCGTCTAAGGGCCTTACTTTCGTTCCGGGAAAATTTAGATCGTATCGAAGCAGGAGTGAAAATGACAGACCCCGTCTTTGTCGCTCTCGCAGATACATTGAATCGTTATCCAATTGAAATTGCACATCTCCATGAACTCATCAATGGCATGGAAGATGATTTGTTTGAGACCACCTACGAGCGTTTTGAAGATTTGCGCCGCTATTGCTACCGTGTTGCCTCAACAGTCGGCCTTTGTTTAATCGAAATTTATGGCTACTCGGATCCGAATGCTCGACGTCATGCCGTTGAAATGGGCATATTCCTTCAACTGGTCAATGTACTCAGAGATATCCAAGAAGATTTGTCACGCAACCGTATCTATATCCCTTCTGAAGAACTTGCTAAGTTCGATATCAGCCATTCAGACCTTCACGATTCTTCTCTTGCTGGTACCAAAGCGTGGCAAAATTTTATGCGGCACTATATCGGTCACATTCATGCCCACCGAAAGAATGCACTCGGACTTTTACCGTTACTGGATAAAGATGCTCGTCGTTCACCTCGTTTGATGTGCATGGCTTACAATGCAATCTTGGATGAAGCAGTACGGCGTAATGGTGACGTGCTAAGCCGTCGTCTCACACTCAACTTTTACCGAAAAATGCAAGTTGCTTTTTCGACCTTACTTTCTCCAAACATTAAGTGATTCTTTACAAATCGCTTTGAACGATTGAAAGAGTCAAACCAGGATCATCGTACATCTTTACAGGTGCTACACAAGGGGCCTTCATACTTCTATGCTACTCATCGGTACCCGCTGAAAGGCCGGACTGCAAACCCATTAATTCAGTAATTGCTAACTCACGGGTCTATGCAGAAACTCATTGATTAGACTGTTAATCGATTATACTATGAACTTATTATCTAATTTATCGATAGGCATTGAAAAGACCCATTGAACCTCCTATTGATTAGATGGGTAATTCTAATCGGTATGTCCGAAAAATCTTTCAATAAAGAAATTACAATTCAACCTGTGGCTACAACTAAGACGAATCTAGGTGAGGTTTTGAGAGTTGATTTACATCATTTATCTCTATGGCAGGCTAAGGAAAAAATCAAAGAACAATTGAAAATCGCAGCAGAGAGAGAGTTGGCAGGCTTATATTTAATTCATGGATTCAACAGTGGTGACAGAATCAAAACCTACATTCGAGGTGGTTCATTACAAAATTCATTAACAGACCGAGGGATCAAATCAAAGATTTTTCCAGTTGAAGGAAATCCTGGAACTTCAGCCATTATTTTCTTGAATGACGAATAAATCGAACTATTGCAAAGGGGGCCCCTTTGATAGGACGGGTATGCAATGGGTACCGTTCGTATGACCATCCATACGAAGGGCCCCCCTTCGTATCTCCAAGGAAAAAATCGTTCTACTCAAATTTGATAATAACTCCCTTTTCTGTTACTTGAAATCCAGTGGGGATATTATTCTTTATCCATGTTGT
Source organism: uncultured Candidatus Poseidoniales archaeon (assembly GCA_905182715.1). Taxonomy (GTDB): domain Archaea; phylum Thermoplasmatota; class Poseidoniia; order Poseidoniales; family Poseidoniaceae; genus MGIIa-L1. Next base: position 19,216 of record CAJJCP010000032.1, read on the forward strand.
GACTTTTAGATTCTCGCCAGTGATGGAGTTGATGAAATTTTTGAGATATTTGGGCCAACCAGATTTCCAATCTGAACATGGACCTTCTTTCCCTAGGAACTCTCGTGCAAGTACTTCAGTCACAGAACTCAGATTGGCTTGAGAATCATCAGAAGTTAAGGAATATATGCTTGCATAAAGTTCATCCAGCAACAGCATTTTGTCTATTTCCTCCTTAGTCGGAGTAGTGGTTTTAGGTTTGCCTTTCGAAGTTTTCTTTTGTATATGCTTTGATTCTCGAGAACCCTTACTCTTTGATTCATCTTGTATGTTTATTCAGTTACTGTCTTTTTATCATCTTTCACTTTGGTGGTGGCCATGGAAAGTTTATTGTGGAGGGTTGGGGAAACAAACTCTCCATTAATGAAGTTGTAATCCAATATCTGGGCCTTTTTTATGTACTCCCAATCTACTTCAGGATTTGATTTTTGATGATCTCTAAATTTATCTCTAGATATAAGCAATGCTTGACTTTGTATTGAATAAAGTATACAAAACAAATCATCATCATCACTCACGACGAGTACCTTCTCTTTCTCAATAGCATTTTCAATTAATCCCCAATCACCAAAACGTAAATCTTCGGACTTAGATCTTTTTTTTCCAGAATAATAGGTTCCTTCCCTCAATAAAGCGATTGGGTTACCGCCTCTTTCTTCCACATGGTTGATAACCGCGATTAAACGTTCTGGTCGGATTTGAGATAACCTATTGCCTTCTTCGTCTCTGATAATGCATCCCCTGTCATCCCTTATGATATTTGCAGCATCAATAACGACTTGTTTTCTTTCTATTTTCATTTTTTCACTTCCCATTTTTTGAGTCCTTTAACAATTCAAGCAGTGCCACAATTCCAATTCCCGCAGCAGCCCCTGCGAGTCCACCGATAAGTGCTGCATTGAACACTTCGTCAGTACCCTTTTTCTTGGATTGTTCCTTGAGCTTTTTGAGTTGATAACCGATGACCTGCTGAGAAGTGTTCAACCTCTCAGCAATCTCGGATTGACTCCATCCAAGGGCACGTAATTTGAGTAACTCAGCGATCTGGTTTGGAGTCAGGGCCATGTCTGCCCTTAGACTATCAAGCATATAAACTTGTATTATACAAAAAATACCTTTGATTTACAAATTATATTTGTATAAATACGAAGCGAAAACCGGTTGAATCGGATGCATACGAAGGGAGTATCCGATTACCCTTAGCAATCATATGAGAATGCTATGGGCTTTCAGTGGGTCGGTGCTAACGCTACCCATTATGTTGAGACTCCAAACGGCACACTCGTCTTTTCAAAGTGCATTGAAAGGTATTCAGTCATTCCACTTTCCTAAAGCATCTCGAAGTGCAGGTTCGAGCGTTTGGTATTGGAACTCATAGCCACTTTCCAAGAGTCGGTTTGGCAGTACTTTGGCACTATCAGTTGCGAGTGTAACACCCATCTTACCAAGTAAAAACCAGATTCCGATTGGAGGGACTGGGATGAATGAAGGTCTCCACAAGACTTTTCCTAAGACTTTAGCAAATGTCTTTTGACGGAGAGGATTCGGTGAACTGAAATTGTAGATTCCCTCGCATTCCTTTGTCATCATCACATAATCAATGCCGTAGACTTGGTCATCCATTGCCATCCATGAATACCATTGCTTACCCCATCCGATCGGGCCACCTGCGCCAAGTTGTGCAGGTAAGAGCATTTTTTGGAGTGCTCCACCTGTAGCGTCGAGAACAAGACTGGTGCGACAATGAATGGTACGAATTCCAGCATCTCGGGCTGGTTGAGCTGCTTGCTCCCATGCTTCACATACATCTGGTAGGAATCCATCACCGCGTTTCGATTCTTCAGTGAGTTCTTCATCTCCACGATTCCCATAGAATCCGATGGCACTTGCAACGATGAATACCTCAGGTTTCTTTTCGAGTTGAGCAATTGTTTTGGCAAGCAGTTCAGTCGTTTGTGTACGACTGTCTTCGAGTAACTTCATCCGCTTTTGTGTCCACCGCTTATCACCAATTCCGGCTCCACCCAAATGGATTACAGCGTCAAAGCCTTCCAAGTCTTTGGGATTAATTTGCCCTTCACTCGGCTTCCATTGAATTTGATTTTTACCAGGGTCATTTCTGACCAATCGCCATACTTCATGGCCAGCGGTATCGAAAAATGCAATCAATTGACGTCCAATGAGGCCAGATGAACCTGCAATAAGAATTCGCTTTCGGTCCATATGTGCAAAATCTTGGTAACGTTTTGTATCCTTTTCCAAACGGATTTGACGTGCTCGAAACATTCGCTTCAATCGACGTTTAATGCTCCCTCCGCCAAAGATACGGCCAAGAACTCCCATTGGGAGTGTGTATTGGACATTGTCCTCAACGCGACATGCTCCATCTTCTGTTTCGATAAAGGAGTGGACATGATGCCATGTTTTGAACGGTCCACTGATCATTGTATCCTCAAAAGCATGAGGTGGATTATAGCCCGAATGTTCAGCAATCCATTTCATTTTTATGGGCCCAAGTGGAATTTGGAATGTTAAACGCGAGCCGTTTTCCAAGGATGAGAGTTCTCCTACTTGTTCGGCCTTCTCCCAAGGTGGCATCAATCGACGAAAAGCGCCCTTGCGCTCATGCCAATCAAATGTATCTTCAACATTGGTTACAACTTGTGTCGTGTGCTTATATTCCATTTGTTCACCTCAGTAGCGAAATTCTTGCAAGTAGGGTTTGAGATCGAACTTGCGTCGAGTATTGGCTGAAGACATATAGCGGATTTTACCAAAAATTGCTCGTTCTGGACCCCATGCTCTGTCGTGACGCCCAAGGACCCAGAAAATACCGGTGTAGGAATTAGGGTCGCGTCCATCAAGTGCAAAACTGTCATTGAGTTGAATCATCCATTCTGCTGCGATTTGTGGAGAAGGAGCCCATTCAAGGATTCGTTTGCCCCAAAGCATTCTCAAATAATTGTGAATAATACCGTCGCGTACCAATTGGCGTTGGGCGGCATTCCAGATTTCATCATGCGTATCAGCCTCTTTTATTTGATCAAAGGTATATTGGATACGTTCATCACTTGCATGCTCCAGTAAAGTTGTTTGTGCCCAATTGGGGAGTGATTCATATGAGTCATGCTCAGGAACATGATGGGCATTGTTGAACCCAAGTTCTCGCCATGTGATTATTTGGTCGAGAAAACCTTCGACCGCTCGGTCGAGATTCCACCATCCTTCGCGGGAACCCTTTCGTGGCATTTGAATGGTTTCAGGGTCCCATCCGTTTGATTGAAGTATTTCTTGAACGATTTCGATGGTTGAGATATGGCCGAAATGGAGCCAAGGGGAAAGACCACTTGTTGCAGGATTACTGACGGCATTCCGGTCATCTGCATATCTGTGCAAACGGTTTGACAGGAACTCATGCAACATACGAACAGCGGTACTACGTCCACCTTGTGACTGCGATACAGCAGGAATTGAATGATCAATATCGATTGTCGATAATGCTTCACGCCCAGAACTACCGTTTTCTCCGACCCGCCACAGCCATTCAAATGGAGTAACTTTGATATCCCATACAGAGGATAATTGCTCAAACAATTCATCATCCATCCACAGGTTTTGACCTTTTGGAATCGGATGGAATTGAGGCCATGTCTCCATACATTCAACGAACCGTAAATGTACAAAACGTCGGAATCCATGGGCTGTTGGGTAGGCACGGTCGGTCCAGCTCATGGGAAATACGCCATTTGAATCTACAGCTACCATTCGACGTTTTGTTGAGCGGCTAGCATTTTTTACTGCTTTCGAGGGATAATAGGTTGGGAAATCATCGGTAATGATCATTACAGCCTCTTGAGAGAGGTTGTGAAGTTTTCCCTTCTGGCCACTCAAAGGAGTTTCAACCCATGGGATATAGCGAATGTTGTTTTCTTTGAAGATTCGTATATTTTCAAGCATTCCTTGAACCATAAAGGTACAGATACGGTCATTTGAGAACTTATGACTGGTTGAAATTTCTTCTAACACAAGTAAAGGAACATTATGTTGAATTGCCATTTCAGCAGCATATTCTAATGCTGCATTATGGTTGAATCGTCGGTTGGCAATCATCCAGTAGAGAATGTATTTCCCATCGGAATTTAATGGGTTTTGATTACAAGAGCGGACACGGTCTACCATTCTTGGATTCATGCTTCCCCACCCCATGTTTTTGGAAGGGTGTGCAACATGTAAGGATGACCTTGCTGCGGTTCGTAATCAATCGTTTGTAGAGCTTGGTTCGAATTTACAGCAGAAACCGCCATTGAGTGCATTGCGTCACTGATCCAATTCAACTCTCCGAATTCATCAGCGTGAACAAACCGAGTTTCCGATACTTCTTCACCAGGCGTGGGTTCTTGATCGCCTGGTAACTCGACGAGGTAAGCAATGAAAATCGCAGGGACTTCTTTCAGTAGCCGCTCACGAATGGCTTGTACGCCGATGATTCTGCCATTGACATTACATTCTTCGGACAGTTCCCTAAGGGCTGCGTGGCTTGGAAGTTCATTTTCGTTGATATAGCCTTTAGGAAGCCCCCAAGAATCTTTGTAACGACCATGGGCTTCTTTGACCAGCAGAATGCTGCGGGCTTTGCGGACAATTGCCGCAACTCCAACGTCGCATTCTATGGTGTGCATGTTTAACGATTTTGAGATTGGATTTATAAAGAAGTGTTTCTGGAAGTTCTAGGTTTGATACATTGCTTTATATCCCAATTGCCAAAATATGTGAATTATGGAGCAATACCACATCCTTGCACAGAACATTCAATCAGATGCAGTGTTGCCCACAGAACACGGAAATTTCCGAATTCGAGTGTTTGTTGACGAACAAGGTGCGGAGCACTCTCTCCTCTCAATCGGTCTTGAAAAATTTTCCAAACCCCCTCTCGTCCGCATTCACTCAGAGTGCCTCACGGGTGATGCATTTGGATCTCTCAAGTGTGACTGTGGCCCTCAACTCCAAGCATCCATGGCCCGAATTCAACAAGAAGGGTGTGGAGCTATTCTTTACATGCGGCAAGAAGGACGTGGGATTGGCCTGGAAGCAAAAATCCGTGCCTATGCTCTACAAGACCGAGGTTTGGATACCCTTGATGCCAATCTAGCACTTAATTTGCCGGCCGATGCGAGAGAATACGGTTTTTGTGCTATCATGTTGAGAAAGGTCGGGGTCGAAGACGTACGTTTGATGACTAACAACCCTCTCAAAGTGGAAGGTCTTCGCTCGAATGGTATTACCGTTGAAGAACGCCTCCCTCACATCACGGGTCGTTGCAAAACAAACAGCCACTATCTCTCTACGAAAGCAAAGCGAATGGGGCATTTAATTCCAGACCGAGCATAGTATCAATTTACATGCAATATCATGGAGGGGTAGACATGGGCAGTAAACTCGTAGGTGAGAAAGCACCAAATTTCACTTTAACCTCTTCAACCGAAGAAACTGTATCGTTAGAAGATTATGACGGTAAATGGAAGATTCTGTTTTTCTACGCTAAAGACGGCTCACCTACCTGCAAGCGCGGATGTCTTACTTTCAAGGAACAGTATGACTTGTTCCAGTCACTTACCCCACCAGTCGAGATTATTGGTATTAGTCAAGACTCGCTTGAAGACCATCGCCGATTTAAATCCGAACATTCACTTCCTTTCTCACTTTTGAGCGATCCGGAACGCGAAGTTGCCAACGCCTATGGGGTGCAGCTTCACCTTGGAATATTTCCTTCTAAATCCTCATTCCTTATCGGGCCAGACCGAACGGTTCACTATTGCTATGATTGGCTCTTCCGTCCACGACGTCACGTTGCGCGAATCCTTGACGCCTTTAGTTCACTTTCCTCTGGAGGGAAAATGGAATGAACTGGGCAGAATTATTCCAAGACGCAGGGCTTTCTGAACGTGAAGCACGCTCTGTTGAAATTCTTTCATCTTCAAAAGAACTCAAGGCGAGCGAATTGGCCAAAAAACTCGGTACGAACCGATTGGATGCATACAATTCTCTTTCTCGATTGACTGAAATCGGTTTGGTAAGTGTGACTGCAGACCGGCCAATGCGCTTTTCGTGCTCTTCGTTACCTGTTTTATTCAAGCGTTTGATAAAAGATCAAAGAGAACGTATTGACCGAACCAGTCAATCCTTTGAAAAACTCATGTCAGGTGCAAAACCTGATTATGAAAAAGATGAACAATTAAACTCTGATGAAACAAGTGCACGTTTTGCGGTTCTGAAAGGACGAGAACATATCCACAAGAAAATAGCGAATTTTGCAGATGAAGCGGAAGAACGTCTTATCCTTCTCTTAGGCCGCTTCGGAATCTTACACCTTTGTCGTTCATCAGGACTCGAAGAAGTCAACTTAGCAGCTCAAAGGGGTGTTGTTGTGACGGTTATTGCTCAACTCGACCGACGTACAGTTCGGTTTTATGACCAACTCGACGATTCGATTGAAGTTCGTCACACAGATGAAATTAGTTCACTCGGAGTTGTTCAAGATACGAATCAAGTTATTCAATTCCTTCATGTAGAAGAGAATCCAGTTGGCCGGGGGCGAGACGATGCAGCTTTGGTGATCAATTCGGACATATTCAATTCATCACATTCTGATTTTGTTTCAGCCATCTGGAGTGAGGCGGTTGATTTCGAGAGTGCTAAAAAGCGATTTACAGAAGAACGAATCGTCGACCCACTTCGTTTAACAATCGGTCAAGGTTCAT
>CAJJCP010000033.1 GCA_905182715.1 uncultured Candidatus Poseidoniales archaeon
GAAAATACATTGAATAATTCTCATCCAAGTCTGGAAGTTGGATAACACCCTACCACCATTCGAGTGTACTCGTAATAGCATCGCAAAAATGGGGTGAAAAGAATTTTTAATATTACTTCTAGCGACTTGAATCAAGAGCATCCGCAATCTTATTGAGTGCTTTTCCATGGGTAAACCATGGACTTGGAACTGGTTGTGTTCAGTCTGCTCGCAACCTTTGTTGCAGCTGCGCTGACAGTGCCTGCCGGTTTCGGTTTGGCCACCATGATCACGCCTGTGGTTTTTCTTTGGCTCGATCCACATGAAGCAGTGGCGGTTGTGGCCATTGTTCACGGCTCACACAATGCGTGGAAACTCAAGGTGCTCCGGGAAAGCGTCGATTACACCGCCGTACGTCGCTTTGGTTGGGCGATGGTAGTTGGGGCGCTCATCGGGGCTTCACTCAATACGGTGGTGGAATCAGGGCCGTTGCTGTTGATTGTTGGCGTGGCGCTGATCGTGTTACCTCTGCTTTCAATCACAGAGGGTTGGACCAATTTCCGCCTGCCTGAGGCTGAGGATCGCATCGGCGGTTTCGGCTCGGGTTTTTTCGGCGGGCTCACCGGTCACCAAGGGGCATTGCGAGCCATGTTTTTGCAGAAGCGTCTGCCAAACAAAACCGAGTATGCAGCAACTGCTGCTGTGCTTGCCCTTGTCGTTGACCTCACCCGCATTCCAGTCTATGTGGCCTTGGAAGGCTGGCAGATTCTCGATGCAGGTTGGCTGATCGTTGGCCTGGTGTTGGCAGCAATCTTGGGTGTTCAATTGGGCAAACGCTGGTTGAAGAAATGGAAATCCGATACCATCCGTAATGGGATCTTGGTGGCGATTGTTGCCAGCGGCGTTCTTTACATCAAAGAAGCAGCTGTTGCGCTCGGGTGGCTCTAAACAAAGTCTGGGATTTTCCTTATTTTGAGATCCCATTCGATGCACAGCGTTAGTGTCTAAAGACTCCTTATAGAGGGAACTCTAAACCTTACTCAAAGTTTGAACAGAGTCTGGGATTGAAAAAACGCAGTGCTAGATTTAACAAATAGATTTTGTAAAGCGGGTATTCGCATGGGCCTCTTTTGAAATTAGACCGGCTAAACCATTATCAATTCTAAGTTCCTAGATAGGCTATGGTTGACATTCAATGTCCTCATTGTGAAGAGGAAATTCAATTGGAGGATGATGCATTTGGTGAATTCCAATGTCCGTACTGTGAAGGAGAATTTGAGTGGGGGGAAACACCGAAAGCGAGAGAAAAAGAGGGGGTTTATTCTAACCCAATGAGCGGTACTAAGGCTGCTTCTCATGCCCTCCATGGGGTAGGAGGATTGATGTTGATAATTGGTGCATTCACCGGTTGGATTGCAATTGTATTTGATGACATGATAAGTGCTGGACCATTTGGCTTGAAAGTGTCAATCTTTGGATTCAGTGCTAAAAGCGGATGGTTTAATTTCTTTGAAGAGGATTCTTTCCTGGCTATTTTTGGCATCATATTCATGATTCTTATCCTAATAGCAATCGTTGTACAAATTGCACATTTGGTGTTCAGAGTAGTCATTCACATGGAAGATTCTGGAACACTCGAAGTTGGTCAGGAAATGGCATACCGTTCTTACACATACCGATGGCACACATCATTGGCAGCATTCGTCTGTTCTGTAGCAGGATTGATCGTGATGGAAATTGGTTTACTGATTGGTTTTGGAGAGATGGGTTTCCCTCTCCCTAGCCTCTTTTCAATTTTACTCATTGGAGTTCTTGGCGGACAATTCTTCATGATGAATTTAGAATTAGCTAATGAATGAAAGAGTCATTCCTCTATCAATCCTGCTGTGCACAGAACAGCAAGTGAGGTTGCAGGAATGGATTTTGCGCAGGTCATTACAGTCGTTAGCGTCTGAACAGAGTCTGGGATGTGGAACGATGCGTCCACTTTCATCAGAGTCGGCTTCGGATAATGACTGCGGCCATCAACGATCCATTGACACCCAAAATCAAGTGTGGGAGATAGTCGAGATTCTGCGTAAGGGCAAGCCCAAAGATGAGCAACGATTGCATACCGTATCCAAGTGAAGAAGAAACCGTCAATTCAAACAAGAGTTTCTTCGAACCTTTCCCCGTTAAGGTGGAAATAATACTGTCTTGCCAACTGAAAAATATGAGATAAATGGTGTGAAAAATATTCACATTTCGTTGGCGTTCCCATGGTTGAGCAACGGGGCGAATACGCTCATCAATCCGGCTGGTCGAGTCACCTGAACCGAGGACCCGCATCCGTATTGAAAAATGGTTGAACAATGAATACTGAAAGAGTACGGCTAAAATCATGAGTGAGGTCAAACCGATGTCCCAGGCCAAAAGGCTTCCAAATGCCCACATGACCGCAATCAGTCCAATCGTATCTGCTACGGTATCCCAGTATCTTCCAACGTGGGATGGTCGTTCACGAATACGAGCTAATTCACCGTCGACCGCATCGAGTACGCCTTTGATGATTAACAGAAAGCAACCTTCTCTTGTGTGCCCCTCAAAAATAAGCCAAGCACAAAACAAGGAAAGTACGAAATGAAGATTGGTAACTTGTATCACTGAGACAGGCTTCTCTTTCAAGAAATTGGCAAGAATTCGAGCAAATGGCCTACCCCATTCTGATAAATCAATGACATTGCTTTTGCCGTATTTTCTTTTCGTCACAGATACGCCCTTATCCATTCCTGCGGCACATTACACATAGGTATTGAGTATGAAAGTAAGCCACATACCCCTGCCTCGGACCTTTTTGATTTGGCCGTAATATGTCTTTCGAGTTTAGAATCTAGCATCTGTGACACTCTTCAAGTAGTGTAACTCTATTTGAGAATACATGGGCTGGCTTTCAAATTACAAATGGATCCAATCGTTGAGGCACCAAAATTTGCCAAAACCAGATTACGCAAAGGCATCTGCGACCAAAGCAGAGAACAAGGCGGCTTCAAAGATTCGGAAATTCTCTAATGTGATCAAAGTATATCACGCACTTCGCCTCAACACCATTACAGGGGGATACAGTCGCAGAGAAGTCGACCTTCTTGTTTTGATGAAAGATCGTATTGTGCTCATTGAAGTGAAGAATTTTGCTGGTACTGTTCAAATGAACTCTCAAGGAGAACTACTTCAAAATGGAATAAATCGTAATTGGAGATTTTCTCGACTTGATGACGCCAAACTTCGTCTTATCGATATTATGCGAGAAACAGGGATTGAACTTGGTAAAGCAAAGGTACATTCGATATTAGCATTACTTGGCTCAGGCAATATGGATGATTCAGTTACCGCAGGGAATCGACTTACCGGTTCCACGGTGGTTGATTCAATGGCTCGGCTTGAAAAATATCTTGCTCGACCGCTCGACGAAGATGGTTCGTTTAGTAAAAAACACCTCGAAGCAATCAAATCTTTTCTCGATTTATGCGGCACATGGGATTGCTTGAAGTGTGCTAATGATGTTGAAATTGAAGGAGATTTTCTTACGAACGCTCTGGTCGACTCTTGGAGAGAAGTCTATCATGAGGGACGATTTTTTAATCGACGAGGTTGGTTTAGCACACTCTTCTTTGGCCCTGCCATACAAGGGGAGATGACGGATTGGAATGGTCAAGACTCTATTATTAGCCTTGAACCTCACCAGATACTCAGTTTCAAAAAACCAGGAGAGAAAGACTCATCTTATCGTATTGACAACCTTCATTCGTTTAAATTCGGCTACAAAGAATTACCTGATTGGTCTAAGATTACATTAATTTCCGTTCGAGATGCAGAAGCGGAAAGACCACAACATAATGCGTCACAGTCAATTAATTCCAAGAGGGACAAGTCACCTTATGCGATAGGCGATACAGTTAGAGATGCTACAGTCTCCTTTCACCATGATAACGGTATTTTATTCCGCCTCAATTCAAAAAACAAAGGCATGTTCTTTTCAAATAAAATGTCAAACTTAGAATGGGAAAACCGGGAAATGCTCTATCCTATTGGTACACCTTTCGCTGTTAAGATTCAGTCTATTAGGAAAAAAAGGAACAAATGGGAGTTTGAAGTATCCCCCCTCGAAAATTAGTTGCTGATATTTCTAACAAACGCAGTAGAAAGAGGTTCAAAGTAGATATTTTCCCCAGCCCGTATTTCAAAGTATTCGAGGGTCTAATCACATCTAAGTTGGACAGTGACTTATTAACAGTAGAATTCTTGATTGAGTGATGATTCATAAGACGCCCTTTGGACTTCTGAAATCTCCACCTCGGGTAAATCTGAAAAAACGCGATGCAGTATTACGCGCTTTACGTTGGTGTGAAACCATCCTCGCAGGGAGTCTTTGGACACCGAAATCAATTGGCCACAAGATTTCACTTCAACGAACTATCAATGAACAAACGATTGAAATCTTCCCCCTTGAAGCCGCCTTTCTTGACCTTGGAATGAAGTCACGATTCGTCGCAGCCCACCTACCGATTCATCTCAACAATTCGAATGCATGCGTTCGCTCAACACATCATCACCCTCGTCCTTTACACACCGATATGATCGCCAGTGTGATGTTACTCTTGGGCAGTGCCGATTTCAATCCTGCTGAAGTTCCAAGAACACTACGTTCTATTCTCTCTGTAGAACAGCTTGCTGCACTCCCCCCCCAGCGTGGCCTCTATACCCCTGCACCGGTTTTGGACAGCCATCCACTTACCATGGCTGATGAAGAAGCACGTGAATATATCCTTACAACACCAGAGCATGATTGGCAACACCATGCGGACCGTTTGTCTGTCCGTTTACAACCGAACACGCTTCGTTGGATTTTGTTTCACTTGATCGGAACTCAGCCTTCTACATCCACTTGTCCTTGGGCGATTGGAAAATTGTATGCCGAAAGAGACCTCTTTCCGTATACAGACATCGTAGAGGCCCTCACCCATCAAAACATGTCGGTTCGTTCGTGGGCAGTGATGACTCTCCATTCTGATGACGAAAAAGCCCTCCTTGATGTGTTAAAACCAATTCGTTATGACCGAAACCCGTTGGTGACACACAAAGTATTGACGCGAATACGAGGATTTGCCCTTTCAGATGAAGAGAAAATCAAATTGATGACGCCCTTATTCGAATTGCGCCGTTATCGCAGTATAGCCATTACCCATCTGGGTCATCTTTCGCTCGAACCAGCTCGTAAGTTCGAACTTTTGACACCGTTTCTTACAAGTACAAACATCGACGAAGTGGTTTCAGCGATTCGAGGATTGCGTGATTCAGGCAGTGAACAAACAGAACAAGCCTTGATCCAATGTTTTGACCATGAGGCTCGCAAGGTTCTCAGGTGCTTACTTCAATCCGTTGCGTCGTTTGGACCCTGGTTTGAACCGTATGCACAACACCTGAGTACGATCCCAGAGTTATATTCGGATCTCTTGAAAGCGATGAAACGTTCCTATGGGTTTAATCAAGTGCCAATCATTGAAACAATCATCGATGGTGAAACCAATCACACTGTTGTTCGGGGATTAGCCCTTTTATCGAGTCTTCATTCAGATGAAGCCATCGAAATTTTAGGTTCATACCTCTCGACTCACGAATCGCGATACATCCGCCGTCATGCTGCAGAATACATCGGTGAAGCAGGTCACCTTGCAGGATTGCCTTTCCTCCATCAAGCCAATAATGACATCTCAAACGGCGTTCGAACATCAGCAAATCGGTCCATTGAGATGATTCTCAAAGCAGGAAACTAGTTGTGAAAAGTTTATTCTTCTTCCGCACTCGACTTTTTGTTCGATGAAGCGGTGTCTCGGATTGAATTTTCTCGCTCTTCGATGGTATTTCTCAAAATCAACCCATGCAATGTTTTAATTTTCTTATTTTCGATGAGGAGGTTGACTTTTTTCTCCAGCACGAAGAGTTCTTCGTCCGATTCAGAGCCCTTTATTTCGAGACGCAACGCTTCAAATCGCTGCCGTCGAGAAACAAAGAAATAGAGATAGATTGGAATGAGTAACAAGGGGATGACCAGTTCCTCAGTCACGATTTCAAGGACCCCCGAAAGAGAGAGTTCTAATGCTTCAGCATCGTATTCCGAAGAAGTGTCAAATCCTCCAAGGTAGAAGAAACCAGATCTGATTCCAAAATGTTGATTGAATGGAGTATCCTCAACATTCAGTGGATCCGAACCTCGGTCTTGCTCAACAAGGTCAGGCCACCCATCGTTGTCATCATCCGTGTCTATTGCATCGGGAATATTATCGAAATCAGAATCAGCTGGGACTGAATTTGCATCCATCGGGTCATAATACGTTAAGACAAGAGAAGCAGCACGTTCCATTTCATTTGAGATACCATCGCCATCAATATCATCATCCAGTACGTCAGGTATCCAGTCCAAGTCCATATCGGAACATCCGCACAATACCACACGGCTTTTACCGCTCTTCAAAGGGCAATCATCAGTGATGTCGAGGTTTGGCTGGTCAGTAAAACCATCACCGTCAATGTCGCTCCATGCATCACTTCGGAGTGGAAATGCATCTGCGCCATCCGAGAAACTCCAGTTACTGTTCGCATCAGAATATCCGTCGCCATCACTGTCGAGGCAACCGTTTCGGTCAAGAGAAGAATTGCCAGCATCACTTGGACAATCGTCATTTTCATCAAAGCCATCATTGTCATCATCGGTGAACAATACTTCTGTATTCTTCAATTCAGTTGTGTATTGGACTTCAGCCAGTGAACCATACAAGAGTACGAAAAGCAACGCAAGCAGGAGAGAACACATCACCTTGCGCATAACTCCTCCTCTCACCGTTTGGTTATCAATGTTGTAACCTCAGTGCTCATGAAAGGCATAAGTATCAATAAGAATTGACAGCGAGCGTAAAGCATGCAGATGAAAGTCGCCCTCCTCGTCATACTCGTGGCCTTGTTAACCGTTACACCAGGTTGTACTTCCGGTGATGACTCAGTGGACGATGAAATGATTCCGACTTTTTCTGTCGTTGCTGATGATGAAACGACGTATTCATCTGACAACCTTCTCGGCACCCCCTACATTCTCCACTTCTCTGCTTCATGGTGCAGTCAATGTCGACCGACCATTCATGCTGTCGATAACCAACTTTCTGAGTATACATACATTATTATTTCAACCGATAATTCAGATAATGAAAAACTCGAGGATTGGCATCTTCAAGTGAATGAAAGTAAAGATGACAGCACTGTGGACACTCCCTTTTCTGCGAATGCTGAACTTGCAAAATCTTTGGACATCAAAAACACCCCTACTCTGATTCTCGTGAACAGTAAAGGTGTGATGATTGACCGACACATAGGTCCATTGACTGAAAGCAGTGATATCGAAGCATTTTGGGCTAAATCCGCTTGAACATATTGTCAAAAAGGTAGTATCACTCTTTCTTTAGATTCCGCTGCCGAAGCGCTTCAACTGCTACCACACTCACTGCAACTTGCAGGTTGTAAGAAGGTACAAACCCATCCATTGGCAACAACACACAAGCATTTGCTGCGGCTAAGACTTGTTCACTGATGCCCTCTTTTTCTGCTCCGACAACCAGCATGACATCGCCGGTCAAATCCTCATCCCAGGGTCCATGTGTACCGACATCTTCGACTGCAATAATTCGAACATTGTGTGTTTTGGCAGATTCGAGAATCTCATCAGTTGTACTGTAGACAACAGGAATGAATCGGTCTGCACGCATACTCGAGCGACGAATAGTTCGGCGCTCTTCATGGGTTTTGGATACGTTCGAAAGAACAGCATCAGCGCCTGATACTTCTGCACATCGAATGGCAAACCCGAGGTTGGTTGAATAGGTGACGCCGTCGAAAAACCAGATCGTTCCTCCACGTTCCAAAACCTCATCCAAGTCTCCAGCGGGGATACGCCCGGTCAAAGCCAATGCGTCCACAAAACCATCAGCAGACATTCTCCAAAGGTCGTTGGTTGAACCTTCTTCAAGAGGAATGTTGTGTTGTTCACACAGATTCCGAATCTCCTCAGTGTCCTTTTCGCGGTCGACTAAAACCATCTCAATGGCTTCCTCAGAACGAAGGGCTGCAAGTACAGCATCTCTCCCGTAATCTGTCCTGCCATGAAGTGGCGTGGGCCGTAGCACTCATGAGGCTATCCTCACTGGCAGGTCTATGGCCAAAAAGCATAGTCCGAAATTCCTTGCAATTGTCGAGGCAGCACGCGCAGAAATCCCTGAATGCGAAGCAAAGGAACTGCGAGTGATGTTGGATGATGGAAAACCCCTCACTGTATTGGATGTCCGGGAACGGCATGAGTTCGAAAACGGCCATCTGGCGGGCGCCGTTCATGTCGGAAAAGGTGTACTTGAACGCGACATTGAAAAGCATGAACTCTCCGATGATTCACGGATTGTATTATACTGCGGCGGCGGCTTCCGAAGCGCAATAGCTGCTAAGTCGCTCAAAGAAATGGGCTACAGCAATGCAATTTCTCTTTGGGGCGGATGGCGTGGAATTCAAGCAGAAGGCTTGCGAATTGAATGAAAATCCCAAGATAAAAACGACAGCAGCACGCGTTTTACATCGGAATGGAAGACCGTTGACGCGTGGACAGACTCATAAAGGGGAGTTAAGTCGGCAGGATGCTGAGAAGCGCAGGTGTTCATTATGACTCGAGGATTGTATCAACATGTTCGTGACACTTGGAAGCAACCAAAAGAGGCTGTGCCTCATATGTTCCGCCAGACCCGTATGGCTCAATGGCGTCGTGAACCGGTCAACTGTAAGATCGAACGTCCTACTCGAATAGACGCAGCTCGTCGCATGGGCTACAAAGCCAAGCAAGGCGTTGTCGTCATCCGAACTCGAATCCGCCGTGGTGGACTTCGCAAGGGTAAGATTCACATGAAGCGTAAGCCAAGTAAGGCTGGTATCAAGAAGATCACCATGGCAAAGAACACGCAACGCATGGCTGAAGAGCGTGTTGCACGTCACTTCCCGAACATGGAAGTTCTCAACTCCTACTGGGTTGGACAAGACGGTAAGCACAAGTTCTACGAAGTAATTCTCCTCGACACACACCACCCTGCTATCATCGCTGACAAGCAACTCGGCGTGTTCAGTGCAGCAAACGGAAACAAGTCCCACCGTGGACGAGTTTACCGTGGCAAGACCTCAGCTGGAAAGCGAGGACGCGGTCTACACAACAAGGGTAAGGGCGCTGAGAAGTTGCGACCTTCCCTCAAGGCAAACCTCAACCGTGGTAAGTGATTGAGCACCTTCGCTCAACTCTGGCCAATGTCTTCAAGAAGTGTCGACGCTTTGTTAAAAACATGGCCGGCATAGCAGAATTCGGATTGATGATACTTGGTGCCGCACTTGGCATTGGAATTGGCTGGCTTTTGGCCAAGAACCGTTACGCAAACGAGGTCGTTCGTGCTGAAGCACAAATCACAGAGGTGAGCATTCGTGCCGAGGCACAAGTTGCAGAGGCCAATATTCGGGCTGAAGCTCAAGCCACAGCCCTTTCACAAAGCAAAGAACTGATGTTAGCCGAGATGAAAACTCTTGCAACCAACGCCGCTCGGCAAAACTCTGAAGATTTCCTTCTTCTTGCTGAAGAACGACTTGGTAAAGTCGAATCCGAGGCTGTCAAAGATCACGATGCTCGGAAAAAAGAAGTTGAATTACTGGTTACACCCATTAAGGAACATCTGGAAAAACTTGAGAAAGCAACCAGTGACATGGAATTGAAACGTGAAGGTGCCTACCAAGGGCTCAAACGGACAGCAGATATGTTGCACAAACAAACGGTCGATTTACGAGATACGAATGTTCAACTCTCGACAGCCTTGCGAGGTTCGGTAAAAGCTAGAGGAAATTGGGGTCAAGTTGCTCTCAAAAATATTGCAGAAGCAGCAGGTATGCTCGAACATTGCGATTTCGATATTGAAGTTACGCTCAAATCCGGAGCGGGTGGCGCACGGGTCGATTTACTTGCTAATATTCCCAACGGAGGGTACATTCCCGTCGATTCGAAAGTGCCATTAGCAGCCTATTGGGATGGACTTGAACTCGATGATGGCGATGCACGCGCAGTTAAGATGAAAGAACACGCTAAAGCGGTGAAGAAACATATCGACGACCTGGTTGAACGTGATTACCCCCGTTTAGTCGAAGGTGTCGATTTCACCGTTATGTTCATTCCAGCGGAACCTATTCTTTCCACTGCTTTTGAATACGAACCATCGCTTCAGGAATACGCTTTCGGCAAGCATGTTTTGATAGTCACGCCCGTGACACTCATCGCTTTGTTACGAACAGTTGGTTTGTATTGGCAACAGCAATCGATGGCAGATAACGCAAAAGAGATTCATTCCAGGGCCCGAGAATTCTATGATCGGGTTTCTAAGTTCAGCCACGATTTAGCCAAGATGGGTCGAGGCATCAACACCGTTGTTGGCGCATATAACGACGCAGTAGGCTCCTATGATGGTAGCGTAGTACCAAGTGGTCGCCGATTAGAAGAATTGAAAGTTACAGAAGGGGCGCAACGAAAAATTGCAGAACTACCTGCCGTAGCAACAGCTCGAACAGTCAAACAAATTACAACACTCTCTGAAGAGGAGTGAAGTTCAAATCGCGGTCTTGAAGCCCATTGCTCGCACGACACACCAGCCGGCACGTGCTTCCCAAATCGAGAATGCACCACCGAAAATACTTCCTGCTACAGGTAACCAAAATATCGGAGAAGAGAGGACGCCAAGTGTAACCAAGATCCCAAGAATGACTCCTCCAAATACTGAAGCCATTCCGATTTTTAGTCGAAATGCTTTGCCAGCAGCGCCGATGTTGCAAGTTAATGCCATGAATTAGCGTCTCAGTTTGTAGTATATGAACGAATGTTTCCGCCTCGAGATTAACATAACCCCTTTCTCAACGGGTTAGTTTAATTAAGGTGGCGTGTGTTGGATGAATCATGGGCAAGAAAGTGAACATTTGGCTTGACGATGCAACATTGAGGTTGTGGGAGAAAATCCCCACAGGTGAACGTAGTTCAATCATTAAAGGGGCCATTCAAACCAATTCAAACAAAGAACCAACCGATCGAAAAGCAGAGATGATTAAAATGAAATTAGAAGAACTTGAAAGAACACACGCAAAACTTGCGCATATGAACATGCAGCGAGAAATGATTGAAAAAGAACTCATGACTCTCAGGTCGGAGGGAGAGATGCTCAACATTTCGAAAGGAGATTTCTGGAGTCTGATTAAACAGAGAGCTGTTCTCTATTCACAGCACAAATCAGTCTATCGCTCCTATTCAGGCAAATCCAAATACTCAATATTCGATGTAACCAATGATAAAATCTACATCAGTAACTTGAGAACGGGTCGAAATAATTCGAACTTCTCGAAAAGAACAATCGATGTTGCCATTGACCGATTAATCGCTCACGGTGGGAAAATCCCTGTTGGGCAATTTATTCCTGTAAAGATGCATGAATATACAGCAGTTGCCTTGCACCCACGACTGTTTGAAAATGACGGGCATGTGTGTTGGATTCGCGAAGAAGTCACGCCCGTGACAGAAGACATGATTCCAGAACATAATCATGAAATGCCCCCTGAAGAGTGGGTTTCGAACGAAAACTTCCTTGCAGTATTGCTCGACGGAAAAAGGGCGTTCATTGGACAAGGGAGAAAAATCGTAATTTTCATGAAAGAGAGTCATTCCTCTTTTGGTGATGGTCAAGACAGTTTCGAGGAACCATGGCAAACCAAACATTGGAAGTTCATTGGCCCAGGAATGTTGTATTGGGGTCATGAGCATCAAACACAGAAGATGGTTTCCTTCTCCAATGCCTCAAAGTGAGGGAGCTTCGACATCATTCAATGGTTCTTATGAGTCGAAATCTCGGGGTTCTTTTATTGCCCCTCGACTGGTGGCAATGTTGAGGGATACGAATGACTGAAGGTGAAGATTCCGTGTCCCGACTTACGGGTTTGGAAGTCTTCTTGCCTGATGGGCGTCGTTTAGGTGTCGTTCATGACGCGGTCATTGATGCCAATGGATTGACCTGCACACACTTGTTTGTTCGTGATACGGAAGAGGAACTTGTTGAAGGTTCAGTCCATCTTGCAGTGCCTTGGCGCTGGGTTCGTGCCATCGACCGAATTGTATTACTTCGTTGGTTTCCACCGACGCCAATACCGTTGCAAAGTTGAGGTGTAATCATGCGTATGGAATTGCACATCCTTGGAACTTCATCGGCTCGTCCTACCGGTAAAAGGCAGGTCAGCGGTAGCATCATTCAATGTGAAGACGGTATTGCTGTCATCGATGCTGGTGAAGGTTTTCAAACACGGTATGCTGACCAACGTAAGCGATTAAAAACGCATGACAAAGGCAGTACTTTACGAGCATCTCGAATCAATGCAGTCTGTCTAACTCATGGACATTTAGATCACACCTGGGGCGTTTTACCTTGGATGCATACCATGGCATTGGATAAGCGAGAAACACCACTCTTGGTCCTTGGCCCTACGTCACCGGAAGTCTTTGACGCTCTGCTCAAGGGTGAAGCGATTCCAGAATCAGCACCCACCGCAGAATTAGCTCGGCAAATAAGAGGCTGGCAAGGACTTGGTGCAACCACTGAAAGTCTGGGCTATCCGGTTCGTTGGGTTCTTGGCGACCTTGCTGTGGACCGCTGGCTTGAGATGGCGAGTGATGGTACAGCCTCTCTCCTCGATGGTATGCCGCAACCTGAGGGCTGGAAGAAAAACCGCATGCAACCATTAGCAACACGCCACACCGTACCTTCGTGTGCATGGATGCTTGAATCCAAAGGCGGTGCTGGTAAGTTCAATCGACTCAAAGCGGCTGAATTACGATTAACAGATGAGCAAAAAGCACAACTCTCGATGGGTCATGACATCACAACAGATGACGGAACCGCATTGAGTTCAGACGATTTCCGCGGCGAAGAACGCCCTACTACGCGTATGGTTGTCTCGGGTGATACCTCTGAAATGGCAGAATCATTGACCGCACTTTCTGGAGTCGATGTGCTGGTACATGAATCGACGTTCTTAGCGGACGCTCAACAATGGGCGGATGAATTTCTCCACAGCACAAGTACCGGGGCTGCTCGGACGGCGTTGGCTTGTAATGCCCGACATCTTGTATTGACTCATTTCAGTGCCCGGCTTAAGGATGCAGACATCCCACTTTCCGAAGCTAAGAACGAAATCGATGCAAGTGACGTATCAGTTACAGCAGCTGTCGACGGTGACCGAATTAAAATCTCAGACTCAGGTTCTATCAGCCATTTGGTTTGGACCGGTGATGGCTGGTCCTCTTGAGCAAACGGCCACATCATTGAAGTGGATAACGACTGACAGCGATATATGCGTTCCTCTCTTTTCGTTGCGTTGCTTCTCTGTGTGATGCTGATTCCAGCCTCATCTTTGGCTACGGAAGGCCGTGCTGAACCGAATTGTTTGAACGATACGCCCGCAGGTTTTTCCAGTTCAACCGTGATTGGTGATGGCGCATGTATCAAAGTCAATCTTGGAACCTTAACGCCAGGTGATGTCTTCGATCTTTCAATTATTGTGAGTGAAGGTGAACTCGACGTGCTCGTGTTTGACCAGAATTCAATACAACCTTACGACCTTGGACAATCGTATCGCAGTGCCTTTGAACAGATACCATCGACTGAATCAGCACTCGGAAGTTATCAATTCCATTGGAAAGTTCCAGCCTCCATTAATTCCAAAGTATGGTACATTGTCTTCGATAACACAGCTCACTCAGGTGACCAAGGAATGGGTGACCAAGGTGGGGTCGATAGCAGAGCCAGCCTCACAGTTACTCCAATTATTGAATCGTATTGGACCCCGTTCCACAATTTGATTGCTTTGGAGAATGATACCTCACAAACTCTTCTTTCAGGTGATGATTTACGACTTGATGCGGGAACCAGTGTTGTAGTTTCGGCATGGTCTATGGAAGGGAATGGAGATGTTTATCTGCAAACTCGTAGCATGAATAACCTCTACACTTCAGGCGGAGTTGGTTCACTTTTTATCACTGGAGCATCGTTACAATCGGTTGAAGGGTCCGGATCTTTTTCTTGGATTGTTCCCAATGAATTGGATGGAGAAGAATTGATTGTGATTGCAGATAATACCGACACTCCCGTTGGTGGGGCAGATGGAAGCAGTGCCGTTCGAATGACGGTTCGTGTTGAACTGGCCCCTCAATTGAATCCAATCATCACCGACAATGGAAACAGCAGTACAATCATCGGTAGCGGGATTACTTTAGATGCCTACTCGACTCCAAATCGCCTCGACCAAATCGCTTCTGCTTCATGGGATTTTGATGCGGCTGTTGATGCTGATGACGATGGTGATTCATCCAATGATGTGGATGCTACCGGCTGGGATGCGTTGGCGCTTTGGAGCACTCCCGGTGACCGCACAGTCACGTTAACAGTGACTTCACCAACGGGTTCATCCGCTTCGACGACTTCAGTAATTTCAGTACTCGACGTGGTCAATCCAATCGCCCGAATTGGTGGCAATGGCCAACCGATAAGTGGTGGATGGAAACTCGTTTCTGAAGAATCAATTCTCCTCAATTGTGCAGGAAGTACCGACGACCACACGGTGAGCACATGTGCATGGAACTTGGATGGTAATCCCTATGGTCAAAACAATTCAGTTTCGTTTTCTTGGACTGATATTGGCACGCATATTGTCACCTTAACAGTAACCGATGCCTCTGGTAATTCAAACAGTATTTCGACCAATCTCGTGGTCACAGATACCAGCCTTCCAATCTTGGACCAATCAACACTCAATCTCTTACCTTCTGGCGGGCTTGTGAATGAAGCCATCACCTGTACTGCACAAGCTTCAGACTCGTATGACCCGTCCAATACCTTACGCTACCACTGGGACCTCAACCCAAAGGTGGATTCTGATGGTAACGGAAATGCCCGTGATGATGCCGACCAAACGGGTTTGTCAACTGATTTGGAATTCAAAAGTTCAGGCAGTTATGATATTGTTTTAACCGTCTTTGACCAATCAAATAACTCAGACAGTCATGCTTTCACACTCAGCATTGAACCACTCCCTTCTAAGGGCAGTATTGCCGGAGTTCTGTTGGTAGTTCTGTTCATCGGAACGCTCACAATGAGTGTTGCCCTTCTTGGGCACCGACGTTGGCAAAATGGAATAGCGAAAGAGTTACTCATCGGAAGAGGATTGAACGAAGTTGAAGCTGAAGCCCACATGGCGACGGTTGCAAGTACTCGCAAAATCCCGTTGTTTTCGTCAGCGATTGTTCTTGCAGGACTCGATGTAAGTGAAGTGCAGTCGACTTCATCAAAGGTCGAAGATCAAAAGGCTGCTGAAATGGCGGCAATCTATGGGACTCAACCAAACGAGCAGGTATCTCAAACGAGCAGTTTTGCTCCACCGGTACTGACTCAACAGGCCATTTCACAAGGCAGTCAAGCAGCAGCTGCGGATGCCATGGCTCTGTTCAATGATGAAGCACCAGCAACTTCACCAGAACCCGTAACTGAAACAACTCAAATTTCCGAAGGTATTGACGAACTGTATCCGACTGCTCCAGTACAAACGGTCGTCAAAAGTGGAGGAGTATCACTCCCTGAAGGCATGGCTGCTTCAAAGCCAGTGCCAGAATTGATTCAATCAACCACGACCCTTGAACCAGTTTCGAAGCAGGTAACATGCCAAGGATGTTCGACTGCATTCACCATTCGGATTCCTGGCGGAGCAAACGCGGTTGTTGTTGCCTGTCCTTCATGCTCTCTCGACGTGACGGTAACAGTTTGAAATCCCCGCCCGTAGGGCGTATTACAAAATTCGGTTTTTACTGCTCAAGAAAGGGATGGGTTCTCATAGTGGGGATTCTTGCTAGTTGTATGGTAGAGAGTCAACCGCGTCTTATTCGTGTTGGCTTGCCACAAAGTTCTGACCCTCGACGAATGGCTGTAGCCTTGATCTTCTTGATGATCATCTCATTGGCACAACCCGCGAGTGCTGACCTTTCAGTCTCTCGTAATGATTTTGGGGTCCTCGATGAATTGGACGAGATCTTGTCGACACGTACCGATAATGGTGAATCTCTCGTTGCTGCACAAGGGGCTGCAGATGCCCTTAACGCGGTTGACCTTGCCCAACGACCAGTTGACTCAACAGACCCTTTGTCTCAAGCCAGCAGTTACCTCGACAGTTTGGAATTAAGAGACTCGTCCCCCTTTGTTGCTGACCATCCTCGTCCGTATGAATTCCTCATGGATGCTTCGACTCAACCCGATGGTTGGCCTTACAATTTGTTTGAAACGTTATTTTCAGTCGAATCGTTGGGCTTAACGGACCCCTTAGCAATCGGAATCAATACCTATGCAGTGTATGTTAATTTCACTTCAAGAAACAATGGCCCATCCCATGAAGCATGGGTTGAGGGGACTTTTACCGGAGAGATTCTGGTCGGAACTGATATTGTGTTATTCAAGAATTATATCGATATTGATGGTGATTCTGTCGATGACCTCTCGGTTGGATTAACGATTGAAGGCCTTGCGACTCAAGGTGAAGGTTTTGGATTAGAATTTGGGGACTGTGGTGTACCTCCATTAACTGTTCCATGCATCGAAGAATTATGGATACGTCCAACGTTCAACTGGGAAGTAACAGCACTGAACCAAAACGATTTCTTATGGAATAACCTTTCACATCTTGAAGTGAGTTTGATGAAGGGTTTGGCTTTTGATGTCACCCTTGAAGATTCAGAATCATACGCTATTGTCATCGATACCCGTTTCACACAACCCCCTCATGATTTCACGCTCGGAGTAGGTCTTCAAAAAATTACATTCAGCGTCAATGCAGTCATTACCAATACACTCGGATTCCTCAATTCCCTTGCCACTGGCGGTATTAATTCCTCTTCTTTGAGCCTTACTTCAATTTCGGCACCTTATGCCATTCGCGCCTCGAATCCTGATGCTGACAGTTCAAATCGTCAGTCAGATTGCGATGATGGTTCCGGTTATTTCGACCCTATCGCCGATCACATTGCCGATAGCGATGAGCATAAATGCGGCTTTGGACTTGGTGTAGGTTTTATTCGATTTGAAGGGGTTGACGGTGGAGCCTCAGCCAAAGTGCTCGAAACCGCGTACATCGATGCGGGGTTCCATCCCGAAGTCGGTGACACACGTCTACCTAACGAAATTGACATCACTTTACGAAATGATAACCTTGGACAGAACACCTTTGACACGGTAGAAATTTTCTCTGACTATGGGTCGGATATGTTCTTGCATTACTTTGAAGATCGTTCTAATACGACAGAAGGTGATTCACCCTTCGGCAATACCACCGATTCTCGCACCTGGATCCGTGGTTTACCATCGGGAACCCTTCATCCCGATGAAATCGCAGCTGTGTTCACCATGATTGGTGAAGAACCGGGTGGAACCGATTTGCCAGGAGATGTACCCACTCGACTTTCGATGATCATCGCCATCAAAAACTTCACCGGCGATAGCAGTAACAATGTCAATGACCCAACGCTCCCAATCAACCCAGCATATCCGCCAAAGACCCTTGTTGCAATTGTGGCGACAGAATCGATTGATTTACTCGAATATAAATCAACATTCATGCGGGGCGGTTATGCTTCGGACAGTTCCTCGATTGTTTTGAACATCGCAAATGTACCAAAAGTCATTATTGTCGAAGGGAGTTTTGAAATTCCCGAAAGTGGATTAAGCCGCGTCAATTATGACAACCCGAACCTCAACAGTATTGCACAAATATTCGACAACGCTCTACTGACCATCGTTGAAGTCATCCTCGATATTGGCGATGTTGTCAATGGTCTTCCTGAATCAATTGTTGGAACAGCCGGTGCTTCTGGTGGCGAAATTCGTTTGAATTGTTATAATCAAGTCCGTCAGAGTCTTCCTAACTCTACACGTGGGCCGATGGAAATCGGGTCGGTTTCTATTGCGATTTCAAGCAGCAACCAGCCATGGTTGCCTGAAATCGACCACATCTTATTGTCCGAAGACACGAATATCGATGTTGTCAATGGGCGCATTGGTCCACAATCTCCACTTGTTCCGGTTGCCATGAGTGCTCGTATTGGTGGCATCTCAAGTGTCGCTCATACATACGACCCAATCAATGATGTCCGACAAATGGAACTCCGTGGTGTGAATGGAGGTCCATTATTGATCGGGCATATCTTGCATAATGATGGAGATTTAGTAAATGCAAATCAACAATCAGCAACGCTTTCGAATCGTCCAAGTACATTCAATGTCACACAGACATCAGAGGATTTGACCTATGCTGCTTCCGCTCCGATTGGTACCATCACCTATGGTGGTAACGGCGATGGACAACGCAATGCAATACGTCTCAGCGGCTTACCTGCCTCCTTCCAAATAATTCTGGGCGATACCATTGGATATGTTGCATCAACGCCCATGGATTCGATTGAAGTTCAATTGACAAACGCCTCTCAACCACTCTCGATGGACGGCGACCATTTCCGATTCTGGGTCGATGAAACGACCGGTGAGGCAAGTCTGAGCACTGCCATTTCTGACGTGACAAGTATTCGCCGCCTCTCACCTCTTAACCCCGGTGCAAATGGTCCGGAAGGTAATTCGAGAATCGAATTAATTCGTTCAGATTCTTCACCGATGAATATTTTACTTGAAGATGAAACAGAATATGAAGATGCCTTCAAGGGTCTGAATGGGCGAATTGCAATCGACCCGTTACCAGCGAATATTACAGTCGCTTTTCCCAGCGGTGTTGATTCTACAGGGCTTGAATTGCCAACCTTCGATGAAGGGGATGGTGTTCAAGCACTCTCCTTTTTCCTTGGTGATTTGGTCAATTTCGGTTCGCTCGTCAATGACTTTGTGTATTCAACAGTCGTCGATTTAGGCGGGCTTGAAACAACTGCTGAAAATATGTCGTTAGGTCTTGATTTGGTCACTGGAGAACTTTTCAACGTTACAATGGATGTTCAGAAGGGCACAAATGT
Organism: uncultured Candidatus Poseidoniales archaeon; assembly: GCA_905182715.1. Taxonomy (GTDB): domain Archaea; phylum Thermoplasmatota; class Poseidoniia; order Poseidoniales; family Poseidoniaceae; genus MGIIa-L1. Next base: position 19,157 of record CAJJCP010000033.1, read on the forward strand.
AGCTGGACAGCCTGAATGGTCTCATGGCATTGGCATGGAAGTGTTTGAAGCAACAGACGTCTCTTTCAACCTCTCCAGGATGCCAACGTTCACCCTCTCGAGTCGAGAAGTCGTGTTCAATGCCTTTGCCGATTACAAAATCAGTTCTACAGAATACGATGCAGTTCTTGAGGCTGCTGAAGCAGCGAATATCTCGAATATTGCACCTCTCCTCCTCGCTTTAGAAGATGGAATTGTTTTGGATTCTGAGATTGAAGGTGTGAATCTTAGTATCTGGGAAGATGAAGGCATCACGTTTGAGGTACGCCGTTCTTGGCATCTTCGTTCATGGTTACCAAGTATGCCAACTGGCCGAATCATCTTGGAATATGACTTCCGTATGGTTGATGAAATCCCAGTGTATGAGTTGGACCTGTTCCTCGAGCAATGGACGCCAAAACGCCAACAAATGAGCATTATTATCAACGGATTAGAAGGCAGAAACATGGAGTTTGTTATTTCCGGTCTTGATACCAGCGGGCCAAATAATGTCGAAGCAAATGCTGTATTCTCGACCCAAGATAATCTCACAGTTCCTCGTGTTTCGATTGATATGTACTATGATTTAGGAACTCGCCTTGATTCAGCACATGCTATTTTCATCGACCAGCGCGCACTCAGTCGTGTCGAGGCATTGATCGTAGGCGTTCCTCAATCAACAGATTTCTCAACCACCATTGGAGACATTTTCCTCATCGATGTCACCGTTCCATCTCAGTATCAAATCGATGGCCATTCGGCGGAATCTTTGATGATTCAACAAATGCGTTACGTCGATGGTTTCTGGTGGCCTGCTACCGCCTTCATGCGTGATTTGCCAGGTGAAATGCATCTCGCAGCTCAACCAAATAATGTGTTTGACATCCGAGCAGATATTTCCTTCCAAGGCATGATGGAATTAGATTATCGCTCAAACACAGACGATATGGATTTGTATCTCGAAGCGTCTGGGCGTTCGGTTGATTTCAAAGGTGATATACTGATGTTAGCCGAAGACCTTCCTTCGACTTTTGTTCTGGAAACAACGGACGATTGGGGTATGCGTATTGCCTCTTCAGGCCAGGGTGTAAGCCGCCTTTACATCAAACAAACCGACTTACCTTCCACACCTGGGGTGACCATTGACCGAGTTGAAGTGATTGGTCAAAACCTCAAATCTGCTACGATTCAAATCTACATGGGCCCATTCCAGTATCCAGTTATCGTTTTGGATGACATTACCAATGGCCGAATTGTTGCGAGTGCTGAGGCAACGGTTGAACCAAGCTACACCACTGGTTTCCTCGAAGGTTACTCCTTCAATGGCCGTGCAGTTTTACTTGATGCCCAATTTACTGGACCATTGCCTACCGCTTCATCAATTGGTGTCAATGGTATGGTGACAGACCTTTCACTCATCGGCTCACTCACAGGTGATAGCGTTGAAACTCGACACGTGTTGATCGTTGAACCGATTACGACAGTTATTGCCAGTGGTTTGGCCTTGGTATGGTGATTGTATGTCGGATGAACATCGAATTGCAGTCAACGAGCACGGAGACATGTTGGTTCATGAAGACGATATTGAATCGATTGGTTTACTTGACGTCGCTCGCCTTCAAAAAATAGAATCACTCGGCTATTCACTGGATGAAGATGGAATTGAAACCTACGAAGATATGCAAAGGGTTTCCAAAGCAATGGATACGATTCGCAGACAAGTCAGTCCCAGCCGTGTCGCATTAGCGGGAATTGTGGTCTTACTCCTCCTCGGCGTCATAGCCAGCGGTTGGTACTGGGTTTTGCCACGGGATGCGGTAAATGTGGAAACGCAATATCTTCAACGAGGCGGGCATTTGATGATGTCCGAAATTCATAATGTTGGGAGTCGCGACATAACTGATGTTTCTGTTCAAATCGAGTTTCAATCTCTTGACGGAGAGGTTCTCGGTTTGATGTCCATCGAAACTGAGCGAATAGAATCACATTCATCGCTTGCAGGTGATAAATTAGAAATGCTCATCATTGGATACACCGTATGGGATGAATATGTGATTGTCGTCGATTTAGACTATACGGATTACAATGGTAATCTTCATTCGGAAACATGGTCGCATTCCGTTGGTATTTGGAGCAGTGAACGCTTCAATGACAAAGCGGATCGTAGCACATGGCCGATTTCATGAATTCAGTGTTTAGGACCCAAATTACCCATAGCGATAAAACAGGGCGATAAGAGGCTATCTCGTGCAAGTCAGACGTTCGATGCTGGGGCCATTCGCTCTCATCACTCTTTTTATCTTGCAAAGCATGTCTCCCTTACTCCACCCCGTAGGGGTGGATTCATCGGAAATGGAAAATGAAGGTGGTATTGAATGGGTTCAATTTGACCTTGTCGATGGCGTCTATTCCGATGCCGTAGGGTACAGCGAATATTCTTCATCTGTTGAACATCGTGATGTCATTGCCGAAAGTCGAATCGGTACGTTCGATCTCAATGGGTTCCAACTGGACCGTCCAGTTCCAGAAGAATGGATGATGCCTCGATTTGATTTGAGTTTAATTTTAATTTCCAATGACCTTTTGATGCTCGATGTACGAACTGCACTCGCCGATATTCCTGGTCTCGCAGTTCGAGAATTTATTGCCCCTTCCGGCCTTCTGGTCCAAGGCACCCCGTTTGCATTGTCGAGTCTTTCATCAGTTGACGGTGTCATGGCTCAACATCCTGTGCCGCTTGCTCTACTGATTGACGACCCTGTGCTCGATGTCTTGATGCTTGAAGGCGGAGAAGAAGCACTTCAAGGCACTTCGATGCGGATTGAAGGTTGGAGAAACGATGAAGGTCCAATGGATTCCATTCAGTTTACCGATGCCATAGGTTCGGAATTAGGCCAGAAAGTGATTGAGATCATCCCTCTTGCTTTCTCAGAATCTCATCAGTGGGATTCCGGGCGCTTCCAAGGTATACTTTCAACTGAGGATTTGATTGGTATTGTTGCTCAACCTTCGTTGCGAACATTCCGCTTTGAACCGACCTTCAGTTCAGACAACAGTCAAGCACGTGTTCACATGAAAACATCTCAAATGACCAGTTACTTCCCGAGTGGAGATCTGGATGGTTCTGGGCAAATTGTTGCCGTTGCGGACTCAGGTCTCGATGCTGACCATGGCGATTTTGGAAATCGAGTCGTTTCGAATAACGATGTCATTGGCGACGGTTCAACCGCAGACAAGCATTCAGGCCACGGAACCCATGTCGCCTGTACTGTTCTAGGCGATGGTACCCAAGGAGGCTATTCTGGAGTTGCACCTTCCGCAGAACTTTACTTCCAAGCTATGGAAAATGACAACACGGGTAACTTCCAATCACCCTCGCTGAATTATCTTCTCAACAGCGCTTATTCAGGCGGTGCTTTCACCCATACCAACTCTTGGGGCTCTTCCTTGGTAAGTGATCAGGGCAAGTATACTTCAGAGAGCGAAGACGTCGATGACCGAGCAAATTATTACGACCGATATTACAACGGTCACAGCGGTCTAACTATTCTTTTCGCAGCAGGTAACGATGGCCCAGATACTGGAACGGTCGGTGCGCCTTCAACAGCTAAGAACACAATCACTGTTGGTAACCACCAAAACCGATATTCAGGGGCTCCAGATTCAATCATGTCCGGCTCCTCTCGAGGACCTACCGATGATGGGCGCATCAAGCCAGACCTTCTTGCTCCAGGTGGTTATGTTCGCTCATGCAGGGCACAGGAAGCAACCGATACCGGTGGTTCAACTTGGTCGAACAGTTACTATCTCGAATACACCGGGACTTCAATGGCAGCGCCCAATGCAGCAGGGGCTGCAGTCATGGTGCGCGAATATCTTGAAGAGATTGCACTCCGTCCATCTCCTCAAGGTGCTTTAGTCAAAGCTTTACTGATTTTGGGAGCGCAGGATATCGGTTCGCGAGATATTCCAAACGATGATGAAGGATGGGGTCGTTTGGATTTGCGTAACACACTTGCCCCTACATCTGGCCAGGGAATCTGGGTCGATGATCGCTCAGTTTTATCTGGTACTGGTAATTCGAAAACGTACAGTTTCAACATCTCGCAAGGTAATTCCGGTTTCAAAACAGTTCTTGTTTGGTCGGATGAGCGCGGTTCACCTTTCTCCAATACTCAATTAGTCAACAACCTCAATATCGAAGTCACGGATCCAAGTGGTGAGATTTATCTTGGTAATGACTTTTCAAATGGACGTTCCACTACAGGCGGCTCGGCAGATAATTTGAACAACGTCGAAGTTGTATTGGTCGATAATGCCGAACTCGGTGTTTGGACAGTCAAAGTCAAGGATGGATACCATGGCGGTAGTAAGGCGCAACCATTCGCCATAGCAGTCATGGGACATGGCGTCAATGACCTTCGTCCTGACCCATCGGTAATGGAACAAGAATTCGCCATGTCAGTCACTATTCCTCAAGTTGGCGACCAACTGCAAGTGACTTCGAAAGTATTCAATGTCGGTAATGTTCGAGCAGATTTCTTTGACATAACGTTCGAAGTGGATGGCGTTGAAATTGATACGAAGAACATCGATTTGGGCGCTGGTTCATCAAAGACCCAAATCTGGTATTGGACCCCACAAATTGCAGGCCAATCAGTCCTCTCTTTCATCATTGACCCGAACGATGAAATCGAAGAAATCCTTGAAAATAATAATCGGCATGACGTCTTTGTGAATGTCACTGCTCCAGGAGTCAAACTTTCTGCAGAGCCTCAAACTTTGATGCTATTGAACACTAGCCAATCGACCACCTCATGGAATCTCACACTCACCAACACAGCCCTTGTATCTACCAATGCAAGTCTCTTGACACAAGCTGTCATGAATGACGAAAATGGTCAGACTGAATCATGGTACGTCGGAGCAAATGAATCGAATTTCACTCTCGATGGCCAAGATTCAGCGGAAATCGTTGTCACTCTGGTTCATCCAACCCCTCCCTCTCCGGGGTTGTATCGGATTGATTTGCTTGGTATCGATGTTGATAATGGAGTAAGTTATCCATATATGCTTTATCTTGAGGTTCCTGATTTGCCCAACTTACGCCTTGAATACGATTACCAAATTGTACCGGTTTCTCCATCGGAGCCAACCAGTATTGACATTCGTTTATTCAACATCGGTAATGCCAATATCGGATATGATTTATTCCTTGAAGCACCTGCTGGCTGGGATGCTGGATTCGACACCCTGTCGAGCGTTCCCGGGGCGAGTTCAGGTTCCACTGGCCTGATTTCGAAAGACACTCACCGAGTCATTGGAATGTCCTTTACGCCTCCACAAGTGATGACCGCTGCCGGAGCAGAACGAATGGTTCGTTTAACTGCGATCTCTCAAACTGAAATTACCGAAAGTTGGGTTTTTGATATACCAATTAAGGTCGATACGGTCAAACTCGTCGATGTCAATTTAGAAACAAATATTGGCGTGCTTCGCCCTGACTCATACTTCAGCGCCTTATTCTCATTGCAACACAGAGGCAACGTCGATCTTTCATTTACGCCCTCTTTTGAATTACCTTCGGGTTGGACTGTTACCTCTGGTATTGAGCCATTTGACCTTACATGGGCCTCTTCGAAGAATTTATTGTTCGGAATCTCAGGTGATGGAACTGGAACTTCTGGAGAAGTTAAATTATACCTTGATAGCGGTTCTGAAAGAATTACTTGGGTCGGGGAATTTAACGTTGAAGTTCTTGCACAACCAACGCTCAGTTTTGTCAGTCTTGACTATGAGGACGGCACTTCTTGGGAAACCTCATTTGGAGAAGGCAGTCATCCTACCGGTGTTCCAATGCTGTTCACTTGGTTGGTTGGAAATGAAGCGAATGTTGAATGGGAGCCAATCGCTACACTTGCTTTGAGTGATGGTTTGTTTGGTGAATGTTCGGTCGTTGAACCCATCGGGCCGGGTGACATTGAACCGGTATCTTGTACTGTTATTATTTCACCATCATTAGCACCATTGAGTCAACCTTCCTTCGCCTTAAAGCTCAATGGCGGTGGGGTTGAGTACTCCGAAAATATTGGTCTTCTTGTTGCGACAGTGTTTGAATCGTCATGGGTTCAAGAACGAACAACTTCCTTTACCACTGGAAATCAAGAAGAATTAGAAGTTACATTATTGAATGCTGGAAACATTGCCTTTTCACATAAGTTAGTCATCGAAGCGTCCAAGGATTGGACAGCCACTATCGATGGGAACGACATCGCAAATTTAGAACCTGGACAATCGATGTCAATTCGTCTTCTCGTACGCGCCGATCGTCCCGGTGATGGAATTCTAACACTCGGTTTACAAGGTGCAGATTCGGTTACCAACGCTTCAATCGAATTGACAGTCACTTCTGAAGGAGAACCAATTGGAACTTCCGGCCAAACTCTTCCTGCTGGAGGTATGGTTTTCGGTGTTCTTCTGATTGCGGTTCTCATCGGTGCAGTCCTCTTCTCTCAACGCAGAAAGCAAGAACCTTCACAACTTCATCTCGCTCCTCCTATGTCTGTAATGCCGAATTTAGTTCATCCGATTCAACCCCTTGCTCCAGCCCCCCAACCCGTTGTTCAAGTCCCATTAGAACAAACAAAACAGGAAGGGCCGATGTGTTGGTCATGCCGTGATGAAATCACAGGATTGATGTTGGGTTGCCCTGGATGCGGCGCTCGGTATCATCGAGCAGATTTCGTAGCGTGTACTTCAGGTTCTCTCGCTCAATGCGTGAATTGTCAAACTCAAGTTTCATCTTTCGTCGAAGCATGAAGTTGATAACCAAGTTTGTTTTGCTTGACACATACAAGGGTAGTCTTTTGATAGTAAGGCCGCCACCGGGGGTCATGGACCCCCGAGAAACAAACAATTCGCACGCTTCAAAACGTGCTTACCTCCTTGTAGGCCTTCTTCTTCTTTCCATTCTACCAATGTTCACGCCGGGTGTTGCTGCCGACGGTGCGCGTGACGCAAGTATCACCATCCAAACCAGTCCATCAAATGGACTTGAAGTGAATCCAGGAGAGGCTGGTGAATACACAGTCCGTATCTACAATAATGGCCCCGAAACGATCACTCTCCAACTTTCAACCAATGAAGAAGGAACCCAAGAGTGCTCTGCATACACTTCAAACATCCAACCTATTTCTGAAGCAGTTGAATGCGGTTCTTATGGTGAAACGACAATGAGTGTTTCATTGACTCAAAATGCTGAGGGAAGTTGTGATACGACCATTACGGCTACTGCAACTGAGACTCCAACGCCACCTGATGTCGCCGGGCAACCCGCTACAGAAACGAAAATCGTCACAACGACTGCAGGCGACGGCTCCGGTTCGGCTGTTTTCGGTGTCGACCTTTCAATGCAATCAGAATCTCAACGCAGTCAAAATTGGGCTGGAGAATCTGTAATCGACTTCAATATTATCGTCGAAAACACAGGTCAAACAAATGAAACCATTGCGCTTTCATTGGCTGAAGCCGACGGAAGTGGATGTCAAAATGCAGATGACCTCACCGTAGAATTAGACGAAGAAACAGTAACACTTGACCAAAATGAAACAGAAACCGTTACCGTTTCAGTTGAAGTTCCAGCCGGTCAACAGGCCAATAAATACTGCTGGGAAATCACCGGTACCGTCACCAATGATGTAACGCAAGAAGCCTCTGATGTTGAGGAATTTGACTTGACTGTGCCAGTGCTGAAGGAATGCACTATGGAATTGTCAAAGACGAGTATGACCGTCGACCCTGGAGCAGAAGGATCACTCACCGCGACATTGGCGAATGCTGGAAACAGCGATTGGTCAGTTTCAATGGCGAAAACGGGTAGCCGGGCGGGCTGGGTCAACTACGACGGGGCCTCCTCTGGAATTTTACCATATGATAATGGCGATGGTACCAAAACTTTCGACCTCACCGTTACACCAGATGATTCAGTAACCGCAGGTGATGAATCGGTGATTGTGATTCTCGCAAAAGATGGAAACACGGTCAAATGTTCCAAAGATTTGAGAGTCATTGTCGGGCAGTCCTTTGGAGCAGGTCTTTCTCTTTCTACAACCATGTTATCCGATATTGAGCCTGGTTCCAGCGGTCTTGCTACACTTACCGTCACGAACCAAGGAAACGGTATGGATAACCTGCGAATCTCAGCATCTGCTCCTCCATCGGGATGGAGTGTCCAACTTGACGCCTCGACCGTATCGGTTGGATCAAAGCACGGCTCTGAGAAGTCCGAGAATGTTGAAGTGACCGTCAACGTTCCACCAAATGCTTTAGCGACTGAGCAAATTGAGATTACCTTCTCAGTCTTACCTGCTGGTGGCGGTGTTGCCTATGCAGAAGTGATGCTTTCCGTATCTGTTGAAGCCATTCATGGAATCGAAGTTATAGCCACAGCGCTTGAACAAACGGGTCGTTCAGGCTCATTGGTTAAATTCCCAATCACGATTCAAAACACAGGAAATACGGAAGACAACTACCGATGTATTGAATCCGACCAAACAGCTTCACCAAATTGGGCTGTGTACTGTGAAGACAGTGAAGGAAACCTCATTTCTTCTACCCAAGGGATTCCGATTGCTCCACAAAGTTCCGCACAAGTGTTCATGGTTGTCAGCGTTGATGGCGCAGAAGAACTTTCGTTCAGTCGAGTAACGGTCCTCATTATCAACAAAGATGACTTTTCACATTCTGCCGACGATAATAATGATGGCGTTCCTGATAATCAGAGAGAATTTGATTTCATTGCAATTCTTTCTGACCGAGTTTTCGCCATGGACGTCCGTCTTGTTGAAGGCGGTCTCGACCAACGTTCAGGTTCTGCGACACTTCCGCCTTCCGGCTCTCAGACCTACGGTTTCTGGGTTCAAAACACAGGCGATGGTAATGATAAGGCCGTATTCGATGTGACCGGTCTCGAAGGTGTTGCAACACGGGAAATTACCCTCTATGGCCTTCCAGTTGTCGGCGAAATCTCAGTCCCAGTTGGATTTGGGGTTTGGGACCAAAACAACAGTCGTTTCCTCGTTGATGCGTCGGGAGAGCCGATAATCGGTACCTCGAAGGATGCTGCCGAATATCAAATGTGCGAACTTGGCTTTTGCGCAGGAGGCTATGATGCACGCCCATTTGAGTTGTATTTCGAAATCGATTTAGTCGTCAATGCTGGTGCGGAAACTGGTGATGGTGGAATTCTAGAATTTGTAGTCTCGAGTACTAAAAACTCCGCGAATCGCTCAGGCCATTTCGATATTTCACTCGATGTTCAAATCATCTATGACTTTGAATTCGACCAAACCCTACGTAATGCCGAATTCGATGTTACCTATCCGAATAAGGAAGTATTCGTAATCAATCTCACCAATACTGGAAACATCGATGCTGAAGTTCTTATCTTCAAGTCCGAAAGTTTCCGTGGTTGGAATATTCTTTTGTCTGAAGTTGACGAATCGGATATGTGTGAAGAAATGAATGATGACTTCATCTGTGAAGTGGACGTTGGTCAAACGGTTGGTATTGAAGTGACTATCCGTACGCCATCTGGGGCTAAAGTTGCCGACAGCTACAAATTCACTCTCTCTGCTGAGCCTGTTGAAACTGGAGTTGTTGATCGGGTAAACATTGAATTTACCGCCAATGGGGATGTAACTCCCGGATTGTTTGGTCTTGGTATTCAAGCCAAACATCTAACGAATGGATTTTACGGCCTTTTCGTAATTCTTTTCGTGGCTATCGCCTACCGAAGTTTGAGGATAAGCCCTCGTTCTTAAAATGAGATATTATGCCTCGCAGTGACCTTGTTCTCACAGGTCCTGAAAGCCATTGCTCACGAGTTTAATTTGGTAACGCTTATGTGGGTCCCTCAAGTCGAGAAAATTGCGGAGCGTATGCTTTGCAACAGGGTGACCATATGTCCGGACTTGAATCAGTACCGAGTGCGTATCTCTCAATTGGTTTTTTGACGATTCTTGGAATCATCATGCCGTTAACCAATTTCGCCATTACGTGGGTCGTTCGACCTCGTGTAGATCCAGCTCGACCTCACATCACTCGATCGTATTTATTGGAGGGTTATGAACGGGACCACAGCCTTTACCCACGTCGTTTGACGACCTTCGAATGTGGCAGTGAACCTGTCGGAGATGCAATGATCCAATTCCATTTCCAATATTATTGGTATGCGATTATTTTCCTTGTTTTCGATGTTGCTTTCATGTTCCTTGTACTTGGAGGGATGGTTGCTTCCGATGCCACCTCGGCAGGTGCAGCAGAAGGTGCAGTTGGAGAAGCAAAGAGCGCACTCTTGCTACTCGGCCTTTTCTTTACCATCATGTCCTTGGGCGTGTGGTATGTGTTCAGGAAGCGAGGGCGCATTTACATTTGAGGTGAATTTTATGGCAGAAGGAGATAATTTCGCAGCGTTCAACAGTCGCGCTTTGGTAGAGATGGTCGGTGGAGTCACCGATGAAGCACTCAAAGCAACTCGTATCAAGCAATTCCTCAGCGTTCTTGCCGGCCGATATTTCAATTGGGCAGGTCGAAAGTCGTTGTTTACACTTCACTTGGGTATCAAATGCTGCGCTATCGAGATGGCTGCAGCCGCTACCCCTCGATTTGACGGTGACCGATTCGGTGTTCTGTTCCGTTCATCTCCTCGGCAATCTGACGTTTTACTCATCAACGGGCCAATCTCTAAGAAATTCGCAGACAAGGTTGTCCGTTTGTGGGAGCAAATGCCTGAGCCTAAATATTGCATCGCAATGGGTGAATGTGCGATTTCCGGTGGCCCTTATTTCCAATCATACAATATTCTTGAAGGCGTTGACACCGTTATTCCAGTCGACGTTTACATCCCTGGGTGCCCTCCTCGTCCCGAAGCACTCATCGACGGTTTCGGATTACTCCGTGAGAAAATCATTCGAATCGGTGCAGCTCCAAGTGCAGAACGTGCCAGTGACAAGCCAGTAATTGTGGGAGAGGACTGAGATGGTCGGTTCAATTACCCCCGAACAAAACGCTTCGGCTGCCGAAGCATGCTTGGCGGCAATCAACGACCGTTTCGGCGGAAGCGGTATTGAATCTTCTATACAGAACCATTCGAATGACAAAAAATATGCATTCGTTCGAATTGTATGCCCGCCTCAACATTGGATCGCATTGGCTAAGTGGATGAAATATGACCTCAGTGTCAATTATTGTTCGATGGTAACAGGAACCCATTTCCCCGACGGTTCGCCAGAGCGTGGTTGGGAAGTTGCTTACCATTTCCTTCGCCAACCTATTCAAGACCAGAAGCCAAACACATGTACGGTACACGATGTCGAAAAACTTTCAGGAATGGATATTCCTATGGAATTCGAAGTCTTCATGCCACTGCCACAAGGCGACTCTCCTACGGTTCCTTCGATTCAGAGCATTTGGGTTGGAGCCGACTGGAACGAAAAGGAAACTTGGGATTTAGTCGGAATCAAATTCGAAGGCCATGTGAACATGCACCGAGTATTGAATCCAAACGACAGCCCTGAAGGATTTCACCCACTCCAAAAGCAACACAAACTTCGTTATCACGACCACAATGAAATGTACGACGATCCGCAAGGATTCATGCGTAAACCAGCGGACGAGGGCCGTATTAAGTGAGGGATTATCATGGCGCAAATGTGGATTACAATGGGACCTCAGCATCCAATGACTCACGGGTTGTGGACGCTGCGCGTAAAAGTCGATGGTGAAACCGTCGTCGATACCGAGGCAGAACTCGGATACATCCATCGTGGTGTTGAAAAAATCTGCGAAGCACGTGACTTTACTCAAATCACGCCTTACTGTGACCGTCTTTGTTACGTGAGTGCAATGACATGGGCAAACTCCTACATTTATGCGGCTGAAGATTTACTTGAAGCAGATGTTCCAGAGCGTGCAGAGTACATTCGATTAATTTCAGCAGAAATCCAACGCCTCGCTTCTCACTTGATGTGGCTTGGTGCTTTTGGACCAGATATTGGGAACCTAACACTGATGACATGGTGTATGCGAGACCGAGAAATGTTCCTTGACTTGCTCCAAGAACTTGGAGGTTCACGAATGCACTACAATTATCCTCGTATTGGTGGCGTCAAGCGTGACATGCCAATCGGATTTGCCGACCGCGTTATTGCAAAGACGAAGTTATTCGAAAAGCGTCTTGATGAATACGAAATGATGCTCGACGAGTCCACCATCTGGCTTGTCCGCCTCCAAGGTGTTGGCTATGCGACTGCAGAGTCAATGGTCGATGCAGGCGTTTCAGGTCCAAACGTTCGAGCTGCTGGCGTCAACTACGACGTTCGCTGGGCTCACCCCTATTCCGTCTACGACGAAATTGATTGGGAGCCGTCGGTTGAAAAGCCAACTTCTGTCAAAGGCGCTGATTGTTACGACCGTTACCGTGTCCGTATGGAAGAAATGCGCCAGTCTTGCCGAATGGTACTCGATGCTCTCAACAAGATTCCTGGTGGAAAGAACACTAACTATGCGAACGGTGATGAAATGATCTTCACCAAAGCACCAACACGTGCTCCAGAAGGTGCAACTGGTTTCAGTAATTACGAATGTACCCGTGGTGCATCCCAATTCTATGTCCAAGGTGGCGGAGAAAGCCGTGGAAAGAACCCGTATCGAGTTTCGATTCGCTCACCGATGTTCCTCACCATTCCTTATGTCGCTAAGACAATGATTGGCTACAAGATTGCAGATATACCAGCAATCATGGGTAGTTTTGACCCCTGTATTGGAGAGACTGACCGTTGAGGTGATTTGCTATGGATGACATCTATGACTTACGTGGTATTTTCCTTGGAGAAGACAGTCTTGTCAAATCCTTGGTGACTTCTGCTCTCGAAGGTACACCGCTTGAAGAAAATACTGCCGACCTTTCATTCCTCGTCGGTACTTTTGCCGTCGTTAACATCGTTTTCTTGATGTTGTTTTTCAGTCAATTCGCTATTCTTTGGATTGAGCGTAAAGCGGTTGCTCGTATGAACGACCGTCGTGGCGCAACGACTGCTCTTCGCTCACTTTGGGTTGGAGAAAACGGCGTTACTGCAGGCGAATGGTGGAAAATGTTACCATTTGGTGGCGGAATTGTTGGAGCCATTAACAAGTTCCTCAACAAGAAATTCGGTAACCGTGATGAGAACTTCCCAACCGTTGACCGAGTCAACAACCGCTCTTGGATGGGCTACTCCATCCTACCAGGTTTCTTCCAGAACGTTGCAGATGGAATGAAATTTCTACTCAAAGAACACATGGTTCCTCGACGTGCAGACAAACTTATTTTCGAAGTGTCTCCATTCTTGATCGTTTCTTCGACTTTGCTGATTCTCGGAATCATTCCATTATCCAGTGGAATCTATGCGACCAATCCAGACCTTTCAATTCTCTACGCTATCGCCATCTTTGGAATTGCTCCAATCGGTGTCTTCTTTGCAGGTTGGTCTTCGAATAACAAATATACTCTGATTGGCGGAATTCGTTCAGCGGCTCAATTGACTGCTTACGAAATCCCGTTGCTCCTTACTCTTCTTTCCGTTGCTATACTTTCGGGTACTTTCAACATCATCGAAAGTATTCACTTCCAACATGCAGCAGGTTCTTGGAACCTGTTCTTGATGCCACTGGGCGCCGTTCTGTTTTTGGTTACAATGATTGCAGAAGTCGAACGTGTTCCGTTCGATATGCCTGAGGCTGAGGCTGAACTGGTCGAAGGATGGTGGACCGAATACGGCGGTATGCGATTCGGTATGCTGTTTATGGCTGAATATATCCGAACCTATGCTGCTTGTTTCCTGTTTACACACTTCTTCCTCGGAGGATGGCACTTGCCGTTCCAAGGAACCATCAGCCAAATCCCGCTTCTTGGCGATGCTTACGTGTTGATTCCAGGCGCCGTCGTGGTCTTGCTAAAGACCTGGTTGGTGTTCTTAGTGGTCTTCGTTTGGGCACGATTTTCTCTCGCTCGTATTCGAACTGACCAGATTCTTGAATTCGGCTGGAGAATGCTCCTACCGTTATCTGTTGTTCAAGTTGTTCTTTCAGTTGTCTACCGCCTTTACTTCTTCCAACCAGACAACATGTCCTTTACCGCAGAAGGTGGAAACGCTTGGGATGCATGGGGCATTCCAATGCTCGTCCCACTTGTAACAACCATACTTTGGCTCGCAGTGTTCTACATACTTTTGAATGATGAAGACAAAGACGCAGCTCCAGATCGAATGTATCACGTATACACATTACAGCCCGCGGGAACGCACACTCCGGGAAAGGACTGAGGTGATTTAACATGCCAATGCATCCACACGCTAAACCGAACTTCAGAAACCTCTTCTGGTATCCGTTCAAGATAACTTTGATTACAGCTCTCCGTACTTTCCCATTCTTTGGAAAGTTGTTGGGTAAGCGATTAGATTGGGGTTATCACAACACCGAACATCCAGAATTCCTCGACGCCGGTAGTAAGGCTCGAGCAGGAAAGACCTCAGAATTCAACGATATCACCACGCAAACCTTTGCACCAGACCGCGTTACTTCGGACTTGTTCCCGACGCTCTGGAAGCCACAAACTGTTCAATACCCTTACGAACGTCTTGAGGAAATGGAGCCTTGGCTTTTCGTTCCTGGAAACTACAACGGTAGAATCGGTGTCATTTGGGAAACATGTACTGCATGTAAATTGTGCGTCACTGCTTGTCCGAACGATTGCCTTCACATGACCACTGAATTGCGTGTTGACGTATTAGATGGTGCAGATGGCGAACACGGCGGCATGGGTGCAGACCTCGAAGTTGGCGGTCATGCAGCAACGCTTCTTCCTGAAGTTGCAGCAACGCTCGAAGATTTCAACCACGTTACTGCGCACACAGATACACCAAACGAATGGCGCTTTGGAGAAGTGCTTGACCTTTCAGGCAGCACGGCAACGGTTCGATGGAATGATTCTGGCGAAGAAGTCGAAATGGACCAATCCGATTTGCGAGTCGCTGACGACCAGATCGTTTCAGGACGTATTGACTTGGGCCGTTGTATGTTCTGCGGACTGTGCATGGAAGCGTGTGGATTTACTTCTTTCTTCATGACCAATGAATACGATGGAATGTCCGGATTCTCCCGACAAGAACTGTGGTTCGATGCAAGTCGAACCCGTGTCTTACCGTCACTTCACCAAGAAGCAGTTGACACTGAACTTGCCAAGCGTGCTACCAAAGAACGCACCAAGCGAGCCAAGAAAGCAGCAAAGGCAGCAAGTGCAGCAAGTGCAAGCAAAGCCGAAGAGGGTGCTTGAGATGGACATTGCAAGTGTTGCAGAATCTGGCGTTTTCTTTTTATTCGCCACGATTGCTATTCTCGGAGCACTTGGTTTGGTCCTTGCACAACGCGTAGCACACTCGATGCTTTCGTTGATTTTCTGTTTCATGGCCGTTTCTGGAATTTTCATTCTTTTGGGTGCAGAATTCTTAGCAGCCATCCAGATTCTTGTCTATCTTGCGAGCGTTGGTCTTGTGGTACTGTTCGGTATCATGTTGACTCGACGTCAAATCTTAGAGGAGGATTTTGAATGAAACTTGTATCGTTATTTACTCGAATGGGCTTGTTAGCTCTCGGTATGATTCTGGTCTCTGTTTTGAGCGCAGACAGCGTTTGGGCTAACAGCAGTGAAGAATACCCAACCACCAGTGGTTTAGCAGACTCGCTCCTCACCGATTGGGCATTGCCGCTCTTGATTCTTGGAGTTCTCATGTCCATCGCCATGATTGGTGCAGCCTATCTCGTTCGTGACGAGAGAATGGAAAATCTTCTTTGGGAATTTGGAGGTGAAGAGGAATGATTGATCCAGCATGGGTTTCTGCCCTCTCTGCTTTGATGTTCGTTATCGGACTCGGTGGCGCATTCACTCGAAAGAACGCCATTATTGTCCTCATGTGCATCGAATTGATGCTCAATGCAGCAAACATGCAATTTGCAGCAGCAGCCGTCCATCACGGTGACACAACCGGATGGGTTTACACACTCTTTGCAATTGCCATAGCAGCCAGCGAGGTTGCAATTGGATTAGCGATTTTCCTTGCCGTATATGGGCAACATGAAACGATATCATTGGACGATGTAGATGTCCTAAGGAACTGAGGTGATTGAATGGCAGGTACAGAAGTTACAACAACAGTTCATTCAGAATGGATGCAATACGCACCTCTGATAATTTTATTGCCAATGATGGCCTTTGCCGTTATTTTATTCCTCGGACGAGTGTTCAACGGACACCCTTTTTGGAAGAAGAATCTCAAGGAAGGCGGTCTCATTGCATTGCCAGTCATGGGTGCAAGCCTGATTCTTTCCCTCCTCTTGATTTCTGAGTTCCTTAAAGGATACTCTGGCGTCGAGGATATTTTCGAAAAGATTGCTTGGGTGAACACAGGAATTTGGAACGGTGGAAGTACCACTGAGTCTGTTTCCTTTGGATTCGGGATTTACGTTGACCACGTGACCGTCATGCTGCTCTTTGTTGCGTCATTCTTGTGTCTTCTCATCAACGTATTCAGTATTGGTTACATGAATACTGATCCAATTAACGATAACCGCAACCATCGGTTCTATGCAGAATTTGTTTTGTTTTGTTCTGGAATGCTTGGAATGGTTCTGGCAGATTCCTTCCTTTGGTTGTTCATCTTCTGGGAAATCATGGGACTCTGTTCTTACCTTCTCATCGGATTCTATTACGAACGCCCAAGTGCAGCATCAGCAGCAAAGAAGGCTTTCTTGACGACCCGTATTGGCGATGTATTCCTGATGATCGGATTGGTCATGCTCTGGGACCTGTTCGGCTCTCTTGACTATGCGGTTGTCTTTGACACCCACAACATCGAGATGGTTGCAGAAAGTTCTGCAGGTACCCTTCAATGGGCACTCGGACTGATGTTTATCGGCGCAGTTGGTAAATCAGCTCAATTCCCTCTCCACGTTTGGCTGCCTGATGCTATGGAAGGCCCAACACCTGTATCTGCTTTGATTCACGCAGCGACTATGGTGAACGCTGGACTCTATCTCGTTGCTCGTATGTTCCCCTTCTTTGGTGCTGAAGCCTTACACGGTGATTTAGATGACCTTGCTTTCATTATTGCTGCTGTTGGTGGAATTACCGCTGTAATGGCAGCAGCGATTGCGTTCGTACAAATGGACTTGAAGAAAGTACTCGCTTATTCTACAATGAGCCAACTTGCCTATATTTTCACAGGCTTGGGTTGTGCTATGTATCTAGCGAACACACTTGACTGGCATCATGACAGTGATGCACATTACATCGTCGTTGTTGCTTTCGGTGCTTCCTTGTTCCACTTGTTCAACCACGCTATGGCCAAGGGAATGTTGTTCATGGCCAGTGGGTCAGTTATTCACGAAGTGCATCATGCGCATCATCACTTGCATCATGACGATCATGGTGACGATCACCATGACGATGATTTCGATGCTCAATCGATGGAGAATATGGGCGGCTTAGCCTCGAAGATGCCGATTACCGCTACAGCAATGCTTGTTGGCTCTGCATCGATTATGGGATTGCCCCTCATCGGTGGTTTCTGGTCCAAAGAAGGCATCATTGCGAACGCTTGGCGAGTCGCTCAAGACGACCCTCGTTTCCTCTTCCCTGCAATGTGTGTCTTAATCGGGGCAGCAATGACCGGTTTCTACATGTCGAGAATGTGGCTGAAAACCTTTGCTGGTAAACCGAATAACGAGGTTGCAGCACACGTCGGCCCAACAAACATTTGGATTAAGACGCCCTTGTTTATTCTGACCTTTGTCACTCTTTCTTCGATTCTTCTCGCAGGAATGGGCTTCACTCATTGGGCAGCAGACACCGAATACAGTTTCCTCTCTGAAAAGAACCTCATCGATGGTATCCTCTATGAAATGGGGCACGCATTTGCAAACAGTGATTCCTTCTTCTTCATCCTCACCTATGTTGCCATCTTCTTAGGTGCCGTTATTGGACCAGGTATTGCCATGGCACTCTACGGTGGAAAATTAGCTGATGGCGAGGATACCAAGCCTTGGATGCGCCCAGTTATCCGTCTCAGTGAATTTGTCAACAAGCGTTTCCACTTCGATAACACCGCCCTCAGAGAATCGAGTTTAGCGATAGCCCTTGAAAACAGGCTCTACATTGATGAGTACTATGACAAAGCAATGTTGAATATCGTTGCAGGCTTCTCTACCAAGGTGGCTGAGGCCGATACTGAAGTGATTGATGGAACCATCAAAGCAATTGAAAGTGGTTCTCAATCTCTTTCTTCAGTCGTTCGTTCACTTACCACAGGCTCTGCCCGAGATTACATTCTCATGGTTGCAGTTGGAACATTAATAATTTCTCTTTTGATCTGGGGGGTGGCTTGAATGGATGATTGGATTTCAATGCCGTTAGTCGGATTCCCATTGGTTGCAAGTATAGTCTTGCTCGCCTTTGTTTCGAATGCTAACGAATCAATGCGTCGCCGTCTTGCAAACCCAATTCGCATGGCGACTCTGGTGTTCTCTTTGGTGCTGCTCGTGATTACGACAGGTATGTTCTTCCAGTATTTCGGCAACGTCAGTTGGGAAGGAATTTCTTTCAACAATTATGAATTCCTTCATCGCTATTCTTGGATGGAGTCTCTTGGAATTCATTGGTCTGTTGGTATGGATGCTCTTTCTTTCCCAATGGTTTGGCTTACCACCTTCCTTCTTCCAGTAACCATCATCGCTACTTGGAATGAAAAGAACGGTGCGACCTATTTCCCAATTCTCTTGGCAATGGGTGGTGCTTTGATTGGTGTCTTTGTTTCACTTGATTTGTTCATGTTCTATGTGTTCTGGGAATTGACATTGATTCCAATGTTCTTCCTGATTCTTGTATGGGGCGGTGCAGACCGAAAGTATGCATCGCAGAAGTTCTTCATCTACACGTTCACAGCCTCTGTGGTTATGTTGCTCGGTTTGATTACACTCTACTTCTTCCAAGACCCGGTTAATCCATTGGATTATGCAGGATCAATGACCGGTCGAACCTTCGATATTCCTACGATTACTCAACACGCACTGATGGAGAACAGCAACGGGAACTGGTATCTTGGTGCAAATATACAGAAGGTTCTGTTTGCAATGTTGATGCTTGGATTCCTCGTTAAACTCCCTGCAGTACCGTTCCACACTTGGCTGCCTGATGCTCACGTACAAGCTCCAACTGGCGGTTCAATGCTGTTGGCTGGTGTCATGTTGAAGATGGGTGCTTACGGAATGTTCCGACTTCCAATCAGCCTCTTCCCTCATGCTTTGCAATACTTCCAATTGGCTTTGCTAATCATCGGTATGGTCTCACTGGTTTGGGGCGCTATCGTCTGTCTTGGCCAAACGAATCTCAAGAAAATGGTTGCATATTCATCCGTGTCTCACATGGGAGTCATTCTCGTTGGTATCGCAACAATGCAACCAATGGGATGGGCGGCTGCACTGTTCATGATGTTCGCTCACGGTATTATCAGTCCAATGCTGTTCGCAGTATGTGGCGCATTCAAGCATCATTACCACAGTATGGAAATTGGCGCTATGCGCGGTATGGCAAAGCATTCTCCTTGGCTTGCAACATCGATGATGTTCGCATGGATGGCCTCTCTTGGCTTACCACTCTTGGCTGGTTTTGTCGCTGAAATTATGATGTTCATTGCGCTGTGGTATTTCCTCGCAGCAGAAGGATGGAGTGTGTTTTGGATGGTTGGACCAGCATTGGTTCTCGCCGTTACAGCAGCCTACTACCTTTGGTCGATGCAACGCACCATCTTTGAAGGTGGAGATGAAACTCAACCACCGAGTTCATTGCATGGTGCGCCAGTTCCAGATATCGCAAACCCTGAGAAGTTGGCTATGCTCATTCTTGCATTCTTCACCATCGTCTTTGGTGTCATGCCATGGATTGCATTGGATATGATGCACGACTGGACCATTCAAATCTTTGAAGGATTGATTCTGCCAGTTCTTGGCAACTTTAACGGAGGTGCCTGATATGTCGGAAATCACCACAATCGAACCGTTCACTGAAGGATTCGTTGAGGCACTTCTCCCGGAACTAATTTTGTTTACAGGAATGCTCTTGCTGATTCTTGTGCCAAACTTGGGCAAGGGGACTTTCCGGATTCCTGGTACTCAACTTCGACT
This sequence comes from uncultured Candidatus Poseidoniales archaeon, assembly GCA_905182715.1. Lineage (GTDB taxonomy): Archaea > Thermoplasmatota > Poseidoniia > Poseidoniales > Poseidoniaceae > MGIIa-L1. Next base: position 39,446 of record CAJJCP010000033.1, read on the forward strand.
TCCTTGGCTCTTGGGCGGAACTCGCTTCAAGTTCTCAAGTGACCCGCGTTTGCCGGCTTGGATTGCTTCAATTACGCTTGGTAGTGCCTTTTTGAATGTTCTTTATGTTTTCAGCCAAGGGCTTGAACGTGTTCTGATTGTTTCAGAATCTGGGAAGGAATTGCTTCTCATCAATGGCTTTAGTCGTATCTTCGAACTCATTTTCTTTGGTGCTTTAGCCCTTGCAGCATTCTCAAGTATGAATCGCCTCCAAGTCAAAGGGATTGGTTCTAAGATCCCTGAGAATGAGTTGTATAACAATCGGCGTCAGGCAGATTTCTACATTCTTATGGTTACCTGTGCTCTTGGGATGTCCGTTGTCGCACTTGCTCAAGACCTGTTTGTTTTGTTCATCGGTCTTGAATTGGCTTCGTTCTCAACCTACGTTCTTGTTGCCTTCCTTAAGGAATCCAAAGTCGGTGTCGAATCAGGTATGAAGTATTTCATCGTCGGTTCAGTCGCATCCGGTGTTGGCCTCTATGGTCTTTCAATGCTCTATCTTTGGGCTGGCTCCCTTCAATTCAGCGTGCTTGCTGCTACATTTGCCGTATCTGGCACGACCGCCCTACCATTGATTGGTATTGGTTTTGTTTTGGTTGGATTCGGATTCAAAGTGAGTGCAGCCCCGTTCCACTTTGCTGCACCTGATGCTTATGCTGGCGCAATGAGTCCAGTTGCTGGTGTTCTTGCAACTGCGAGTAAGGCCATGGGAATGCTTGGTCTTGTTCGAATGCTGTTAATTGTTGCAGCACCAGAATCCTCTGATGGCAGCGCTGTTTGGCTTGTTTGTCTGGGCGCCATGGCGGCGGTCACCATGACATGGGGTAACTTAGCAGCACTTGGCAGCGATAATCCAAAGCGAATGCTTGCTTACTCTTCAGTTGCACATGCAGGTTACATGTTGGCTGCTCTTACAGCAGTCGGTGCTTGGAACTGGGATGCTGCGGTCGCTGGTGATGCAAGTGCAGCAGCCGTTGCAGTCATGACTGCTCTTCTCTTCCATCTGGTGGTGCTTGTCGCCTTCAAACTCGGCGCCTTCCTGGTACTGTCGATTCTTGAATCCGAAGGCGGTGGCTCTCGTCTTTCTTCGCTCGGTGGATTAGCCAAGCGAGAACCTCTGCTTGCAGTTGCTATGTTCATCTTCATGATTTCACTCGCAGGTGTTCCTCCAATGGCAGGTTTCCTCTCGAAGTTACTCGTCATCATGGGAATCGTTCGTGTCGCAGTTGGCGACATGGGTGCTGAAATTTCCGATGGAGGAATCTATGCTCTTGGTGATCATGCATTGGGTCTGGTGGCTTGCCTTGCTTATGGTCATCAACTCAGCCATTTCCGTCTTTTACTATCTTCGTGTCGTCGTTGTGATGTTCTTTGATGAACCCGAAGAAGGTCGGGAAGGCCCTCTTCCTCGAGGATGGCAAGTTCGTGTTGCAATTCTCGCTTGTGTGCTCACCACTGTTTTGGTCGGTGTTGCAGGTGATTCATTGATCCGTATCTGTGAAATGGCAGCTCAAAGCCTCAACTATAACTGGTGAAGCGCTTAAACGCCTCATTGCGTCACAGTTCGACGCTTTTTTTGGGTGCTGTATTCAAGAAGGGTCGGCTGTTGGGGTGAATAGGTGAGACTGATTGGGTCGACGGTATGAAGAAAAAGTGGACGTAGAAGAGCTTGCTCGTCTTGAAAATCCTGAGGATTCTTCAGGCGGTAAAATCCGAGTCAAAATGCCAAACCGTAAAATCAACGAAATGTTCGCTTTTGCTGAACAAATTCTTGGTGGTCGTCGAGTCACTGTTCTGTGTGAAGACGGTGAAACACGTATGGCCCGAATTCCGGGTAAAATGCGTCGCCGACAATGGGTTCGAGATGGCGATTTGATTATTGTCTGGCCTTGGGATTTCCAAGATGCCAAAGCAGATGTTAAACACCGTTATTCGAAAACACAAGCAATGTATCTCTCTCGTAAGGGCGTCTTACCAAAGGAACTCGATTTCTTTGGCATGAATACTGCTAACGATGATGATGATGATGAATTCGCAGATACTTTCGGTATCGTGGACACTCCCGAAGAGGAAGTTGTTGCTGCCGCTGACGATGACGAAGATGTCGATGACATGTTTGGCTCTGATGATGATGATGATGATGACATGTTTGGCTCTGATGATGAAGAAACCACTTCATCTGAAGAAACCGTTGCCGAAGAAGTTGTTGAAGAAGTACCTCACGTTCCAGTAGAAGAATATCCTGCAGAAGACGAAGGCGACGAGAGTGATGATGATGACGATGATCTCGAAGCCTTATTTGGCTGAAGCCGTATGAATGCATGACCATGAGGTGTGCGTATGGCAGATGAAGACGAATGGAACGACGAGTTGGCTTCAAACAAACGCCAACGTAAGCGTCGCCGTCAACATCGTGATGCCCGTAAGACCAACAGTTCTGAAAAAGGCAAAGACGATATGTTTGCCCGTTCCGAAGAAGACCATTTTTTGAGTAATCTCGAAGCAAAGTCTGGTGCATACAATTGGATGAAAGAAGACCGCTACAAGCGGATGTTCCGAGATATTGAATCGAAAATCCAAGGTGCAATCGGAGAAGGAACCTATGATTGGGTTGACCGCCGAGTCTTCGACCAAGTGTTTGATCGGATGACATTGATGTCACTGTACAAGTTAATGCAAGCAGGAACCGTCGATACGATTGATTTCCCAATTGCTCGAGGCAAAGAAGCACACGTATTCCACGCCACTGATATAGATGGCAAGACCATCGCAGTCAAGATTTTCCATACCTCGAATGCGGTCTTCAAAAATTTGATTCAATACATCGAGGGTGACCGAAGATTCGGAGGCCTACGCCGACGCCATCGAGACCTCGTTGATATTTGGGTTCGCAAAGAACATCGCAATCTCTCAAGATTAGCGCGTTGGGGATTGAATGTACCTCGGCCGATTGGTATTCACAAGAATGTCTTGGTAATGGAATACCTCGGAACCAAAATTGCTGCATCACCGAAACTTCGCGAAGTAACTGTTGAAAACCCGGAAGTTGTTTTTGATGACTTGCTTGAGTTTTTGGCAATTTGCTGGCAGAAAGCAAGCCTTGTCCATGGCGACTTTTCACCGTACAATATTCTTTGGCACAACGATGCACCGGTCGTTATTGATGTCGGTCAAGCGGTGATTAAAACGCATCCGAGGGCTCAAGAGTTCTTAGTTCGTGACGTAACTCGTTTAGTTGAGTGGTCCAATAAAAACGGTATTGAAGTTACATTGGCTGAAGCAATGTATGAAGTTCTCAACATGAACCTTGACCATGTGAAGCAGGTTACCTTTGATGAAGAAGAGTGATTCACTCTTCGCCCCAACTGACGCCTTCATCTTCTTCGAGTTCCATCATTTTGGAAACTGCTTCTTCATCTTCAGGGTCGACTTGTGAAGCACGCATTCTACGAGAACGGCGTTTAGCGAGGTCGGAAAGTCCAGGAACTAATTCTTCAAACCCGGCATTGGACACTGGGAGGTCTTCTCGTACTTCGATGGATTCGAGTTGGCGGTTGGTTATACGAGATCGTCGACGGTCTCGCTCAAGGAAGTTCAGAACAGTTCCATGCTCTGCACCGCCAGCAATCATCTCGACCGCTTGTCGAGCAGCAGACAATCCTTCTTCTTCTCCAACCAAGACCACAGTTGAATTATAAATTGTAATTTGAGTATCGGTGAGTCCTTCAATCAATTTTCTGATTTTACCATCGCTTCCGATGATACGTCCTCGAATACGGCGTTGCTGGTTCGATTTTTTACCGACAAACTTTCGGATATCAACCAATTCAAAGAAATGGTGGTCATCAAGCAACTGAATCGCTGCTTTTGGTGCCATTCCACGGCCAATTGCCTTAATGACATTTGGGAGTTTCATTGCTTTTACTGGGTCATAGGTTCCCGGTTCGCCCCAGAGAACTTCGACATCGCCAGTCTCCGAATCGATATTGAATTCTTTACACCCTGCAGCATATCTCAACGACTTTGCAGTCGCTCCTTTGACTCCAATGAGAACCGCAATACGATTCATTGGCACTCGCGGTAGCGGTTGGCGCATGGCTAATCCTGCGGCCGACCTCTTTTCAATCTCTTGTTCGTCGTTGCAGTATGGTAATTGCAAATCCAGTCAAGATTAACAGCACTATTGAAGGGGCAAATGAAGGCACTAATCCCGGAGAACCGAGGGCTGCTCCAGTGACGACCATGTGGTTGTAATTATTTCCTTCATCGTATTCATCGATGACATTGACATAATCGATCACCAGGCGTAAATCGAACTGTCCAGTTTTCGGTACGGTATAATTCCAAATCAATTCTTCTTGGCATCCCCCAATGCTCCTGAATCTAATGTGCGAGATTCCATAATGGTCCAACTTACCGTTGAGGTGCGATCAGCAGGTGCAGATTCAAGGCGTACGACAACGCTACCGCCGTAATTTTGATTGGATTCAAGCACACTGGTGATGGTGATGTTCCCATCGGTTTCTCCTGGTCGTACGATGAGGCGGTCAAGGTTCGTTTGAGTGGCATTCCAATACAAATCCAATCCTGGAAGGATTTGGAACGAACTTGGACTTGAGGTGTATTGGTTTCCAGCGTTATCCACTACCACTGCTTGGAACATCAAGTACTGACGGGATTTTGTTGCCCAACTGGCAAGTCCAATTGTGCCTGTCAATCCAGAAGTTCCCAGTTGCATCCAATTGCTTGAAAGGTCAGGTGATTGACCAACACCATTGGAATCAAATCCAAATTGAATATATGAATTTGCCAAGTCAACTCCTGAACCATCATCGATGGCACTGAAACTCACGTTTGCAGGTCCTACGCGACTTGTTGTTAATTCATCAACCGTCCACCCAGCAGCATTAGGGAGGGTTTCATCGATTTGAACAGCTACTTGAATGGTCGTTCCAGTATTTCCAACTCGGTCAACTGAACGAACTGAAAGTGTATGGATTCCTTCAGCGAGGTTCAGTGTTAATGAATCAGAAGAAGTCGAGTTCCAAGTGGTTCCATCAAGAGAATATTCTGCAAGAGATACTCCACTCCCTTGGCCATCATCTGCATTGTTGATCAAACCACTGAACGTAACTTGAGTGGATTTCTGCCAGGTGTTACCATCACCAACAGTCACACTCGAAAGTGTTGGGCCAGTGCGGTCGATTCCGATGAAATGGGTTTCTGATGCTGAAAGACTTGAATCATCATACACCGTGATTCGAGAGTTCCATGTTCCTTCGGACATTGCACCACTGCTCCAGTCCCATCCATAGGAAAGGCTGTTTGGGCCATCATTTGCAGGCGCTCCTGGCCCAGGAACAACACTGATTGATGCATGACTGATGTCGTCATCACTTGCACCCCAACGATATGCTAGGAATCCATCCGTGGCAATTCCAAACCATGCACGGTCCGAAGCAGAATCGCCCGTTCCAACTGCAGCATTCAATACGGTGAAAATAGTGATCACTGGGACTTGGTTCACAACATTGAACGTTCCAGAAGAGGCTACAACCGTTTCATTGACATCAACATCCCAAGCAGTCGCTCGAAGCGTATAGGAGTCATTGGTGTAGGCAGTTGAATCAAAGTAAGCAGCCCATGGAGCCGAAGTGATGTTCTTTACACTGGTCCAAGTGGTTCCATCTGACGAGATCTCAATGAGTAATGAAGAGATATTCGCATCGCCAGACATTCCGAAAGTTAGGCTGTGAAGGCCCGTAATGTCTTGATTGGTGGTTGGGCCATTGGTGAAGGTGAGCACTAAGTTCGAGGATGAGAAGTTGATGTGCTCCAGTTCATCTAAATGATTTTCCATCATTGGGGCTGAACTCAGGCCAAGGAGAAGAACAACGAGAATCGCGCTCGACCAAGTTCTGCCCATGAAGGCATGACGGGTGCGGTTATCCTTCAATGCTCCCCTTCTTCTCTATCCTTTCATAGAATATTCTTGATGGCTTCGGCGTTGCGAGTGAACGATTCTACACGTCAACCGAGGTCGAGATAAACACCTTTGTCGGGTCAATTATTCTCGTCTTGTGAGATGGGTTCAAGTGCTTTGCAAGTAGTCGATTACCTACATGGCGAGTGCGTGGAAGCCGGTAATTGCGATTCTTCTTCTCTGTATCGCGGCGTTGCCAATGACAATTTCAGCTGAACAAAGTGGTTCAATTCAGGCCTCAGAGAATACTGTTGCTCTTCTACCAGCATCACCTGAAGCCGGTGGTTCAGTTACTATTTACCTTACATTATCCAACAGTGGAACCTATGCTGATGATGTTGAGTACGCCTTTTATCGAGACGGAATCGGTCAAAATAAACTCATAGAAAGTTCAACAATCGACATTGATACAGGTGAGTCAGAAGAAGTTTCTGCAGTATGGCAAGGCCTCACTGAGGGCGACCATGAAGTCCATATTACCTTTGAACACCCCCGAAACTCTGGCAATGAAGTCGACTTTTATGTTGAATTTACCGTTACAGGCTCTACCGAATTTGAAAGTGACGGAAACACACCTCTCACCTTCATCGGGAGATCTTTGCTGGTGATACGGTACAACTTTCCTCATTGGTCCGTAACCTCGGCAGCGAGCCAGCCGATGCAAGTACGCTTCACATCGACCTTGGTTCAACTGACATCGACGTACCTACGCCTTCAATTGCTGCAGGGTCAACTGAATGGGTCAATACTACCTTTACTGCACCTCAAAGTGGCTCACACACCTTGATGATTACACCAGATTACCAAAATGCTGTTCACGAATCTTCGGAATTCAATAAAATGGTTGAAGTTCAATTTGTGGTTGATACTCGAATGGACTTGTACCACATTGGAGACTTAACCGTTGAACTTGAAGCCGGCGCTCTTGAAGGTCCTTGGCTCATCACGGGTAAAATTGGTCGCTCCAACGGCACTGGACTCACATCAGTACCGCTTTGGTTGCAAATTCCTACAGCAACTGGTGGAATGGTCACGACCGCTCCGTTCATCGTCAACCTCACCGGTACAGGTTATGCAGAAATGCAATGGAGTCATGAAATCACCTCTTCGGTTTTGGATGCATTACCTGTCGGCCTCCATATGTTGTCGGCAAAAATAGATCCTTTCGCAAATGGAGGTTTCATTCAAGAATCCGTTTCGAATGATGTCATATCTGCTCAACTCTCAAAATACGCAGTTCCTGATGTTTTCATGGATTTGAATGCGATTGCATCCTCACCCTCTGTCAATTCAGGAGATTCGGTCGTTTGGAGTGTAAGTATGATTAACACCGGCGATATTCGAGTTTCTGGGAAATTACACTATACTTGGGAAGGCGTCGAAGCAACCTCACCAATCATCTATCTCGACTCCGGACAAGATTACACATGGTCCGTTGAATTGACAACTGCAATCGGCGCTCACAATGCTGCATTTGAATCGCAATGGGTTGCTTCGACCAACAGTTGGGATTCAAATCCAACCAACAGCGTTGCATCTGGCGTCGTCTCTGTCGAAGCTGAATTACGATTGTCATGGGCTCTTTCGACCCTCGAAGTTACAGGTTCTGATGGAAGTGCACTTATCTTACCGATGACACAAGGAGAATCCTATACGCTTCAAGTCGATTTGACAAGCATTGAAACTGGAAATTTGACATACGATTGTCTCGATGGAAATGATGCAATTCTTTCGACCGTTTATGCCGAAGTAACCGGCCTTGGCCAGAAGGTGACCGTCACATGTGAATTTAATGCGACAGCACCCTCAACAGTCGTGCGGCTTATTCCTTCAGATTCAACAATCTCCAGCACTTTTACTCGAACCTTTACCACGATTATGAGCGATAAAGACCTTGAAGAATTGAATACAAATTCGGATTCTGGAACCTTCACACTGATTGGTCTTGGGGCTCTTGCTTTGATTGGAATTCTTGCGATCTCAATCTTCCTTACTCGTGAATCAGAAGAAGAAGTTGAACGTGACATTTTCGAATACTGTCCATCTTGCGATGGACAATTAGAGGGTGATGAAAATCGTTGCCCACATTGTTCCTTTAATCTGAAGAAAGCTCGCAGTCAATTCCACGATTGTGATGAATGTAGTGAATCGATTCCAGACTTGCTTGACAATTGCGTCTATTGTGGCGCAGAACAAGATGTATCTTCCTACTTCGAACAACGTGAACGTAAAGAGAAAGTGACAAAGGTCATTGTCGATATTCCGGAAGAAGTCGATGACGATGCTATCGTCACTGGATCAGAGAACTTCGCTAAGACTGCCCAAGAGTTCGGTTTCGATGAAGATCAACTCACTGATGAATGGGATGAAAATATCTTGACTGCTGAAGCAGAAGTAGAAGCCGCCTATGACCGTAAGAATGCGGAAGAGGTTATGCGTGAAGATATGACTGAGGAAGAACTCGAAGCGTACCAAAACACGGTAACAACGACGCTCAAGAACATGACTGACCTTGGTCATGAAAGTAATGACATCGATGCCATTCTCGCCTCGAAGGGTGAGATCATCTCTCACAAAGACGATGGCAAAGAGCTCTCAGCAAGTGATGCAGATATTCGTGGTCGCTTGTTTGAAATTACTGGTGAACAGGGAACCATGCCTGGAGATAAGGTACATGTTGGGACATTGACCGATTCCTCTTTTGCAGGAAATGAAGTCTCTGAAACAACTTCTGACTTTTCTGTGGTGTGATGATGATGCACCAATCGCAATCGTGGATGAATTATCTCCTGAAAAAGTCAAATCAAATCGCCGACGTGGCACTCGACGTAAAGCAGTTGATGAAGTATCTGATGTTGCTGAATGTGGTGCTTGTGGTGCAGACCTTCCTGTTGAAGCAACAGAATGTGGGACCTGTGGTGCAAAGTTTGAGTGATGTCCGTCGGCTTTCATAGGGTTCGTCATCGCTTTTGCTCAGCAACCACTTTACGTCATTCGGACAGACCGTGCTAGAACTCGAGGGTATCAAACCCTTGCATTCCTATCACTGAATTGATATGTGGGACAAACATAGGGCCAACCGATGAAGAAGAGTTGGGGTCTACCAATCATGCTCATGATGATTATCGTCATGAGTAGTTCATCTGGATGCTTAGGGCTTTTGCAAATGCGCGAAACCATGGAAGATTTACGAGAGGCTCCAAAACTCACGAAAGAAACCATAAAAATCACTCACCTCAAGGTATTTGATAACCCCATCAGACTTGGAAGAATATCAAAACACTTCATCGGTTTATATTGATGAATCCGTCATTGATATTATGATGTTTCAGAAAGTGAAAATCACGGGTTCCAGTCTTGTCGATGGCTGCTTAGAGGATTTCACTCGATATGTCCGGGCTGAATTGTTAAGTCCTTCCGGGGAAGCAGTTTGGGCCATAGATGTCTGTGAAGATGTAGAAGCGAAAACCGATCAAATCTTGCCAGAACCTACTTTTGAAACAGGGAATTGGAAATTGGTCATCACTGCACGGGGCCTTGGATCTCAAAGTTCATTCTTACAAGATCAATTTCAGATTGACCTTACCATTCATCGAACATGTATGACTTACCCACTCGAAGATGACGAGTGTATCTGAATCACGCCAATGAATCAGTGCATGCATAGAGCCTTGAACAGTTTCGGCATTTCCCGGGTCGGTCGTGGTTTCGTAGAGCGCCACCTTCAACCATCAATCGTTGGACTTCCTGAACCGCTTCTTGAAGTTCATTCTTGGCAACATCATTCCAAGGGATTTGGTGAAGGCTTTCCTTGCCATATCGAAGAACTCCATAGGGGGAACTTTTCTTCGTACTGATTTCAACTAAATGCAAATAGGCGAGTAACTGCATTCGATGAGATGCATGAGGCTTGAACGGAACTTTGCCTGTTTTTTGTTCGACTGGAATAAATTCACCATCGACGATTACAATTTGATCAGGGCGGCCTCGTAAACCTGTATTTTTGTCGATGAGGAGATTTGAGGTTGAATCATTATCTGAATAGGCAATTTCAACTTCTTCTTCCAAATCAATATCTTCTTTCATAGTTTGAAGGGTGTTATCAGATAAGAGCATCCGTTGGAGTTGCCAAGATGCAGCTAATGTCCAAGCCATTGCCGTGATAAAGAGGATAAAAGCCGCTTGTTCTCTGTTTTGTGCAGCCCTTAAGGCAATGGCATGTAATCCCTAATACAATTGAGCCAAACAGTAAACTGGCTTCGACTCGCCCTGCTTCGAACCATCCACCGATGAATCCCTTTGGTTCCCAAAAATAGGTGAAGTCATCAGTAGTTGCCAAAAATTTGGATTTCTGGCGTGGAATTGTTTCTTTCAAACCAATCCATGAGCGCCATGGAACTGAAATGGTGATAAGTCCCGCTAAAAGGGTAGTAGCACTCCACAAAGCGAGGTATCGAGCCATTTGTAAGGTGGTGCCAATCTGATCGATGTAACTGAAAGCAAGAGCGTCCACACTCAATGCGATGATCACTGAAAACCACCACGTCCAAATCGTAACTGAACGGCGCATTTCAGATTGGATGGTTTTGAAATCCTCCATCTTGTTGTGAATTTCTGCGTGTCTTTTGATTCCGGCGACAAGGGCTTCCCCCTGGCCAGAATTCCCTTCTCGCGATAATGACCAAGACAATGGGCAATATTCGTGACGTTCCAAATCACTTGCGCTGACTGGAAGAGCAACTCCTTCAGCATCACGCCAAAAGTGGTCATCTGAAAGTGTGGCTCTCAGTAAGGCGTTTTTTTCTGTTTTTAGTTCCAAATCCGACCCCCCTACGACCTTACACAGTGCTTTTAGGATTTGAGTTCTTCCTTGGTAATCCCATCGATTTTGGCTTGAGGTCGAAGGTGAATTCATTCCGCCTCTCTACGAAGCGGTTTAATATGGAGTCCAAGTCGGCAGACTGCTGTGAATTACCATGTCCGAGGAAATGAGCTTACTCTTACCCTTTGAATCCTATGAAGAGAACGCTGTCAATATTGGTACTCAACAAAAGAGTGCGGATATGGCTCGCTTCATTGAACGTGTCCGTGAAGATGGATTGTACCTTTTGGATGTCAATATGACTGACTCTCGAATTCGCATGATTGCTGAGTTCCTTAACAAGTACGACCCTGCTCGAATAATGGTCGTTTCTGCTCGTCAATACGGCCAACGCCCTGCTCGTCTCTTTTCCGAAGCAATTGGCGCAAACGCTGCTGTAGGTCGCTTTATCCCAGGTTCTCTTACCAATCCAGTTCTTCGTTCCTATGTAGAACCAGATATCTTGTTCGTTACGGACCCTGCTGCTGACCAACAAGCACTTCGTGAAGCTGTCAACTCCGGTTTGCCAATCGTCGGTATTGTCGATGCGAACAACAACCTTCGTAACGTCGATATCGCACTTCCAGCGAACAACAAGGGTCGTCGCTCACTCGCTTTGGTTTACTGGCTCCTCGCCCGTGAAGTTCTCAAGGTTCGAGGGAAGATGACCGATGAAGATTGGGCTGCTTCTCAAGATCTAGAAGAATGGCAATCCACTTTCTGAAGTTTTTCAGAAATTGTGGCTCTTCCACATATACCTCTACGCTTTTGCTGCATGCAACTCATAAATGAGTAGGCTTTGCCACTCACTAAGGGGGCTTCAATCTGTCAGCAATTATAAAACAAGCGAAGTTTCCCCGTTCGTGCATTTCATTTACGCTCTTCGGACCCCTGGTCGATTGTTTAATCGGTTTGTGTTCTATCCCATGCTTGACCGAAAAATAGCATGCAGTGATTTGGAACTTTTTGTTCACGACCAACGAGCGCGGCCTTATGCGTGTTTTGAGTTACGGCGAACGTCTTGATTGGAGTTTGAACTCTGGTAAGGCTTGTGACGCTGTACCTTGGCTTGACCGTATTCAACCTTTGATTGATGAAGAGAGTATTGTTTTTGATGTTGGGGCGAATATGGGTGTTGTTAGCCACTGGTTTGCTGAACGATGCCGCCATGTTTACGCTTTCGAACCGCATCCAGAAAATGTGTCCACTCTTCGATCTCAAATGAAATTGAGAAATAGCCCAAACATCACACTTCACCAATTTGCGCTCGGCAGAGAAGAGACTCAAATGCAATTGCATGTCAAAGTTTTTCACGGGCACCATTCACTCGGCGATGTCGATAACAGTCCAACCGTCGATAAGATTCTGGTCGATGTTCGAACCATGGATACGGTCTTCGAGGAACTCAATCTTAATCGTATCCATTTCCTCAAAATTGATGTTGAAGGATTTGAATTTGATGTTCTCTCTGGAGCATCTTTGCTTTTGAAAGAGAAAAAAATTGATTATATTCTGTTTGAATTGCAAGAAACCCTTCTTCAATCCATTCAACGAACTTCTCAAGAAGTGTTCGATATACTGTTTGAATCAGGATATCAAATTATAGATTTAAACGGTCGAATGATGAAGCAAGAATCGCCTCAACAAATCCCAAATGGAGATTATCTGGCTTGTATGAATGGTGCAGAGGCAGCGAAGATGCTTGCAAACTCGCCATTTGAACTGATTTGAGCGTATCATTCGGATGTATTTGCCGCAAGATAGTCAGAAATTCCGTTGGCAAAGTCTTCTGGAGTCGGTGCACCATGCATCACATGTCGAATTTTCTTTAGCACCGGGTAGGCCTTTGGTGAAGGCGACTGCATGACGTTGCATCCATCGAGGTTGCAAGCCTATCGTTTTCTGTGAATGTTCAATATACTTGTCCCAGCACCATTTACGCGTTGCAAAAGCACGTCCGATTTCAGAACGCTCGTACCAATCTTCGCCTAATTCCTTGATCCATGGTAACTCATCTTCAGTCATCCAACCCAACCCTACTTTGATTTCTCCAAATATTGCTGGGCGTCCAATAGCGCCACGACCAATCATCAGGCCCGCGGCCCCTGTCGTTTCCAAACACAACTTGGCACTTGCAGCATCGTTCACATCTCCATTGGCTACAACAGGCACTTCCACTGCATCGACGATACGTGTGATTGAATTCCAATCGGCTTCTCCTGAGTATCGCTGTCGCAGCGTCCGACCGTGGATGCAGAGCCGGGACGTTCCAATGTTTTCGAGTTCCTTACAGATTTCCAAGGCATTGTTAGCGCCTTGTCCAGTTCCTAAACGCATCTTGGCTGTAACAGGTACATCCACGCGCTGAATGATTCCATCAACCATGGAGACGAGGTTATCCGGTTCACCCATCAGGGCAGCACCTGCGCAAATCTTCGTCACTTTAGGTGCTGGACAACCGAAATTCAAATCGATGATATCTGCAGTAGGGGCCAACATTTCAGCAGCAGTTGCCATATCTCCAGCATCTCCTCCAAATATCTGCGGAATGAATGGTACTTCTGTTGCATGAGATTCCATCTTTCGCCAAGACATGGCAGCCTCTCGTGTAAGGGCGGTACTGTTGGTGAATTCGGTGATGGTTACGTCTGCTCCACAATCTTTGGCGAGCAACCGAAACGGGAGGTCCGATACGCCTGCCATCGGGGCGAGAAAAAGAGGGCGGGCTTCGCCTTCCCACGCTCCAGGCTTGGCGCCAATATGCTCGCTCATTACCAATGCCTCAGAATCCTTGTTTTTCAAGGGTTGGCTCTTTCTTGTAATGAGTATGACCGCTTAGGGTGCCATCGCTTGTTCAAGCAATTGGGCCACTCTGACGCATTCTTCGAAGGGTTCTGTCGATTCGAGAACTGAATTTCTCTGTGAACTTCATCAGAGGTATAGCCTACCATTCGATGACCCAAGGGTAGCCTGCCGCCGAGAAGGTTCAGCAGCAACATTTGGTCATCTGAGGAAATATCTTTACCTACTTTTTCAACTTCCTCTACCTTGAGTTTTCCTTTCTTTAGACTGGAGAGTATTGATGACTGTTGCTTGGGATTGAGGAGGCGCTGAAAGCCACCCTTTTTCAGCATCCAATCTTCACCGCGACGTTGGTACTGAGCGGTCATTGCAGACCAGAGGGCGATATTGAGCCGATCAATTCGAGGAACGCGTTGAACCATCCCAGTACTGCGGAATCGCTCAAGAATACGCCCAATTCGTGGGTTTTTGTTCATCGAGAACTTCACTTGCTTCATCCAGTGAAAGAGGTAGATCTCGGTTCAAAAGTAATTCAAAGAGTTGTACTGAAATTGACTCTGCATGGGCTTCTTTCCCAGGTCTTTCTCCAAGTAATCCAAAGTCTCCCATCCATTGTGATAAGAGACTTTCTTCACTGTCAGAGAGTAAAGGTCGATGGTCTACAATTCCAATGAGAGTGGCGGAGTCTCGGTCGGGACAGGTTCAGAACCAAGATTTGGATTACCGCGATTCCATTTGGAATCGAGTAAAGCCATTCGTTGTTTTACAATTGTTTCACATTGTAAACCGAAAAATTCGATGGCATTCGTTAACGAACCACCGCGTAAGAAGTATCGCCGCCAACCCTTTCCTTCATTCGAAAAGCCAATGATTCCCGCTTCAACTAATCGTGTAAGGTGATGATTCAATGAAGCAGGTGTGAGGGCCAATTCATCGGCCAACATCTGTGCATCCCAACTGACCTCAGGTTGAGCGAACAAATAGTCTCTCAAAAGTCGATGAACCGGGCCTGCTCTTCCTTGGTCAGCAGTTGCCTCACCGCGTTTGCGAACCAAGCATAAGGTGTCGATGAACCAACCGACTAAATTGTCAATTTCACGTTCACTTGTTGGTAACGCTATCTCGGTTAAACGAACACTGAACATTCTACTCAGCAATGGTTTCGGACGAGGGTCTTTGAAGACTATGTATTATTTGCCTCTCAAGCGGCGAAAAATAGAGTCGCTATCGCCGGTCATCGTTCCAGTCATAATCGACACCTTTCGAACCATGCCATTCAATATCCATGTCGATATGGGGCATCATTTCAATGCGGTCTTCACGTAGAATACCTCTTCGGCGGAGTACTTTTACTGCCGAATGCACAGTTGCTCGAGAACGTCCAATTCGACGAGCAAGGGCAGCTTGTGAACGCGGAACACCTTCTTTTTTGATATCTTCAATGATTAACTTCTGAACCAGAGATAACCCGATTGGTAAAGCGGTTGCAGCACGTTCTTCGTCAACAGAAATACCACGTAAGATCTCAACTTGACTTGGTGCTCCAGCAAAATAGCATGTTCTGCCATTAACCGGTAATACCGTCACGCTTCGACGGCTTTGTAAGACATCAAGGTGATGTCGTAGCGTTCCATTGGCGGCATTCAGAGTCGATTGTAATTCACGATAGCACAATCCTGGGTGCACTTCCAGTGTTGAAAGGATGCGTCGTCTCAAAGGGTGTTCAAACGCTTTTGCTTTCGTAGATACACCACCAATGGCGAGTGCACCAACAGCAGTTGCAGCAGCAGCAACTCCGCTTGCAATTCCTACAACGCCTCCAGCAGCACCAGCAAGTCCTGCAGACAACCATGGCCGTTGACGGACCCATTGTGCAAGCAGAGGCATAGAACAGGGTTTCCTTTCTCCTTTCTTAATCCATCCCTTCAGCGCATCGGCAAAGAGACAAATCAATCATGGGCTAAAACGGTGCCTCTATGGATTTTCAAATGAGCGACAAGAGGCGAAAGTAGACGTCCACAGGTACGTCCATGTTCGGTTAAAAGATAGGTCACTCGAATCGGTGGGCCATCGGAGACCTGACGAGAAACAAGTCCTTCATCAGCCAGATAGCGTAATTTATCAGAAAGTGTACGAGAGGAAATCCCTTCGAGTAGATTTTTCATTTGATTAAATCTTCGAGGTCCTGAAATATAGAGGGCAGAAAGAATTTCAATCGTCCACCTCGAACCAAAAACGCTCAATGCTTCACCTGCTCGGCAGACTTCATTGTGTAAATCATTCATTGGATTCAAATCTTTTTGAGCGCCTAAAAGAGTTCGAATTTCGCCTCCGAGTTGAATCGCAGATTCTATCGAAGAACGAACTACATTGTAATCCTCACGCGAAACTTTAAGTGGTAGTGTAGGCATAAATTCTCTCCTCATTGACATGCTAACAGCACCACTACTTAATTCCATTTTAACACCGAACCTGTTGTTTTGTTCGAAAAGGGTGTTTTCATCATCATTTCATCTCACCTTTGAAGAAGTCTCACGGCTACGGGTGAATATGGCCAAACAGGTGTTGCTCGTACGAGGCGGCGCCCTTGGAGTCAACACTGGCATAGGTGGGGCTCATCATAATCTTGTCACTTCACTTGCTCAAGGTGAAATCAAAGGTTGGGGGAGTATTTCTACCTGTGAATACAGTATCCAAAAATGGATGAACCCTTTATCTAGAGTGTTTAAACGATGGTATTCGCATCCGAAACGCATCAGTAAACTACTCAAAAAAAGCATGACTACAGTATTCTTCACGTAACGGACCAAGAGCAAGCACATCTCATCCCAGAACATTGTTCACTACCAGTCGTTGTTACAGTCCATGATTTATTCCATATCTTTCCCGAGCAAATCAAAGTGGGCGACACTTCAATCGAAGTTGGAGAACAGAACCCTGGCTGGTTTCGTCGTCGAGATCTTGCCAAATTACGAGCAGGGCTCGCTCGAGCTGACCTTTTGGTATGTGATTCGCAAGCAACCTTATCGGCATGTCAGAAGCATTTTCCAAAGGTGAATTCAGTGTGTGTACCTCTTGGTTTGAATGTAGAGTCCTTCAAACCAGAAGCCCAAGAAAAGACCGATATTCTTGGACCAGCGTCCCTCTTGACAAGAAATGCCACTTGCTGATTGTAGGTAGCCATGCACCCCGAAAGCGATTGCAATTTCTCTGCAAGTGCTTGGGTGAACTCGATGAAGATGTGAAGCAGAATATTCGTGTTCACCATGTTGGCAATGAAACGTGTCCTTATGGCGGTCTTTCTGCATCATCACTGAGTAAAAAG
>CAJJCP010000034.1 GCA_905182715.1 uncultured Candidatus Poseidoniales archaeon
CAAGCGGGTTGCTGGTAAGCAAGCGTTCCCTCCACCAGGCTCGGGTGGTTCAAAGCCAAATATGGCTACACGAGATCTTGATTTCATTCCTGAATCCGTTGGTGGCAAAGAGCCGCAACCAGCAGGCTCTCACATCCACGACCGTGTTCGAACCGGTACCAGTGTTGGCCGAGAAATGCCTCTGGTTGATTCGAATGCTAAAGTGACGGGCCAAGCATGGTACGGCGATGACGTTCGTTTGCCGAATGAAGTGATTGGTAAGATTTTGCGTTCACCTCATCATTATGCCAGAATCAAATCGATTGATACTTCACGCGTTGAAGCCCTCCCTGGCGTTCTCGCCGTGGCTACAGGTGCTGATGCCCCTCATCGATTTGGCGTTCTTCCTGTAACAAAAGACGAGCATGCTATGTCTGTTGAGAAAGTTCGGCACGTTGGAGATTTGGTTGCATGCGTTGCTGCAATTGATGAGGCAACCGCTTTGGAAGCGCTCAATCTTTTTGATGTTGAATGGGAACTTCTTGAGCCTGTATTCGACCCTAAAAAAGGGCTTGAAGATGCCGACGAACCAATCCATTGGAGGGGTAAGTATCATTTGGCAAAAACCAATGTCCAGAAGCGAGTTTTCCAAGAATTCGGAGACCGTTCACTCGTCGAAAAACCACACGCTGAATCTCATGGGAAATGGAGTATGGCTGGTGTCCATCATGGCTTCACAGAACCACATGCAGTGGTTGCGCATTGGGATCCGAATGGGCGATTGCAACTCTATACTCCTCAACAAGTGCCTCATTATACGCACCGAGCCCTTTCGACAGTTCTCGATGTTCCTATGCATCAAATCAATGTCATTCGTACCTTCGTAGGCGGTGGTTTTGGTGGTAAATCTGACCCGTTCCCTCATGAAATGTGTGCGGCGATTTTATCGCGCAAATCAGGCCGACCAGTACGAATAACATTTGACCGAGAAGAAGTGTATTGGATTAATCGAGGACGACATCCGAGTCACATCGAAGTCAAAATGACTGCAGATGAAGATGCTCGAATTTCTGGCTTTGATATCGATGCACTCATCGACGGCGGTGGTTTTGCATCGTTCGGTCACGTCACTTCATATTACAACGGAGTCTTGGCAACAGCGCCCTACGAATTGGGTTCTTTCCACTATACGGGCGCTCGTGTCTGGACAAATAAACCAGCTTCAGGTGCTATGCGTGGTCACGGAGCAGTGAATACACGGTGTGCTGTTGAAGTGGGATTGGATGAAATGGCAGAAACGATGCAAGTTGACCCTATTGATTTGCGATTGGCAAACCTTCTCCCACCTCACAGTCGAACCATCAGTGGGTTCCGAATCACTTCAAACGGAATGCGTGAAGCCTTGGAAAAAGTTCGAAACGGCTCGAACTGGGGAGAAAAGTTCAGAAAGATGCCTCTCGGTAAAGGAATTGGCATTGGATGTGGATTCTTTATTTCAGGTTCTGGACTACCTATTCATTGGGATCCAAACCGATTCCCTCACGCAACGGTTCACATGCAAGTTGACATGGATGGCGGCGTAACGGTTCATACTGGTGCCGCAGATATCGGTCAAGGTTCGACCACTGCAGTCGCTCAAGTTGTGTCGGAAGTTCTCGCACTCCCGATTGAAATGATTCACGTACGAAGTCACGAAAGCGATACCTCGCCGGTTGATTTGGGTTCATATTCCAGCCGTGTTACGTTCATGAATGCGAATGCTGCAATACGTGCGGCACTCGAAATCCGTGAACAACTTCTCAATGCGGCATGGGAGATTCTCGGTTACCATCCGAATAACCTCATCATGAACGACCGCCGTATTTACTACAAACACGACCCCGCAATTGGTGTTTCATACCTCAAAGCCCTTCACAAAGCACAAGAAGACAAAGGCGCATTGATTGCAAGTGGTGCTTATCGCTCACCTCCAATGGGTGGAGTTCACAAAGGAGCAGCAGCAGGTTTGGCTCCAGCCTATTCGTTCTCAGCCTATGTTGCCGAAGTCGATGTTGATATTGAAACTGGAATGATTAAGTGCACCAATGTATGGGCGGCACACGATTGTGGAAAAGCACTCAATCCTTTGGCAGTCAAGGGGCAAATCATAGGATCTTGCCATATGGGCCTTGGCCAAGTTCTCTCAGAAAAGATGGTGTATGGCCGAACCGGTCATCTTCAAAATGCAAACCTTCTCGATTACAAAATCCCATCCGTTCATGAAATGCCACATGTCGTACCAATCATCATCGAATCGTGTGACCCCGAAGGCCCATTCGGCGCTAAAGAAGCCGGAGAAGGCCCTCTTCTCCCAATACTTCCTGCGGTTGTCAATGCTGTTTACGATGCGATTGGAATCCGTCTGCGTACTCTACCACTCACTCCAGATGTGGTATTCAAGGGCATTGAAAAGACACTCAAGGCTTCTAAATTTGATGACCCGACAGACTTGCCTTCACCGAGACTTACGTTCAGTTCGATGCAACCAAAGTTAGTTGCTCGAGCACAAGAACACAAAATCAGAGATAAGGCTCGTCAGCGAACCGAAGACACAAGCCCCTATGTGAACGGAGTCTTGTTCGGATTTGACCCAACTATTCCATTGGAAGATCAAGTGGAAGGCTGGCGTACTGCCACAGAACCCGATCCTGAACAACTTGCTGAACTTGGACTTGCAGGCCGTGCTTGGCTCAAGAAAGAACAGCGACAAATGGAAGGTGAAAATTAATGTTGATGCCACCGTTTACACTTCATAACCCTACAACTGTTGAGGAAGCCTGTTCACTTGCGGGAGTCTTGCTTGAAAAAGGCGAAGAATTTGATTGGGTTGCAGGAGGTACTGACCTTCTCCCAAATTACAAATGGCACCTTAATCCAAAACCGCATGTCATTTCCCTTGCACGAATCGAAGGTGTTGACACGTTATCTCTTCATGAGATTGGTTGCATGGCTCGACTGGCAGATTTGACAGTTGAAAACGGCATTCATCCATTGATTGTGGAAGCTGCGAGCAAAGTTGCTTCCTCCCTCGTTCGCCGTAACGCTACACTCGGCGGAAACCTTTGCCTCGATACTCGATGCTTTTGGTATAATCAAGGCGAACTATGGCGTCGCTCTATAGATTGGTGTCATAAAGCCGACTGTGGAACGGGTGCCGATTGCCGTGTGATTCCGAATCAAAACACATTATGTGTTGCAACCTACCAAGGGGATATTGCTCCAACATTGATGGTACTTGGCGCTGAAGTACATTTGATTGGGCCCAATGGTTTGCGAACACTCCCTCTTGCTGAGTTCTACCAACTCGACGGTATGACGAAAAATATTCTCAAAAAGGGAGAATTCTTGCTTAAAGTGACTCTTTCCAAAGAAGGCGCTGCCCGTATGGGTTCGTATCAAAAATTACGAGTGCGTGATTCATGGGATTTCCCTGAAGCAGGGGTTGCAGCATCATGGATTCCTGGTGACGTGAACTCACTTCAAATTGCAACTACTGCACTGGAATCTATTCCACGATGCCACCCTGAAGAAGTGGCAGCTGTACTTGAACAAGGGTGGGATGGAATGGTTTCGGTCAAAGCGCTTGCCGCTGGAGTGCGAAAGAGTGTCCAACCTGTCAATAATACCTCTTTACCACCTCGATATCGTAAATCCATGGTTCGCGTCTTAACCAAGAGAGCGGTTCAAAAAATGCTAGAATGAAGTGATATCATGAAACAATCTTTTGTCGCCATTCTGTTGACTCTTCTCCTCGGATGTTCGGTGATGACCATCCTCCCAGTTCACGCACAAGGCCCCATTGATGGTTCCTCCTGGACTCTTGGCTGGGCTACTGATATGGATTCAAAATATATTGTTGAAATGGACCTTGATTGGGATGCTGACGGTGAAATAACTGCGTATGTCGAAAACAATCGAATGTCGCCACTCGAAGTCGAACTCACGTATGAGTTCGATGACTGGGTCCCGTTTACATTCAGCGGACCAGATTCCTTTTCAGTTGCTGCGAACAGTAATGATACTTTTACCATCACTTTCGGTTCAATCAATGACGACGATGCACGTGAATACAATCCCGATAATACTTCGACCTTGGTCATAACTGCTGAAGAGAAAGTTGGCGATACATCGGCAAGTACACAAGAAATCGAAGGCGACGTTGGTGTTCCAAGAATTTTTGATTTGCGTTCGGAAATTACCCTCTCTGAAGAGACCTTATATGCCGGATCATGGATTGAGATTTCAGCAAAACTCACCAATAACGGAAACGCTAGAGATGCAGTTAAACAAGCGAGTGTTCAATTCCGCAGTTGCCCGCATCTCTCCATGCCTGGTGTGGAAGACCTCGCAAATACGATCGTAGAGACGACCAATGCTCAAAACGGGAAAGACACCTATGTAACGCTTCGACTTGAAGCGTCTGAGAGCCAACCGAATCGAGTTTGTGAAATTACATTGTCCTTGACCTCTGAAGGCGATGAGGCTTCACGCAGCACAACCTTTGAACTTGAAGCCATGGCAGTAGATGAACAAGACTCTTCTTCGACTTCGCCCGAAACAGGTGATTCAGATGATGGTGATAGCTTGTCACAGGAGTCCAATGCCTTGCCTTGGGTTGGTGGGTTCGAACTTTTGATACTGTTGAGCATGGTTGCACTTAGAAGAAGCAATACGCGTCGATACTGAAACACTGTTTTTTTGATATTTTTAGCGATTTTCTCGCTAATTCCTCCTTTTGAAACATTTGGATGTTATTTGATTTCCATCCCCTATTAAGTTGTGGCCTCTAATCACGCATGAAAAAGCATTAAGTGTGGAGCGAGGTTCCGACGGTTGTTATACTGTTCAAGAGTACGGCAAGCGCACAAGGAGGGAGAAAAATAGCAGACCAAGAATCATCAAAAATAGCCATGGAGACTTGGCTTAAAGTTGGACTTGTTTCTTCCCTTTTCCTCTCTGTTCTTGTGATCAGTGTTGTGAGTTGGGACAAAAATACTGTTCTTTCGCCCTACAACAATGCTGCTGACGAATATTCAATGCAACAGTTGACCGAAATGAGGGTCACCCTTGAGGGTGACGATCAAGACTACAGCATAGCGAACACAATGTCAACACCAATGCTGGTCAACGATTGGAATGACCCTCACAGAACTCTGTTGGTTATTGCTGGGCCAGAAAAACCATTCGATGCCGCTGAAGCATCTGCGCTCCATGACTTCGTTACCAAGAAAGGTGGAAAAGTCATTCTCGCAGCAAGTTCGACCAACGCTCAACTTGTAGCATCAGAATTCGGTGTCAAATACTTCGACGCACCGGTCTATGATGACCAACGCTACTACGAAGTCGAAGATTCCGTTGGAGTCCTCCAACCTGCTGATTACCGACGTCTTTGGTCTGCAGCAAGTGTAAATCAAAACATCAGTGAAATGGGTGCTGAGAAATTAATTCCATGTTCCGAAGAGTCTGTAAATAATGCTCAAGTTGACAATTGCCGGATGCCAGTTCTCTTCCATCGGCCAACAGCAATCCAGGTTCTCGATGAACAATCCGATTCAAATCGAGACATCAGTATTCTCGCCGCAGCATCGACTTCCGCTCGTGTCGCTAAATTCCCCGATAACATTGACAGTGACCAAAACCCTACATTGGGTGAAGGAATGACAGGACTCATCATCCGTATCGATTACCCTGTTTCAGGCGTCCTTGATGTCATTAAGAACAATGATTACGGAGAAATCGATGTTACGGGATCTATTGTTTTCGTCTCCGACCACTCTGTTCTTGCAAACCATCTTTGGGATGCTGATTTGGCTGAAGAGAACGGATACCTGCAATGCACATCTCCTGCCTATGTCGAAAACGGCCACAACTGCTGGGACTCTGACCCCGATGGCCTCTCCTCTGCTCAAGGCAGTACTGATTGGAATGGAAACAGCCAATACTTCTCTGCTTTGATTCGTGACATGATGGAATTCGACAATCCTGAATTGTCAACTACCATCACCCGTTCTCCTTCTGAATTCTATGTGGTCTTTGACGAGAGCCGTCACGTTTCAAGCCCTCTCATCTCTCCATTCACTGAAGCAATGGGTGCTGTAGTCTTGCTCACAAGCGACGTTGTCCTCAAGTGGCTCATTATTCTCAATCTCTTTGCTTTGCTTGCCATTGCAATCATGGTCGTACCAGAAAAAGAAAACTGGAGGCACGTATTCGACTTGACACGGTTCAGAGAACGCCCTTCCAAACTAGACCCCTCCCAATACCAAGCTCGGACTCGTGACGCACTCCTCTCGAAAGTACGGCAGTTCAATGACTTGACGCGTGATGAATTCATGCGTAAATCCCCTGCGGAGATCATGCAAATGGTCCGTGACCCGCGCTTGGTCGAGCTCATCAGCTCAACCCGTTCCTACTCCAACGAAGAATTGCGAGAAGTTATTCCGCAAATCCGACGTTGGGGAAATTGATAATTGGAGGAAAATAGACATGCAACCCCCCGCACCCCCAGCAGCCCCGCCCGCGCCAGCGCCAGCAGCGCCTGTGGCCCCAGCAGCACCTGCAATGCCTGCACCAGCAGCGCCAATGCCAGCGGCACCAATGCCCGCAGCACCAGCGCCTATGGCCGCAGCACCTGCAATGCCCGCACCAGCCCCAGCACCTGCAGCACCGGCCGCTCCGGCCCAGCCGAAGCACCAAACTAGCCCAGAAAACAAAGAGAAGTTGAAAGCCGTCGGTTCGATTGCAAGCGCAATCGCAGCCGAAGTAGCGAAAGTAATTATCGGTAAAGCACACGTTATCGATAACGTACTCATCAACATTCTTTCCAACGGTAACCTTCTGTTCGAAGATTACCCAGGTCTGGCTAAGACATTGATGACCAATACCTTTGCTGATGCACTTGGTTGCGATTTCAAGCGTGTTCAATTTACGCCTGACTTGCTCCCTGCTGACATCACTGGTACCAACATCTATGATGCAAAGAAAGGTGAATTTACTTTCAAACCAGGACCTTTGTTCTGTAACCTTCTTCTTGCTGACGAGATTAACCGTGCTCCTCCAAAGACCCAAGCTGCTTTGCTTGAGGCTATGCAAGAGAAGCAAGTTACCATTGGTACTGTGACGCACAAGCTCCCAGCACCATTTATTGTTATGGCAACTCAAAACCCAGTCGAACAAGAAGGTACTTACCCACTCCCTGAAGCACAACTTGACCGTTTCATGTTCAAGATGTCCGTCGGATACCCAGACCGTGCTGACGAAGATGAAATTCTTCGCCGCCGTATTCAGCGTGGACAAGACGCTGTCGAAGTCGATGTGATCACTCACCCTGAGATGGTCATTAACATGCAACAAGCATGTGAATTCGTCTACGTTGACCCTGCTCTCCGAATGTACATGGTTGAAATCGTTTCCCGAACACGTGAAGATCCTCGTGTTTTGGTCGGCGCTTCTCCTCGTGGTTCCCAAGCATTGCTCAAGACCTCTCGTGCTGCAGCAGCACTCCGTGGTCGTGACTTCGTCACTCCTGACGATATCAAAACAATCGCAGAACTTGCACTCGCACACCGAATTATTCTCAAGCCTGAGCATCAAATCAAGGGTCTTGAGTCTGGTGAAGTGATTCAAGCTATTCTACGAGAAGTTCGAGTTCCTACCGTTTGATTGTAGAACGAAACTGATTTTGAGGTGAATGTGATGTGGAGTCGTAAATCTGCTATGTTAGGAAGCTTGGCTATTGCCATGTATTTACTTGGTTTAACCTTGCGAAATTCCCAACTGGTTACGATTGCCGTCGTCATCTTCGTGTTCCTGACTTGGGCTGCCTTGTTTGGCGGTCACGCAGACGTTGCCGCTACTGGCCGTCGTGCAGAAGAATGGACCGGAGAAGAAGGTGCAGCATTGAACAGTGTGAGTGCTATGCGCAAACTGTCCAGTGCCCGTATTTTCGAAGACGGAGAACTCAACATTACACTGAGGATGCAAAACCATTCCTCGCTTGCCAAAATTCTCGAAGTTCGAGATCGAGTTCCTGAAGTAATGCGTATCAAAGACGGTGCGAATTACATCTTGATGGAACTTGGTCCTCGCCGTGAAACATTCATTGAATACACCGTTGAATGTCCTCTTCGAGGTTTCTATAGTGTTGGTCCTGTGGCTGTCAGGATTCAAGACCCCTTCGGATTATTTCACAAGGAAAAAGAGTTGCATGTCTACAATGACTTCCTTGTGTTCCCGAAAATGGAAGACCTCTCCGATACATTCGTCAAATCTCGTGTTCCGAAGATTTTCACAGGTGCTGTCAACATTCGTCAACCAGGCCCTGGTTCAGAGTTTTATTCTCTTCGTGAATATTTCGAAGGTGATTCGTTCCGAGCCATTAACTGGTCTGCTTATGCCCGCTCTGGTAGACTCATGGTGAATGAGCGAGAACGTGATGCTGTTTCAGACATCATCATTATCGTTGATTCTCGTTCAGTTGCTGAAACTGGACCCGTCTCTCGTAACGCACTGGTTTACTCAACTCGAGCAGCCGCATCGCTTGCGAAGTACTTCCTCGGTCGTCGTGACTCTGTCGGTGTTGTCGTCTACGGCGATGAAGTTGTCAGTGTTGATCGAGATACAGGAAAGAAACAACTCTACGTTATCTTAACCAAACTTTCTGGTGCTGTGGCACGAGGAAACATTCCACTTCAAGTGGTTGTGAATCGTATCTTACCACACATCAACAAAGGAAGTCCAATTATCTTCTTGTCAAATCTCGAAGATGACCCAACCATTGTGAACGCTCTGCGTGATTTCCGTGCTCGTGATTTCGATGTCACAGTTCTCACGCCTTCGTCTCTTGAGTTTGAATTCGATGCACGTCGTATCGACCGAACTGGGTATGAAATTATGAAGACCGAGCGCGATGTTCTCATTAGTGAACTTCGTGGTCTTGGTGTCAATATTATGGATTGGGAGCCGGATATGTTGCTCTCAACAGCACTTGCAGGCGCAAGAGGATTCTGAGGTGACAATATGACTGTATCCAAGACCTTCCAGCGACACATCTCACTTGTATGATGGAAAGACCGTTCGTTCATCAGCCCCTTCTCGAAAGAAGATTGCTGGTCAAATCGGAACTGGAAGTGAAATTCCAAAGGATGCAATTCCTGAAGTCGAGATTCCAAGTTTCATCGAAAGTCTTCTTGGCGGTCCTTTGGTCCCGAAGACGAAGTTCTTACCACCTGCAAAGATGGTTCAAAACCTCCAACTGGGTGTTTACGGAGTTCTCGTTGCTTTATCTCTCTTAACCTACATGATTTCGCCTGCAGAAGGCACAATCTGGTACATGATTACGGGTAGCCTTGGAATTGCAACGATCCTTCAATTGCTTCTCATCGCAGCTGCAACTGGAACTGGGTTTTGGGGGACCTTCCAACGAGATGGACGTTTCACACTCATCAGCAACCTGATGTTCATTCTCGCTATCTTGCGTTTTGCTTCCTCAAAAATCATGCTTTCCAACGATATGTTTGGACTCCAAGATAAACCGTTTTTACTTTCAGCCCTTGTCGTTGTCTATGCAGTGCTTTTGATTATGTATTTCGAACTTACCAACGGCGTTATCCGTTATTCAATGCTTGATACAAGTATTCGAACCAATGAAGTCTATGTCATGAATCCACAGAAGATCGTTGGTAAATACCACCGTTCCCTTCTCATCAACCCGCTTATTGCTACCGTGTTAGCAACGATTGTTCTCTCTGCGAACACGATTCTCCCTTTCTTCGTTGGAATCTTTTCCAAAGATACCGCCCTTCGCATGGAAGAATCAGTTGAACTGATTTCGGTCTATGGAGTGGCACTTGGGACTTTCTTTGTGTTCTGTGTTGTTGGCGGATTGTTTGCACTCAACCTTCCAACCCACCTGCAGAGTTTCCGTGAGAAGCGTGCAGGCGATGACTAAGCCTCGATGGCGAGTTCCAAATGGTCTGCTAATACCTTGAGCATCGAATGCACATCTTTGTTTTTCGAGATAAGTCGTATTGCATGCTCATTTATTGAGAGTACTTCTACTTCAAGAAGTTCTTTGAGTTGTTGTGTCAAAATGAATTCCGAATCTTCTGGAAGTTTATTTCCTACCAATGAAAACATAACTCCAAATTCGGAGATTTCATGTTCAGTAAAGTGTTCGCTGACGATTCTTGTAGCAACAGTAAGGTCATGTTGTGATACGATCCATGAGATGTGCCCAGGGACTGAGTCTAAATTCCAGCAAGGAACATTTTCTTGAGCCAATTGAATTAACACTCGGCCTAGTTTTTCGCTCTGCACTTCAAGTGATGGCGAATCTACACTAATTCGTGCAATGCTTGGTAAACACCCAATCGCTTTCACTTTTCGAGTTTGGTGTAAATCTGGCCCGATAATTGAGGAGGCCTTTTCTTGGTGAACTCCTCGTAAGTCTCGGATTTCAAGAGGAATTCCAATGCTCCGAAGAGGTTCGACAGTTGCAGGATGTAATACTGGAGTGTCCAATCGAGCAAGTTCTACCGCTTCCCCATAGCCAAGGTAGGGAATTGGTTTGGATTCAATTCCCCATCGAGGATTCAACGGTAAAACACCTTCAACGTCTTTCCATAGAATGACCTTGTCGGCATTCACTAAATGCGCAATAGAAGTTGCAGTATGGTCGCTTCCTCCACGCCCAAGCAGTGCGAGTTCACCATCCGTACCTTCACCAAACCATCCGGTGATGACGGGTGTCCCAAAGAGGGCAGAGTGGTCTAATTCTCTCCATTGAGGCATCAATGTCGACAATAGGCGCTCGATTGATTCCCTTCAATTTCAAACCGATATCTTCAGCTCCAACAGGATGGGCTTGAATATCAAATTCTTGCAAATGGTGTGCGACAACCAATGCCGACAAGCGTTCACCCGCTGCAAGTAATCGATTTGTAGCATTCCAATCATCTGGGCTTCTGGACAATTCTTCCAGTGAATGTTCGATGCCTTTCAATACCGAATTGAACAGATTTGCATTCTTGCTGTCGATTAACCCTGGTGCGAATCGTAAATGCTGTCTGGAAAGGTCACTTACCAATCGGCTTGCATATCGCGGTTCTTGACTTGCCCGCATTAAGCGGTCGGTTGTACCCCATAAGGCAGAAACAACGAGAATAGATTGGCCAGGCCAGAATTTGATCACTTCAGCAATACGATTCAAGTCCGAAATATCTCGAAGGCAAGAACCTCCAAACTTGTGAACAGTGATGGTCTTATTCATCGAAAAAACCTCCACGTAATGCGAGGTCACAGAGAACAAGTTTGGCCATTGCTTCTACAACTGAAACTGCACGTGGGCCCAATACTGGGTCGTGACGTCCACCGACAACCAATGGTTCGATCGAATCTGTTGCAAGATTCAAGGTGAGTTGTTCCGAAGCAATGCTCGATGGTGGTTTGAATGCAACCGATACATGAATCGGAGAGCCCGTAGCAAGGCCTGCCAGAACACCGTCAGGTTTCTCACCCATCAATGTTGGAAGTTCATTTGTTCCACCCCACACATCATTGTGTTCTAAGCCAGACATTTCGACAACATCGAACCCTCGTCCAAATGTTACGCCGCGTGCGGCAGGAATGGCCATCATAGCACGTGCTAGAGCAGGTTCAAGTCCATCAAACCAAGGTTCGCCTAATCCAAGAGGTACACCAGTGACACAGAGGTCCACACGGCTTCCGATCGAATTGCGACCCATTCGATGTTGCTCAACCGTTTCAACCATCGCCAAGGCGGCAACAGGGTCTCTGCATCTCATTTCTTGGCAGGCTTCATTTTCCCACCTCGGGGGGCAGAGTTTCATTGATTTGGCTTTGACTTGACCGATTGCTCCAACATGCGCCTCGCATTCGATGCCGACTTTGTTGAGAAGAGGCGAAAGAACGGCCGCAGCAGCCACTAAAGCAGCGGTTAAGCGAGCACTTGAACTTCCTCCGCCGCGAAGGTCAGCCTCGCCATTGGTTCGCTTCTGCATCACCATGTCTTGGTGGCCAGGGCGTGGATGGTCGGGTAGGAAACTGTAATCACGAGATTTGGCATCCGTGTTTGCGATAGAGATTTCAATTTCATCCCCAGTTGTTTTGCCATCCACTACGCCAGTCCGAATTTCTACGTGATCGGCTTCCTTCCGCTTACTTGCATAACGTCCACCTGGGCGTCGTGAAGCCATTGCCTGTTCAAGAGCAGGATAATCGAGAACAATTCCAGCTGGTACACCCTTGAGTATTGCGCCTACGCGGGGTCCATGGCTTGTCCCAAAAAGGGTGAGCCGGATACGTTCTCCGAGGTGCATATGCATTGGATTCAGTTTCACGAGCCACCCTCACTTGAAGAAGGTGTGTCTCATATTGTTTCTTCTCTTTCGATGCTCAAGAACGATGTTTCAATCACTTTGACAACATCTTTGTTGGCTTCAAACAATTTCCTTAGGCGGTCACAAATTGGCTATGCTTACTTTTGGTGCGACCACGATGATCGCATTTCCAGAACCACTCATTCCGGCTGCACGTGCGCCATTGATCATTGCGTCGTTGGTAATCTTACGGCCTTGGATATCATTCATGACGGCAACAGTTCCGCGACCATTCCAAGTCAATGCAACCAGTTCATTCATTTCTTGTAATGCTTCAAGTGAATTCTGAAAGGCCTTTTGGTGAGGTATGAAATCTTCTAATTCAGGCCGCTTGGTCCGTTCTCCACGGCATACAATCATGACAAGCCAATGTTCCATGTTGGGGCCATCGCCTTCAAACAATACACCTTCAGCAATACTGTTTGCATGTGGGTCGATGAGTTTCCATCCTGGTGTAGGCAAGCCCACGCATCATCGATCGAGCCGGTAAGTGATACCTTTGAATCCAAGTTGGGCTTGTGCGGCCATTGCCACGTACTCTTCTTCACTTACTTCAGATTGAGTGGCGTCCGCAAGCGCTCGAAGAGCACCTATGGCTGTTGCAGCACTCGATTTGAGGCCTTGGCGTGGAGGGACTTGGCTGATGACAGCCCAATACAGTTCTTCCTTGGCTAGGTCGTTTGGAAGCTTGAATCCACCAGCTAGCCAAGCATCGATAATGGCCGGAAGTAACCCATCGGGGTCATCGAGGTCTCGTTTGCTCGGCCGGTCGAGTAAACGAACTGCTAACGGCAAGTCGAGACCAATACTTGCTCCATAGCCAAGGCCAGCAGCATGCAGTAAACTACAACCACCGTTCGCCTGTCCAGAGCCTAAGACCGCCATTGCATCATCTCTCAGTGACGATACTTGAGATTGAGGCACCAATATGCCTCGCTCCTACATCGCACCATCCGAGGACAATCTCACCTTCTTTCAATGCGGTAATTGATTTGGTTTTGTTGTCAAGGCCCACGACTCGTACCGTCTCTGCTTGTTGCAAGAACATACTACCTTCTTTATCATTTTCATCGAGCCATTTTATCAAAAGCATTGGGCGAATTTCAATTTTAAGCCTACCAATCGTGGCACTGCGGAGCATTCCCTCCGTATTTACCAAGAGGATTTCATCACCCGTATGAAGTTCTGAGAGATATTTCGTATTACCATTGGACATGCGCACATAAGCATGCGGTGGACCAGCATTGACGCGAAATGGGCGTGTAGGTACAAATTCCGATTCAACAGTTTCTCCATGTACGAACAGAAAACTCGAGGCACTCGAACCGAGTAAAAGTCCTTCGCCATGCTTCAATAGACGAGTCATGTCGATACAATATCGCTCAGCAGTCCCCCTGATTCAACCGATGTGATGGTGAGTTTTCCCATGCCAACTTTTGCAGAAAAAGAAGCCTCCTCGTTCGATTCAATTTGTTCAGATTCTAAGCGTTGAGATTTGACGATGAGGGCTGCCTCGAGCATTTCCACCGAAGGGCTCACCACTAATGGCCTCTACTCCTCGTTGTAATGCAAAACCAGCTCCCTTGGGCTTGCTCAGGAGTCGAAAGAACGGCAGCGATTTTGGTAGGTGTTCCCTCACAGGCAGCTAAGAGGTTCTCAATTGGAATCATGGACCAGTCGGAGAACTCGAGGACTAACCATTCGACACTGCCTACCAAAGAACGTGCATGATTTTGTGATGCTTCTCCATCCAGCATCACTAAACTTCCAACAAGTTGGTTTGAACGCATTAAACGATGTCCATCAGTGAAAAAGTCAATTTCCGAATCGGTTGCTTTTGCGTGAAGCATGCGGTCTGCACCTTCGAATGTGCTGGACTGCTACTTTCTATAGAAAAGCGCTTATCAATCCAAACTTCCATATGTATTCCTCAAAGTCCACAGGCATTCATCGCTTCATCTCACAGTAGAATCTTGATGTACAAGCATCATCAATGCTTTGGCAATTGCTTCGACATTTGGATGAGCAAACACTTGCCGACCCATGCATATTCCAGATGCACCGGCATCAAGTGCATCACGCACCATTGTCAAAATTGCTTTCGAATCACCAGTTGCAGGTCCTCCCGCAACTAATACGGGGATTGGTACAGCGGAAGTGATTTTCTTGAAACTCTCTTTGTCACCTGTCCATGTTGTTTTAGCAGCGTCACAACCGAGTTCAAAAGCGAGTCGAACGGCATGTGCGTTTGCGTTCGTATCGTCTCCTTCCATGACTGAGAGATGTTCGCCGCGAGCATATACCATCCCAAACATTGGCAACTGGTGATGCAGTGCTGCTCGGCTCATTTGACCCATGCGCTCAATCATTACTGCCTCGTTTGGGCTACCCATATTGACTTGGCAAGAAACACCGAGTCCACCTCTGGGTAGAACTTCATCAGCATTACCTACCAAGACCTTGTTCGCACTGTCTGGTCCCGCATGCCTTGTCGATACCGAGAAGTGAACAACCATGTCAGTCGAAGAGCCTTGACAGAGGTGGCCATAGTGGCTCACCAATCCCTTTTGCGCGACAATTGCATCTACGCCAGCTCGCACCAGTGAACGGATCACATGCTCAGTATCCGTAAGTCCGTCAACTGGGAAATCGGATGCACCATGGTCAATTGGAATCCACACGCCTCGTCCATTTGGAAGTAATGAGTCCAAACGAGATGCCTTGTCCATGGTTCGCCCAAAACCCGCTTGTTCTCAAGGTTTTGCCCGCGTTATTCGGAATCAATTTGCTCACTCGACCACTTCATCATGGCCAATTCAGCCCGATTGAGGTGTTCTTGTAAGGTTGAACGTGGTATTTTCATCAATTCAGAAAGTTCTCGTAATTTGATTTGTTTAGGATGGTCGTAATATCCCGATGTAGCGGCTACTTTGACGCATTCCATCTGGCGTGCTGTGAGGATTCCTTCGATAAGGCTCGCATTATCTTCCATTTCCACAACTTTGACGACATCTGGTGGTAGCAATTCTCTGCATGTTTTCAAGAACTGAGAAATACCTGCTGGTACACCCTCGTACTGTAATATTTATTCCCTCTCCACCATAGGTGTATGGTGGAAGAATATGAATGTTGGAAAAACGTATTGCTGCTATCGAAAGTGGATGTGAGTTCCAAACGACAAGATAGCCGGACTGACCCCCATCAAGTTCCGATTCAACCGTCAAAAAGGGGACATCATTCAAGTCCTGAGGACCCTTTCCTTCACAAAAGTGCGGGAAAATCAATTGTCGAATCCCCTTTTCACCAATATCGAGATGGCCTACGACCTCTAAAGAGTGGGCAATTTTGGCAATTGGGCCATATTCGGACCTTGCGACCGTTTCAGCCGTCCACTTTAGATGAATTTCCCGCACATCCATACCACTTGATAATCTCATATAAATTACAGGTAAAGATGTTTTGCTAGCGATAATAATCACTAAATTTCCAGATTAGATTCAAATTTACGAGTCGTTTCCACCGATGCTACCAAAGGCTATCACCTCTTGCGAGTTATAATGGCGGATAGTGAGCTGGCAGGGAATACTGGTTGAATATGTCCCTTGATAATGACAACTCTCCTTGCTGGAGGTTTTATTTTCGGACTTTGGAGAGATTCTTACTCGTCAAGATGTGACCGTTTCAACACGTCAAGGCATGAACCCTGAAGGCCTCCGCTATGGATCTGGTTCTCAGGGCTTTGGAAGTGCTAAAATCGAAATCGATCGGAAATTGGCTATTGTAGCAACTCGACGACGACGACAAGAGTCAATTGCAAACCATTTGGCCATTGAAACTACAGAACGTCAAGCGAAAGAACAACTTGTACAAACACGTGCTCGACAAGAAGCCGAGCAGCAACAAATGTATGCTGATGCTCAAGAAGCAGCACATGAAGAGGCACGTTTAGCGTCTGAAGCGGCTCAACTCATACGTGACCAAGAAGATGCGGCTCGACGTCGTGAAGAAGAAGAGGCCCGCCTCTCTGCTGAGCGAGAGAACCAACGTCAGGCAGACTTTTTGGCTGCTGAAGAGGCTCGTCTCGCAGAAATTGCAGCAGCCCAACAGCAACAAGTATCTTCCACGAATGCAAATTCAAAAGCCATTAAAGAACTTCAAGCACGATTAGAACGTGAGGGTGCTAAATCTTCTGACGTTCAAGTTTCACTTATGTGGAACAATTACAATGACCTTGACTTACATATTGTCTGTCCTTCAGGCGAGCGTCTTCACGGCGGAAACAAAACTTCAGCCTGTGGCGGAATTCTTGACGTGGATGCAAATGTGCGTGCGGAAACCCGTAAGCCAGTTGAGAATGTCTTTTGGCCAGAGGGAACTGCTCCAGGTGGACAATATCATGTCTATGTGCATTATTACAAAAAGCACAACAAGCGCCGTTCCAAAGACCCAACAAGTTTCCAGATTATGGTGAACAGTGGCGGAGAAATGACCGAATACACTGCTGAACTCAGCAAGGGTGACCCAATTATGCAAGTCTGTTCGTTTGAGGTTTCATCGAAATCAGAGCGAGAGCGAGTAAAGCGTGAACTTGAATCGGAACTTGAAGCACTTAAGAACAAGTTTACCGATGCAGATGCAGACGGTAGTGCTCAACTTTCAGTTGAAGAACTTGCAAAGGCTACTGGTATGTCCATCCAAGATGCTGAAGTCATTCACAAGAAGGCCGACAAAGATGGCGACGGTTCAGTTTCACTTGATGAATATCTTTCTGCTTCCGATGTTCCGAGTGCTCCTGATTTGGAATCATTGAGCAATGACGACTGATCAATTCAAATTGATTTGCATCGAACTGTTGAACCATACATTGATTGATTTAGCCTCATACTCTTGAACGAGTATCTTCGATACTCAAGAAAGAATATCTTCGAGATGGTTGCCTTCACATGCCTTGCGAATCGAACGAGCAATTCGACGTCCTGTTGACATACGTTGTTCATTGATGTCAGAGTACGGAGAGCCACCGACGAAGGGGTTTGAACCAGCGACAATACGTGCGCTGATTTCAAACACTTTGAATTCGAGTGCATCAGTGACAATCGTTTCGAGGCAGAACGGTCCAATCATTCCACGGCTTCCTTCTTCCAATTCAAAAGATTCAGCCACAGTGCCTTCTGCCATTTCAAAAGCCCTTGGGAGTAGAGATTCACGGATGACGACCGGTTGGTTGCCTGTGACGACGAAAGAAGGTTCAACACCCATTTCACGTAAGTCGCGGAGCGAACCTAATTTGTAGAATTCATCGACATTTGACTCATCTCTTCGGTCCATTGAAAGTAATTCCAGTCGGCCGAGGTTCTTTCCAGCATGCGAGCCTTTACCACGGACTTGGAATCCATCGGTTGCTGTAGGGTCAAAGAAAAAGTGGAGGTAATATCGGCATCCAAGGACGTATTCTTGAATTGTAAACTCTTCTTCAATATCGACATTTCTTCTGAAATCACGGTAATTTCGAGCGATGAAATAGCCTCTACCACCCTTTGCTCCCGCATATTTCACAATAACTGGACCTTCGATATCATGGGGGTCTTCGAGAACTTTCGGCATTGTACAGCCACCGCCTTCTAGCCACTGACGTTGACGTTCTCGGCTACTTTCCCAATGGAGAATTCCACGGTTTCCAAATGTCGGGACTTTGAGTTCTCGGTAATTTGACGAACCAAGATATTCGACTAAAGACCCGTGAGGGATAATCACTACATTTCTCTCTCGGAACCATTCAGCATGGTCGAGCATCTCACGATAGTTTTCGAGCATCAACCACTCGTCGGGTTCAGCACCAGGGAATGCTTTGTAGAAACGTCGTCGGTTTTCACCCACTGCAATTCCAAGCGTGCGGAAACCTTCAACACGAGCTCCATGCAGTATTTGCAAAGAAGAATGTGAGGCAACAACACCGATTGTAATGTTGTCTCGGTCGTAGTTGGCGAGCCACCCCGCCAGTGTATCTGAATCTACGCCCATGTCGAGGGGTTCAGTATTTGCGATATGAGTGTTATGATTGGAATATCTTCCCGTAAGTATTTTTTTGCATTCTCAAGGCACTCTGTAACCGTCTCCAAATCGTGTTTTTGCCACAACAACGACAAACCCTCTGTTCCAACGAGTGCTATGGCATGGGTACAACTTGCATTCCGAGTTCTTCTTTCTGGTGGATTGATTGTCGGTGCGAGTGAAATCGCAAAGAAGAACGATGTCTTTGGAGCTTTTATTGCTTCTTTGCCCTTAATTTCCATCTTTGCCATGGTTTGGTTATACAATGATACTGGAGATACTGAACAGATTGCAATATTCAGTAAAGACATTTTTTGGTTGGTCATCCCGTCTTTGGTATTGTTCCTCGCCCTGCCTCTTCTACTACAGAGAGGTATGGATTTTTGGCCAGCGCTCGGGATATCGCTCTTCCTCACTCTAATCGCCTATGCTTTCGGTTTGAAAATAGCAAGTGGCTCGACCTCTTGAACACCAGAGTCCACTCATAATCCTCATAGAATGAGTGAAGAGTTCAAGGGCTTGACCCCTATCGAAAAACATGACCGACGACGCACCATCCCATCGCATGACTTACGGGGGCTACTTGCAATTGGATGAGTTACTGACTCTCCAAGACGGTCCTCAAGGTTACAGCCCGGCTCCCTCCAACGATGAACAACACTTCATCATCGTCCACCAAGCCTTTGAATTGTGGTTCAAACTCATTTTACGTGAATTAAAAGAAACCCATGCCTTGCTTAACCAGGAGCATGTTCCAGAAGAAAAATTACCTCAAATGGTTCATCATTTAGACCGTGTGACTGAAATTTTCCGCCTTCTTTCGAATCAATGGAAAGTCATGGAGACACTCACGCCTCAAGGTTTCTTGGCTTTCCGAGATAAACTCGGTACTTCGTCAGGATTTGAATCATGGCAAATGCGTGAATTAGAAGTGATTCTTGGCCTCGATAATGCACAACGGATGGGTGGGATGGATCCTCTACTGCACATGAAAAAACTGGCCGGTGAAGGTAAAATTACAGCGTCGGTTCTCGCCAATTTCGAAGCAACATCAAATCAACCATCGCTTCGTGAAGCCCTTTCTTCTTGGCTCGCTCGGACGCCAATTAACGGTTCACTCGCAGGTTCTGAAGGCGATTCAAAAGTCATTGAAGATTTTGTCGAAGGTCATGTGCAAGCAATGCGTGCACATGGTGAAGATGTCATCGCACATATTGTTGCTATCGGCCATGGTGAAGAAGCACCGGTCCGTTCTCGAATTGAAGCCGGTACTGAGCAAGCTGCTGAATTTCTACGCCCTGATGGAATTATTTCACGTTCGAGAGCCGGTTTGCTGTTTATCGAATCCTACCGTGAATTACCTTTACTTTCTTGGCCTCGAAAACTTATTGACGCCTTTGTTGGACTTGAACAATCAATGATACTGTTCCGTTCAGCACATGCCCGAATGGTTGAACGAATGATTGGTCGTCGAATGGGAACTGGTGGTTCAAGCGGTGTGGATTATCTCGATGCTACTACCAAATACCGAGTTTTTGTTGATCTCTGGGCTGTACGAACAATGCTTGTGAAGCGTGAAGCACTACCTGATGTTGAACAGGCCGATTTCTACGGCTTTGCTACAAATGATTGATTCAATCAAGGTGTGGGTCGATATCGATTGGAATGAGTTCGTGTTCATACTCATACAAAGCAATCTTAAGAGGGTCGAGGACGAAGCGAACTGATGCTTCTTCAAGACCGTAGAGTGAGACGAGTTCGTCCATAAACGCTTCACGCAAGACTTCTTCGTTTGCATAAAGCGGAGCGCCCATTCCAATTTGGAGTGCGCGTGCGCCAATAATCCGTGCTCGTTCAAATCGTGTGTGGAGTCGTGCTGGTTTGACCATTAAGATACACCTGCGAGTACACCCGCATTCTGCCGACTTACCTACTGGTCTTGAACCTAACCCTCGGTTCAATCGGATTCTGCGACCTATTCTTCTTCATCCGTGACTTGTTTAGAGAGGTTCCAACGCATGTACATTGCGGGTGCTAAAGCAGCAAGAAGAATGCCGGTCCAGAGGCTCGCTCTTTGACCGGGTGACATGCCTTGTGTGCCCATCATTTGTCCTGTATCTGAAGTCATCGTACAATTCCAATCCACTCGCCGTAGTTCGTTGAATCACTCACTAATTGGTACGTGCCTGCTCGTTCTAATATGACGACTAAACTTCCATTGAAATTTCCAAGTAAGCCAGAAACATTTCCAGACCCGTTTGAAGCATTGAATTGCATCATGTCAGTGGCGAGTGTTGGGTGTGTGCGATTTCGATTTGGGTGTTCTATTGCCTCAGTTCGCCACACACTGACCCGGTCACCTTGCGATGCTTGCCAAGTAAGGCTTCCATTGTGCAGTTCTATTTCTGAGAGGCCGGTATATGCGGTCGAACGCTGGCTAAGTGCATTCGAGAGTTCGAGGCCTTGACTTGAACCGGTAAGCAAACCTTGGCCATCGATGACTAGACTCGGTAGGCAATCGCAATAATCGATGCTCATATTCAAATCGTAGTTTCGAAGCACTGAGGAATGAAGCATCGGCAGGAGAGGGGTGATGTTGAAGAACAAAGGTATCCGTGCGATTCAGTGTCTCTATATCTTCTTCAATCAATTCGCAAGGTTCGCACCAATCGGCGCCATAGTACTCGACCAAATGTTCCACCCGTTCACCTGTGCACGGGGTGGTATTGAGGCAAGATGAGTCAAAAACCACCACGTCATACATGGTGGCAAAGTAGGCTCTTCTGCCGAGGTGTACACCGTTGAAGGCAAAGTACTCGTCATCACGAATACCAGAATCAATATTGACAAAATCTGCGTCTTGGTTCTCGACACGGTTGCTGGGTAGTAGGAATGTGTTCAAAAGGGAACTGCTCTCACCACTACCTATGGGGCAGGCATGGTGGCGGCGACCGTCGACCCTTCCACTTGTCCTCCTCGTAATGGCACTGTGCGTCATTATCGCAGGTGGTACAATTCGTATCAACGATGCAGGTGAATCATGTCCAGATTGGCCTCAATGCTTTGGCACATGGGGCTTTGACGTCTCTGCCGATGAACAAGGTGTATATTGGGATGAGAACCCCGATGAAATCGATTCACGCGGCATCGATCACCGATATACAACGTTTGAAATCTTTTCTGAATGGTTCCATAGATTCTTAGTTGCTGTCATTGCTATACCTGTTCTGTTGAATGCAGTACTTGCTTGGAAAATGATGGCAACTTATGGTAAAACAGTGTACCGTTCAACTCTTCTTTCTGGCGTGTTGCTGATTGCACAAGCTTTGGTTGGGGCGTTGACTGTTTCGATGGATAATGTCGATTGGTCAGTGGCCTTACACCTTTCTCTCGCCAGTATCTTTACTTCCACTTTCTTATTCCAGCATTATGCAATGCGGAAAGCAGAGGGTTCTGAGTCAGCCTTATTTTCTATGACTTCTGAATATGTTTCAACAAATCGACGCCGTGTCGATGCTATGGTTGGTTCAGTGTTTACCCTCTTGATTCTTGGAGCATGGGTTTCGTCAACTGCTGGTGGGCAATACAACCAAGGTTGTTCAGTTGGATTCCCAAACGGCTGGCCAAAATGTAACGGCAACTTCCTTCCATCCTTCGATGGACCTGGTGTTTTGGTTCAAATGATTCATCGGTTTGGTGCAGTATTGGTTGGCTTAGTTTTGGTTTCAGGGTCTGCTCGCCTTCGAAGTGAAGCACGGACTTCACAATGTCACTCCTTCGTTCGGCCGCATCACCGACTTTGCCGCAGGGTTATGGATTCTCAATGTACTCGTTGGCGGTTCCTACATTGTTCTTGCCGATATGGATGATTTCCCAGAATGGGTTTCACTTCTCCACTTGGTTTTCGGAATCGCTTGTTTCCTCGTTGCTGTTTCAGCCTCTTTCTTCTTACGGTTAAGCACCGACTCCGGATTCATCCGAGGAGGAATGAACGTGACCGATGAGGCACCAGGGGATTTATCGCCACATCCTGGTTGGTTCAAGGTGTTCACGCAATTGATGAAACTTCGCGTCATCGTCTTGCTTCAAGTCACCGCAGTTTGCGCTATCCTCATCCACGACCTTCTCGCTCGTCATGGATTACTCGATGTTGATCGCTCTTGGATGGATACTTTCTCAACTGTCCTTCTTACTGTGGTGGCAGGTACCCTTTCAGCAGGTGGTTCTAATTCCATCAACATGTGGTATGATGCGGATATCGACCCTCACATGCGCCGAACAATGAATCGTCCAGTGCCACAAGGCCATATCTCTGCTCGAGGCGCCCTCATCTTTGGATTAATCATAGCGATATCCGGTTCTTCACTGTTCTTTTTGGTTCATTGGAAGGCCGCTTTTTGGTCCTTTTTCTCCGTGGCATTCTATGTCCTTGTGTACTCCATCTGGTTAAAACGCCGCACACCTCAAAATATCGTGATTGGAGGCCTTGCAGGGGCTACTCCTCCGCTGATTGGTTGGGCAGCTGCTGCCGCTTCCTCAATTGATTCAAGCAACCCGTTCGATTTGGGTTCACCTATTCCGTGGATGTTGTTCATGTTGATTTTCTTGTGGACTCCTCCACATTTTTGGGCTTTGGCACTGTATCGTTCTGGTGAATATGGAAAAGTCAACATTCCTATGATGAATGAAGTTAAAGGCCCTGAACATACTCTCTTTCAATCGAAAATATACTGTGTACTGCTTATGATGCTCGGCTCTGTTCCTTGTTTTTGGCCACAAAGTGGACTTCCGCTTTTGTGGGCATTCCTTGCTGGTGGCTTGACAATCTGGTATTCAAAGTCAGTTTGGGATATCGATCCACGGGAAGAACTTGATGAAAACGGTCGTATGCCGAAGGCCGCTCGTTCCTTTTTCCGTTCTATCTATTACCTGGGTTGGATGCATGTTGCTCTCGTGGCTGTCTGTGTCATCCCTCCAGAATGGCTTGGAGTTCTCGGACCATTGGCCTGAGTCCATCGTTTTTACAACCGTTTGGTGAACTGTGGCAACCGTCATGTTCATGACTGCCTCGCCGGTCGCCGAGTTTACTGCGGCAGTCGCATAGCCTGGCCATTGCGCTGGATTGCTAATCCAGTGGTGTTTCACCTCGGGAGTTCGAATCTCCCCTGCCGCGCCATCAATTCTCAATCAAAGAAATCTTCGAATTCATCTGCAGTCTCACGAGCGCCCGACCTTCGGTTACGTGCATTCATCACTCGCTTCAATCGCTTTCGCTTCTTAATGAGGAGAGGTAGAGAAATCATACTGATGACCAAAGTGAGCAAGGCTACAACACCAGTGGTTTTGAATTCATCAACGGCCATATAATCGGTGAGAGTACCGAGCCATTCCACTCCAAGTGGTGGTTCCGGCTCTGGAGGAGGGAGTGGTATGAGATGTTGATTGTAGTCCCACCACTGGTCATCGATGATCACACGTATTGAATTGACAGGATAGTTCACTTGCATTAACTGATTTCCTACAGAGTCTACAGGTGCAAGAATATAGTATGATGTTCGCCATGGTCGGATGTTTTCATCAATCGTTCCGCTAGTATTGTAATAACCAGTTTCACCAGAAACTCCTGTCATGCTAATTTCCAATGGTTGGAGGAATGTCAAATCGATTCCATCTGGCTTTTGGTCAGTCCGATACAAGTTCCATGTGACGTTCCCTGTTACCTCTTGTTCAGGCCAAACCCATGTCATGTTCAAATCATAGCACATGGACCAGTCGTTCTCAATCTTGTAACATTCAGTGTCATTGGTAAAGGTCGTTGTTACTTGAATCATGGATACTGACTTTTCTGGTGCAACTGCATCACCACAAAAGGCTAAACTTTGTCCATTCTCATCACTCGAGATCTCGATATGCGTAAGGTCAGGGGTTCCTTCACGGTCAGCAGGCATAATGGCGTACGATGCACATGTTCCTGTGGCGAGTGGTGTGGGGTCGACCCAAGACGTAGAATCAGGGGTTACGGATGCAGTGAGTGTATCTTCTGTCAATTGCTCCCAGATGAACTCGTTAAAATTGGGATATGGAGGCGGGAACACTGTGCCTGCACCATTCGCAACGGTTAGCTTGTAAATGTTCCATGAACCGATATATGGGTTATCTATATCTCCAGTAGGGCTCCATTCGAGTTGTATACTTCCTCCTTCAAGTTGTGTGAATTCAAGAGGTCCACTGCTTGCATTTGCAGGGGGGGCGGTTCCGATAATCAGTAAGACACCATTTTCTGTAAGCGTCACGTCAAAAGAATTGTCGACGTTCTTGGTGTAATCGTCGAGGTAAGTCCAGATGTTATCATCGAGGGATGATAAGAAGCGTACATCAACCGACTCGAGTGGAATGTTTGATGGTAGAAGTGCCGATGAATTGAGATGAATCTCCATGCGTTCCATGCCAGTGTTGTCCGAGTTGTCTTCATCTGCTAATATTTTGTACGAGAGCAACATCAGAGGTTGTCTTCCTTCGCCTATGCCATACTGAGTGCCAAGTACGGGCAGTATTGATTCATGTTCGAGGTAAGATAGTGAGCGCGTAACTGCTTGCCCTGTAAAAAATGGTTCGTTATCAAGAGATACATAATTGTACAGTGTAATATCTTCGTGAACCGATTCAAGGCTTCCGAAGGCATCGGTTACGCGAAGAGTGATGGTGTGGTCGCCAAGCCCGAGTACTGAGCCTGAAACATTAAGCAGTTGCCCATATCCAATATTTATGATTCCTGAAACCCACCATGAATAGTTCAGTGGTTGAGCAGCTGTTGGCCCGGTTCGAGCCACCATTTCTATGTTTTCTCCAGTGGTATAGGTGCCCTTGGAATTACCCTGCACGATTGCAGCATTGATGCCACCGGCAATGATTTCAGTTTGTTCACTGAGGCTGTTATCGCCGGTTTTGATATCGAATCCTTCTTGGAACGAAGCAGGCACGTTGATTGTTAACGTACGTCCAGCACCGACGGTTGAAAGATTGAACATACATGTGCGAGATTCAGCAGGTTTGAAATCGACGATTGTACATTGACTTCCTTCATCTAAATTTCCTGTTGAGTCGTAGACTTGGAACAAAATGGTGACTACTCCAACTGATACATTGCCTTTGTTAGTGATGGTTGAATGAACCATATCCTCTCCGTAGTAATAATCGCTGGAAGTCGAGTCATGGCCAGGTGCCATCGAAGTCGCTTGCAAGTCGAGGGTATTGTCCAATACGACGGTGATCTCTGAATTGTCGTTACTGGGGTTCAAATCGGCATATGGGGTTCCAGTGCTGCTGAACAGCCCCCATGTAAGTGTAAATGTCCCTTGAGAGGTATGAGTGAATGCTGGCATAGTGCGGGTGAAGGATGACACACCGCCCCATGATGGAAGGTTTGTCACGTTTGAATATGATTCCGAAAGTAAAATCGTTTTGTCTTCATTCCAAAGTTGCCAACCAAGTTGAGCTACAAAGTTACAGGTTCCACATGCTGTGACAGAGCCTTTGATCTCCATCAGTATAATCAGTATCTGTATTGAGAATCTTTTGTCCGTTATAGACGGACAGGTCAGTTAAGATGCTTGTCGGGTCGTGTGTTGAATCAACAGCAAGATCTACAAATGAGCGCGTGAGGTTTATCTGGAATGTATAGGTATCATCCGAAGTGTCTTGGTCCAATAAATCAAAAGCATAAACGATGGTAAAAGTTCCTTCATCTCCTGATGGACTCCAAGCATTTGGGGCTGTGAAGTCCACGGTTGAGCCTGGATAAATTGTTGGTAAGGAGAAACTTCCGCGGTCATCATAATTTGATTTACAAATCGAAGTTTCAATATCCCCTTCGCACACATACCACTTCAGGCCTCGATTCGCAATCGATTGCAGACCTTGATTTGAGATTGTGATGTTAAACTGAATCGGGTTC
This sequence comes from uncultured Candidatus Poseidoniales archaeon, assembly GCA_905182715.1. Taxonomy (GTDB): domain Archaea; phylum Thermoplasmatota; class Poseidoniia; order Poseidoniales; family Poseidoniaceae; genus MGIIa-L1. The sequence goes on from CAJJCP010000034.1 coordinate 26,422, forward strand.
CATGATGAGCCCCATGAGTCTTCAAGAGGTGAATTAGTTGCTTGAATCGACAAATCACCTGATTCTGCTGCTGCCGCAGTTGGCAGAGTGAGCAGCCCGGTGTAAGATGCAAAAAGAAGGATGAATACCAAGGAAATACTTCCGCTTTTCCGACTCGAATTACTTGGAGCATAGCGCGACATTGAGAGGTGCCTCACAGCGGGGCTTCAAAGACTCATCGCCCCCGAAGGGGGCAGATTTGCTATAATGCGATGATTTACATCCACTCCATGCGGCAACCTCTTGAATCGCCGAATATCACCATAGTTCATGCGCGGTGATGGAGTTTGTTGTCTGAAAAGAGACGACAATGCTCTCACTGCTGTGATTGAATTCTTATCGGCCTTTGCATTATTTCTCATGATTCTTACTGCTTTTTTGTCACTTGCCCAACTTCAAATGGGCTCCAATGACCCGAATGTAGACCGAATTGACCGTTCAGCAGTTCAAGGCTTAGACCGATTGACATCAGACGAAGGTTGGTTTGTTCCAATGGGTTCGGATGGGTTAGATTACGCTAATTCGACCTCTGAATGGCACCTTCTTGATGCGGTCGAATTGGATAATGGCCGTGTACAAACAGGATTGGTAAAAGACGGAGTTCTTGATCACCAACGCATCGAAGCACTCCGGAATGTTTCCGAAGAAAACATGGCGATAGGTCTCGGTCTCGATGTCGGCTATACGTTGTTTTTATCGATTGAAATTATTGAATCAAACGCCTCTTCTCGGGTTGGTGTGAAATTGTTTTCTGGAGGTACGGAGCGCTCAACAGCATATTCTTCCTCAACCGCTAATCGGCAATTCGCTCAAGATGGAGAACTTCTCCAAGTTGTGCTTGAAGTTCATAAAGGTGGAAAGAAGAATAATGATCTCCATTTGACCGAGATTATGATTCGTCCAATCTCCTCAGGTCCTGAATGGATTGAAATCTATAATCCGAATGACTTCGCACTTGCTTTACGTGGTTGGTCTTTGAATCACACCTCCACTTCGAGTGCGAGTAATCTGTTATTCAAAGAAGGAGTAATCTCGGGCCATTCGGTTCTTCTCTTGACCGGCGATGCCAGTTCTCAAGCATCAGGAAACGCTTCTCAAGTCCTTGATCTATCCCAGGAGTCTTTCCTTGGTGTTGGTTCAATCAATCTTCTTGCGGATGGGCGTGGTGTTCTCTCACTTCGTTATACGCAGCTTGACGAGGCACAACCGTACGAGATCATGAGTGTTGAGTGGGGGGGTGACACCGGTTTGTTCACTTCTTTGGGTCAATCGCTTGGTGCTGAACGTAATGTAGGCGGTTATGGTGCGAATTGGAGTACTCAACAAACACCTACGCCCGGAGACTATCTCTGAGGCAACCGTTCATGATTCGGACTCCATTTAGCGGATGCTTCATCTACCTATGGCCGCTGGTCTGTACAGATTCCCATGCAGTCAACTTCAGTTTACACCCGTGACCGTTGCGTAACGGGTATCCATGGATTGGATGAAATCCTTCGCGGAGGTATCCCCCATGGTTCAACTGTACTTGCCGCTGGAACCTGTGGTTCAGGGAAAACAACACTTGCAATGGAATTCTTAGTCCGAGGGGCTTTGGCCGAATTCCCAGAATCATGCGCACACTTTACAGCAACAGAACCTTCGATCAAATTACTTGAAAATATCCGGCAATATGCATTTTTCGATATGAAAATGGTCGATTCAGGTAAAATCAATGTTTTTGACATGGACGTCTTGTACTCATGGCTTGGACTTGACAAAGCATCGTTTGACCTCGATGACGTCCACGCTCTCATTAAAGCGATTATTAACATCGTTCACGAAATCGGTGCAACTCGTTTGGTGATTGATTCAGTTACGACCTTGTGTTACAAAATCAAATCCGAACAGCTTATCCGGGATTTCCTCTTTACTCTTGGGAAGAAATTGGCATCACTCGGTTGCACAACTATTCTAATCTCTGAAATTACATCGGCAACAGAAAATGCCCATTGGTCTTCTTTTGGTGTTGAAGAAGCGATTGCAGATGGCATTATCGTCATGGGGGATGTAGAGCGAATGGGCCACCTTCTCAGATTCTTGCAAGTCGTTAAAATGCGTGGAACAGCTCACAGTCGTGCTAAACACGCTATTGAATTGACTCCATTGGGCGTTATGCTCACTCCTATGCTCAAGTGGGGCGCTCAACACGATAAGACCAATAAAGTGGGGAACTGATACATGTATTCTAACATTGTACTTGACGACCGGATTGCTGAACAACTTGCTGTTGATATCAGTCTTAGTAGTGCTATTCAAGTTCGATTCGGTAATTCGAACGCTTTCAATGTGACCGCCAGTACTCTGATTCCGTTAATGCGAGACCACGATATGGGTGGTGTGTACATTTGTGCAAGCGTTGGTGCAGTAGAACGTATTGAAGAATTCAAGGCCATTGGACTTTCAGATGAAGATATTTCACGAATTCAATTTATTGATTTGGTTTCTTCAGGAATTTTGGGTGGCACTGATGTCGCCTACACCAATATTCATTTTGTTGACAGCCCAATTATGCTCGAATCAGTTCTTCTTCGAACCTTGTATATTCTCCGCATGACGACATCTGTACGCAATTTCGTATTTTTGGACAGCGTCAATGCCTTAGCCATCTACAATGACGAACGCATGCTTGCTGAGTACCTTCACACTTTCATCAATACCTTCCGTCAGAGAGAAGTTCTCTCAGTCATTCTGAATGTACCTGACCAAACACCTCCTTTGGTTCTCTCCAATCTCGATTTATACTGTACCGACTTGATCGACAGAGGGCAAGTTCTCATTAATTGAGGTGTTTTACTATGGCGCGAAAAATTGATTTTGACCCGGAAGATGAAGAATTCTTTGGAAAAGTAGGTTCGTTTGGCGTTCCGAAATTCGACAATGAAATGCACGGTGGTGTGCCACGTGGTTTCATCATGGTTGCTTTTACAGATACGGGTTCTGGAAGTGAGTTATTTGCGAAGCAATTTACCTCACCTGCTGAAGAATCCGATAATACGCTCTACATTTCAACCAATGAAGGTCAACAAGAAATTATTCGTATTTTCCAAAAGTACGATTGGCCGCTTGACATCAGTGTTCGAACCATAGGTGAAGAATACAATTCGACTGTTTTGGAACGTGAACTTTTAGCCAGTCGTTACCGATTAGAAGGTTTCCGACTCGATGATATCCGACGACTTGCCCAAACTCGGTTCGTAGACGATAATACGCAAGATTATTTGACAGAAGTCACCAATGAAGTCATGGCTTTAGGTCCTTATTTCAGAGCGGTTATTGACAGCCTTGATTTCTTTTTACAAAGAGAAGATCCTGCTCGTGTTATTGCAATGGTGCGTATGCTTCAAGCCCACGCTCAATTGAATCGAGGATTGATACTCATTTCGGTCTCGACCCACGGTTTGGACCCACTTGTAAAGCAAGAGTTGTCCTCAATCGCTGATATGGTTCTCTCTTTCCAAGTGCGAACCATCGGTACAGACTTTGAAACTTCAATGATTGTCTCAAAGTTCCGAAACGCTCCTGAAAATTTGAAAGTTCTCGTATTCCGTGTGACTCCAGAAGAAGGAATCACTCCAGAAACAGTTGAACGTATCGCTTGAAGTACAGAATTGTTCGGGTTCCAACCCGAAGCATTGCCTGGTGCTTTTTGGCGACATCTCCAAAGAGGTCGGGTGTACCGAACCATCATGGGCGACCGAGCGGCAACTGGCGGTTTCGACCCTTCCGGCATCGATCTTGATGCATGGGAGAAATTGGAAGAACAGCTTGAAGAAACCATTCCAAACTATGACCGGGTCAACCGTTTGATGACGTTTGGCCAGGATAAGCGTTGGCGGAGAAATGTTCGGAATCATGCTACAGCGGGGATGAAAATTCTCGAAGTGGGTTGCGGTCCGGGTTCATTTGCTGAAGATCTGATTGGACTCGATGTAACCTGTCTTGACCCTTCATCCGAGATGTTGAAAGTCGCAAAGAAGCGTGTTGACGCTGCTCGAGAATCTCGTGGTGAGCAACCGGCACACTACATCGAAGCCATTGCCGAATCAATTCCTTGCGAAGACAATACTTTTGATATGGTCTTCTGTCTTTTTTCATTCCGTGATTTCCAAGATAAAAAGAAAGGACTGGGTGAGATTTACCGTGTTCTCAAACCTGGCGGTAGGCTCGTTATTTGCGATGCAGGAAAAGCCAATTGGGTGCATGGTCTAGGTGGCCGAATCTGGATGGCAACCGTCGTTCAATGGATTGCTCGCTATGTCACCAAAGAGAAAAATCATCCGTGGAAGGGTCTTGCAAATACGTACACTCAATACGGTACAAACGGGTACTATCGGGCCATGATGAAGGATGTTGGTTTCGATGACGTACAGGGCCGCTTATTATGGCCTTTTTTGATGTCAAGTCGGTTTCGAGCAACCAAGCCAGAGCAGGAATGAAACAACTTTACGGTTGGAAAACTCCATACTTTCCGCCCATTAGCCTCATAAACCCCTTCCGATTCACCGAACCACTGGTGGTTTACTTGGGTATGAAAGATGTTCTCCGAAAAATCAAAGAGGCCGAGCAGTCTGCCGAAAAGCGACTTTCTTCTGCTCAAACTGAGTCGAGTAAAATTACTGGTGACGCACGAAGAGAAGCATCAGCACTTGTCACCGGTGCTACCGAAGACTCTGTGAGCGAAACTCAAACCGCTCTCGACGCTGCCCGAAGCAAGGCAGGCAAAGAAGCAGATAGCGTTCAAAAAGAAGGTGCTTCGGTTGTTGACAAAATTCAATCCTCTGCATCGAGTCGAAAGGAAAAAGCAGTCAAGAACCTTCTTGACGCAGTTACTTCACAATGAGGCGATATCATGTTTGCTACTTCTGAGATGTCCCGTCTTACAGTAGCAGCTCCTGTCGGTAAGATGGAAGAGATTCTCCGCCTCTGTAGCGAACTTTCATGTGTTCACATAGAAGAATACGGTCGCTTTGAAGACGGAATTGGTGTTGGGGCATCAATGGATTCTGATGAGGCAAATGCCATTAGCAACTTGTTAGTGAAGGTTCAAGCAGTTTCTTCTTCAGTTCAAGCATCCAACATTGATGGTCCAGTTCCACATGCTGACGCGGTCAAAATGGTTGCCTCTTTCGAAGAGAAGGTCGTTGCAGCATTGGCATACATCGATACCATCCGTGACGCCCAATCCACAATCGCTACCTCTCAAGAGCAATACCATGTTCTCAATCGTTTGGCTCCTCTTGACCTTCCGCTCGAATTGATGGGTGGATTTGAAGGCATTGAAGTGTTTGTAGGAGAGGCACGAAGCACCTCGAAAGCATCAGAAATCTTTTCAGACATACTCTCAGAGATTGAGTTGCATGCTGCTGGCGGCCTGATCGCAGTCGCATGCCGTTCTGCACATTCCGCTGAAGTTCAAATCTGCATGGCAGAGTTGGGTTCCAAACCTGTTCAAATCCCATCTGGAGAAGGTTCACCTGCAGAGAAGGCAAAAGCTCTTCTTACAGAAATCGAACGTTTAGAATCAAAAGTTGTGAGTACACAAGAAGATCTTGACGCTTGGACTCTCCGTAACGGGCGTAACCTTGTCACTGCTGAGGAACATCTCGTGCGGGAAATGGCAATCTATACCGCCCCAACACTGGTTGCAGTGAGCAACCAAGCATTTGCTTTGGATGGTTGGGTTCCAGCCGACCAGGCAGATTATGTCGAAAGCCGATTGTCCAAGATTGCTTCTCACGTTAGCATTGAGGCCTATGTCGGTGGGCATCATCACGAACACCATGATGAACCAGCATCTGCTGACTTAGAAGAACTCATTATGCTCTCAAATTATCTTGTCAAGACCAATCAATCAATTTTCCAATTCTTCAAGGCCATTGATTTGGATGATTCAGGCCTCATTGATGGCTATGAATTCCAAAATGCTCTGAAAACTGCAGATGTTGCCAACCTCCCTCCATGGGAAATGGGTAAACTCATGTCAGCAGTTGACCTCGATGGTGATGGAAAAATCAATTTGCCTGAATTGGACATCACACTCACTCGTATTCGAAACACTCCGACCCATGATGACGGCCACTACGATGTCGAGCCCCCGATTCAATTCACCAACGGCTCAACTTCAGAACCGTTTGAACTGATGGTCGATTTAGTTGGCCGTCCTAAGTACGGAACGTTCGACCCAACGATGCTTATGATGATGACTTTCCCATTCATCTATGGAATGATTTTGGGCGATTGGGGCTATGGAATCGTCCTTCTACTTCTGGGTGCATGGCTTGGAAGCAAAGCCTTCGCCGTTGATCCAATGGCGCAAAAAGGAATCACAATTCTCCGATGGATGGGCGTTTGGTGTATTATTTGGGGCATTATATTCGCAGAAGGCTTTGGCTTTGTATGGGATAATACCGGTCAAATGGGAAGCAACTCTCCTTTCAATGGATTTTATGAATGGACCTATGCGAATATCCACGTCCCAGGAGCAATGGCCGACCTCTTGAACCTCGGAGGCCTCCACATGCCGTTCCACCGAGCATCGGAAGGTCACGGATTGCAAGAATACGTGATTCTCTCCATTTACTTGGGTGCTATTCACATCTTCCTTGGATTCATGCTTGGACTTATCAATGTCTTCAAGGCACACGGTGCAGCAGCAGCATTCTTCGAAAAGGGTTCTTGGATTCTTATTCTCATCGGCGGTTTCATGCAATGCCGAAACATGGTTTCAGGCTACAATGATCTGTTTGAATTCCAAATCTGGACCGTCTTACTTATTGTTGGTATCATCAGCCTCATCATTGGTTTGGCAGTGTTCGAGAAATTCGGATGGGCTGGCGGCCTCATTATGGGTCCGATCGAAACCTTCGGTCTTCTCGCAAACACACTCTCTTATCTGCGAATTATGGCAGTTGGTGTTGCAGGCGTTAAGATTGCAGAAGTGTCCATCACTATGGGCTTTGAGCCGATGATGAACTCATTTACCAGTGGCGGAATTATGGGGATCCTTGTCGGTCTCCTTTGCTTTGTCTTGTTCATCGGCATCCAAGTCTTTGCCATCGCTTTGGGAATCCTTTCCCCTACCATTCACGCTGCCCGTCTCCACTTTGTGGAATGGATGGGCAAATTCTACGACGGGTCCGGCCGTGCTTTTGCACCGCTCGGTGGCCGTAATCTCCATGTGGAGAATAAATCATAGTCCAACGGACAAAAAACGGAGGTAGTAAATATGAACGTAAATACCCTAAAAATGAGCCTAAGAACACTGATCCTTTTGGCAGCCATCACCATGGTTGCTCAAGGTGTCGCAGCAGCTGAAGACGCAGAACTCACTCAATCCGACGGATCGGGATACTCTGCTATCGGTGCTGGAATTGCCCTAGGACTTGCAGCAATTGGTGCAGGTCTCTCTCAAGCAGCCATTGGCAGCGCAGCTGTCGGTATGCTTGCAGAAGATGGAAGCAAGTTCGGTGTCGCACTTATTTTCACTGCTTTGCCAGAATCCATCGTGATTCTCGGTGCTTTGCCTCTCTTCCTTTGAGGAAGAAGACAAACATTCTGGGGCAACTCAGTAAAGTGAAAAAAAACACAAAGAGGAATATATATGACGCTTGAAACACTCGCAAAAGATATCGCTAAATCTGCTGAGGCTGAAGCCTCGGCTATGGTCAAAGCGGCTAATGAAGAGGCAAAGGCAATACTTGCTGAAGCCAATACAAAGGCCGATACCATTCGCTCGGAAGCATCTGCTCGTACAGAACGTGAAGCAACTCAAATTGCCCGTGAAGTCGTAGCCAGTGCTCGCCAAGCCAACCAAAAAGAAATTCTCGTTGCTCGACGCAAGGTTCTCGATGAGACCTTCCAATCGACCAGTGACGAACTTGGAAACCCGAAACTCTCAGGAAGAGCAAGTTTGCTCAAGTCTCTGATGGCAAAGGCTGACAAGATTGGTGGTAATGATTACACAATTCGACCTGTAGAACTTGACCGTAAGTCACTTTCAGAAATTGCTGGTAAGCGCACGATTGGTGAACCAATCGTTGGGCTCGGTGGCTTTGTTCTTGAATCGCCAGATGGCTCAGTGTCCTATGATATGCGCTTTGATACCCTCCTTGAATCGACTTGGAGCGGAAAACTCGCTGAAATTAATTCAATACTTTTTGACTGAGGGATAAATGATGGTAATGCTTGGAAATACACCTTATGTTGCTGCCCGTGCTAAGTCACGCCGGCAGAAACTTGCGGACCGTTCTAGGCTACGCCAACTGATCAACCAATCACCCGAACAACTGACCGTTGCGGTCAGCGAAATGGGATACCGTGCAGAGATTGATCTCTATGCAGGGCAATTGACTGGTGGCGATCTAGTTGAAGCCGCATTAACCCATAACTTGGAACATGAACTTGAACAGATGCTTTCGATGTGTAACGGTAAAATCCGTGCCATCGTCGAAACCTATACTTCACGGTTTGAGTATCACAATGCCAAGGTTGTTCTTCGAGCTGTAGTGAATGATGTGGAACTTGAAAAAGTATCACATTCGATTCTTCCTGAATTGAATGACATTAACACGCCATGGCTGAAAATCATTGAAAATGCTGATGACTTGCGCTCTGCAGTTGTTCAGATGCGACGTAAATCGTTTGGTCCTGCGCTCAATGCAGTTCCGGAAGATTCCCGACTTTCAGATTACGAAGATGCCCTTGATGTCCATTATTTCAAGAAAGCCTTGTCTTCAATGACCGGTAAAGGCGCAGATGTCCGTTTCTTGAAAGAACTCCTTGGCGCTGAAATCGATCACCGTAATCTCTTGAACATTCTTGAGTCTCAAGCGGTCGGTATTTCTTCAGAGGATGTTGTCTCAATGCTTGTTCCTGGTGGTCGCCTCGTACCTTCCCGCGCTTTCTCTTCGATTGCAGCAGGTGGTAAAGACGCCGCTATGGACTTATTACGAAGTTCAGGCCGATTTGATTTCCCTGCGTTTGAAGCAGCACTCGCTGCCTCGGATGAAATGAACAGCCTTGACCCCGTCGTTACTTGGTTCAAGGAACGAGAATACGCAATCATGAAGCGAATGAGTTTCCTTCATCCAGTTTCCGCACTACCCGTTGTTCACTACATGGCCATGAAGGTCCAAGAAGTGAATGATTTGCGCCTAATCGTTCGTGGGCGCCTTGCTGGACTGTCTGTTGAAGTGCTTGAAGCACATATTTTGTGAGGTGATTATGTATGGATATCGCAGTCGTAGGAACACCGGAATTCACTCTTGGATTCCAACTTGCAGGTATAGATAACCTGCACAACCCTGAAGGAGAAGAGGCAACGGTCTCTACCTTCAAAAAACTACTCAGCACCAAAAGCGTAGGGATTGTCGTGGTTGACTCCACAATCCTTACTACGCTGCCAGAGCGTCTTCGTGACCAACTCTCGGCATCCGTCTCTCCGACCGTGCTTGGCATTGGAACGGAAGAAGACACCACCTTGCGAGATACAATTCGTAAGGCAATTGGAGTCGACCTGTGGAAGTGAAATTCCAAAAAAAATGGAGGAAATATAAATGAGAAATGAAGGAGTAATTTATCGAATATCCGGTCCTGTTGTAACTGCAACTGGCATGAACGCTGCAATGTATGACGTGGTTCGTGTTGGCGATGAAGGTTTAATGGGCGAAGTAATTGAACTGCACGGCGATAAGGCTGTCATCCAAGTGTACGAGGATACCTCTGGTATGCGTCCGGGTGAACCTGTATTGAACACTCAAGAAACGCTTTCTGTTTCTTTGGGTCCTGGTCTCTTAACCCAGATTTATGACGGTATCCAACGTCCTCTTCCTACTTTGGAAGAAAAGATGGGTGTTTTCATTACTCGGGGTGTTGATGCAGACGCATTCGACATGGAGAAGACTTGGAACTTCGAACCTCAAGTCGCTGTTGGCGATTCAGTGGTCGGTGGCCAAGTTATTGGTCACGTCCAAGAAACTGAAACTATTGTTCACAAGGTCATGGTACTTCCAACCGTAAGCGGTGTCGTGAAGTCGATTGAATCCGGAGAATTCAATGTTACACAAACTGTTTGTGTGCTTGAAGATGGCACCGAAATGCAGATGATGCAGAAGTGGCCAGTCCGAACACCCCGACCTTACCAACAGAAGTACGCTCCAGAAACTCCTCTTATCACCGGTATGCGTATTCTCGATTTCCTCTTCCCTCTTGCAAAAGGTGGCGCAGCTGGAATCCCTGGTCCATTCGGTTCCGGTAAGACCGTTACACAACAATC
>CAJJCP010000035.1 GCA_905182715.1 uncultured Candidatus Poseidoniales archaeon
ATTCGTTTAGGGATGAAATTCGACTTTGAACATGAAGTACTCACCGAATCTGCACTTTTAGGCCACATTTTGTCGTCTGAATTTAACTCGTGAGCAAAACAAAACAGAGTAGAGTTCAAACACCCTTGCACCTAGGGTCCCTCTATGGTGATGAGCGCAAGTCCAACCGACGAGCATAGGCCGAGTACCGGTCGATACCTCGACCAATCGAAAATACAAGCTGCACTTGACCAGGCACAAGACCTTGGTGCATCGTATGCAGAAGTCCGATTGATGGCGATTACTGATTCGAGCGTTGCACTTCGAGATGCAAAACTTGAGCGAGCAATCCCAGGTCAAGAAGTCGGCGTTACCTTGAGAATCTTGGCAGACGGAGCTTGGGGCGTTCATTCGACGACCGATTTAATCTCTCTACCATCCCAAATTGAATCAACCGTTCGACTCGCAAAAGCAGTTGCTGCTCGGCGTTCTTCCAAAGACCGTCCGGTTCAGTTGGCAGAAGTTCCAATCTTAGAAGATGAGATTCACTGGAAACCAAAGCAAGATGTTCGTAATACCGATTTACAAACCAAAATCGACCACTTGAATACACTTCACAACAGTGCTGCAGACGATGATCGAATTATTTCAGTAACCTGTGGTTGGAGTGATGAACACCTCCATACTGAACTGATGACCAGTGAAGGCATGAATCGAGTTTGGTCCTTCCAACGTTCACTCATCAACGCAAGTGTTACTGGCCGAGACGGCGGGGAAGTCGTCTCCTATAGAACGAGGCATGGCGGGGAAGGTGGCCTTGAAGTCATCGAAGCATGTGACCTCGGACAACTCGGCGAATCTGCCCGAATCGCTACCTTACGCCTTCTCAAAGCAGAACGAGCCCCGTCTGGTAAGTTGCCATTGATTGCTGACCGCGACTTGACGGGTGTCTACATTCACGAAGCTCTCGGTCACCCTTGTGAGGCTGACCTTGTGGCAGCAGGTGACTCGTGTTTGGCTGGAAAACTCGGTCAAACCATCGGTAATGAAATTGTTTCCGTTGTCGATGACCCAACGATTCGTGGCGGCTACGGCGCCCATCCAATCGATGATGAAGGACTCGATACGCGTGAGAAAAACCTCATCCAGAACGGCGTTCTTACCGAATATCTCAACCATCGTGAATCAGCGCACCACTTTGGCATTACACCAAATGCTGGTGCTCGAGCCCAAGATGGCCTCCATCACCCACTTGTTCGTATGTCGAACACATTGATCAAAGGCGGAACTCATAATGACGTTGATGAATTGATGGAAGATATTCAGTACGGTGTTTTTGCTTGTGGTTCACGAGGCGGTCAAGTCGATACTGGCCGAGGCTCATTCCAATTTGCAGCTCAAGAAGCCTGGTTAATTGAAAATGGAGAAATCACCCGTCCATTGAAAGATGTAAGCGTGAGTGGTTTGACACTTCAGATTCTCAAAGATGTCGATGGATTGACTCGTGATGCACGACTTGCTGCTCCTGGATTCTGTGGCAAAGGACAAACCGTTCCAGTTGGTGACGGTGGTCCTATCATGCGGATTTCTCAAGCATTGGTGGGATGAAGATGCTACCGGATGATGCAGTCGATCGTATTACAGAGGGTTGCCGAACCATTGGGAAAATCTGTCAAACTCAAGGAATTCAACAATGGGAAATCGTGGCTACACAATCGTACGGCCACAGCATCGATATTGAAGCTGGAAAAATTGCTCTTGCTGCCGGAGGCGGTGAAGGTGGATATGGTATTCGAGTTGTCGAAGATGGTCGATTTGGTTATGCCTACCTTGTCGATTTAGGTTCTGCTGATTACGCTCTAAAACAAGCTCGTGATATCGCTAAAGTCTCGCCTTCAGTGAAGGGTTTTGTTCTTCCAAGTGAACAATCGGCCAAAAAAGTCGGTGGGTTATTTGACAAAAATATTCTCAGCATCGGTCCTGAAGATTTACTTGAACAGGCTGATGCCATCTTGAGTGAAGTTGCTTCACTCGACGAACGAGCCGTCGTTACCGGCGGTGGGTTAGGTGTTGGCGCAAGTGCTTCCGCTATTTTTTCGAGCGAAGGAATCGAATCAAGTGGTGTGACAACTTCTCACGGAATGGGGATTCAAGTCTCCATCGATGCTGATGATGAATTGACCAGTTCATATGAAGGAGATTCGAGTTGTCAACGTCTTCCAAATGTTCCGGACTGTATTGCAGTTGCTGTTGATTGGGCGCAGAAAACACGTGGCCCAATCGAAGTGAATACCGAGGCACATGATACACCTGTTTTGATGACCAGTGAAGGTTTTTCCCCATTATTCTCAATGGTCGTACCTACGGCTGTTCGTGGCGACCGATTGGTTCGGGATGAATCATTCTGGTCTGGGAAGCAGGGAGAACTTGTGATTGCTGGCGACCTTTCACTCATTGATGATGGAAGAATGGAGGGCGGCAGATCGTCTTCTTCCCGCGATGGAGAAGGTGTTCCAACACGCCGCCAAACCTTAGTTGAAGGCGGACGTTTAGTTGGTTCTTTGTGGTCGACAAGAGATGCTGCACAACAAGTCGCTGAAGGTCGTATCGATCATGCAGAGACCAATGGCTGTGCCGTTCGTGGTAGCCATCAAAGTCCACCTGGTACTGGTTGTTCTGATTTACAAATGGTCTCCTCGATGAAAAGTTCTTCTCAAGATGCTCTTCTTGAACGGATGGAAGACGGTTACATCGTTCACAGCGTCATGGGTGCACATACTGCAAATCCGACAAGTGGCGATTTCTCGGTAACGACAAGCACACTCTTACGAGTTGAGGGTGGTCAAATTCTCGGACCGGTCAAACAAGCTGGTTTATCTGGGAATCTTGCTAAGGCTCTTTCTCAAGATGTGTTCCTTGGAGACGATGTTCGTATCCAAGGTTCTTATTCCTCCGGCAACATGCACCTTCCAGACGTGTTATTGATGCAAGGGCTACGAATCAACCCCGCCTAAGTCTCTCAGTCACTTGATTCGATAATCAAGACAAAGGAACAAACTTCACGGCATTCTTTATGGCCTGTCGTCTCTCCTGTAGTTATCCATGGAGGTCAAGGGAGTGTACAGTCTCAACCAACCCGCACGAAAGCCCGCAGCCTGTTCTCCGTACAGGCCCCGAACGAACACGCCTGGCGGAGGTCATTGCAATGTCTGAAAAATACGAAACTCACGTCAAGTCGATACTTGCCGAATGCCCTGATGCTGACCCTGAAGCCGTTTCTGCAGCTTTTGCAAAATATGAAACAGAGTTCTTCATTCCTCCGCAAGATGCTATGCGTTCGATTCTACGCCGCTTCAAAGGTGAAACAACGCCTACACCGTCTTCCGGTAACTCAGGAGCCTCTGGAGGTTCTTCTGCGCCTAAGCCCTCTCGTAAGGTGAGCCGATTAAGCGAATTGAAAGGCGATGACCGAGAAATCGAAATTGAAGTTGAGATCATTTCTCATAACATTCGTAACCAAACCATTCGGGGTGAAGAAAAGCAAATCGCCTTCGGACTTCTCGAAGATAACCCTTGGGAAGAAAACGGAGAGAAAACCCGATGGGAATTCAAAGACTGGGGTCCTAATTCGAACATTACTCCTGGCTCAGTTGTTCGTATTGAAGGTGCATCAGTCAATGAATATCAAGGAAAGATGTCACTGAACATCAATCAATCCACTCGTATCGCCGTGGTTCGTGAAGGAACACGACCTGTTGTAGCACCTGGTGAGCCTCAAGATATCTCGAGTTTACCATCCGATGGTTACGTCTGCATCGTTGGACGAATCCTTGCCACACGTCCCGACCAGATTCATCGTAAGGATGGTTCAGGCTCGATTGATATCATCCGAGGCCGTTTGGCTGACGAAACAGGTACGATTGGCTTCCTTTCTTGGGAACCACTTGCTCACGAAGTCGGAACGCTTCTCAAGATTGAAGGTGCTCAGGTTCGAACATTCAGGGATACACCTGAACTCAATTTCGGACGAACGACCAAAGTCGAAGTCTATCATGACAAGAGTTTCGCTGATGTCGAGGCACTCTCTGAACAAACCATGGTCACCCTCTCGGAACTCCGAGATGGAGCACGGGATGTTGATGCAATCGTTCAGATCACAGAATGGGCAAAACGCACGTTCACCAAGGATGGCGAAGAACGCTTCCTCTGGTCTGGTCAAATTGCTGACCCAACCGGTCGATGTCGAATGAGTGCATGGAATGAACTTCCGATTACCGAAGACCAATTGCCGTTAACCGTACGTCTCAAGGGAGTGCGTGTTCGTGCTTGGCAAGGTATTCCAGATATCACTGTTGATAACGTCGACCAAGTCGAAATTCTCGATGCTCCACCTTGGGACAGCGAATTGGATTTGAAGAATCATACCGTCGAGGTCTCCCTGCATGATCTCTCGACAGGTGCAAGTCGAGTTGGAATTTCGACCAGTGCAATTGTCGTCAGTGTTCGTGAAGATTCGGGCTTTATCCTACGATGCACAGAATGCCGTCGAGTGCTCCGTGAAGGCGTATGTGCTGACCACGGTCCAAATGATGGAAACAGTGACGTAAGGCTGCGTTTAGCAATTGATAATGGCCTTTCGAGCGTTTCTGTATTGACCAATAAAGAAGCCACATTGAGTCTTCTTGGAATGACTGAATCAGAACTTCAAGGGGCAATTGACGATGTTGGACAGGTTGCTTTCGTCCAATCCTTGCGTGGAAAGATGCTCGGACGTAAAATCAACGCTACAGGACGTAGTATCGTCGACGAACAGGGTGCTATGCTGCTTGCAGATGGTGCCTCAATGATTGAGGAAGATGCTGGTTTACGGGCGACTGAAATACGTGCTCAATGGAGGGTTGCTTAATGCAAGCTGGAACTACACGGGCAAAGCGTCAACCTGCTTGGCACATACTTGCTTCTGAATTTAGTGAAGCGACACTCAATGAGAAAGGCTCAGGCGAATACGACCCTTCGTTCGTAATCACGAAACTCGGTGCAAAAGTCAACCGAGTCGTCGTAGCAGGACTCTTAGAACGTCTTGAAGTTCGAGAAACCTCCAATGGCTCATCACTCTATCAAGGGCAAATGCGTGACCCATCAGGTGTTCACTACTTCTCTGTTGGAGATTATGCAAGTGAATCTATGCGTGAACTCACCCTGGAGTTGGTGAAGAAAGTCGAAGTCGGTGAACCTGTTCTTCTTCTTATGGTTGCCAAATCAAAATGGTACCAAACCGATGAAGGAGCGATTTACACCTCACTTCGCCCTGAAGAAGCCTGTGAGATTGATGCGCAACAGTATGCTCTTTGGCTCACTCGAACATGCGAGGACACGCTACAGAGAATGAAGCATTTCACCGATTCCTTATCGGCAGAACCAACTCGAGAGGGCATGGTTGCTGCTGAAATACCAGAACATATGATTGACGGACTTCTTGTTGCACGTAACCATTACGGCGATATTGAGATTGAAAATTACACACTGAATATCATGCAGGCTTTGGATATCGCTGAAGGACGCATGGAGGCTGCCAGTCAACCTGTTGCTACCCCTGCCCCGTCTGCCGATGCAGATGGTGAGGGTGGAGATGCTGCCGCAGGTAGCGAAACTGAAGTAAAGGACACGATTGTTTCGATCATCGAACAACTTGACCAGGGCGATGGCGTTGATTTTGAGACAGTATTAACCAATACGGTTGCACGTGGATTTGACCGAACTCTTGCGGAAGAAAAACTCGATGAACTTTCAAATGAAGGTACACTTCATGAACCAAGATTTGGTTGGTTTAGAATCGTGGCGTGAAGATTTCCACCCCCAACATTGAAGTCCTTACCACTGCGTGGGTAAAATAGAGGTTCACATATGGCTGGCATGGATTTTTTTATTCGCCCCGCATCAGGAACGACGAGTGCAGATTGGGTTCGTATTCCTAATTGTGACATGAAAGTCCGTCTTACTCGCCGTCTCACTCGTACAATTATTCGCGGCGAAGAAGGCGATGATTTGCATGATGAAGGCTCTGAATCAGCCGCTTATACCGTTACAGGAGAAATCATGCTTGAAGATTACAAGCGAGTTCTTACCATGTTCCGTTCTGGACAACCCTACATTCACGACCCATTTGAAGAACGAGATGTCAAAGTTATCTTTGCTTCAATGGAATACGATGGTTCGAATCAAATGTTCAAATTTGAATTACTTGAAGATATTGTTTGAGGTGAAATTATGAGGAAATTGGATGAACAGAGAGAAGTTCTCTATGTCATTCGAACGCTTGATGTTTTGATGTCCTCTGGCGTTGGACTTGAGGCTGCTATTCACACCATCGGTAGCGGTGGTTACGGAATCATTTCAGAAGATTTCTCCAGTATGATGAAACGTTTGCAAAAAGGAAGCAGCCGTGGACTTGGACCTGAGCTCAAGAGCATGATGGGTAAGGCAGATTCCGAAGGATATCGACGTCTTCTCAATACCATGTATACCAACGTCACCCAAAATACGGACATCATTGAAACTATTCGTAAGCAAGGCGTACGTATGGAAAATGAACGTACAGAATCAGTCAAAAAATACATCGAAGAACTCGGTTCAGTCCCTGAAACTCTTCTTTCCATTGGAATGATCGGCCCGATTATCTTGGCAATCGCTGGGCTTGTACCCCAATTGATGAGTGGTGACTTGGGTGCTTTCATGCAACTTCCACCAGCCTCTACCATCAATCTCGTGGTTAACGCAGGACTTGCTTTGACATTATTTGGAATGTTCATGATTGGCTTGAAAGCCCACACAAAAGACCCAGGGTTGTGATTTCATGATTTTCGGACTCATTGAAACATTTAACGAAAACCTCTTTTTGTTGGTTCTTGTTGTTTTTGGAATCGCCAGTGCAGCTGGAGGCATACCTCCAATGTTAGAGCGCAACAGGCGCCGTTCTATAGAAAATACACTCCCCTCTTTACTTGAATCTCTCTCGGACTCTGTAGGCGCAGGCCGTGGTATTCAAGAAGCAATGATGGAACAATCAAAAACGCTTCCAGGGCTACTTGGTAAACTTCTCAAAGAAACACTCGAAGAGAGTCACTCTTCAACATTTGACGCTGCACTTGCGTCTTTTTCTGCAAAGACTCGTTCTTCACAAGTTCAACGGGTCATGGTCTTAATTGAAACGGCAATTGAGCAAGATTCTCCACTCCAAGGCATACTTTCGGATTTGGCAATGGATTATGAACGCCTCAATGATTTGATGAATAAGCGAGAGGAAGAATTGTTGGGTAAAGGCATTCTCATCGTTCTTTTCATCAGTATTGGTTTACCAATTCTTATTGCCTTCATTGTTGGGTTGTTTGCTCCAGCAGGTAAGGGTTTTCAAATCGATTCCTTCAATACTACGTTCTCACTTTTCTTTGGAGCGGCATCAGCAATTGCGATTGGCGTTTCAGGCCGAATGCTCGGCCGATTCAAGGATGCACTTTGGTGGATGCCAGGGTGGATTGCACTTTCTATGAGTCTCTACTTAGGGGCAGTCATACTGATTGGAGGATGAAAATATGAGTGAATTAGTCTTAGCACAATACGGTCGAGTTACAATTTATACTGAAGCAAGTCACCCTTCACCTATCTATCACGTCGATGGTGAAGTTGAACCGAATCCCTATGGCGATCTTGCCGTTCTTTTGGAAGACGATGCTCTTGAAGAAGTGATGTACAATGGTGGAACACAATGTGTGAAAATAGCACACCGTGACCATGGTATGTGCCGAACGAACATTTGGATTGACGATGATTCAGGAATTCAAATTGCCAAGAACATCGCTGCGTTTACCAATGTTCCACTTGGTGATGGGCCCGGTCTTGTCCCCATCTTTGATGGACGTCTACCCGATGGTTCCCGTGTTAACGGCACGATTCCTCCAGTCACACCTGATGGTCCTACGCTCACAATTCGTAAATTCCGTGAAGATCCATTGACCATGATTGACCTCGTGAAGTTCGGCACTGTTAATTCCCGTTTAGCTGCAATGATGTGGGTTTGGATCGAAGGGCTCGATAGCCGTCCTGCTAACTTTGTGATTGCAGGCGGAACAGGCTCGGGTAAAACCACTACACTCAATTGTCTTGGAATGTTTATTCCATGGGACCGACGTTTGTTAACGGTCGAAGACACTGCTGAATTGCAAGTCTACCACGACCACTGGTTGCGAATGGAAACCCGCCGGGAACGTCCTGATGGAACTTCTGAAGTTGATATGAATGACTGCCTCAAGTCAAGTCTTCGTATGCGTCCTGACCGAATCATTGTTGGAGAAGTTCGTGGACCTGAAGCAGCAACTTTGCTCACGGCAATGAACACAGGTCACGATGGTTCATTCGGTTCACTGCACGCAAACACGGCGCAAGAAACGGTCACTCGTATGATCAACCCCCCAATGAATGTCCCACCTATTATGCTGGGTGGACTTGACCTCATTATCATTCAAGCACGTCTTCACGTGAACGGTAAAACCGCTCGTAAAATTACTGAGGTTGCTGAAGTTGCAGGTATGGAAGGTGACAAACCTCGTTTGAACATTATTTGGAAATACAATGCTGCTACCGACCAAATTGAAGAAACTGGAATTCCTTCCAAACTTCGAGAAATCATTTGCAATGCAGCCGGGATTTCACCCGATGTGTTTGAAAAGCACGTTGCGCAACGTCAACAAATTATCAGTGATTTAGCACAGCGTGATATCCATGATATCCAAACTGTAACTCAAGTTATCCAAAACTTCTACGCGTCCCGTTGAAGTGGATTAACCACGTAGTCGGGCGAGTAAATCATCGATAGCATCGATTTTCCCACGAGCAGAAGTGACACGCTCCGAGGCATCACTGACTGATTCAGCAACAACCATTTCGAGATCCGGTTGTTCATCGGTCTTCGGTTTGAATGCTTCTGCAAGTGCCTTGAGTTCAGTTACGATCGCATCGACTTGGGTGTCCGAGACCATGATCCCTGGTGCGATTCGTGGAATTTCTGAAGGAGATATGAATCCTAATTCAGCACCTATTATTCCAGCACATGCAAGGACACGTGGCCGTAGGTCCACAGTGTTCACCTCGTAGCCTCTTGATTCAAGGAATCGAATGACTAAGGCTTGTTGAGCATCAGAGAAACTTCCTTCACTTGACTCAAGAACAGTTTCCACCAATTCTTCAAATGCACTAATGTTTCGCTCAAGGCGGTCGACCGTCATTCTTTCAACATCTGAAAGATGGACTGCTCCATGCTGAAGTACACGCAGGATACGATTTCTTCGTGCAATCGATGGGTCTTGCAGTGCCTCAGCCTGATGTATTTCCACATGTAAGTCGAAAAGGGCATGGAGCCTTCCAGAGATACTTGGAATTCGCAAGTCGAGGCCCATATCATGTCCAATTTGTTCGAAAGACATTCGTGCTCGAACTAAATCTCCATCTGAATTTGCCAGCGTGTTGCTCAATTGGTCTCGCAGAACATCACGTGCGTTTTCGAAATTTCGTAGCGCTTCCCTTTCACTCCAAGAGTTCGGCATTGCTAAGACAGCATCCTTTTCTGTTTGTGATCTGAATTCAAGTTCCATCAACGTATTGCGAATACCGTCACTTACTGCGGGAATCTCTACTGCAAAACCATGGCCTGAGAGGCTACGAATGAATGCTTCAAGATCTTCCCCGTCGCTCGTACTGCTGACTGCGAGATAATCCCTACCAGCTGCTTCAATCTCCGCACCACGGGCTGTTAATTCGAGTAAGACCGCTTCTGTTTCGAGACTGTGTTCTATAACTTCGGGTACATGTGCACTTTGGACCATTGCCGGTGTATCACCGTCTTCCATTTGCTTTTGTCCAGCTCGAAGCGCATCATCAATTGAAGCGGCAAGAGGTGCTCGAGAAATTGGAATTCCTTCTTGTGCAAGTTCAGTTCGCATTTCAGTCTCTTCTTCAAATGTCCATCCCTTTGGATGTTGAGAGACAAATGTTTCAACTGTTTCGAGAATAACATCTTGTTCCTCAGTTTGAGGTTCCGCTGGCGATTCATTTCGAGAATCCTGTGATGGTGTAGGGATCTCAAGAGTAGAATCACCACTTCGCGGTCTGCGAAGGCTCTTCTTGACTTTGCCCCACCCTCCTTGCTGATAGGCGAGAACACCTGCAATACGAACAAGCAAAGCCTGCTTATTTCCAGAGAGGGGCAATTCCAGTGTCTTGCACAACTCATGTAATTCATCACGAGTCATTGCGTCGAGCGATTCAGGAACGAATTGCTTTGGGTCATGATTGAGGTGGAGATACAACCGTTGGCGACGAGCACGAACAGAGCCTGATTTCTTAATGCCAAAGACTCCCAAAATTTCGCCGATTTCAGCGTTCATGAGATTCTTAATTCCATTTGGTGAAAGGTCCCATTCATCCAAGATGAGTTGTTGAATCAGTCGTCCCCTGACCACTTCCACTGAACCGTTCTTTGGTAAGTTGTAGGTCACTGCGAGTTCTTTGAGTCCATCAAAACGCGCTTGATAGAGTTCGTTCAAGAGTTCGCCTTTTGCAGTCACAGTCTCACCTACCCTTTACTTTCGGTTCAAAGGGGTATATGTGTCTTCGCTGTGTGGAGATGACAAAAAGGGCAGTTCTTCGACAGTTTATCTCCATCCATCTGAGTAAGTGGTGCTTAGATTTACTGGCAATGTTTGAAGACTATGAGTCACTGGTGAGTAATCATGGCAAGAACAGTGAAGGCCACGAAAGTCGGACTTAAGGAGGCTGAATTGCTGGTTGATTCTCTTTGCGAACTTGTATGGATCGATTTGAAGAGTCAGTATGCTGGATTTGAAGAAATGCTTCAGTCACGTATTCGTGATGCTGAAGAAGCCATTCTGGATGCTGCGAAAGGAAAGTTAGCAATCATTGCAGGAATTGGAGTGATGAGGAAAGACCTTGAACGTGCACAGCGTCGATTTTCACGATCGAACGAAGTGGATGAATTACGGGAATTCTTGGCTGATTTAACCGGACGAATCTTTCGTCTTCGGGAAGCCAATGACAAGGTTGTCGAATCACTCAAATCGGTACTTAATCCGAATTTAAATGCCATTGAAATCGTCGAAAAATTTGCCTCTGACCTTCAACGCTCTGCCGGTACATGGGAGCGGAATGGACGTGCGATTGATGAATCAATTCACGAGTTATGTGATGACCATGAACCTGCTGAACTTAGAAATTTTGAACACTTCATCTCCAAACAAGGATACGATGCATTGGTCGAAATACCTGCTCATTCTTCTTCCGATGAAGACGCTTGAACTGAATGAAGGTCCATAAGTGGCGGTCGAGCAAGGCTGTATTCCTCTGGGAGGCCTGGGAATTTACGAACCATTTCTTCATGGTCAAGTTGCATAGTTTCGAGTAAGTTCATGAATTCCTTAAGGACGTTCACCATGCTCATGTGGCTTTCTTCAAGTGTGGATACACGTTCAGCACTCGCAGTCACCGTTCCAGCGTAGTTCAAGGTTTCAACCTTAATTTCCAATCGAGGACTTGTGGAGACACCTTTCCTTGGAACCGAGCGTTCCCATTTCGCACTTCCAGTCAGATTTTGTCCCTTCACTTTTCCTTGAGTTTCAGTGGAGTCAAGTAATGAGTCATTGGTAAAGTCATCATTCGAACGCTGGGCTTCTTTGAGAACTGTCTTGAACTTTCGTTGTTCAACAAATATTCCAACAAGTGAATGTATTTCTTTCGGTAGAGAATCAAGCAGTGCTGCTTCAATTCTATGAGCGAGGTACGCACTTGGGTCAAACATTGGGAGGACCGTTGCACTTGGGAACCCGGTACGGCTGACAAGTAGAGTGAATCCATACAATGGTGGAGGGACGAAATGTGTTCGCTCAGGCTTTTCACGTTGCAGTCCAAGAGTGTGACGGCGTGACTTGAACCTCAGTGCTGAATGCTCTCCACGTGAGACGACGAAGCCTTCTAACAATTCCTCTTGGCGGCATTCTTCAATCCAATGAATACGGTCTTCTTCATCCAAATTGAGATATGCATCGAGTTTTCCGATATGCTCTGCAAATTGTTCACTGGTCAATAAGACGAGGTCGCTTCGAAGACGCCGCATCTGGCGCCGCAGCAGTTCGTTATCACAGACAACGACTGCCTTCGAACACAAATATTCTGGCTTATCGTTGGAGACAAGCACCCATGTCGGTTCTCTACGTGGTAGGATTCCTACAATAGATAATCCCTCAACATCGATGCTTCGCCAGTCCAATGCACTCATTGCTACAAGGTCACCTGTGCCACTTTGCAGTGCAGTTACTGCTGATTCAATATGAGGTAATTCACTTAACTTGAAATCAAAAATCTTTCGATTTTGTTCGATGGCACGCTCTATTTGAAGACGGACGCCATCACGGCGTGATGCAGTGGTTAGGACTTCAAGTCGAACCTTTTCTGACAACGCATCACCTCGGCGAGGACGAATCCTCACATTACAAGGGCGGAGACTACGGGTTAAGAAGGACACCCTTGTAGGAGGTTTGTGGCGAGCGTTGAGTTAGGAGCCAGTGACCGCCTTGAATCGATGAGGCTTTTGGTTGATGCTGAGCTTGAATCATTGATTGAAAATGAAATCAAAAATGGTTCAGGACAAGTTGCAGAACTCTGTGGCTCAGTACTCCTTGCGGGAGGTAAACGCCTTCGTCCTTTGTTGATTCTACTGGCGCATGAAATCGCTGGAGGCACAGATATTGAGGAAATAATGCCGCTTGCACTCGCCTCGGAAATGATTCATACCGCGACTCTTGTTCATGATGACATTAATGATGAAGCATCGCATCGTCGAGGAATCGAAACCATCCATTCACGCGTTGGACTTCCTAAGGCGGTTATTGCCGGAGATTGGTTGTTTTCACAAGGGTTTGCGCTCGGTGGAAGATATGACGAGGTAATTGTCCGTATACTTGCCCAGTATTGTGCAGAACTCGCCGTTGCAGAATTCGAACAACTCGATCATGTACTCGACCTCACTACTTCTCCCGAGGATTATCTCAATATTGTTCGAGGTAAAACTGCAGGGCCATTTGCCGCAGGATGTCATGCAGCGGGCTTAGTTGCGGGACTGTCTGAGCATCAAGCCTCTTCACTCAGGCGTTTCGGGATGGAACTTGGAATCGCTTTCCAACTTGTAGATGATTTACTTGACTTACGAGGCGATGAACGGATGGGCAAACCAAGAGGTGCAGACGTCATTGAAGGGAAAATGACACTCCCATTAATTCACGCTTTGACACTCTCTCACGGTAAAGAGCGACAACGTTTAGCCCACATTATCGAAAACTTTACCGATGATTCTTTCGATGAATTAATGGCACTGCTCAACTACTCGGACAGTTTACATTATGCAGAAATATTAGTCCGTACACATTTGGAACGAGCAATCGCCGAACTTGACATCTTTCCCGAAAGTGAAGCGAAAGCATTGATGCTCCATGTCACTGATTATGTCATGCGGAGACATGTCTGAGGGATTCTATGGCTCGTAAGGAAGTCGAACATCGGCAAGTGATTGTCATTGGGGCTGGTCCTGCAGGTTCAGCATGCGCCCAACGTCTTGCCGAAGATGGCATCGATGTTTTGATCATCGAGCGGCGTGAAATTGTTGGTAACCCCGCTCAGTGTGGTGAATGTATTCCGAATTGGGGTGAAGTCGTTGGTACTTTTTCAGACCTTGATGACCATCAATGGTTGAAAGATTATTTTGAATTCCCTGATCGTTTGAAACTTCATGACCTCGATAATATGCGTGTTTTCCTTCCTTCTGGAAAAGCCTACCATTTTGATTTAGATGCGTTCGCAGGTCACCGTTTACACTTTGATGGATTCCTTTGTGATAAGGCAATTCATGCTGGCGTAGAAGTCCATACAGGTGAAGCAATGACACGAATTCAACATCAAACGAAACTGGACCGGGACCTTTTGATTACCACTCATGGGCGCTATTCCTTCGATTTTTTGATTGATGCAAGTGGGTCACTGGCACACGTGGCTCGATTGCGACACGGCACCGATAAACGCTATAGACCACAAGACCAAGTGCCAACTGTTTATGCCCAAGTACAAGGGAATGTACCCGAAACATTTGATGTATTTTTGGGTTCAGTAGCGCCTTCAGGCTATGCATGGATTATTCCAAAAGGCCCAGATACAGCAAACGTTGGTCTTGGAGTACGTGCAGGTTATTTGAAAGGTAATTTGAAAGAGCACTTGACTGAATTCTGTACCTCATTAGGTTTTGAAATTCTTTCCTGGGGTGGCGGTTGGATTCCAATGGGTGGTCCCGTTAAAACGATGGTAGATGGCACGACTTTGGCAGTTGGTGATGCGGCTGGCCTCGTAATGCCCAGTAACGGTGGCGGTATTTCACAAGCCATCATCTCTGGATGCTTTGCAGCCGAGACAATTCTTGATCATCTTCGTGATGGAACGCCTTTGAGTATGTACGAAACCCGAGTTCGTTCATCGATGGGAAGAGCATTGAAGAATTCTCTTCGTTCCAAGAATATGGGTTATGCGTTCTTCAAAGGAGACTTGGTTACTGAATCATTATTGAGAATCCTTGGCCCAATTGGTGGAATCAAACGCGCCATGGAGTGCGATAAGCCGGTATGGCTCTTCTGAAGCAACACAAAACGGGCGTTCCTGCCTTCCTTTGAAACGGTTGTTTCAAGTCCTATCGATGCTTCAGTGGTTTCATGCGCAACCTGCGGAGGTCGTCGAACAATGAGGCAGTCAGCCCCGTTATCGCCACCGTATTGCTGCTTGCGATTACCGTTATGCTTTCCAGCATGGTCTTTGTGTTGATGCAAGGAGCACTTACAACCGCGGAGAAACCTCCAGCTCAGGCGACCGTCAGCGTTCGTGGATTGTCAAATGGTTTTCACGTAATTCGTATGACGACTCTTGACCAAACAATTGACCCCGCTAAGATTCAATATGACCTCTCTCCCGAAAATTTTGAAGACGGCAATCCAATTCGTGGTAAAGTCAATGATCCAGGGGTCTACGGGCTTATTGGAGCCAATGTTTCGTTCCATGACCGTGATGCTGGATATTCAGTAAGTCAAGGTGATTATTTTGTCATTGATTCCACAACTGTCGGTTCTGATTCTGGTACTTGGCGCTTCAAACTCGTTGATTTATCGACCAATTCCGTCATGGTCGATGTGATTTTACCACCAATTGAAGCGTAGTTAGCCACCGATGAACGACATCTCTACGGGTTGCCTTTTTTCTTTGAGTTGAGTTCTTAATTCCGAATATCGGTCTTCTCTATGGGTCCAAATGTCACGGATCATCGTTGCAATCTCTTCTTTATCAGCACCAAAACGAAGGATGCTTCGTAAGTCAAATCCCTTTTCGGAAAATAAGCATGTGTAGATTGAACCATGAGCAGAAAGCCGTGCCCGAGAGCAATCTCCGCAGAAAGGTTTGGTTACTGATTCGATAAAACCAACCGTTGAACCATTGGCTAAACGCCATAAGCGTGCTACATCAGATGGATGGGCTGAGTTTTTTGATTCGAGTGGCCCAAAGTGGTCACGCAGTATTGTTCTCATTTCATCTCCGCTCATTACAGAATCTAAGTTCCAATTATTGGTGGTTCCAACATCCATGAATTCAATGAACCGAACGGTTATGTTACGCTCGATACAGGCCTGAGTTAGTGGCACGAGTTGAGAATCATTCACGCCTTTCTTAATGACGCAATTGACTTTGACAGGGAGCCCAATCTTTTGTGCAGCTGCAATTCCACGAAAAATCTCTTCAGGCGTATTATTGCTGTCAGTGATGGATTGAAATAAATCGGTTTCAACTGCATCAAGACTTACGGTAATCCGGTTCAATCCACTCTTGAACAGTGCTTCAGCATTCCTTTCGAGAAGTACAGCATTGGTCGTAAGTGCAATGTCCAGTTCAGGATCGAGGTCGCGAAGCATACTTATGAATACGGGTAAATCTCTTCGCAAAAGTGGCTCGCCACCTGTGATTCTAACTTTTGCAAGTCCCAAAGGAAGTAACGAAGCAACTACATTTGCCATTTCCTCATAACTCAAGATTTCCTCTTTTGCCAAAAACACATGTTCTGGGCCAAAGTTTTCTCTCGGCATGCAATATGTACAACGGAAATTACACCGGTCTGTAATAGAGATTCGAAGGTCCCTCAATGGGCGACCGAGTGAATCCTGTAACAGCATCGTGCAGGCTATGCGGCTTCGGCTTTTTATTCTGTGTTGCAAGGGTTGATGGGTACTCGGAGTCTGGGACAGCCATGGCGAGAGGCTGGGTGAAGCGCTGGACCTCATCTGGCAAAGACCACCGCCGTAATGACCTCCGTATTCTCAGGATTACGCCAAGGTCGAAGTCAACCAAAATTCAATGGCAATTACCTCCTTCAAAGAGTCACTTAATTCGAGCACTTGCTTTATTTTCTCAAACACAACAACAAGTCACTCTCGAGAACGTTGCCTCCGCTGGGGATGATGTTCGTGCAATGCGTTGCAGTCTGGCACAAATGGGTGTTCATTTTGCTGATTACGACGGGACAGGACAACTGCTTCACCAAACAAATCCAATGGACCTTGGACCACATCCAGATTCGGTACAGTGGGTCCTTTCCGGCGTAGGTCCACTCGGTTTCAAACGGCCAGCGAGTGTTCTTAATGCTGCGAACTCCGGCACGGCTCTTCGATTCTTGGCAGGCATTGCGGCCCGTATGGAAGGTCCAATCATGTTGGATGGAGACCTTTCATTACGGCAAAGAGACTCTGAAGCGCTTTGGGATTCACTCAAACAAGCCGGAGTAGAGGTTTCTATTGGACAAGGAAAAGAACGCTTACCTGTAATTCTGAGTGGCCCTTGGAAAGAGGAACAACTCAAGCACGGTATTGATCTTGACATCAGTCGTTCGAGTCAACCACTTTCGTCTTGGATGTTGGCATCAGCATCACTTCCAGTGAAGGTTGAACTCAACCTTCGGGGTAAAGGCGTATCAAATCGTCATTCGAAATTAACGGCGGAAATGATTCAACTCGCTGGTGGTGAAGTCGAATTAAACGGCGCTCAGTGCCATCTTTCACCTTGGGAGCCATCGTTTGAAGGGACCTATACGGTTCCAGGTGATGCTTCAATGGCTTCGTTTGCTTTCTTAGCAACGTATTGCCTTGATGCGGAAATCGAACTGCACGGATGGCCAGGCGATGAACAAGCAATAGGCCATGAAATCCTCTCCGAATCTGCTATAGAGTGTGGTGTTAAGTGGGATTCGGATGTTCTTTCAAGCGTAGAATCTAAAGTTCCAGTTACCCTTGATGTTACCGATTCAAACGATATCTTGCCTCCTCTTGCTGCATTGCTTTCACTTGGAGGTGGAGGGAAAATCACTGGTGCAGCACATGCGGTTCACAAAGAGAGTGACCGATTATCTCGAACAGTTGATGTGCTCAGCGCTTTTGGAATCGAAGCAACTTTGCTGACCGATGGAATTGAGGTTAAAGGTAATCAAACACCGATTACGCCTGAATATCCAGTGCCGACTTTCGATGACCATCGGTTATTCATGACTGCAGTTCTTCTTGCCGCTAAAACGGGTGGTGAAGTGATTGGACAAACTCTTCACCATGTTGCTGATGAAGCCTTTGTGCAGCGTTTACAAGATGCTGGTGTCGGAATTGAAGCGACGAAAACACCATCACTCGAAGATTAACCATGACGGCCAAAGTGGTGGTCCAGAGAATTCAGTGGAAGCCGCAATGCGGTTGGGCGTCCATGCACGCAAGCCCACGGATTGGTGATTCGTCGCATATCATCGACTAATCTTCGCATTTCTGGTAATGTCAACTTTTCATTTGCTTTGACTGCACCTCGACATGCATTGAGGAATGCAAGGTGATCTTTACGTCGGTCAACTGTTTCAAGTGGTGCGCCATCTTCTGCAGTATCTTGCAGTAAGTCGAGTAGGAAGGGTACCAATTCTTCGCCATCGAGTAGGTGAGGAGCGGCGTCAATCATCCATCCAGTGTCACTCTCACGCAATGAAAATCCAACTTCACTCAGTGTGCCGACTGCTGCTGACATTCGTGCCGATTGTCGTGCATCAAGGTTCAATTGAATCGGTTCGATTTTCGCTTGACTTTCCCACAATGAGGCATCGTGACGCAAACGTTCGTATCGTATACGTTCATGCAGAGCATGTTGGTCGATTAACAATAATTCTCCTTCAGCCTGTACTAAGATGTATGAGTCTGCAAATTGAGCGAGAGGTTCCATTTCTGGTAACTCATTGATAATGCCTTCAAGCGGTTTTTCTTCATTCGGGGAAGTTCTGTGCCCACAACCGGCATGACGGTGAAGAGTCCGTTCTGCGGGTGATAATGCAGGCGCAGTTGGTTTCTCATCCAGTCCAGGTAATGTTTCTTGGGCTTCAGGAGCTGTTGATTGGGGTCGCATCTTTTCAGCCGATTCAGGTTCAGATGCTTCTTCTCCATGAAGGTTCAATTGTGCACCGGCAGCAATTGCCCATGCAGGTGGTGCTTCGGCTTTCGTTTCCCTCGGAAGTACCAGCGTTGGGGCTCCCGCAGCAGCGTCCAGTGGGTCAAGCGTAGGTGCTTTCACGGTTGAAAGATGTTCTTGAATTGGCGTTACTTTCTGAATGCCAAGGCCTTGTAAACCGGGAATTCCTCCTGCAGCATCAGGTTGGGTCGGAACAGATTCGAGGGTGTGAGCAATGGCCCGCTCAAGACGTTCCAGAACACGCCATGAATGTCGAAGACGAACTTCTCGCTTGGTAGGGTGGACGTTGACATCGACTTCTTCTGGTGGTAAAGTGAGTGAAAGAACAGCAATAGGGTGTCTTCCTTGCATCAAACGGGTACGGTATCCTCTGCGTATGGCTTGGAGGAACGGTCCAGCGGCTACGGGTCGTTCGTTGATGAGAATGTGAATGTCATCGCCTTTCCCACGGGTAATGTCGGGGGTACTGATCCACCCACTCCATTTCTCTTGACCTGGCGCTTCAGCATCGTTTTCAGGAGGTGTGATTTCAAGCATTGATTCGACTTGTCCTCCAAGTAAGTCAAACAGTCGATCCATCATGGATTCAGCCGGAGGGATATCAAGCATAACTCGCTCATCGATCACCAATCGGAACCCAGTCAACTGGTGGGCCATAGCATGTGCAACAACCACATCAACAACACGAGCGTTTTCAGTAGCAGGTCGCCGTTGGAAGGCGAGGCGAGCGGGTGTATTTCGGAATAAGTGTTCAACATCAACACGGGTGCCAGTTTGCATGCCAAAGGGCTCGACAAGTCCCTTTTCTCCATTCTTCATTGCAATGGACTTTCCTTCTTTTCCAGCGGGGCGACTGGAAATGGAAAGGTGCGAGACCATGCCGATACTTGCTAAAGCCTCACCTCGGAAT
Organism: uncultured Candidatus Poseidoniales archaeon; assembly: GCA_905182715.1. Classification (GTDB taxonomy): domain Archaea; phylum Thermoplasmatota; class Poseidoniia; order Poseidoniales; family Poseidoniaceae; genus MGIIa-L1. The sequence continues at coordinate 19,520 of CAJJCP010000035.1, forward strand.
CCAAGCGTATGAATTGAATTCAAATCTTCTGCTTTTTGCAACTTTGAAGTTGCGTGTCTGTCCAATGCCAAACGGAGGTCTTGTTCATCGATTCCACTCCCGTCATCTTCAATTCGAATGAGGTCAAAACCGCCACGCTCAACCGTGATCACGAGACGTGTTGCTCCAGCATCAAGGCTGTTTTCAAGTAATTCCTTGACTACTTGCGCAGGTCGTTCAACCACTTCACCAGCCGCAATATGGCCAATCGTTGTTTCATCGAGCTGTTGGATTCGGTTCGGTTCAGACATCTGAAACACCTCCAAGAATACGCTTTAGTCTATAGAGTGTATCATGTGCTTGGCGAGGAGACAGTTCATCCGCATCGATATTTGAAAGATAATCAAGCGTTTCTTTTTCTTCTGAACTAATGCTTGGGACTGGTTGTTCAGTTCCAACTTTTTGGGTCATTGCAGCAGCGGCAAAGTATCCCATTAAGCTGGATTGACCTTCCGCACGTGCGGAAGGTGTTCCAGATTCGCCTGCCTTAGCACCATGCGCCTGTTGTTCAAGGAAAGCGAGCAGATCACTTGCTCGTTCGACAACTGGGCGTGGTAAGCCTGCTAAAGCAGCGACTTGGACACCGTATGAATCGTCACATGGGCCATCAGCGACCGTGTGAAGGAATCGAAGTTCACCGTCAGCCTGAGCAACTTGAACATGGACATTGACCAATCCGTCAACTTCACCTTCCAGGCCAATCAATTGATGGTAATGCGTTGCAAATAATGTCCGTGCTCCAATTCTTTTACAAATGTCTTCCGTCACAGACCAAGCGATTGACAAACCATCAAATGTTGAAGTTCCACGACCGATTTCATCGAGTAAAACGAGGGACTGTGAGGTTGCTCTACGGAGTATGTGGGCAACTTCAATCATCTCCATCATAAATGTGGAGCGACCACGCCTGAGGTCATCACTTGCCCCAACACGCGTGAATATTCGGTCGACAAGTCCAATTCGTGCTTTCTTCGCCGGGACAAAACTGCCGGTTTGAGCAAGAATGGTTAGGAGTGCAGTGGTTCGAAGATAGGTCGATTTACCGCCCATGTTGGGTCCGGTAATCAACAAGAAGTTTCGTTTCTTTTGTAATTGGATATCATTTGGTACGAATCCTGATTGCATTTCCAAGGCCGGATGCCGTGCACCTTCAGCCTTCAGATGATGGCCGTCAGTTAATTCAGGTCGAGTCCATGAACGGGAGCGTGCAATGGATGCAAAGCATTGCAGAACATCGATTGCCGCCACTCGTCCAGCAATATTTGCCAGTTCTTGTGCATGTATTCGACACCGTTCACGCAGTGATGTAAATTCCCTATATTCCAATTCCTTTACTTTGGTATCTGCGGTGAGTAGGAGATCATCTCTTTGGGCAAGTTCCTCAGTCACATAACGTGAGCCATTCGTCATTTGTTGCTTTCGACGCCATTCTTCTGGGACTCTTTCCTCATTTAATTTGGTGACTTCAATAAACCATCCAATTTGCCGGTTCATTCTCACTTTAAGTGAAGGTATTTCTAATTCACTTCGTAGTTTCGATTCTAAATCACTGAACCACGAATGTCCCGATGCTGAGGTTTCACGCAGTTCGTCGATTACTGAATGGAGTCCAGGGCGGATGAGTTTCCCATCACGAACACTGAGAGGTGGTTCATCGACTAAAGTACGACGAATGTCCTCTGCAAGTTCAGTCAAGGCATCCAATTCATGTGAAAGATGGCCTAAAAGAGGATTTTCTGTTTCATTACAAAGATTGATGATGGCTGGCATCCGTTCCAATGCATCACATACGGCAATTAGATCACGACCATTTGAACGGTTGTAGGCCAGTTGGGTGGCCAAACGTTCCATGTCTCTCAAGCCACGGAGTGCTTCTCGCAATCCTTCAAGACGGCGAGCGGAACGTGAGAGCGAACCTACTGCTTCGTGACGAGCACTGATTGCTTCAAGGTTGCAAAGTGGTCTTAGAATCCAAGTTTTGAGGAGCCTTCTTCCCATCGAACTCCGACATGCATTCATTGTAGAAAGGAGACTTCCTTCAAACTCTCCTGCAAGCGTCGAAGTTAATTCCAAGTTTCTCAATGTTGTTTGGTCAAGCACAAGATGGCCAGATTCATCGATGACTTCGATATCACGAAGTGGGACTTCGTCAGCAATATGCATGGTTGCAAGATAGTCTGCGGCTAATCCAGCAGCAGCTAAAGCAAGAGGAGAGTCATCTAAATCTAAATGCCCTAGATCGGCGACTTTGAGTACCTTCTCAAGTCGTTTTCTTCGTTTGCTTTCACTCGCTCTATGCTGGCTTATCAGGACATTGTCGAGGTGGGAGAAAAGTGCACACAATGCAGTATCTTCGGCATCTTGAGGTGAAACTACGATTTCAGTTGGTCGCCAACGCATGATCTCATCTAATGCTCGAGTAAAACGGTCATCACCTTTCAAGTTCGATGCCCATGCTTGTCCAGTTGAAGCGTCAACAATTCCAATTCCGAGAGAGGATTTCCCAAGAGCTACTGAGACCAGAAGGGAGCGTTCATCAGTTCCAAGTAACGATTCCTCATACAGACTTCCTGGCGTATAGACGCGAGTGACAATACGTTCGAGTAATTTTGCTCCTTCTCTCAGTTCTTGTTCTTGCTCAGCAACAGTAACTTTGTGCCCTGCTTTTAGCATAACGCGAATGTTATCTTCAAGCCCATGCCACGGGAAACCAGCCATTTGAATGGGTTTGTCCGCTTTTTTGTCACGTGAAGTTAATGCCAAACCGAGGACTTCTGAACCGATGACAGCATCTTCATGAAACAACTCATAGAAATCACCCATTCGGAAGAAAAGAATCGTATCGGGGTGTTCCTTTTTGATGTCCATAAATTGGTCCATCATCCCCCTTTTTGTCATACTCAATACACTCCTTGCTCTCGCTGGAGTTTACTGTCGTTGCCGAGAGCACATGAAGGTTATCGCGCAGGTTGGAAAGAACCGTTGTTTTCAAGCGTTTATTGAAAATTATTGATTCTGCCGCATTCTCTTGAACGCAGTCCAGATCATTACGCCCATGACGACACTCGTGGCTATGACGGACATGAAATTTAAGAATCCTCTTCCGCTCTCTATAGAGCCGCTCGCTAGGGAGTCGATAGTGTAGGTTGCCGGTTCTCCGTTTGCATTGAGACCATGTGCGTATACGATTCCATCGGCGACATCAGAAGTTTCAACAGTTAAAGGCAAGGATTGTGCTAAAGGCATTTTCTCAGCAACGCCGTCTGTCATGCGGACGACGGAGGTGCTTCCTTGACTTCCGAACATCCAGACAACTCCGTTGTCGTCAAGAGTTGCTGAAACACTGGAGAAGTCCACTGTTGTCGTCGTTCTGTCTTTCGAGATGTGAACTGCAGAATCTGTTCCAGCAGCAAGTAAAGAACCATTGTCGAGTCGTATCAATGAATGAATTTCTCCTTTGTCCAGTTCCTCAATTGATGTAAGCATCGGCGAAGTTGGCCCTTCTGACCAAGAAATGAAACCAATAACGGGGTGCTTTGTTGGTGAAGCCGGACTGTCTTCATCGATTCCAAAGGAATTGGTCATCGAACCAATAGCAATCCAAGTTCCATCATCGAGAGATTCAACCATGTTCCAATTGATGTTACCTGAATTCACCATTGCTGCGGTCAATGTTGCGTTTCCAAAAGCCGATTGAGTTGATGCGAGGGGTGTGGCAATCGATCCAAAACCACGGAGGCTGTTTGTATCGCCTTCATCGGTGACTAATAGCCATCGATATGAATCACCGGTTCGTTGTTCGGCAACATCAAGCACATCAAATGTCTCTTGGTTGCTCGCAAGAGGGATGATGGTGCGCTGTGCGTTCTCATCATTGACATGAAGCACTTCAAGCGTATTGTTTGAAGGGGAGACAACAACACTACCATCGTGGAGTTCGGTCATAAATGTCATCCCGAGTACATCTTCGTAATCCGTTCCTATATCATTGATAATGCCGGCATCGTCGTAATGGAATATCATGCCACCATCATCGCCTAAGATCAAAGCAGTGTAGGTGTCGGAATCTCCATACACGATGTCCAATACTCGGCCATCGATTGCATCGAGACCGTTGTTCGAATAGCTGACCCCAGGGAGCGTGGAAGTGCCTTGAATGAGGAGTGCGCCTAGAATAATAAATACGAAAAAGCCGGTAATCGCAACCCACTGGTGCTCCGATTCTTCTTCGAGAAGACTCCTCCAACCCTTCGCCATACTTGCAGGATGTGAAACGAGCACATGAAACCTTTTGTTGAACAAAGAGCCAAGTTTCATTTATCGAATACCTGTTTCTCCCGACAAGGCTTGAAGCGGAGAGATGATAAAGGGAATATTAGTCGCAGGAGTGCTTGGAGAGAGTATCATGGCACGTAAACCAGCATCTATGTATCGCCGCCTTAAGGGCCCTGCCTTCACTCGACGTAAGTACATTGGAGGTGTCCCGAACAACAGAATCACGTCTTTCCACGCTGGAAACCGTGTTGCTGCTGAGACTGGACAGTTCAAGGTCGTCATAGAACTTCGTGCTGATAACAACTGTCAAATTCGTCATACTGCCCTTGAAGCAGCCCGTGTTATTTCAAACTCTACCATCCGTAAGATTGCAGGAACTCAAGGCTACGCTCTTCGTGTCCACACCTTCCCTCACCACATTCTTCGTGAGAACAAGCAAGCAACTGGTGCAGGTGCTGACCGTGTTTCTCAAGGAATGCGTTGCGCTTTCGGAAAGAACGTTGGTACAGCAGCTCGTGTTAAGCGAGGACAACGTGTCATCTCATTGCAAGTTAACCCTGAACACTACCTCACTGCACGAGATGCACTTCGTAAGGCAACTATGAAGTTCCCAACTCCATGCACTGTGCGCTTGATTAAAGGTCATGAGCACCTTAAGGGACTTATTTGAAGTCGATTGGGCTGTGCCCAATGTCGGACAAATCTCTGTTTGTTGAGGCTATTTGGGCGCGAGTTCCATAAGTCTGAACAAAAAGCAATCGTTGAAGCAAACCGGAGGTGAATGAATGAGAGTCGCAGTTCTAAAAGAAGATCATTGTCAACCGAAGAAGTGCAATGATGAATGCCAAACATTCTGTCCACCTGTTCGAAACGGTCAAGAATGCATCATTATGGATGACAAAACCGGCAAACCCCACATCTCAGAGAGCCTGTGTATTGGTTGCGGTATTTGCATTAACAAATGTCCACACGATGCTTTGATTATCGAACAATTACCAAGTGAACTCGAAACCGATATGATTCATCGGTATTCAATGAACGGTTTCCGATTGTTTCGCTTGCCGACTCCGTCAAAGGAAAGTGTTGTTGGAATCCTCGGGCCGAATGGTATGGGTAAATCGACAGCGATCAACGCACTTTCGGGTCGAATGATTCCGAATCTTGGTGACTGGTTGAACAAAGATGCGGACTGGGAGGACATCATTGAATCTCTTCCGCGTGGCGAACTAAGAGATTTCTTCATTTCTGTCGAGAAAGGCGATATCAAAGTGGCTTTAAAACCACAAAATGTAGATCGTCTGCCAAAGAAAATCAAAGGCACCGTTCGAGATTTACTATCACGCGTCGACGAGAGAGGCATGTTTGAAGAGATGACCAAAGAACTGGCAATTGACCACCTCCTCGACCGAACTGTTCAGCAACTTTCCGGTGGTGAATTACAGCGTATGGCTATTTGTGCTACACTTTTACGTGATGTTGATGTTTATTTCTTTGACGAACCCTCATCATATCTCGATATTCACGAACGTATGCGAATTGTCAGAATCATACAAAAACTCGCAGAGACAAAGCGAGTGATTGTTATTGAACACGACCTTGCAGTTCTGGACGTACTTGCTGACTTGGTACACATCGTCTATGGCAAAAAAGGTGCTTTTGGAATTTTCACTCCCGCTCGAACAACCCGACAAGCCATTAACACCTATCTCGATGGATTCTTACCAGAACAAAATGTTCGTATTCGAGATAAACCAATCAAGTTCCTTAACCACAGTGACCGAGTCTCTGAACTTGGTGCTGAAGTGGTATCTTGGGGTGGACTTTCTAAGAAACTTGGTGAGTTCCAACTCACAACAGGTGAAGGTGCAGTCCATCGTTCCGAAGTCGTAGGCGTCGTTGGTCCAAACGGCACAGGAAAATCAACAATGATCAAAATCTTAGCAGGGGAACACGGCTATGATGATGGTTGGGTCACTGAAAACGCTACGATTTCATACAAACCTCAGCATATTGATGTTGACATGGATTGCAGCGTTCAATTGTGGCTTGACAGCGAGATTGGTCCTAAGTGGCGAGTCGGTGAATACAATGTGAACGTGATTCGTGCTTTAGGCGTCGATGAATTACTGCCAAAACGAGTCAAGAAACTCTCAGGTGGAGAACGTCAAGCCGTTGCGATAGCTATTTGTCTTGGCAGAGAAGCCGACCTTTACCTCTTGGATGAGCCATCTGCTCACCTTGATGCAAATGCTCGAATGGAAGCGGCAAAGGCAATTCGGAGGACGATGGAAGCCAATGAAAAGTCTGCATTCGTCATTGACCACGATGTTTACTTTATTGATATCGTAAGCGATTCACTTCTCGTCTTTGAAGGCGAAGGCGGAATACATGGTAAAGCAGAAGGACCGTTCAAACTTCGTGAGGGAATGAATCGTTTCCTTGAAGGAGTCAACGTTACCTTCCGTCGAGACCATGATTCGAAGCGTCCAAGAATCAACAAACTGGAAAGTCGAAAAGACAGAGAACAACGAGGTGTTGGAGATTTTTATTCGTTTGACCATTGAGGAGATTATGATACAATGCCAGTAGGAATTCCTCCACTCGGTGGCCCATTGGGGCGTTCTCGCTCACGAATCTCTGCAAGTGGTTTGACAACATTTCTCCGTTGCAAACGACAATGGTTCCTTGGTTCTAAAGTAGGAATCTCAGGCCCTCTTCGACCATCTCAGGTGATTGGAATTGTCCTCGAGGATGCATTTTGTGGAGTCATGATGCAACGTCCGACAGTACAAATTGAGACCCTGCCTGAATTGAAAGCATGGATGCACACTTTACTTCCAAAGGCTGCACAAGAAGCCCTCGATGCAGGGCGTATTCTTTGGGATGAAGGGATTTGGTATGAACCAGGAACTTCATGGGAGGATGTCGAAATTGATTCTTTTATTGCTCGCCTTGAAAACGGCTTGCTGCTGCTCTTTGAAGAAATTGAATCCTGCTACAATGAAAACGGAGGGCCGTATTTAGAACTCTACCGGGCAGGGGAGTCACCTTTCGATGTTCCATCGCCTGCTTGGGGAGATGAACCGTATTTCCCTGTGCCAGATAAGGTCCGAAATTATGAGCTACGTTCCTGGGCCATAGAGGAGCAAGCCATGCAATGGCAAGCACCTGGCTCTGCAGTTACTTGGAATGAAGCATTCGAAATTGCCCGTCCATGGACAAAAGACCCTCGTGTCCACCAACCTCAACGTTTGTTTCATCCAGAGCGTTGGGCTGCGGGTGAACTTGATCTTGTACTTCGATGGGATGGAAGAATACGCCTGATCGACATCAAATCGGGGAACCCAAGTTCTAAATTTGCAGAATCGCTTCAACACCAACTTCGTTTCTATGGTTGGCTTTGGCATGAAACTCACGATGGAGCAATGCATCGATGGTTTGGAAGGCTGGTACCTCAATGGACCGCATCGCATCGTCTATGATGCCCCACAAGCTGCTGAGTACACTGAAATGACCTCTGAATTTTCACGAATCAACACTGAAATGCAAAACATGGGTTCAGGGCCGGCAAGTATGCCAGTTCTTCCAAGTGAAGCCTGTGATGGTAGCGCTGCAGGTTGTCATTGGTGCAGCCTTGCTCGAGATGAGCAGGGAACTTGGTCTGGCGATGAATTACTCTCGGAAATCACTCCATTGCGAGAAATCCCCCTTACTGTTCCCGAGTGAACCTTTGTCCAAAATACCAGTTCGAGTAAGTGTTCAAGGAAAGTTTACAGGTGCATGGGGCCCATTGCCAAATCATTTCGGAGAACCCGTTTTGGGTGCAATGCTTGTTGCCGGAGGTGCACAAATTACAGTTGAAGAGAGCGAACCAGGTTCCTATCCTCTTCTTCACGACCAACCGACTGGAGAACTTGTGATTTTGGACGCATTACCAGGTGTCTGGCGTGGTGCACCTCGATTATATGTCGATTCTCGGACCAGAATAATGCCAGTTGCACAAGCAGCCAAAGAATTTGAGCAGACACCTCTTTCTCTTTCAGAACGAACCACTCGTATCGGTTTACTTCGTACACGGGCCAACGTCGAAGGAGTTATTCTCAGTGTTCGTAAGCGATCTGGAATTCGCTTGGATGCAAAACCATGGACTATGCTCAATGTCCACCTTTGGGATGGACATTCAATTGTTGAGGTTGCTTCTTTTGGTTCGAGTATCACCGGTCAAATGGAAGCACTACGGCCAGGCCAAACACTCAAATTACTGGCTGCAGAAATGGGCTGGAGAGCAGGATTACCTCAACTTCGAATCGACTCAAGAAAAACTCGTCTCCAAGTAAAAGATTGAATTCACGAGAGTAGGGTTCAAGAACATTCGACAAAACACTCACAGGTATGCCGGTAAGTCTTGTCACCTCCTCTGAAGATTCTGTTGGCCCATACAACCGACTTTCAGCAAGCCAAGTGAACGCTTATAGAGCGTGCCCACGCTTGTGGTTTTACGAGAAAGTTCGGCGTTTCAAGATGCCACAAATACCGGTGTTATTTGTTGGTAGGGCAGTTGAAGAGGCTATTTGCCGTATGTTGATGGAGTCACCAGCGCTTTTGGTTTCCAAGGCCTCTTCAGACACTCTTTCAGCCATCCCACTGGATGAGAGCGGTGTTCCAAGCCGTTCAAGCCTCGACCCTTGGCCAGCAGAACGATTGTTGGCTTTGCCGGAGAACATGCAACCACAGAGTTTCGAAAGTCTTCGGCAATGGGCTATTGGACGATTGAAGGTCCATCTTCACCTTGCTCTCAATTCAATGAAAGAGGAATGGAAGAAAGATGAGAGGAAAGCAGGAGATTGGAAGTCAGTGAATCCTGATTATTGTCTCAAAATGTGCATCAATGGCCTTGAATTTCATTTGAACGAAGTTCAGCGTTGTCTCGACCAAAACGGCGGTCCAGGTCTCAAAGAGTGGCGCAGAGGGCACCGCCCTGAATGGCCAGCTCCCGATGCTCGCCGATACACCCTTTCCAACAACCACCCACTTTCACGAGACGGGGATGTCAGTTTGGTTGAGGCCTGGGAAATTACTCGCCCTTGGTTCGTTGATCCAAACGCAGGGAAGTTTGCGATGAATGCAATTCATCCCGAATATTGGTTCCAAGGTGAATATGATTTGATTTATCGATGGGACGGTCGAATCAATATTGTTGATTTAAAGGCGAGCGTAGGTCGAGGCGATCGTTCCGGTAATTATGTCGAACAATTGCGTATGTATGCGATGCTGTGGTGGATTACTCACGAAAAGAAAGAACAGGTCGATGCCCTTGAAATATGGTATCTTGGTGCAAATTCAATTAAATCGATAGTATGCCCAACCGTTTCAGAAATGACTGAAATGGAATCCGAACTCGAATCAATGTGGCATCAACTGAGAGAAACAACTCCAGTTCTTGCAGACTGTCCGCCGAACCCGTCTCCTGTACGCGGCTTCAAGAATGGCGGAATCGCTATAGAAGCACCAGATGAAGTCCGATGCGACCGGTGTGATTGGGCGTCAATATGCCCCGGTGGACAGGGTGATGATGACCTTCCCGTCGGTGGTTTAGTTCGACTGCCAGGGACTCCTACAGATGTCGATGTTACCCCACTTGGTGACCTCGATCCTCGCATGACCTTTGTCGGCGAAGTCTTCAGTGTTACCGGGGTCAAAGAAGGGCATCGCCCTCGAATTACGATTTCTCAGGGTAATAATTTTGCCAAGGTGGTTCTCTTGGTTGACCAACACCAAGATGGTGAGCCATCGTGGCCTCAAAACATTGCCAAAGGTGACCGAGTGAAGCTCGACCAAGTGATTCCAACTGCGAATTGGAAGGGTGAAATCGAACTCAAAGTCGACCCCCATGCATGCATCGTACCTGCTTCAGAAGATGAAGTCGGCTCCGACTTTATGGAATTCCGTGCACGTTGGAACGTTGCTGGACGCCTTATTTATCGCTTTGAAAAGCGCGGTGTTGGGCGTAATGGGAAAGAATGGCATCGAAAGGGCGCCATGATTTTGGATGCAACTGGCGCTATGAAGATTGAAGGTTGGGCTAATGATTGGGGTACGCAGTATGATTTGGCACAAATCGGTGATACAGTCGTTGTTGCCAATCTCGGATTAGATGCCTGGGCAGTAGAAGTACGAGGCAATATCACGCAGAATACAAAATTCCAGATCATCGAACGTGTGCAACGTGATTAGCCGCCGGATGAAATGGTGATGACCAAAAGTTGTACTGATTGAGAAAGTACAGTGGCGTGCGGCAATATTGTTCCATCATAACTGACAATGACTGTTGAGGGGTGAATCCCAGCCTCGAGTAACGCCTGTCGAACAGTTTGTTCGCCATCGAACTCCACTTTGACATCATAGTCACGCCCCTTGAGGTGTATCTCCATACAACACCGAGTCAACGCCATGCTTATGACGGTGGCGCTAAACCCACATCTGCGGCCGAGATCGCATAGCCCGGTATTGCGGTGGATTCGAAATCCACTGTCCCTTGGACGCGGGAGTTCAAATCTCTCTCTCGGCGCCTTTTTACAATCCAAGGGCCTTTTTTAGGTAATACTCCTACGAGTGACTGAGAGATGAACATGCAACCGACGCCAGATTCATTTCCAAACATCAAAGACAGCGTTGTTTCGGGAGACCTTCACACGGGTACGGTCGTTCATAACCACTATCATGCAGCTCCACAAGCACAACCAGTTCAACAAGTGGTAGTGCCTCAGCAACCGGTTTACCAACCGTCACCTCAAGCCGTGGTTCAACCACAGTATCCAAATTACTACCAGCAACATGGTGCTCAACCCATGTATTACGGGGGGGCGGGAAAAGACACCCTTGTGGCTTATGTATTGTGGTTTTTCCTTGGCTTTTTCGGAGCACACAGATTTTATTTGAACAATATCGGCCTCGGTTTTGTCTACCTTTTGACCTTTGGTTTGTTTGGATTTGGTTGGTTGATTGATTTGTTCTTGATTCCTGATTTGGTTCGTCAGCAAAACATGAGGAGATGACCCATGTTGAGAGTTCCTCTCACATGTAGAATGCATCAGGTGATTCGGTCAACTCTCCAACGTAATCGGGTGATTTCCCGGGAGCAAGTACAGATAATTTCTCGGTAAGTTTCGATTGAATGTCACTTGGTAATGCGATTCCAAGGTCAAACCATCCATCGAGTGATTCAAGAAGACGTTGTGAAGCAAAGATATCTCCACTTGAGCCCACGGTTGTTGCAATTGCACAAGCAGAATTGATGTTGAACAATGGTCCATTGGAAGCGATGAGTGCGGCTAAACCGATGGCGCCTGATTTTGGTTCATCTCGGCGGACATCGACTCCAAGTGCTTCGAGATCAATCCTGTGTGAGGCATTTGAGGCTACCATGAACGTTTCTTTTCGTGTTGGAACATCCATGAGTCCCGCCAATACATAGAGTGATTGTACGCCTTGTTGTTCAAGCCATTGAAGTACTTCTCGAGCCATCATGCCTTGATGCTCAGGTTCAAGCGGCTGGGATGTTCCTGTGAGGGTAAGCACTCTCTTTCCAGTAACTGACTCTATAGAGGAAAGCGTGAGGTGGGGTGGTGAAAGTAAACCCTCTTCGTCGAGTGTCGCCAATGGTGGCAGTGCAGTGTGGTGGAGGCGAGCGACCTCATGGCAGATGTGCGAGGTGTTGATCCCTTCAAGAGCGACTTTACCGACGTTCCCTACACCAGGAAGTGCAAACAACATAATGGCATGTTCGCCGAGTTCAGAATGAGAGCCTCTCCATTCAATATGTAATCCCATATAGGGTATATCGTCTTCCGCCGCGCTATAATGTTTGACATTCAAAACAAGCAAAAAAGTTGAATTGAGAGGGGTTGAGTGAAACGCATCACTCTTCTTCTTCGACAGCGAGTTGAGTTGCTTTCATCTCTTCTAGTGAAGGTAACGTAGCGAGTGCCTTTGCCCATGCTGGATCTTCAACATTGTACATTTTTCTTCGGATATCTGCTCGATGGTCTTCTGGAGACCATTTGAGTGGGGCAGCAGCCTGAGCCTTTGCTCCACAAGAAGGGCAAGTTGTAGCTAAAGTCCATGCCTCACATTCGAGGCATTGTTGTAAGAGTTGTCGTGCCATAATATCACCTGTAAGATTCACGTTTATGATTCAACGCCTCATTGACGGTAGGAAGTCGCTTCTCCGCCAGCAGCGAGAACATGGTCCAAAGTGGCCTTCGTGGCATTTTCCCAAATTGATTCTGCAGTTTTGAAGTCAGGTGCTTTCAATTCGATTCGGTATTGTGGTGCACCGTTGTAGTGGCAAGTGACTTCAATTTCCTCTTCTACCGAAGACATGGCTTCTGCGGCAAGGAGGGCTTTTTGAATAACTTCAACTCCGTTCGTGCCGTTAATGCTCAATGTGAATATGCCCCGGATTTCTACAAATGCAGGAATGACGTTTTCAACTGCAATTTCGATGAATGTCTTGAGCCATTCACCTTCAAAGCCAGCATCGACCAGAGACCCTTCATTCATTGCAGCTTCTTCAAATGCAGTATAGAGTCCTCCATATGCATCGATTAACTCTTCACCCGAGGTTTTGATATCCTCTTCAGTCCAACCGACCTTCTCGCCCAGTACTTTGAGCAATTGATGAGCACGTTGTTCATTCTTCCATTCTTGAAGTCGTTCTCGACGACGTTCTTCAGAAACGGATTTGAGTGAAAGTTCAAGCGATGTACCGTCTTTACGGGTTCGCATGACTTTACAGATGAGGCGTTGTCCTTCTCGAACGAAGACTCGAATGTTCTTTACCCATCCACTGGCAATTTCGCCAATAAAAATAAATCCTTCAACGCCCTCAAATTCATCAAGTTTTACGTAACAACCGTTTTGCTTAACGGTGGTAACACTTACAACAACAAGTTCGCCTTCATTTGGCGTATTTGTTTTTTCAGACATGGAGGCTCTGCCTCCTCATTCAAGTGCTTCAACAACTGTGCATCCGATCAAGTCGGCCTTTCCGCCGGATGGGCTGGTAAGGGTTGCTCCGCAAACACCGCAAGAAATAACGGAGGTTGCTCGAGAGAAAATTGTGGTTTCGTTGCTGCAATCTTTGCAGGATACATTAAGGAAATTTTTTGCCATAGGTGTCAACTCACTTGTCGATTAATTCGAATTTCTTAGCACGCTGGCAAGGTGCATAATGTGCTTTGCCAGTTTCTGTGCAACGGTAAAGAATGTTCACTCGCTTGGTAGGCTTCTCACGGCCTTCAGGCTTTGGACGAGGGAAACCACGGTATCCAGCCATAACACGGCGGAAACGTCGTTGACCCCAGCGAAGTTCAGAAGCACGCTTCTTCTTCACTCGCTCAATTGTGTGCATTGTATGCTTACCAGCCGATGGACTGTAACGCTTGACTTGACGTGGCATTTTGACCATGATAGCACCTTGAGCATTCGGCCCACAAGAGACGGGTATTTAGGAGTGCCGCATTCAATCGCCAGCAAGTTTCGCTACACTGCGAGTAAAACAAGGGGAGATATAATGAACATTCGGGACTTTAGCAGGGTCATGGACGAGATGCTCCAAGCGTTCTTACTGTTTTGGATACCCGTGTCCATGGTGCCATTGGGGCTTTGGTATTCTCTTACCTCGTCTCCATTGCGTGGTCGATTCTTAGCGTTTACCGGCATTGTTTTGATTTGCCTGAGTCCATGGACCGTTCCATCCTCGCCTTCATCGGCAGCCGGTCATTTACTTGGCGCCGTGATTGGCCCGTGCATGTTAATTATAATCGGAATTTATCTGATTTCTTTCTCTGGAAATGTCCCCGTTGGCAAATTACCCCGGAGCGATCGTAGAATCGGTTTTTTAATGTCTGCTGCAGGATTTGTTTGGTTATCAGGTATGCACTGGTGGATTCTCACGCCTCAACTCGTGCCAAATGAAGTGAATGTTTACTGGCATGTCTTTTGGCCAACATTCCTTCTCCTCACTTCTTGTCTTGCCTCTTGTTCGGCTGTAACTTTGTTGATGATCGGCGAGCAGCGTAAAACCGAATCGAAAATCATGTTCCTTGTTTCAGCCCTTTCTTTTACTCTTCTTCTCCTGGGATTAAATATCGATGGTCCATTCGTAACTGCTGTTGATTTCCGTGAACACCTTTGGCTCGCTGTCGCCGATATGTTAGGGATTGTAATTGGAAGCGTACTGTCTATTCTGGTATTTGCTTTCGTCATCTACACCTATGAGCGAAACTTACCAGAGCCAGAATCAATCACGCCTCCGACAGATTCGGAACTCCAACAAGTATCAGCGCTGATAGCAAATCACCTTGGAGGTGAAGATGAATGAAAGAATCCAATCTCGTATTGACATGGAGAATGATGCTTCTTGCTTTCTTCCTTCCTCCTTTGCTTATTCTTGCCATAGAGGTGACCTTCTTTGGAGAGTTCAAAGGTATTGACTCTGGAATTTCATTTACCCGTTTTGCCAATGCGACCTTGACAGCCTTTACGTTATGCTCGTTGTTTTTACTTGGTAATCTGTACTTTTATGGTGAATCGAGAAATCGGCCATTGGCGCCATTGGTTGGCATGTTTATGGCTACAGGGTTCGGGGTATTAGCAACGGTCTTCTTCATTGGGCAAGGGTCAATGCTGCTGGAAGACAATGGTTCGGTCCGAGCTCAAGCAATCTACAACATCGTTCATCTGTTTGTTTCATCTGGGGCGATTTCTCTTTCACTTTGCGTCGCTCTTGGAGTGACCTTTTCAGCCATTACATCCCAAAAACAGCGAAGTAGTTTTGAATTAGAAGAAGAATAATTTTCGAACCTGTAGCGAATACCTTCGCCGTCGATTTCATAAGGGGGATGTTGGTGGGGCGGTTATACAGGTGTTTCTATGTCGAAAGGTACGCCATCCATGGGTAAACGTCAAAAGACAACCCACATACGTTGCCGCCGCTGTGGTCGTAATGCATATCACAAGCAAAAGTCTGTTTGTGCATCATGTGGTTACGGTGAAACAGCCCGTATTCGCAAATTCAACTGGGCAAAGAAGTCCCACCGTCCTAAGGCTTGAGGCTGAGGATATGTTTCTAAGCCGCAATGGCTACAAAGCGTCGAGTATTCGATGGAGTTGAGGCAAAGCAATGTGTGGAATCATTGGAATCGTTGGGCGTAACAATGTCCATGTCAATCAATTGATCTATGACGGACTCACTGTTCTTCAACACCGTGGCCAAGATGCTGCAGGTATCATGACTGATTTTGACGGTCAATTTCGATTGCGGAAGTCAAAAGGCCTCGTATCAGATATTTTCTACACTCGTCACATGCGTAGATTACAAGGCCATATTGGGATTGGTCATGTTCGATATCCCACTGCTGGCTCTTCTTCTCGCTCCGAAGCCCAGCCGTTCTACGTTAATTCCCCCTACGGCCTTGGCCTTGCCCACAATGGAAACTTAACCAATGCTTCAGAACTTCAAATCCAACTTACCGACAATCATCACCGGCATATGAACACCACAAGCGATTCTGAATTATTACTCAACATGCTTGCAGTTGAACTGGCCTCTCACTCATCGAACCTTTCCATTGAAGGCGCCCCACATCTTGACATTGAATCCGTCTTTGGTGCAGTTTCGAATCTCCATAAGCGAGTGAAGGGAAGTTATGCCTGCGTCTCCATCAATTTCGGGCTACGGTCTGTTGGCATTCCGTGACCCTCATGGTATCCGTCCTCTCATTTTCGGTAAGAGAAAGATTGGTGATGAAACTGAATGGATGGTTGCCAGTGAATCGGTAGCCATCACTGCGCTTGGGTTTGAAATTGTTCGGGATGTACAACCAGGTGAAGCAATTTTCATTTCGACATCAGGCCATTTATTCCATCGCCAATGCTCTGAGAAAGTTGAAGCATCTCCCTGTATCTTTGAACACGTTTACTTCGCTCGACCCGATTCAGTGATTGATGGCATTTCCGTTTACCATGCCCGTTTGAATCAAGGAGATATCTTGGCAAAACGTATTCTTGAACAATGGCCAGACCATGACATCGATGCAGTTATTCCAGTGCCTGATTCTGGACGAATTGCCGCTCTTCAAATGGCCGATGCATTAGACGTACCTTACCGTGAAGGTTTTGTCAAGAACCGATACGTTGGTCGAACCTTTATCATGCCAGGTCAAGCATTGAGAGAAAAATCAGTTCGACGTAAACTCAATGCTATTGAACACGAGTTTTCTGGTAAAAATATTCTCCTCGTTGACGATTCCATCGTCCGTGGCACCACCAGTGCGCAAATCATTGAGATGGCGCGAGATGTCGGTGCTAAGAAAGTCTACTTTGCGTCCGCTGCCCCCCCTGTTCGCCATCCGAATGTCTACGGGATCGACATGCCAGCAATCACAGAATTCATTGCAAATGGAAAAACTATCGACGAGATTAATACCATCATTGGTAGCGACCGACTCTTTTACCAAACTCTTGAAGATTTGATTGAAGCTACATCGATTGGTGGAAACCCTCCTACTCGATTTGACACCAGTTGTTTCAATGGAGAATACATCACTGGCGATATTGACGATGCCTATCTTGAGAAATTGTTTAATTCTCGTAATGACACAGCGAAAGAAGAATCCAGTGAAGATGATGAAATCGTCGATATGCACAATGATACGGCTGATTGAGGCTTTTCAATGCACAAGTCAATTCCATCATCAGCCAAATGTAACTTCTTGCTTTGAATGAACAGTCCTACGCAAGCAAGGGATGAGGTTAATTGAGGTGGTCACCTCTACGAAGCATGCTCAGTACACATTCGGTGCATATCGCATTCCAACCTGAAGCAAAGGTGAGTGCTTTAGCGGTTTCAATAGGTGGTGATGTGGTTGTTTGGGGTGAAGGAGATGGTAAACTCTTCATTGCCCAAACTACAGATGGAGTTCTCTTACCTTCGACTTCATGGCAAGCGCCAGCATTGATTCGTAAAGCACTTTTACGTGGTAATCAGGTCTTTGTATTGGATGATGAATATGGGCTTAGCTGTTTAGATCTCGAAGGCACGCTCCTCTGGCAAGTTGAAATTGGAGCCGGTGGTTTTGCATTACAGCAATTACCTTCTCAACTTGCAGTCATTGATGGGCTCGGGCGATTGCATCTGTTTGGTTATGATGGCACACCTTTCGATTTACAATCAACATATTCCGATATACTACGTTTTACAGCAATTGATGAATACCTAATTTTAGCACACGAAAGTGGTCAAGTCCAAGCACTTCACAACGGGCAAACGGTTTGGTCAAGACCAATTCGTGGAGAAACGGGTGAATCAATCACATGTCTTGGTTCAGATGTCAATCATCATCTGGTCATTGGAAGAGAGGGTTATGCGCTTGTTTCAGGAGATGAAGAGGTTCTTGAAATCGAGATTTGGAATATCCAACAACAAGTTTTAGTCCATCGGGAAGATGTGAAAAGTCAGTTATTACATGCAATTCCATCAAACGATGGCCTCTACTGTGGATTTGCTGATGGCGAAGTGACCGAACATCTTACCGGTCAATCCTCCTATTCAGCAGAACCTCGAATCTCATGCACTTATCCGATTCAAAACCTCCTTTTACGGAATGGATGTATTGCCGCAACATCGTGGTTCTACATTTACGGACTGAATGCCGATGGGCGTGAATGGAAGATTGAACATCAAGGCATGCCTCATTTTGTGGAAGCGTCTCGGGATGGTTCAGTTTGCTTATTTGCGGGTGAAGATCAGAATGATTGGACCGAAAGAGAGCCGATTGGATTGTTTTCATTTGGTGAAGAACTTCTCGAAATCGATGCATCTGAACTCAATTTGTGGTTTGAAAAGACCGAAGAGACGGTTCAACTCTCTGCGGAAGAACTCTATAGAAAAGATGACGGGATGAATGAGTTCTTCTCAGAAGATGAATTGAAATCAATGCAAACATCACAACCAGCCGACGTCGGATTGGAAGCATTACACAGTGCATTAGAAGGCGACTTTGGTGAATCTCAGAAAGTGACTGAAGATGGAGCACTTGATATTGACACAGAGGACTTACTTGCCCAACTTGATGATGCAATTACTAAAATGGCACTTCTACCTTCAGAAGATCTTCTCGAGGAGTTAAACACCGAAATTGGAGAAATCCTTGTGCCACGTGCCGTTTCTGGTGACGACCAGCATCTCAAAGCTGACGATGATGGTTCTGCAATCGTTACACTTGATGGTTCAACCTCTTTTGACCCACAACAACGTATTCAAACATGGTCTTGGATTGAGAGTAGTGGTAAGGAAATTGCTTCTTCTGCTAAGGTTCGTGTTCGAATTCCACGCGGAAGCCATCGATTTGAATTACGTATATGTGACCGCGATGGACAATGGTCGAGCGATTCCTTGCATATCCTGATTGAATAGGGCTTAGTCTCTTGAAGGGGAGATGCTTAGCCCGACCATGGGCGTGAGTAAACCGTGGGTCGAATACTTCTTCGTAGGTGTTTTACAGATGCGCTGTTCAATTGTTACAGACCGAGCCACGGGCGATACTGTCATCATTGATGGTGGTGGTGAACCAGAGCGTCTTATCGATTGGGTTGATGGATTTGCCGGTAATGGCCCGGATTGGTCAAATGGCCCTCGATCAGACAATGGTTCTTATATCCCATCTCGAAAGGTAGTGGCCTTGGTTAATACCCATGCTCACTTTGACCACAGTGGACATATCCCTGACCTCTTGAACCGCTATGACGTTCAATGGTATCTTCATCCCGATGATACGTATTTGCAAACATTAGCCCCTTCTTCAGCCCAACGGTACGGTTTCGAAGTCCCTGAGCCTGCTGTAGCTGATGTGGATTTGGTCGCTGGTGAAATTCTCGAGATTGGAGCACTTACTTTTGAAATTCTTCATACTCCCGGTCATACGCTCGGTGGATGTTGTCTTCGACTCATCGTTGATGATGGTCCAGACCATTTATTCGTCGGAGATACATTGTTTGCAGGCTCGGTAGGTCGTACCGATCTGCCAGATACTGGTGGTGACTTTACTGTACTTGCACAATCAATTCATACTCAACTTTGGCCGTTAGCGCCTGATACAATCGTCTACCCTGGTCACGGACCATTGACGACAATTGGTCACGAAAAGCAGACGAACCCCTTTGTTGGAGATGATGCTGGCGCTGGTATTTACAGCCGTGGGCGATATGCCTAATCATGCCATCATGGTTGAAAGCGTTGATTGAAGAACAGGTAGTGCCTCTTCCCAAGTCGCAACAATTCCATAATCTGCATGTTGGAATATAGGTGCATCAGCATCTTTGTTGATGGCGACGATGTATTTGGATGAACGCATTCCCGCTAAGTGTTG
>CAJJCP010000036.1 GCA_905182715.1 uncultured Candidatus Poseidoniales archaeon
ATGGATGTCTGGAGACCCTATGGCTGGAAGACCATGAAGCTCATAGATTCTCTAACCCATGCTGAAATGGAACGAACCGAACACGAAGAAGTCAATTTCCCACTGCTCATCCCAGAGAATCTCTTGGAGAAAGAAAATGCACTCGTGGCACGGTTGAAGCGTGCTCGGGAAGAAGGTGTAGATCCTGATGACCTCCGTGATGAAGATGAAGAAGGTGGATTCAAAAAAGAAGTCTATTGGGTAAAGCACGCTGGAGACAATGAATTGGATATTCCAATGTTCCTGCGACCGACTTCTGAAACGGCCATGTATACCATGTTCCCTCTTTGGATTCGCTCTCACAAAGACCTGCCACTCAAAGTCTACCAAATGGTCAACACATTCCGCTACGAAACGAAGCAGACCCGCTCGTTCATTCGAGTTCGCGAAATTCATTTCTTTGAGGCACATACCGCCCATGCTGATGAAGACGGTGCAACACGTCAAATCGAACAAGATTTGGAGATTGTCAATAACGTCATGCACGACTTATGCCTTCCAATCATCAAGGCAAAGCGTCCGGTCTGGGATACATTCCCAGGCGCTTGGTACACGATCGGTATCGATGCAGTCATGCCAAATGGCCGAACCCTTACAGGTCGCTTCATGCCACCATTACCGAGATCAATGGGCCAAAGCATTCGACCTTTCATATGAGAACCTCGATGCAAAACAACAGTTTTGCCACCAGACGACCTATGGAATGTCAGAACGTCTACTCGGCGCTGTTGTTGGTATGCATGGTGATGAAAATGGTCTCATTATGCCACCAGCTGTGGCACCGTTCCAGGTCGTCATATGCCCAATGATTCGAAAGAACTCGGATGTTGATACTGTTTCGGTCGCTCAAGAGATGGCAGTAACACTCCGCAAACATGGATTGCGTGTCAAAGTCGATACTCGAGATATACACGCTGGTCAAAAGTACTATGATTGGGAAATCAAAGGTGTGCCTCTCCGACTCGATGTTGGACCACGTGACATTGCCCAGGGCACTGCATTCGCTGCACGAAGGACAGGTGGCAAAGAGCCAATTCAAATGGATGACTTACCGAATTCATGCCTACAAATTTTGGATGAGATTGCTCAGGAGTTAAGAAAGCGATCTTCTGCCCATATGGATGATGTCATACAACCACTACCACCTTTCAATGAAATTGATGGGACTTGGATTATGGATGGAGAAATTGAAGATGGGAAAATATACCAAATTCCATTCGATGGAACCGATGCACATGCAGAAGCAATTGAACGTGCAACAAGCCTAACCTTCCTCGGAGATTCTACAGAAGATTACGATGAGGAGATGGCTTGTCACATGAGTGGAAAGATGACTCGTCGCCGAATAATTCTTTCCAAGACCTATTGATCGAAGACGAATGTGGGATTGAAATCTATCATTCCTCTTCACTCAAACCAGTATTATAAAACGGTGAATTTAGTTGTGCATCAATCAAATTAATGTCTCCAACAAATTGGAATCTACAATCAATACTGAAAAGGCAGACTTCTAACTTTGTAGGCAGGACTCGTATGAATCTCAGCGTGTAGCAAGTGTGAGGTTCTTCCACATCTCTTCTGGGACTTCCATAGCGAGTCGAAGACCGCCCATTGCACCGAGGCGCACTGGGTCATCGACCACGTGAACATTAACATCGCCCATATCGGAGAGTTTGCGCTCAATCATTGCGCCAAGTCCTTTGATACCGGACCCGCCACCAGCGAGAACCATGTTGCGACGGAATTCGTCGTGGTATTCAGGGTTGGAACCAGAAATCAATTGCTTGACGTTATCGACGATTGGGTCAACAATTGCTTCACAAGCACGTTGGATACAATCAGTAATGTCAAGATTCATTGCTTTACCTTCAATCGAAAAGTCGACCATAACCGGTGCATCAGGAGATGCATTTCCTACGAAGGAATGCTGTTCCTTCCAGCGTCGCGCCATATCTTTTGTGATTTGAGCACCGCTGTATTTGGATTGAACTTCTTCGATAATTTGTCGGTCAATGAAATCTCCAGCATGGCCTGTGTGCATTTGGTCGCCAGGTCCTGGAATAGTTCCGTAGACTCGGCAAAGGTCGGCTGTTCCAGCGCCGATATCAATGACGAGGGTGTGTTCAAGCATGTCCAATGCGTAAGCAACTGCGAAAGGTTCTGAAATAATCATTGCAGCGTTGACAGATCCTGCTGCAGCATCGAAGATAGCCGTCTTATCGACGTAACTTGCTTCAGCTGGAGCACCAATGACTGCGACAACACGGTCGTAATCTTCAGGGTCTGAAAGACCAATGAGGTGAGTAATGAAGTGAGCAATGAATTCTCGGTCTTCTTGAGTATCTTTGATAACACCCAATTCCAAAGGTCGGAAAAGGTTGAGAGCGAGACGATTCTTGAGGGCTTCTTCACCGAAAAGAACATCACGCTTGAGGAAGTTACGTGCAATTGGATCTTTTGGGGTTCCAATCACTGTGAGTTCTTCTTCTTCGTGGCTATCCGAAGATACCATGACGGAACGGAAGGTTCCTAAATCAATTCCAATATACAATATGTCTTCTGCCATAGCACTCGCCTATCCTGTCCATTGCGAACTACCTTATGAAGAATACCTCGCTTGGGAGACAAATCATCTTCAACATGCGAATATTGAATCCTTAGAAAGAGAAAAGAATTCTATAGAGTGGTGCTATGAGCTCGATAGAACCTGGATATGCGCACTCAGCACCATTCTTCACAGGGTTGGCAATACCACGCAGCATATTCTGTGTAAAGTTTAGCCATTTTACCACAAGTGGTACATTCTTTGAGCGTGTCTTCGCCATAGATTTCCATAACCATTTGAACGTGGTAGGCATCATCAATTCCAAGTTGTTGCCGCATCGACCAGAGTAATTGATCTTCACTTGGAGAGATGATTCCGTCTTCCAATACCAATTCGACAATACTTCGATAATCGTTGAAAGTCTTGTAAATTTCGAGCATCAAGAATAATTCCATTCTTTTCAGCAACGATATCTGTGCCTCCAGGGTCATCACAAACAAGACGAGTGATTCCGGTTTGAGTTCATCATGCCGTAGTTCAAAGGTAATACGAACCCCTTCAAGAGATGCGAAAACCAATTCGGAATTACTGTTGATTGAATTACAGATCGAACGTGCAGTTTCTTCTGCAGAACGACCCTTTCGCCAACCGAGAGGGTCATCGACATTGAAACAATAAAATTCAGTACCTCTTCCAGGATACTCAAGTCGAATCTCTTCACCACCGTCGAAACCGTTTGCAACGACTGTAAGAGCTGCTACTTCGGTTGAAACAAGGTTATCTTCATCATCGAAACTGATCATAAGTGGTTTTCTTTCTTCTGTTGCGGTGTTGAAATGACCTTGCATCCCTGACATCCATTTATCTTCGAGTCGGGTAAGTGATTCTTCTTGACTTTTGGAAAGGTTTTTCTCAATCCCAAGAACTCCTGCAAGGCTACCGCTTTCGACCTCGCGTTTGAATTCCTCAATTTGCGCGCTGTCTTGGTGATACGTAGGAATGCTCCGTGTCATTGGACTCTTCAACGTAATCTGCGTCTTTCCATTCATGTTGGCATCCAACGCACATTGAGATAACCGTTCATGGTCGAAGGCTGGGCTTCTCCACCGCATCGAGGGCAATCACCACCCTCATTGAAACCAAGCTTGTCTACCGCTTCGCGTCGACCCTTGCGTATGTTACCAAAACCTGCCATATTGTTTCCACATCATTGCCTTTCTATCAAGGCTTTGGAGAAATCAAATGAAATGGGAGACATCCGATTCAGCGCTTAGGGAACGCTTTGAGTCCATATCGCATCATCCCTTCTTGCGCATATATTCGCCGTACGGCAAAGTGCACTGTATCTCCGATCTTCTGGCGAGTAATCAAGGTCATCTGTGACGAGGAACACCCCGCGGGCCCTTGTTCGAATCGAACCAAGAGAGTCTGAATACCGCCAAGGATCTGGTGCACGTAATGAAAACTCAGAAGGCGCTCCAGCAGCACTGAGTTTCGTCCACGATTCAACA
Source organism: uncultured Candidatus Poseidoniales archaeon (assembly GCA_905182715.1). Taxonomy (GTDB): domain Archaea; phylum Thermoplasmatota; class Poseidoniia; order Poseidoniales; family Poseidoniaceae; genus MGIIa-L1. The sequence continues at coordinate 4,096 of CAJJCP010000036.1, forward strand.
TGTGCTTCAGCAACAAGTTGGTGCGAATCTTCTGAGAAACGCAATCCATTTTCATCGAGTTGGCGTGGAGGCCAAATCATACGGTCACCTGCTTTTTGGGATGTCAGTGACAAACGTGCAGGAGCACCTTCAAGATACTGTGAAGTTGAGACATAGGCACCCTGTGAGACATGATGGATTTCTTGTTCAAGTCGCCATGCTTCAGTCATGTCGTTGAAAAAATCACCATCAATAATTTCGACATCTTGCGGTTCTTCAAAATCATAGGACTCGGAATTTGATTTGGAAATGACGAGTGTCGCTTCATCTCCACTCAAGAGGTCCCAAACGATGTCCTCAAATTCTAATCCCTCATTGTGGGCCATTGAATCGACCCCAGATGCGAGATATACAATTCGTGCATCAACAGAATCCGGAAGATGGATTGATTCGAGAACATGACCTTTGTTACGCATCAGTTGAATGGCTGCAATCGCCATTGTCGTTGAGTCACTGTCAGGGCCATAGACAACCTGATCCCCGTGAACATACGAAGACTGAATGAATAAACCATCTTTGTTGATTACTGCTAAGTAACCTTTCCAATGTACATGTTCATCCATTTCGTTCCCTCCCAAAGATGTGAACTGCACACGTTGCACCAGACCCACCAACATTGTGAGTTAATCCTGTTTCAGCATCCCGAACTTGGCGGGAGTCTTCGACAGTTCCTCTCAACTGCTTGAAGACCTCGACTGCCTGTCCAGTACCTGTTGCACCGAGTGGGTGGCCTTTCGATTTGAGACCTCCACTTGGATTGATACATACATCGCCTTCATTTCTCACGCCTCGTCCTTCACGTGCAAAGACTCCACCTTGTCCGTGATCTGTGAATCCGAGGTCTTCGGTTGCCATCAATTCGGCAATGGTAAAGCAATCATGAACTTCTGCTAGATCAATATCATTTGCAGTCAATCCAGCAGCAGAGTAGGCTGCTTTCGATGCTTTTTGTGTCGCTAAGAGTTGCGTGACAGAAGGTCGGTCATGCAATGCTAAGCGATCGGAGGCTGCACCTGATGAACGAACCCATACGGGGTCTTCGGTAAATTGACGGGCGACATGGTCAGCTGCAAGAATAACGCATGAAGCGCCGTCCGACGTTGGACAGCAATCATACAAGGTAAGAGGATCAGCAACCATAAATCCGCTGTCCGCCTTTTCAAAGGATACTTGTTTTCGAATATGTGCATGTTCGTTTTCAAAACCATGCATGTGATTCTTTACGCTGATATGAACTAAATCATCGTGTGATGAATCATGTTCGTGGAAATGTCGGCGTGCCATCAACGCATAGGTACCGGGGAAAGTAAGGCCCGCAAGGCGTTCCCATTCGGTATCGCCTGAAACACCAAGCCAAAACCGCTTTCGTTCCGCTGAAAGGTCGTTCATTTTCTCAATACCACCTGCGACGACGATGTCGGCTTGGCCGCTTTTAATCGCCATCCAAGCATCTCGAAGCGCAAACCCGGAAGAAGCGCATGCGTTTTCAACGCGACGAACTGGAATCCCATCGAGTCCTGAATGTTCGGTAAGCAAAGCTGCTGTGTTACCAAGTTGTGCGCCACCAAATGCTACACTTCCAATGAATGCTTCATCGATTTGGCGTGGTTCAAAATCAAGGTCGACGCTGGAATACGCATTTTCTGCCGCTTCGGCCCACATTCCCTTTAGACCAAGTTTGTGATTGCCGTACTTTGTTTGACCCGCACCGATTACGGCAACATCGACCATGACACACCCAAGGAGAACAAGCATTTGATTGAGTCGGTCACCAAAATCATGCCTTTATTTCGTTGGAACCATCCGTAGAGTCTAAGAACACCCTCTACTCCCCTCAAGATATGCTACGACAATGTAGAGCGCACGGGCACTTCAAAGGTGCTAACTGCCCCACCTGTAACGAAGAAGGAAAATTCATCATGAGTGACCGGGAATCAAACTCACTCGGTCGAATGCTGGCACTCGTCTTACGACATGCTCCAGAAAAATTCAATGTCGAAATGGACATCAATGGATGGGTTAACGGACGTGAACTCTCTGAATCGATTTCAAAGCAACGACGACATTATCACTGGCTCCGTGGCTGGCATTTCGCTGCAATCGCTAACGCCGATGACAAAGGACGTTACCAAGTCGAAGGTGAAATGCTTCGAGCAACCTATGGACATTCCATTGAACTTGAACTGGATCTGCCTACCGACCAAATCCCTGAAGCCCTTTATTGGCCATGTGAAGAAGAACAAGTTGAGACAACCAAGGAACTCGGAATCACAACTGGAGACCGAAAGCATATCCACCTTTCACGAAGTATCACCAACGCCATGGAAGCAGGACACGTTCGTATTCAACGACCTGCTATTCTTGAAGTCGATACCGTTCGAGCAATCGCAGATGGACACATCATCTATCGAGCAGGCAAAACTGTCTTCCTTGTCGATGAAATGCCTGGTGAGTACCTTTACCGTATTGACGCAGATGACCCAATTATTTTGGAAATCGTCGCTCAATGGGAACTTGAAGCACAAGAAGAAGAGTGATTACCGCTTTTCTCCACACGATGCGCAGAAGTCGAGATCATTCTCAAGTGGATTTCCACATCCACTGCAAGCACTTTGACCGATGTTGAGAGTTTCAATTTTCGAAGCATGAATTGGCACTTCACTGTGCACATTTGGTTTGACAAAATGGAGCGGGTCAATTCCATGTTCCTTGAGTTCACGGAAACGATTACCAAAAATAATCGCTTCTTGAATGGCTGATTCAATTTGAATTTGACGTGATTCTCGGTCGATACGATCACTGATTTCTTCAGATTCTTCAAGAATAGCTTGAAGGTGACGCATAAAGTCACTCAGCGATGGACCGTCGGACATATTGCTTGCATCACCCCGTGGGTCATCAATGCTTGGAGTGAAAGTGGTCGTTTACTGTAAAATCAAGGGGCATCCTCTTGAGCGATTTCTACTTGGGAGTAACATGCGTGAACGGGTGGTTATCAAATGGGGTGGCGGTCTTATTACCGACAAAACCTCACTTTGCACACCTGATTTAGAAATATTGGACCATCTTGCTCAAACAATCGCTACCTGTCAGAGCAATGATGTTGAGATCGTATTGGTGCATGGCGCAGGTTCATTTGGTCATTTGCGTGCCAAGCACTGGAGATTGAATGAAGGAGCCCTTACCGATGAAGTGTTCGAGAATGATGAAGAGTGTTCAACACAATGGGAAGCAGTTCAACAAGTTCGAAAGGAAATGCTTCAACTCAATTCTCATGTCTGCGAGGCTTTGGTACGAAACAAACTCACACCAATCATTCATCCACCTCACCTTTGGGCCAAAAACACTGGACCTGAATTCTCAGGGGACCTTGAACGATTCCATGAGCAAAAAGATGCTCATGTCCACGTAACTTTTGGTGATGTCGTCGATGTCGAAGGCGGTCAAAGATTTGGCATTCTTTCAGGAGATGATTTGGTCACACGCTTAGCAATTGAATTGCCTCAAGTCAAACGATTGGTATTTGCCATTAAGGGCGTTGATGGACTTCTACGCGTCCCTCCTGAACAGGCTGAGGAAAGTGACCTCTTCGAACACTGGTCTCCTGACATTGAATTTGAAGGAACGCATCAATCAGAAATTGATGTGACCGGTGGCATTGGGCTCAAAGCTGCTCGCGGTTCTTTTGTTGCATCCCATGGAATCGAAGTCATCATGGTCAACGGTGGCCGAACAGAACGGGTATTAGGTGCTATGCTTGGCCATCCAGTCAGAGGCACTCTTGTAACTGCTAAAAAGTGAGAATCGAATACTTTGAGGCCGAAATTGAGCATTCGTTTCAACCTAAAACAGAGAACTGTTCATGTAGCGTGCGCGAATCCATTGATATTGGGGTTCACATGACAGGGTATGAAATTGATGATGTGCCGAGCCTCGAACTCTCCGAGACTGAACACGAATTACTCGAATCGATTGGAGCTGACGATGCTCAATCACTCTTAATGGCTGAAGCAATAATTTCTGTGTCCGAGACCGATGAAGTCCTCGGCCCACTATCAAAGATTGCTGCCCATCAAGGTGCAGGTTCGTATCATCGTGCTTTCAGTGTTCTATTATTTGACTCAAAGAAACGCCTTTTGCTCCAACGAAGAGCAGATCACAAAGTGACATTCCCGGGTGTTTGGGCGAATTCCTGTTGCTCTCACCCACTTCATTCGGAAGACGAATTGGATGAAGTGAATGCATTGGGTGTCAAAAAGGCAGCAATTCGTAAACTTGAGCAAGAACTCGGAATCTCACCATCACACTTTTCAATTGAAGACTTCCACTTCATGACCAAAATGCGTTATTCGGCCCGGATGAATGAAACATGGATTGAACGAGAAATTGATCATATTTTGATTGCCCAAGTTGATGTAGAACTCAACCCAAACCCAAACGAAGTATCAGAAATTGCTTGGGTCACGTATGACGAGCTCGAAGAATTGTTACTCGAAGAAGAACCAACAAATGGCACGATAGCACCTTGGTTCAGATGCATTGCCGCACGTATAATGGATGAAGAATGGTGGAATGCAGTTGGTGACAGTTCCGCATTAGCTGAACTGGCCGATGATGAAATCCATGACATGGGTGATGTTACACACATGCTTCCGGAAGCAGAAGGTGCAGGATTAGATATTTCAGTTCTCGAGGTGAAACCTCTTGTTGAACAACGAATCATGAACAGTTTGATGTCATCTCGCCACGAACGACTGGCTGCTGCAATGACGCATTTGATCCACGGAGGTGGAAAGAGACTCCGAGCAACCTTACCGTGGCTCGTTGGCAAGGCAGTAGGAGATTCTCATTCAGGTATGCTTGATGTTGGTGCGGCGATTGAAACCGTGCACAATTTCACTCTTGTTCATGATGACATCATGGACGACGATGATATTCGAAGAGGTCGGAATGCGGTTCACATTGAATTCGACCTTCCAACAGCCATTAATGCAGGCGATGCAATGTTGGCAATTGCTTTCGAACGTTTGGTTCAGGCGGAAGGGTTGGAGGCTACTGATGTAGCAGCCTTAGTCAATAGAATTGCTTGGATGGTGCGACGAGTCAGTGAAGGGCAACAAATGGACATCGAATTTGAAGACGAATTGGCTGTATCCGAAGAAGATTATATCGAAATGATTGAAGGGAAAACAGCGGTTATGTTCCTCACTTGTGCGGAAATTGGTGCTCGAATGGCTGGTGCTGACCAAGAAACCATTGATTGCATGGCCGATTGGGGTCTCGCTGTTGGATTGTGCTTCCAACTTATGGATGATTTGATTGACGTTCTTTCAGACTCGGCAGTTCTTGGAAAACCAGCAGGCTCGGACATAGCGCAAGGAAAGCGCACACTGATGGTCATCCATGCTCTTGCTCAACCGGATTCGGATGACAAAACAATACTTCTCGCTGCACTCGGAAAGGGTGAAGAAGCCAGTGCTGAAGCAATTGAAGCCGCTTTAGCGGCACTTGGAAATCTCGGTTCAATCGAATATGCAAGACAGAGAGCTGTCGAATACCACGCTAAGGCGCATGCTTGCCTCGACCGAGTCCCACAAGGTCCTTCGATGCGAGCACTGAGAGAACTGACAGACTTCCAATTGAACCGAATCAGTTGAGAATCACTGCTTCGCCAACCGCCACAACACCTGCTTGGATGACTTTGGCATACCAACGTGTAGATTCCGGCTCAATTTTAACAGAAATGCGCTTGGATGACTCATTCAAAAAAGAGTCTTTGATTGTTCGACAAGGTGGGGCATCGGAAGTAACTTCCAAAACCACTTGATCGAATTCTAATTGTGAACCGATGGAGATGTTTGCCCATTGTATTCCGTTGAGAAGAATATTCTCTCCAACTGAACCTGGGAAGATCGAATGGCCTTCCTGTTGAAGAGTTTGAAGAACTTCGTGACTAAACAAGCACACTGCACGGTTAGGACCGCCGTGATGTTTGGTATCGTTTTGTTTATCGCCGATACATCCGGATTCAACAATGTGTAAGGTTTTCACTGAAGGCTTTGGCACTCCACCTTCCGGTGCTGCAAAAAGGCCCACAATTGAGCCTTGCATTGATCTCACTCTGAGTAGTAGGATTCTGGATAAGGTTCTGGCTTGAGTCCCTTACGTGTTCGGATTTGAGCAACGACCTTGTCAAACAGTTGAGGTGGAAGCATTTCAAAACCAAGATTCTCGGTATTCCAAACAGCACGGCCTTGAGAAGCAGCACGAATATCGTTTGAGAAACCAAAGGTCTCAGCAATAGGTAAAACACCGATAACAGTGGTGACTTCGCCTTCTGAAGGCATGTCTTCGATGATTCCACGACGGTTGGTAACTTCACGGGTAACTTGACCGAGCCAATCGTTTGGTACTGAAACGAAAGCCTTCTGCATAGGTTCAAGCAAAACGGTTCGAGCCCGTATCATTGCGCCCTTAATTCCGTTACGAACTGCTGGAATTGTTTGAGCAGGACCACGGTGAATTGCATCTTCGTGGAGTTTTGCATCGACGAGTCGTACAAACATTCCTTGAACTGGTTCATCGGCAATTGGTCCCTTAACACAGACACCATTGAATGCTTCAATGATCAGTTCACGAGTTTCGTGCAGTCCTTGAATACCCTTGGTATCGTTAACCAAGACGTTTGAACCATTGATTGCGTAAATCTTACGCATCAAATCTTTGTTCATGCCAAGTTCGCCGAACTTACGTCCGACTTCCTTTGCATCATTTGGACGGATTGTTCCAGAACCAAGGTCGCCAGAGCGGAGAGCTGCGACAACTTCAGGGGTAAGTGGCTCAATTTCAAAGAAGAATCTGTTGTGACGGTTTGGAGACTTTCCTTCAAACGCATGTCCGTGATTGTTGCCTTGAATACCTTCACGGTAAACCACAATAGGTGGACTGACACTCACTTTGATATTCTGCTCTTCTTCAATACGGTAAACGGTAATCTCCAAGTGGAGTTCACCCATACCAGCAAGAAGTGCTTCACCAGTTTCTTGGTTGGTAGTAACTTGTAGGGAAGCATCAGCCTTTGCAAGTGAACGGAGAGCATCGATGAACTTTGGTAGGTCCTTCATACTCTTTGGTTCGACTGCGACTGTAACAACCGGGTCTGAATAGTGACGAATTGCTTCGAATGGCGTGAAATCCTTGTCTCGAGAGAGCGTGACACCAGCAGCTGCTGAACGAATACCGGTAAGTGCTGCGATATTTCCTGCAACAACCTTTGGTACTGTAATTCGGTCTCCACCGACCATCATGCTGACTTGTTGAACACGTTCTGCCTTTGAACCACCGATAGCAAAGACTGATTCTCCTTGTGAAACCGAACCTGAATAGATTCGACCGACTGCAACTTCTCCTGCGTGAGGGTCCATCCAAATCTTAGTGATCATCATTGCGAGTTCAGCATCAGGATCACAGGTCATCATTGCTTTACCAATTGGAGATTCAAGGTCACCGGTCCAGATGTTAGGGATACGGTACTTTTGAGCCTCAACTGGGCCAGGCAACTTGGTAACTGCCATATCCAAAAGAACTTCGTGAACAGGGGCTTTCTCAGCCAATGTCTTCTGGTCTTCATTGTTACAGTATTCGAAAATCTCAGTCATTGAAACACCAGATTTCTTCATGTAAGGAATGGTAATTCCCCAGTTGTGGTATGCACTACCAAAGGCAACTGTACCGTCCAAAACGCTGACTTGCCAGCTCTTTTTGAATTCTTCAGGAGCGAATTGCTTAATCAACCGGTTGACTTTTTGAATCGTTTCTGTGAAACGAGCCATCATGTCTTCAGGAGTGACTTGCAATTCATTGATGAGTCGGTCGACCTTGTTAATGAAGAGAACTGGCTTGACCTTTTCCTTGAGTGCTTGACGGACAACGGTCTCAGTCTGAGGCATTGGTCCTTCGACAGCACAAGCGAGGATGAAACATCCGTCAACTGCACGCATAGCACGAGTGACGTCACCACCAAAGTCAACGTGACCTGGAGTGTCGATGAGATTGATGAGGTAGTCAGTACCTTCTACTGCGTGAACCATAGAAGCGGATGCAGCGTTGATAGTAATACCACGTGCTGATTCTTGTTCATCGAAATCGAGAACACGAGCGGCACCAGCAAGTTCGCTGGACATCATTCCAGCACCTGCGATAAGATTGTCAGAAAGTGTTGTCTTTCCGTGGTCAATGTGTGCCGCAATACATAGATTACGAATCTGTGGCAAAATATGCATTACTTCTACTGCTTTGTTAATATTATCTTCCTTTCGGCCCATAGAATCACCAATGACTTCTCGTCAATCTTGGCCACCGGAAAGGGGTTCTTAAGTCACTCGCAACGAAGATACGAATTGCGGCGACAGTGGACGAAATAAGGCGTTCGCAAATGGTGTAAAAGTTCGAAGAGAATACGAGGTATTCCGTTCAACGAGCAGAGGAAGCAATTCGTTCCAATTCTTCCTTCTTAGCAACTGCGTACGAAGTAGCATCGCCAGATCCAGCCTTTGAAAGCTCATTGATAATACAGTTGGTCAAAGTTCGCTTCGACTTGTGTGTCCCTTGATGAGCGCCGATTGCAAGATTGCGTAGGGCGACATCGAGACGTCGTGAAGGTGAAGCATCGACTGCCTTTGGTTGGGAAACTGCACCGAATTTAATTCGAGTGATTTCTTCCATTGGAGCGCCGTTGCAAATTGCGTTAACGAAAACCTGTAATGGGTTTTCTCCAGACCTTTCTGCGATTGAATCGAGTGCTGCTTCAAAAGCCTTCATTGCACCTTGTTTCTTACCAGTGTAAGGTCCTGAGCGCATGAGTTTGTTGATGTAACGCTCAACAACAGACAACTTGGCTTTTCCAAACCAAGCGTTTGCGTGACGTCCACCTGAATGAGGGACGCCAACGGTTGTGAGATTGATGTAAGGTGCGAGTCCAGGATCTTTACATGTGATGTCAGAGACATCCCACTTTCCAAAGACGAGAGTGCCGATTCCAGCAATAGGACGGACTTCCTCGACAACGACTTCTTCTACTTCCTCTTCGACGACGGTTTCTGATTCGGACATATTCAAACACCTCAGCGGATTGGTTTCTCTTTTCGGCCTCGGACCATTTCATTCAATGAAACGCCGTTGACTTGGATGACCTTGTAACGGACACCAGGAATATCTCCGTATGAACGACCCATGCGTCCACCGATACCTTCGACCATCACTTCATCGTGTTCATCGATGAAATTGATTGCACCATCGCCAGGAGCGAAAGCGGTGAGTTTGTTTCCGTTCTTAATCAGTGAAATCTTGACAGCCTTACGAATTCCGGAGTTCGGTTGTTTCGCTTCGATACCGACCTTTTCAATGACGATACCCTTGGCTTGAGTGGAACCCGCAAGAGGGTCGTGCTTTGCTCTTAGCTTGAGCATACGCTTCTTATATCGACGGTCTGACCAACGAAACTTTTGACGGTCCTTGGCCATTTTAGCACCTGCGAAGAGTCCTCTACCCATCATAATCACCGCATTGAAGCACTATGCCGTCTTGAATCCCCTATATAAAACGACCCTCAACGCCGATGTAAATGAGTTGAACAATCCTGCAGACTGCGAGATGAAATCCGCATGTAAGAATCATCAATATATCCGAAATTTGGGGAATTCGTACATGAGTCCTAAACAAGGTTCAAGCGATGAACCCCTGTCGGAAAGATATGGCCTTTCGTGACCACCTCGGCGCAGCCACCGAAGAATCGAACTCAACGAGCCTTATTCATGGCATGTGGGAACACTCACGAGCGAGCAATCATGCCCTCACATTGTTCACCGATATTCCTGAAAGTCCTGGCCATCGTGCAGCCATCAATATCCTCACACGAGACCGACTCTGTGCAGCAATAGGAATCACCCCTGGAGAATATATCGATACACTCGGTTGGGCTATGGACAATCCAAGTGAACCTGTGATCGTAGATGCCTCAGAGGCGGAATGTTACGATAACATGCAAGAAATTATTGATATTACCAAACTTCCATTCCCACACCACTGGCCTCAAGACCGTGGACGTTACTCATCTGCAAGTGTAATCATCGCCGAAGATAATGGGATCCGAAACATGTCTTTTCACCGCCAATTTGTCCGTGACCCAAACCATCTGGTTGTCAGATTAGTTCCACGACATCTGCGAACAATGACGATGAACGCTCGTAAAGAAGGAAGAGAAGTCGAGATTGCTATTGTCAACGCACCTGACCCTGTTGTTCTTCTTGCCGCAGCAATGTCATTTGACGATAACATCGATGAACTCACAATTGCAGCAGCCCTTCATGAAAAATTGTACGGGAAGCCGCTACGACTGACTCGAATGCCAAATGGTATCCTCGCACCAGCTGATGCTGAATATGTCTTATGGGGCCGCATAACCAATGAAGATGATGATGAAGGTCCGTATGTTGACATCACCGGAACAGTCGACGACGTCAGGCAAGAGCCTGTCATTGAAATCGATGGTGTACTTCATCGTGACAACCCTATATTCCACGCCCTCATTCCAGGTGAAGCAGAACACAAGACCTTGATGGGTCTTCCTCGTGCACCAACAATTAAAGCAGCAGTAAATGAAGTGTGTGAATGTCTTGATGTCCACATGACAGAAGGCGGATGCGGTTGGTTGGCGGCTGTCATAAAAATTAAAAAATCCAAACCTGAAGACCCATTCAATGCCATTCAAGCAGCATTAGCAGGCCATCGAAGCATGAAGATGGTGACTATTGTTGATGAAGATGTGGACATTGGTGACCCAGTTCGTGTCGAATGGGCAATGGTGACTCGATGGCAACCTGACAAGGACACAATTATTCTTTCAAACCAAAAAGGCAGTTCATTAGATCCTTCACGAGATGCAGACGGCCTCACTTCCAAAGTTGGTTTCGATGCAACCCTGCCATGGGGTGTCGACCATGATGGATTTATGTCTGTGCAGTGAGCATTTGAACGAAGACATTGAATGCGGAGAGAAGGTGTGATACACATGGTTGGGGAAAGTGCAGACCTTTTGCAACACCCTCGACGCAACCTCGGCAATCGCTATCGAACCCAAGCACAAAAATTTGCTCGACTTGCATCGAGAGACTCAGAACGATTTGATGAGAACATGGCTTGGGCTGAACAAAACGCTCGACAAGCTTTGCTCCATGACTTCACCGATGAACGGAATTGGCGCTGCTTAGCAGATATCAAAGTTGTTGTACAAGATGGACAAGGCCTTTGTGCTGTCCTTGAAGATGTGTTCATTATACTTGGACGTGATGCTGAACAAGTCGAGCAATTGAAAGATGTGAATTTTCTGTTAGTTGGTCTTGAATTGCTTGAAGCAGCCTTCAGTCGGGACCCTCTCGACCCCGATACATGGTGGTCAACCTTGGAAGCAACATCCCTCGAAAACGAACTCGAAGACTTTGCCGTACGTTGTCGCCGCTTAGATTTCAGCGACCAACGAGCGAACATTGTGTATGGGCGTCGTCTAGAACGGATACGTTCGGGAGGGCATGAAGACCTCTTCATCGAACTTGCTCGACATCTGTTAGCTCACCGTCCAAATAATCATGAACTTTGGATGGAGTTAGGTCGACTCTATGAACGCCGTGAAGAAATGGATGAAGCATGGTCCTGCTACGACCATGTTCAGCAATTACAACCACATCAAACTGCACGTGACGCTTTCTTAGAACGAATTACTGGACGACTGATGGGTGAGAAGGAAAAGCCTTGGACCGCACCAAGTATCGAAAAGCGTTCACAATTCTTACAACACATGGTCCAACTTTCACAGCGGATTTCTTCGATAGAAGAGAATGCCGAAGTTTCCATTGCAATTGAAGAGGAACAAACGCCCATCCATCCCGAATTGATACGTTTGCAATCCTTGATGCAAGCAGGAGATGCATCAGAAGCATTCTTCTTAGCACGACGTCTTGTATCCCAAGGTGAAGAGTGGGCAGAAGAATGGGTGTCGAAAGCAAAGGATGCTTTCTGAGGTAGAACATGACTTCCAAGGAGCAACCTATTTTTGTCTTAGCGTGGGTGACTACGGAAGATCAAAGAAAACAAAAAATTGGACATGGCGGTCAAGTCTTATTCGTTGAACATCCAGAACGAGGTTGGGAAATTCCTGGTGGGCATGTTGAGGAAGGAGAAACTCCGGAAGATGCTTTACTCCGTGAATTAAAGGAAGAAACTGGACTTGTGGGTCGTGTAGAAAAATGGAACACGACATACTATCCCAAAGGTTGGGTTGCTCATGTCATAGTTGAAACATCCATGGGGAAGAATTGGGAAGTTGATGATGAAAAAGTTCGTTTAGTTCAATGGTGGGATGAGATTCCACCTCTGAAAGAATGGACTCGGGAAGAATTCACCGATTTGACTGAATGGTGTTCGAATCTATAGATTAGACCATTGTGAGTGTTGCAAGACGTACATTCCAAAGAGATTTCAATTCCTTATCCTCGATGCAATTCTGAACGATAGCGACAAGAATAGGATCCTCAACACCATCAGGATTCTTCAACAAGGAATCAAAATGCGAAATTTTCTCAAATCGATGGGCCAAACTAACCATTGCTCTCAAATCAGGACGGTCATTTCCTGCATGACTTTCGGGAAGATGATTAAAACACCAATCGAAGACATCATTGATATCTTCAGGATGGACCTTGAGTTCTCGAGCCTCTTCGCCTGCTTCTCTTGGTCTCGAATTTTCGACTTGGACCTGCATTCTCTCGGCGGAATCATCAATGGCTTCGCTTGAAAAGTCCAAAAACAACGCTCCACCCTCAATTGCCATACCAATTTGATTTGCTAAGAGCGCATGAGCGTGCGCATTCCAAGCATGCCTTACTGAATCGAAACTATGGCCGATAGAGGCACAAATACGACTCGCACCAAGACGTGAAAGTGCAATGGTTTCATTCGCATGGTTTCCGTTTCGTGGTATTTCAGAATAGACCGTCAACGCCATGATTGCCTCGCCACATGCGGTATGCAAAGCAGCTTTGTTAATCAGTGCTAAATCATGGTCTCTGCTGGCAAGAGCGACAGATTTCAAGCGAGTTTCTGCCCATGTTAAGTCATCCTTTGCACCTTCAATGTCACCGTCTTCATATTTGACCAATCCAAGTTCCATACGGAGACGGCCTTCGAGTGCCAAATCTCGAGATTCAGGATTTCGGGCTATATCAAGTGCCTCTTCAATGACATGCTGAAGTCGAGTATCACCTAACATTCGACGACGAACAAGTGAAAGTGTTGCTTTCTCAGCGGGTGAAAGCACTGTTTCGAGAAGGGCGAGTAATTCAGCAGCATCGAGAAATAAAGCAGCCTCTGCAAGTGGTAACCATGTTGTCCAGTTCATCTCATCACGCCAGAGTGTCAAGGTGTCGAGATCGACAGGACCTTGCTCTCGCCAACGGGAAATGAAATAGCCAGGGGCACTTGGCAATTCGATTTCTGACATCAAATATCCATCCTTTTAATCAAAGCCACTTGGGTAATGAATGATGACTCAGCAGCAATTCGATCAGTCTTACCACTCCATCCAGCAGCTCCATCATGGCCGCCACCTTCCCCGCCAATCTGTTCTGCAACACTCGACATGAGTTCTCCAAGATGAATCCCTTTCAACGTTGTATGCCGTGAAGCACGTGCAGTAAGACGGGTCTCACCATCACGGAATCGACTGACAAGGGCAATCTCTGCTCCAGTACCAATCAAAAGGCTGGCTAACCGACCTTCGAGCGTTCCGGAAGAAGTGTGAACCACATTCCAAGCACCGGAGTCAATGGATTTTGCTCTTTCCAAGCCTCGTAAAAGGCTACCTCGTTCACTGGGAGTGGTTGTTTCAGTTTCGATGTATTCAACAAAAGAAGCGTAATCTAAGTCATCTTCAGTCAACAAATCAACCGCAGTTTGGAACGCACCTTTGTCAGCATGTCGAAATCTACCCGTATCGGTCAAGAGGCCTGCTAAAAGCATCTTGCGGACGACAAGAGAACGAGATTGAGGAGAGTGTTTCATGAGATAAGAATCGACAATTTGAGTCGTAGCACGAACATTCCATTGTAAAAGAAGGTCCTCCTCGCCCAATTGCCAATCACAAGTAGCATGGTGGTCAAGAACGCAAACAGGGATTCCTGCTGGGAGCGTGATTCCGACTTGACCCGGCGCTGCTGCATCAACAACAATAATCCCACCAAGGACAGGAGGCCAAACAGTTTGATGTTCGGATAATTTCCTAAATGGTGCTTGAAGTGATTCAACCATTCGTTT